>DAIQNR010000032.1:39723-59240 GCA_036788295.1 Myxococcota bacterium
CGCCGGCTGCTCGCCGAGACCCACCCGGGGCTCCACATCGACCTCGACCGGCTCGGCGGAATGCCGTCCTTTCTCGGTCCGCTCCGGTTCGTGGAGCCGCTGCCGCCGGGGGCCCTCCGCCGGCTGCTGGGCTGGCTCGAGCCGGCGGTGCCGTCGCTGCTGAGCCCGCCGGCCCTGTTCGTCGGCACGCCCTTCGAACCCTACGAGCAGACCAGCTTGCTCGCGGGGGAAACCCCAGAGATCCTCACCGATCGGGTGCGCCGGGCCGGGGAGGGGCTCGCCGTCGCCGTCCTCACCAACGTGCACGCAGGCGCAGTGGACGGGCCCCGGTGGCGCCGCCTGGGGTGGAGGCTGTTTCCAAGTTTCCCCGACATGGTGGTGGACCTCTCGCCCCCGGACCTCGACGCCCACCTCCGCCGCCTGCCCGCGGGGGACCGAAGCGGGATCCGCCGCAACCTCCGCCGCTTCGAGCGGGCTGGGCACCGGCTCGAGCGGGCAGCGGACGCCCGCTTCGTCGCGGACGCGCTGTACCGGTGCTACCTGCCCATGCGGGAGCGGGCGGTGGTCGAGTGGTTCGCCCACACCCCCGAATACTTCGCGCGGCTCACCGAGCTCGGCCCTCAGGTTCGCTTGACCCTCGCTCGCGACCGGCGCGACCGCGTGATCGGTTTCGTGGTGGGGTTCGACGACACGAGCGGGGTGCAGGCCGGGCGAATCGGTGTTCATCCGGATTACCACCGCAAGGACGCGGTCTATTTTCGGCTCCTGTACGATGTGCTCGATGACGCTCTTCGCCGCTTCGGGCCGGGAAAGGTCCTGTCGCTCGAGCCGACCTCGTTTCGGATGAAGCGCCACCTGGGGGCCCGCCGGGTCCCGCTCGTGAACGCGCTGCTCGGTCTTCACGACCGGTGGTCGATCGTGGTCGAGCAGCTCGGCGACGCTGGCGCGAGACTCCTCTCCCCGCTCGAAGATCCGGCTCGGCTCGACCGCTGGGCTTGACCAGCGACCATTCGCCGGTCAGGCCGACTCGGTGTATCGGATCGCGCTTTTGCCCGGGGACGGCATCGGCCCGGAGGTGACGGCCGCCGCGCGGGCGGCGCTCGAGGCCAGCGGCGCCCCGCTCGTGTTCGACGAGATCCCCTGCGGCGGCCGGTATTTTCTCGAGCACGGGTCTCGCGACTGGCCCGAGGACGCGGAGGCCCGCACCGAGGCGGCGGACGCGCTCCTGCTGGGGGCGGTGGGCTGGCCCGACCCCCGGGGCACCGGGCCGGTGTGCCTGCCGGATGGCCGAATGGCCGGGTGGTCGGCGGTGCTCGGCCTGAGGGCCCGCTTCGATCTGTACGCGAACGTTCGGCCGGTGCGCCTCTACCCCGGGGTCCGGACCCGGATCGCTGGGCGATTTCCCGAGGTGTGGCGTCCGGAGGAGGTGGACCTGCTCGTCGTCCGCGAGAACACCGAGGACCTGTACTATGGGGCAGGCGGCGTGCTCCGCCGAGCGGGCGTCGCCGAGCTGGCCACCGACACCCGGGTCATCACCCGCCGCGGCACCGAGCGGGTGGTGCGGTTTGCGTTCGCGGAGGCCGAGAAGCGTCAGGGCCGGGTCGCAGCGGCGCTCAAGCACAACGTGCTCGATGGCTGCCGGCTGTTCGCGGAGGTCTTCGCGGAGGTGGCGGCCGAGCACCCGGGGGTGTTCGCCGAGCTGGTGCTGGTGGACGCGGCCGCGCTCGCCCTGGTCACGGACCCGGCGCGCTTCGACGTCCTCGTCGCCCCCAACCTGTTCGGGGACATCCTCACCGATCTTTCCGCCGTCCTTCAGGGGGGGCTCGGGCTCGCGGTGGGCGCGAACCTCGGCGAGGGCAGGGCCCTCTTCGAGCCGGTGCACGGCTCGGCCCCCGACCTCGCCGGCAGGGGGCTCGCCAACCCGCTCGCCGCGGTGCTCGCCGCCGCGGCGCTGCTCCGCTGGCTCGGGCGGACTCGGGGGGACCCGGCGACGGCAGCGGCGGGGCGCCGGGTCGAAGCGGCGGTCATGGGGGTGCTCGCCGCCGGATCGACCGTTCCCGTGGACCTCGGGGGCGATGCCTCGACCGAGGCGGTCACCGCCGCGGTGTGCGGTGCGCTCGAAGCGGACGAAAAATGAAGCCCGGTCGTCATTTTTCGTGACGGAATCGGTGAGCCCGGTCACCAACGCCACGAGACGGCCACCGGGCGGCCCGGGAGCCAACCAAGGAGATGACACAAACCATGATGGCAAAGGCATATCGCGCCGGGCTCGCGCTCGGATTGCTGGCAGCGGTCACCGGCTGCGAAGACGACGGTGCAATCGCGGTCCTCGAGGCTCGAATCGAAGTGGACCCGCCCGAGGTCCAGTTCGGTCAGGTGCAGGTCGGAACCACCCAGCAGCAGCAGGTGGTGGTCACCAACACGGGCAACGGCTTGCTCGACTTCAGCCTGGTCGAGGGAAACCCCTTTCCCGCCGACGGCGTCTTCGCCTACGACGTGGAGCAGACCGCGCTGCCCGCCGGCGCCAACTCGGTGGTGACGGTCGTGTTCAGCCCGACGGCGGTCGGTCGGGTCGAAGGCGTGATCGAGATCCGCACCAACGTGCCGGGCACGCCCACCGTGGAGCTGCGCCTCGTCGGTGAAGGGGTGACCACCACCTTGGCCGTGGACCCGCAGCGCATGGACTTCGGGAACGTGGTCGTCCAGACCACCCGGACCCTCCCGCTGGTGCTGACCAACAACTCGGACGTCAACGCCAACATCGAGTACCGCGGCGGCACCAACGTGCGGCGCTGCGAGGACCGAAACGATCCCGGCGACTTCTGCATCCGCTTTCGGGATCGCACCTTCGGCGCCGACGGCAGCTTCCCGCTGGCGAGCCGAGAGCAGGCCGAGATCGAGGTGCTGTTCACCCCCCCGACGGCGGGGATGCGGTACGAGGGCAACTTCGTGCTTCGCGGCTGCGACTCGAGCGCGTGCGAAGTCCGAGTCACCCTGACCGGGCTCGGAGTGGAGAGCGGCCTTCGGTGCCAGCCCGCGGCCCTCGATTTTGGGCAGGTGAACCCAGGTTCGAGCGCCAACCTCACCGTGACCTGCGAGAACATCGCCAACGACCCGGTGAGCCTCAACGCGGCGACGTTCGGCGGCGGCGACAGCTCGGCGTTCGAGGTGTTCTCGTTTCGGCCTCAGACGCTCAACGAGCGGGACACCGCGGCCATCGAGGTCGTGTACGCCCCGGTCAACCTCGGCGACGTGAGCACGACCCTGCGCATCGAGACCGACAACTCGAACCCGGCGCTCCGCGTGGTCGAGATCCCGGTCCGCGGCAGCGGCGGCGGCCCCGACGTGCAGGTCATCCCCGCGCAGCTCAACTTCGGCCGGGTGGCGACCATCGCCCCTTCCCGGCGCAATCTGACCATCACGAACGTTGGAAACGCTCCCCTCGAGATCACCGGGATCGAGGTGGACACCGCCGGCACCGGCTCGTTTACGTCGCCCGACGCGAACCCGACCGTCATCGCCCCCGGCGGCACCGAGACGGTGACCATCACCTTCGAGCCGCGTGAGGAAGGCCAGATCGTCTCCGCGGTCCGAATCCTCTCGAACGACGCCGACGAGCCGAGCCTCGACGTGGTCGTCCGCGGCGAAGGCGTCAACGTGCCCCCGTGCAACTACGAGGTCGTGCCTTCCCAGCTCGACTTCGGCGCGGTGGCGACGACCCGCAACCTCCGGCGGTCCTTCGAGATCCGAAACCGGGGCTCCGACATCTGCATCATCACCGCGGTGCGGCTGCTGCCCGGCAGCGACCCCGCCTTCTCCCTGCCCGGCGGCGACATCATGTCCCGGGACATCCCGGCCGGGGCAGCCGAAGTCGTGACCGTCGAGTTCGCGCCCCAGTCCGCCGGGACCTTCACCGGACGGGTGGAGTTCTCCATCTCGAACCCCTCGACCCCGTTCAACGAGGTCCCGCTCAACGGCGTCGGAGCGGACAGCACCCTGCTCATCGTGCCCGGCGAGCTCGACTTCGGCGTGATCGGGGTCGGCTGCGCCTCCCGAGATCGCCCGGTCACGGTCTACAACACCGGCTCGACCGCGGCCCAGGTTGAGCGCATCGGCCTCGCCTCCGGCTCGAACGTGGCGTTTCGGCTGTCGAACATCCCGGCCCCGCTGCCCGGCAGCGCGGTGAGCATCGCCCCTGGGTCATCCACCCAGTTCGACGTGGGTTTCCGGGCCGACGTGGCCAGCGCCTTCGCCGGCGCGGTGGAGCTCGACGTCATCATCGACGGCAACGACCAGCGCTCGATCATCCCCCTGAACGGGCGCGGAGCCGTCGATGCGGTCCAGGTCGATGAGTTCGAGCAGCTTGGAAAGCCCGAGGTGGACATCCTCTTCGTCGTGGACGACTCGTGCTCGATGGACCCGTACCAGACGGCGCTTGGGCAAAACTTCCGGGACTTCGTTCAGTTCGCGGAGGCCCAGGGGCTCGACTACCACATGGGCGTGACCACCACCGACACCACCAACCGCGTTGGCGGGCGGCTCCTCCCCATCGACGGGGCGGCGCAAAACCGGATCGTCACCCCGCGCAGCGTGCCGTCGCCGGATACGGTGTTCCAACAGAACGCGGTGGCCGGGATCAGCGGCAGCGCGACCGAGCGCGGGTTCGAGGGGGCGTACCTCGCCCTGACCCCGCCCCATGTGTTCGGTCACAACGCCGGCTTCCTCCGGGCGGAGGCGGTGCTGTCCATCGTGTTCGTCTCCGACGAGCCGGAGCAGTCGACCAACACCGTCGATTTCTATGCGAACTTCTTCCGCTCCATCAAAGGCTTCCGGAACACGAACCTGTTCTCCGCTTCGTCGATCGCCCCCCCCGATCCGAACCCAGGCAACTGCGGGTTTGGCTCCGGGATTCGCTACCTCGAGATGGCGCGGCGCACCGGCGGCGTCGAGGACGAGATCTGCACCCCGGACTGGTCGACCACGCTCGAGGCGCTCGCCGAGACCGCGTTTGGGTTCAAGTCTCGCTTCTTCCTCAACAACCAGCCGGTGCCGCAGAGCATGCGGGTGTTCGTGGATGGGGTGGAGCTGCCGGGGCAGAGCGTCCAAGGGACGATCAACTGGACGTACGAGCGGGGCAGCAACGCGCTGAACTTCGCTCCCTACGCCACCCCCGAGCCTGGCTCGCAGATTCGGGTCGAGTACCAGGCCGAGTGCCTGTGACCGGGCGACGAGTCTGAGCGAGCCGGGGCGGCCGGCCTGAGCGTTTGGGTCCGCCTGGCGGACCCCGGGCCGAGCCGCCCCTCCTTCCTTTTGTCGCATCCGCGGCGTTCACCTCTGGCACCCTCCGCCCGTGACCTCCCGCGCCGAACGCATCGTCGATGTCCTCATCGGGCTCGACCCCCTGTCGGATCTTCCTCGCACCGGATGGCTGCTTCGCGGGGTTCGGCCGTGCGAATCGGTCGCGGACCACAGCTTCGGGGTCGCGCTCGCCACCCTGCTGCTCGTGGACGCGCTTCGGGCCGAGGGCCGGGTCATCGACGGCGAGAAGGCGCTTCGGATGGCCATCGTGCACGACGCGCCGGAAGCGGCGCTCGGCGACGTGCCCATGCCGGTGAAGACCGCGGCGCTCGACGCCGCGCTCGGCGACGTCGAGGCCGAGCTCGCAAAGCGCCTACTGCCCCCCGCGCTCGCCGAAGTGTGGGCCGAAATGGAGGCTGGCGAGTCGGTCGAGGCCCGGATCGTCAAGGCGGCGGACAAGATCCACCTGCTCACGAAGGCGCTCGTCTACCGGGGGCGAGGAGCCGTCGATGGGTTCTTCGACAACCCGAAGAACCAGCTCGACCGGGGCCTCGAGATCGCGGCCGAGGTCTTCGCCGAGATCGCCCACCGGGCGAAAGCCAACCCCTGAAGAGGACGGCTACGCCGCCTCGCGGGCTGAAAAGTGGAGGTCTTCGCCCTCGAGCCGGGCGATGAGCACCGTCGCCGCCGAATCGCCCACGACGTTGACGAGCGTCCGAAACATGTCGAGCAGCCGATCCACCCCGAGCACGAGCGCGAGCCCCTCGGTGGGCACTCCGACGGCGGTCAGCACCATCGCGAGCGTGATCATGCCTGCGCCGGGGACGCCGGCGGCGCCCACCGAGGCGAGCGTGGCCGAGGTCACGATGGTGGCCTGCGCCGCCCAGCCGAGCTCGAGCCCGTAGATCTGGGCGATGAACAGGGCCGCGACCCCTTGGTAGAGCGCGGTCCCGTCCATGTTGACCGTGGCTCCGAGCGGGAGCACGAAGCTCGAGACCTCGTTGCTCACGTTGATCTCGTCTTCGACGCACTCCTTCGTGACCGGCAAGGTGGCCGACGAGCTCGAGGTCGAGAACGCGAGCAGCAGCGCCGGCCTGAGCGCCTTCAGAAACGGCAAGAACGGCAATCGGGCGAAAATGCGCACGATCGAGCCGTAGACGATCGATAGATGCAGCACGAGGCCGAGCACCACGACCACCGCGTACAGGCCGAGCGCGAGCAGCACCGAGAGCCCGGTGGTGCCGACGACCTTGAACAGCAGCGCGGCGACGCCGATCGGGGCGAGCCCCATGGCGACGTGCACCAGCATGACCATGGCCTCGTTGGCGTCGTCGAGCAACTTCACGAGCGGCTTGCTCCGGGCCTCCGGGAGCAGGGTGAGGGAGATGCCGAACATCACCGCGAAGAAGATGATCTGCAGCATCTCGCCCTGCGCGAGCGAGGCGACCGGGTTCGAGGGGACGATGCCGACGAGCTGATCGACGAAGGATGGCGCGTCGGCCGCGCTCGACACGGTGAGCGAGGCTTCGCCTTGGTAGCTCGCGAGCAGCGCCGTTCGGTCTTCTTCGGCGAGGTAGCGCCCGGGTCCGATGAGGTTCGCGAGCCCTACGCCGATGGTCAGCGCGAACACGGTTGTCCCGGTGAACAACAGCAGGGTGCGACCCCCCATGCGGCCGAGCCGGCGAAAGTCCCCGAGGGATGCCACCCCGACGGTCAGCGAGAAGAAAACGAGCGGGATCACGACCATCTTGATGAGGGCGAGAAACAGCCGCCCGATCCACTCGGTGGCGTCCACCAGGGTCTGTCCGAGCGGGGCATAGGTCGAGATTCCGGGGGTGCCGAGGCGAACGAAACCCTGTCTGCGCTCGCGGGTCCCCCCTCGGACTCCGGCCTTTTCGAGCTTCAGAAGGTCGCTGGACCGCAGCCGAAATTCGATGCGCTGCCACTCGCCCTGGTCCTCCACCACGAGGGCCCGCTTCTGACCGGCGGCGAGCGGCTCGAGCGGGGCGTCGTCGGCTGGGGCCACCCGCACGGCGGCGCCGGGGCCGAGCATGACTCCGCCCTGGGGGAGCAGCGCCGAGTTGGGGCCGACCAGGAGTCCGGCGACCACCCCGGCGCCCATGCCGAGCAGGATCTTCGTGTAGAGCTGCACCGCCGGGAACCTACACGAGGCGAGCGCCGATTTCGGGCTCCGGAGTGAGGGTGCCGCTCGGTCCGGCTTCGGTGTAAGCCATCGGCGTGCGCCGGAAGCCGTTTGGTCGCCCCCCCCTCGTCACGGTCCCCGCGCCCCGAGCCACGCCCGGGCGCAGAGGGCCGGCTCGTGCCGCCTCTCTCGTGGCGCTCGGGCTCGCGCTCTCCGCAGCCCCGGCGCGCGCCGAGCCCTCGCCAGTGGAGCGACTTCAGGCCCTCGTGGACTCCGTCGATCCGGCCTTCGCGACCTATGTGGTGGGTCCGATCGCGTCGGTCCTGTTTCAAGACCTCGTCTTTTGGGATGACGGCCAGTCCCGGGTGAACGCCGCCGATTTCGGGCCCGACGGAGTGCTCGTCACCGGCGGGGAGGACGGCCGGGTCGTCCACTTCGAGAAGCTTCGGCAGACCGAGCGCCAAGACCTGGGCGCCGGGGCGGTGCGCCTCGTGGCGGTTCGGCCCGGTCGCGGGGGAGAGGTCGCCGTCGGGCTGTCGACCGGCGAGGTCTGGCTTGTCGAGATCGCGACCGGCAACCCGCTCGCGTCGCTGCCGAGGGTGGACGGGGAGCCCACCGCGCTCGGGTTCGACCCCACCGGGACCGAGCTCATCATCGGTTCGAGCGGCGGCACGGTGTGGGCGTGGCCGCCGGGCCGCCCCGCCCGCACGCTCTACCGGGACCCAGGGGCGCCGGTTCGCGCCCTCGCGGTGGACAGCTCGACGACGGCCACCCGGGTCGCTTTCGCCGGGCGTCGGGGGGAGATCTTCGTTCTGCCCTTGTCGGGGGGCGAGCCAGAGCGCCTGTCCGGCCAGCGCCGAGGGGTGGGCGGGCTCGCGTTTGGCCCGGGCGGCGTGCTCGCGTCGGGCGGCGACGACGGGCGGGTTCTCCTTCATCGCCTCGGCGGCCGGCGGGCCGAGGAGATCGCGACCGGGGACGCGGTTTTCGGCCTCGGGTTCTCCGGGAACAGAGTCGTCGTCGGCAGGCAGGGGGCGGTGCAGGTGCTCGAGCCGAGCGGAGATCGGTGGGTCGAGCTCAGGAGCCTGAAGGCCCCGGTGCTGGGATTTGCTCTGGACCCGTCGGGGCAGTCGGTGGCCGTGACCCGCGATCAGGGCAAGGCGATCGTCTTTTCGGTGGAGACCGGCCAGCGGCTGGCCACGCTCGCCGCCCACGCCACCGAGGTGAACCTCCCGGTGATCGTGGTGTGGCTGATGCTCGGGGCCGTGTTCTTCACCCTCCGCTTCGGGTTCGTGAACCTCCGCGCCTTTGGCCACGCGATCGAGGTCACCCGGGGAAAGTACGACGTCGGACACTCCGAGGGCGACGTCAGCCACTTTCAGGCCCTGGCCATGGCCCTGTCGGCCACCGTGGGGCTCGGAAACATCGCCGGGGTGGCGATCGCGGTGGGCACCGGGGGGCCGGGCGCGGTGTTCTGGATGATCGTCGCTGGATTTCTCGGGATGAGCTCGAAGTTCGCCGAGTGCACGCTGGGACAGATGTACCGAACGACCGACAGCCGGGGAAAGGTCAGCGGCGGGCCGATGCACTACCTGCACACCGGGCTCAGCGAGCTGTCCTTGCCTCGTCTCGGAAAGGTCCTGAGCGTCTTGTTCGCGATTCTATGCATCGGGGGCAGCTTCGGGGGCGGAAACATGTTTCAGGCCAACCAGAGCTACGCGCAGGTCGCTTCGGTGTTCCCGATGTTCCAGGGCGAGGTCGGAGCGCTCGTCTACGGCCTGTTGCTGTCCGGCCTCGTCGGCATCGTGCTCATTGGCGGCATCGACCGGATCGGGCAGGTCGCGAGCCTCATCGTGCCGTTCATGGTCGGCATCTATCTCATCGCCGCCGCCTTCATCGTCGTGGTCAACGCGGCCGCGGTGCCCGCCGCGATCGCCGACATCGTGACGAGCGCGTTTTCTCCGGGGGCCGCGTTCGGCGGGGCCATCGGGGTGATGGTCACCGGGTTTCGCCGGGCCGCGTTCTCGAACGAGGCCGGGGTGGGTTCGGCGTCCATCGCCCACTCGGCCGCGGCAACGAAGGAGCCGGTGCGGGAGGGCATCGTCGCGCTGCTCGAGCCGTTCATCGACACGATCGTGGTGTGCACGACCACCGCGCTCGTCCTGGTCATCACCGGGGCCTACGAGACCGAGGCGGACGGGGTCGTGATGACCTCTCGGGCCTTCGCGACCGTCATCCCCTGGTTTCCCGCGGTGTTGACCCTCGCCGTGTTCTTGTTCGCGTTCTCCACCATGATCTCCTGGAGCTACTACGGGGAGCGGTGCTGGGGGTACCTGTTCGGGGATCGGACCACGCTCGTGTACAAGGTCCTGTTCGTCATCGCGGTGGTGATCGGAGCGGTGGTGAACCTTCGGAGCGTGCTCGACTTCTCGGATCTCATGATCCTGGGTATGGCCTTCCCCAACATGCTCGGAGGGATTCTCCTGTCGGGGAAGGTCCGGGCGAGGCTCACGGACTACATGCAGCGGCTCCGATCGGGGGCGATGCCCCGCGCTCGTTGAGTCGCTCGTCGCTTCTTTCCGCCGCCGGGTCGCGGTACCGTTTCGCCCATGGCCATCGCCAGCCGACCCCTCGTCCGCGCTCTGCTCGACACCGCCCAGCGGCTCGAGGGCGGCGCCTCCTACCGCTGGACCCACATGGGGGCCTGCAACTGCGGCCACCTGGCCCAGACCGTGACGAAAAGGAGCCCGGCCGAGATCCATCGAGTCGCTCTCGAGAAGGCGGGGGATTGGCACCAGCAGGTGCTCGACCACTGCCCGGCCAGTGGGTTGCCCATGGACGACATCATCGAGGCCCTGCTCGCCATCGGGCTCGACCGCGACGACCTCGCCCACCTCGAGCGGCTCTGTGACCCTGCGGTGCTGCAGGTGCTCCCGCTCGGGCAGCGCTCGCTCGACCACCGCCGCCGCGAGGACGTGGTTCGCTACCTGCGAGCGATGGCGCTCCGGCTCGAGTCGTCGCTGCCGAGCATCGCGCCGGCGCGGACGCCGGCCCTGGCCTAAGGGCCCGGGCAGAAATTATCGGCACAATCTCGCCGGCCCTCGCCGCCGCTGGCGGCGTCGCCGCTTCGCTCTCGTCGGTCACAGACGCTCGGTATGCTCCCTCCTCGCGCCACCACCAGCGACGACGATGGCTCGACGAACTTGCACCGCTCATTTCTGCCCGGGCCCTGAGTCAGCCGAAGCACAGCGCGGCGCAAAAATCGGTGTTTTCGCGGCAGACCGGGACGAACTCGGCTCGAGCCGACACGCCAGGGCCGCCGTCCGGCGGGCTGACCGACACGTCGAGCGCGATGGTCTGGTCGGCGATCGGCACGCCGGGTGGGGTGGGACACAAGATGACGAGGAGGCTTGGGCTCGTGTCGAAGCCGCCCACGGTCTCGATGAAGGGCTCCCGGCGGGTGGCCCTCTGGATGAGGGCGCCGTCCGACGACCTCCGGGCCGCGCGGCGCACGATGGGGTTTGGGCCGAACGCGACCGCTGCGTCGTCCCCCTGCACCCGCAGGTTCATGTACACATGAAAGCCGCCCTGCGGGCCGGCGACCAGGGCGAGCTGAGCGCCGGCCTCGAGGGGAAGAAAGCCCGGTCCACCGTCCTCCTCGCCGGCCCCGATCTCGAGCGAGAACCCGGGGGCCTCGGACTCCCCGCAGGCAGCGCCAAGGGCAAAGGCGCACATCGCGGCCGCTCGGCCGAAGGATCGTCGGAGCAATCCGCTCGGGAGCGGGGCGAGGATGGAGGGGCCGCTCACCGCTGCCTCGCCGGAACCCAGGCCGTCGTGCGGCCGGCGATCGTCTCGAACGCGAGCTCGAGTGGGGTTTCGGCGGCGCTTTTCCCCCGGCCCCATCGGTGATGAAACAGCCAGTCGGCAGGAAAGCGGCGCTTGTCGGCCTCGGCGCGGACCGCGGTCCCTACCACCTGCTCCATCGCGGAGCGAAGCCGCTCGACCTCCGGCTTTCCGAGATCCTTGGCCCGGCGCCGAGGATCGATGCCGGCCTGAAACAGGATCTCATCCGCTAGCCAGTTGCCGATCCCGGCTGCGAAGCGCTGGTCGAGCAGGACCGCCTTCACCGGGGCCGATCGCCGGGACAAGGCGAAAAGAAAATCGTCGAGCGGGGCGAGCGCGGTCAACGGGTCGAAACCGAGGTCGCGAAGCGGCGGTTCGGACATCGGGTCCCCGCCCCGGATGCGCACCCTCCCCAGCCGGCGGGCGTTGGTGAAGGCGAGCTTGCCTCCATCGGACAAGCGCAGCTCGAGCTTGGTGAAGCGGGGGGGCCACGTCCCGGGCTCGTCCCGGATCCCGCTCTCGAGCGGGACCGGCTCGGCCTGGGGGGCGCGAAGCGCGCCCGTCATCCCGAAGTGAAAGAGCAGGGCGAGCGGCTCCCCGTCGGTCGCTTTGGCCCCGAGCTCGAGGAAGACGTGCTTTCCGTGCCGGCGCGCCGCGTGGACCGCCCGCCCGCGAAGCTCGGCTTCGATGCGGTCCGGCGACACCTGCTCGAACACGATCGGATCCGGGGCGCAGCGGGCTTCCACCACCGTTTTGCCCACCGCCACTTTTTCGGCGAGCCGCCGCCCCACCTCGACCTCCGCGAGCTCGGGCATGGCTCAGCGCCCCGTGCCGCCGCTGCCCAAGCCGCCCGGTCGGCCGAGCCCACGGTGGGAGCTGCGGAGCAGCGGCCGGCGGCGGCTCGGGATCGCAGGCCGCTCGTCCCCGAGCAGCGTCGCCTCGAGCTCCCGGGTGACCCGCTCCATCCTGTCGTTCGGCCGCGCCACCGTCCGAGGCCCGGTCAAGGCCCGCTCGAGCCGCCGCTGCACCCACCACAGGGGCCGGCCCGCTCGCTCGAACGAGGGGAGCTCATCGATTCGGAACACCTCTCCGCCTTCGTTCTGCGGCTCGAACCCAAACGCCTCCTCGGCGAACGGCGCCTCGTCGTAGTCGAGCAGCGCCACCGCGCGGCAGGTGCGCTGGGCGCTGAAGCGGTGATCCCGGGTCCCCCGGCGCTGCGTCCGCCTCGGCCGCCGCTCGACCCGCTCCCCCACGATCTCGGCGAGGTGCGTGGCTTGGCCGTGCTGGGTGAGGACCAAGAGGTCGCCCACCTCGGGGTCGGCGAGGCTGGCCGCGTCCTCGGGGGTGGAGTGGAGCTCGAACAGGTCGCCCGGCCCCCGAGGCTCCCGGGCCAAAACGGTGGCGTCGAGGCCCCCGTAGGCCAGCTCCCCCGGCTCGAGCGCGACGTTTTTGGTCCAGAGAATCCGTCCGAACCGCAGCACGGCTCAGACCGTAGCACGCTCCGAAGGCGCCGCCTTCGCTCCCTCGACCGCGCCGAACGCCGAACCGAACGACCGAACGTTCGGTTCTCGCCCAACCGAACCGGCTGTCCCTGAAGGCCGATGCGCTGGCTTTGGCACGCCAAGTGCTTACTGCGGAGGCATGTCAGACACGAAAGTGGGTTCCCACGGGGGAACCAATTACACCCGATACTTGGCGCCTTCCCGCTCCGAGGCGTCCACCGAACCCCCCCGATCGCCGTCGGAGGAAAGGATACCGAAGGACAGCGCTGGCCCAAGCCATGAACCCGCTCTCCTCGCGGCGATGTCGGAGCGAAGCGGCCCGGCTCGACAGCCTCTGGCCGATCGGGTAGCCGCAGGTGAAACCCTTGGGAGAGGAAAAAAGGGGTACGCTGTGGGCGAAATGCAGGCGATGCTCAACGCTGTCGGCGCGAGCCCCGCTCTGGCCATCGATGGGGCGTTCGGTCCCAAGTCGGAACAAGCCCTGCTGGAGTTTCAGACTTCGAAGAATCTCCCGCCCACGGGTGAACTCGATCCGGCCACGCTGAAGGCGCTGACCACGGCGTTCCACCTCGAATCCCTCAAGAAGGCCCTCGACGAGCTGATCCCTGAGTCGGCGCCGGTTTACGATGACAAAACACCCAAGGGGCCGCGAGGAGATAGGACGCCGGATCCCGTTGCGGTCCAGGTGACGACGAACGGTGCTCCGAACACCCGCCTGACGGACGTTCTTCCGAGCTCCGACCCCTGATGACCGGCGCTCGCGCCTACTGGGTAGGGCCATGGGATGCGCGGAACGCGGCGGCGGCTTCGTTGAACGCGGCGTCGATGTCGAGAAAGGGCCGGTAGCCGAGGTCCGTCTCCGCCGCCGTGATGTCGTACCAGTGGGAGCTCGCCAGCTCGCGGGCCACGAAGCGGGTCATCGGCGGCTCTCCGGGCAGAGGCAGCGTCCGCCACAGCGCTTCGAGCAGGGCGCCCACTCGGTAGGCGGTCTTGGCCGACACCGACCGCCGCACCGGCTCGAGCCCGAGCGCGAACAGCAGCCGGTCGATGAACGTCCAGAGGCTGACCGGGGAGCCGTCGGTGATGAAGTACGCCTTGCCCCCGGCGGCGCCGTCCGGCCCGAGGGCGTCCGCCGCCTTCAGGTGGGCGTCGGCGGCGTGCTCGACGTGGGTGAGCGCCACCCGGTTTTGGCCTTCGCCCACCCGGAGCAGCCGGCCCCGGCGGGCCCGGTCGATGACCCGAGGAAACAGGTGCGGGTCCTTCGGGCCCCAGACGAGGTGGGGCCTCAGCGCGCACACCGAGAAGCCGGGGCGGTGGGCCGCGAGCGCGAGCCGCTCGGCGGCGGCTTTGGTCGCCGGGTAGTGGGCCTCGAAGTGCTTGGGGTAGCCGACCGCGGCCTCGTCCACGCCCTCGGCGTCGGCCCCGTCGAAGGTGACCGACGGCGAGCTGGTGTGGACGAAGCGGGAGACGCCGGCCCGCTGGGCGGCGTCGAGCAGGCGGCGGGTCGCCGTCACGTTGGCGGCGACGAAATCCCGCTTTCGCCCCCAGACTCCCGTCTTCGCGGCGACGTGGAACACGACCTCGTGGCCTTCGAGCGCCGGCTCGAGGTCGGAGGTCGCCAGGTCGAGCGCGACGCCGGCGGCGCCCTGGGCCTCGAGATCGGGGTAGCGGCGCCGGTTGAGCACCGTGACCTCGTCCCCCCGGGCCAAGAGGCGACGGACCACGGCCTCGCCCACGAACCCACCGCCGCCGGTGACCAGCGCCTTCACTGGCGTGCCGCCCAGGCCGCGAGCGCTTCGCGGTCGATTTTCGCGTTGTGCCGCACGTCCACCGGGAGCTTCGGATGAAAGAGGACCCGCTTGATCGACCTCGTGTGGGGGTGCTGCTCGGCGAGCTCGAGCAGCTCGGCGGCGATCCCGTCTTTGTCGGCGCGGGCGGTATCGAGCTCGACCACGATCATCGGCGTGCCAGCCACTCCCACGAGAGCGGTCTTCTTCACGTCGGGGTGGACGTCGAAGATCGCCTCGCACGGCACCGGATACATCGGTCCGCCCGGGGCGGAGACGACGTGGCGCTTTCGCCCGCAAAACCAGAGCCGGCCGGCGTCGTCGAGGTACCCGACGTCCCCCATCCGGTGCACCGTCCAGGTTTCGCCGTTTTCGCCGCGCTCGGTCATCTTCGCCGCGCCGGTGGCCTCCGGCTCGCCCTCGTAGCGGGGGGTCACCATCGGTCCGCGCACGGTGATCTCACCGACCTCGCGCGGAAGTAGCCACCCGACCTCCTCGCATCGGTCGATGGGTTCATCGCTCGAGCGGAGGATGCGCACCACCGCCTCGGGGGCGGGCCGGCCCACGCAGGTCCCGGCGCCGGCCGCCGTTTGGGCCCCCGTCTCGTTCAGCACCTCGGCCGAGCCGATGCTCGCCACCGGGAGCGCCTCGGTGGCGCCGTAGGGCGTGAACACCTCGGCCCCGGGGGACAGGATCTCGGAGAACGCGGCGTGAAGCGCGGTGGGGACCGGGGCGCCGGCCATGAGGATCCGCTTCAGGCTCGGAAGCTTGACCCCGCGCTCTTGGCAGTAGCGGGCGACGTTCCGCCAGATGGCCGGGCTTCCGAACGCTTGGGTGCAGCCCTGGGCCTCGATGGCGGACACGAGCCGGGCCGGGTCGGCGGCGGCGGGCCGGGTCGGGTCGAGCTCCGGGATGACCACCGTCAGCCCGAGGCCAGCCGAAAACAGCCCGAACAGCGGAAAGCAGGCGAGATCCACCCCCCCCGGCTCGATGCCGTACATCGTCTGTATCAGCCGGGTCTGGGTCTCGAAGATGCCGTGGGTGTACACGACGCCCTTCGCCGGCCCGGTGCTGCCCGACGTGAACAGGATCGCCGCGACCTCGTCCTCCGCGGTCGCTGCGGCTGCAGGGACCGGCCCGGTGGACGCACGAAGTCCGTCGAGCGTGGCCCCGCCCCACCACCCGGTGGTCGGGCCGGCGGTCACCGACACCTCCACCGACGCAAAGGCCCGGGGGAACAGCCCTCGGAGGGCGTGGACCAAAGGGACGGCGATGAGCACCCGGGGCCGCATCCGCTCGAGGCACGACAGAAACGACTTTCGGCCCATCCCCGGGTCGATGAGCACGGGGACCGCGCCGATCCGGAAGAGGGCGAACACGAGCGGGATGAACGAGAGGCTCGGCCGCACGAGCAGGCTCACCCGGTCGCCCCGCCGCACGCCGAGCCCTTCGAGGCCGAGCGCGAGAGCGCCGACGAGACGCTGGGCCTCGAGAAAGCTCAGCTGGCTCCACCGGTCCCGTCCCGACCGGTCCCGCCCGGCGGGGAACACCACCGCGCGCTGGTAGGGACGGGTCTTTGCCTGGGCCTCGAGCCGGGCGGCGATGTTGAAGGTCTTGCTCATCCGAGGGCTCTGTCGAGAAAGGGTCGGGCTTCGGCCACCACCCGCTCGGGGGCGTCCTCCATGACATAGTGCCCGACGTCGGACCAGGCCCGCACCTCGCATTCGGGGAAGCGCCGCATCCATTCGGCCCGGAACTTCGGTCCGAAGCAGAAATCGGCGTCCCCCCACAGGAGCAGCATCGGCTTGTCCACCAGCCGACAGAGCCCGGATTCGATGGCGGCGAGCGTGCTGTAGCTCGGGTGGGATCGGTGAAGCGGGATGTCCTGCACGAACCGCAGGGTCGCGATGCGGTCCGCCCAGGAGCCGTAGGGAAAGAGCAAGCCAGCCTTCACGTCGGGCGCGAGCCCTCGCTCGCTCGCTCGCACCGTCGCCGCCCTCGCGAACCCGTTGAGCCCCCGGACGGTGAGCGCCCCGAACCCAGGGATCTTGAGCACGGCGATCGACGGCGGGATCCGCAGGGATCGAAACGCCGCCGTGTTCGTGACGATCAGCGCCCGGGCCCGCTCCGGCTCGGCGGTCGCGACCCCCATCCCGATCGCGCCCCCCCAGTCGTGCACGACGAAGGCGGCCGAAGGCAGCCGGAGGTGATCGAGCAGCCGGCGCAGGTTGTCGATGTGGTCGCCGAGCCGGTAGCCGAAGCCAGCGGGCTTGTCCGACAGGCCGCAGCCGATGTGGTCGGGCACGATGACCCGAAACCGGTCGCGCAGCGCGAGCACGAGCGCCCTCCAATAGAAGGACCAGCTCGGGTTTCCATGGAGGCAGATGATCGGCGCCGCGTCCGCCGGGCCCTCGTCGAGATAATGCATGCGCCCCGCCGGCACGTCGAAGAAGCGCCCCTCGAACGGGTACAGGGCGGCGACCGGTCCAGGCAGCTTCACCAGTCCACCACTAGCATCCAGCTGTTGAGGCCGCTGCCGATGCCCATCAGCGCCGCGGGCTGGCCGGCCTTCAGGGTGGCGGCGGCGAGCGACAGCCCGAGCGGGACCGACGCCGCCCCGACGTTGCCGAGCTCGGGATACAGGCGGGGGGCGCGCTCCGAGGGCAGCCCGAGCGCGGAGACGACCGCGTCGTGGTTCGCCTTGCCGACCTGGTGAAGGCAGAACACGGCTACGTCGTCGGCCGCGACCTCGAGGGCGGCGCGGGTCTTCGCCCACGCCTCCGTGGCGACCTTGACTCCCTCGGCGAGCAGCCGGGTGGCGTCGGTGCGCATCTGGGTCATCGTGCCCCGGCACAACCCGGCGTGCTCGGTGGCGGCGACGGCGGCGCCCCCTCGGAGCCGGTGGACCGGGTCGGGGGCCAGGTCGTCGCGGCACAGGATGACGGCGGCGGCGCCGGAGCCGAGGGTGAGGCTCGCCATCTCCTCTCGCAGCTCGAGGAAGCCGGCCCCGGGGGCAGTGAGGCGGCCGATCGTCGCCTCCGTGACCGGGCGGCTCGACTCGCCGGCGACGACCATGCCGGCCTCGATCTGCCCGAGCTCGATCATGGCGGCTACGGTGCTCATGCCGGTGAGAAAGCCGAGGCAGGCGTTGCCCACGTCGAAGTTCAAGCAGCTTGGGGGCAGCCCGAGCGCCCCGTGCACGAGGCTCGCGCAGGACGGCTCGAGCAGGTCTTTGGACACCCCCGTGAACACGAGCGCGCCGAGGCGCTCGGGCCCGAAGGTGCTTCGGTCGAGCGCGGCCCGCGCCGCCCGGGTCGCCGCTTCGGCCGGGCCCATTTCACGGGGCCAGAGGCGGCGTTCGGCCACGCCGGTCAGGTTCTCGATGAGGCCGGGCAACAGCCCGATGCCCCGGTAGAGCCCGGCGAGGTCGTGCTCGAGGGTGGAGGTGCGCACCCGCTCGTCGGGCAGAGCGTGGGCCACCGCCTCGACAGCGACGCGGGCGTAGCGGACCGCCGACATCCCGGCACCGCTAGCCCGGTTTCGCGTGCGGGTCACGCGCGAGCAGGCGGGTCACGTGTCGGCGGCGGGGTCGGTCGGGGGCCGCGGCGAGCGCGGCTTCGAACCGCTCCGCTTCGGCCGGGTCGAGGGCGTAGGCGGCGAGCACGACCTCCTCGAGCTCGAACGCGGAGAGATCGGAGAGGATCGGGACCCCGAGCGCGGCCCCCGCGGACAGCTCGAACATCCATCCCGTGATCCCTTCGGTCCCGCGGAAGAACCCGAGCGACGCGATGAGGAGGCCGAGGTTCGCGCCGCGCCGGGCCACCGGGCTGACGAGCTGGCTGCGGGGCCCATAGAACGCGGCGACATAACCGCCGACGTGTCCGCCCACCTCGAGCCGCGCCGCCCGGCCGACCACCCGCGACACCCGGACGCGGGCCCGGACCGGGCCGTCGGCGGGCACGAAGAGGACCTCGGTACCATCGACGGTCGCCATCCCGGCCCCGAGCTCTCGGACGAACCCGACCGCCACCGCATCGGCGAGCAGGTCGAGTTGCGGAGCCGCTCTCTCGAACGCGGTCGCCGCCGCCCTCAGCACCCGAGCCCGGTCCGACGGGTCGGTCTGCGCCTCGTTGACCGCCTCGATCAGCGCCTCGAGCTCGGCCCTGGCCTCGTTCACCCGCTCGCCGGCCGCCCGAGCCCGTTCCCGGGCTCGAAGAGAAGCCTGCTCGAGCTGGCGCCAGGCCTCGGTGCCGCGGACCCAGGCCGCCGCCCGCGAGGTCTCCTCCCATACCGGAGCGCCAGCCAGCCTGGCCCGCGCCTCGGCCAGGGCTACGCTCTCGGCGACCCGCCGCGACCACGAGCGGGCGCCTTCGGCGACCCGCCCCACCGCCGGCGACTCCGCGATGCGGCCCCGCGCTTCTTCCGCCCGCTCGGCGAAGGCGCGCGCCTCCTCTTCGGCCCGGCGCGCCCACCCCGAAACCTTGTCCCGCCACGAGCCTCGGTCTTCGGCCATGGGGCAAGCCTAGCACCCGGGCGTGGCCATGGGCTCAACCGAACCGAAACCGAGCGCTCTCGGGTCGCTCGGCCTCGACCGTCATCACCGGCCCGGAAATCACCGCAGAATCGAAGGGTGCTCGCTCCCGGAGGCTTTTGGATAAGAGGATGGGATCGAGCAGGGGCGCCCGGTCTCCACATGATCTATATGCACCCAAACGGTCATCGGAGGGGGTCGGGATGTGGAGGTCCCGGCCACATCCTCGACGATGGGTTTCCTCTCCTGGGTCAGCTCAGAAGTAGAATCGGCGGCGTGGGTGAGATACCCTCGGGCGGTGGTGTTTGTGAGACGGGAGCTCCCGGGGCGGGCTTTCCTCGACTACGACCGGGCGTGGCTATGCGCCGAAGAGATGGCGGCGACGCACGCGCAGCTCATCGAGCAGGTCGAGTGGG
>DAIQNR010000033.1:0-58836 GCA_036788295.1 Myxococcota bacterium
GATCCCGGTTGACTCGACCGGACGGCGCGGAGAAACACCGCCGCCATGTCGGCGAAGAGCAAAGACCGGCGCCGCCGCGAGGAGGCCGAGCGCGAGGCGCTCCTCGAGCCCGATGCGTTCGTGGCCCAGGGCGCCACCTGGAGCGGCTGGCTCGAGAAGAACCTGAAGTGGGTGGCCGGCGGGCTGGTGCTGCTGCTCGGCTTGGTGGTGGTCCTCGAGCTGGTCCGCAGCAGCGGATCAGGCGCGAACGCGGAGGCCACGCGGGCGCTCGTGCCGGCCGTGGACGCCTATGAGCAGGCGGTGTCGCTGCAAGCCGTCCTGACCTCCACCAGCGCCGAAAAGAACGCCGAGCGGTACCGGGCGGCGCGGGACAAGCTGCGGGCGGTGCTGGACGGGGAGGGCGGTCCAGGGGTGAAGGCGGTCGCCCGGCTCTACGACGCCGACCTGGCCCGGCGCCTCGGCAAGAACGAGGAGGCGGTGGCCGGCTTCGAGTTCTACCTGGACTCCGCGCCCGAGGCCGATCGGCTCCGGTTCTTCGCGCTCGAGGGCAAAGGATATGCGCTCGAGGCGGCGGGACGCGCCGACGAGGCGCTGGCCTCGTTTCAGGCTGCGTCCGAGGTTTCGGGCTTCGACGACCTCGGGCTCGCACAGGTCGCCCGGCTGCTCGAATCCCGAGGGGACGCGAGCAAGGCCCGAGCCGCCTATGAGCGCATCCGGGACCGCGAGCCGACGTCCCCGCTCGCCGAGTTCGCCAAGCGGCGCCTCGAGATGCTCGACTGACCGGCATGCCGAGCCTGCTCTTCGCCGCGTTCGGGCTTGTGGCCGTTGCACAGACCGCGGAGCCCGTTTCCGACGCGACCACTCTGTACGAGTACCGGCAGCTCGAGCCAGGCAAGCTGAAGCCCAGCTACGGGATCCGCTGGCAGGCCCGGCTCGGGCAGTTCGAGCTGCTCAAGACCTACCCCGAAGAGTGGACCCGCCCGGCGATCAGCCCTGACGGGGCCAGGGTGTACCTCGGGACCCGAGGTGGACGGCTCGAGGCCCGGGCCATGGCCGATGGGCGCCTGCTCTGGAGCAAAAACGACCTCGGGACGCTCGGCGCCGACATCCTGGAGCACCGCAGCGTGGTGCTCGTAGGGGTGGACGCCGACCTCGTGGCGTTCTCTCGCAGCGACGGCACCGAGCGGTGGCGAAAGACGCTCGGGGGTCGAATCGGCGGGGAGATGGTGGTCACCGGCACGGTGGCGATCTTGCCGGTGCGCCCGAACGGCTTTCTCGCCGTCGATCTGTTGGCCGAGGGCCAGGTGCTCTGGCAGGTGCAGCGGCCGACGCCCGAGGGCCTGTCGGTGCGAGGCCACGCTCGAGCCACAGTCGACCGCAAGCGCGGCGTCGCCTACCTCGGCTTCTCGGAGGGGACCCTGCTGGCCGTGGACCTCGTGCAGGGGACCACCCGGTGGGCGCTCACGCTCGGCAACACGGCCGAGTACTTCGCCGACGTGGACGCAAACCCCGTGCTCGTCGATGGGGGCGCCGCGCTTTTGGTCGCCGCCTACAACAGCGGGCTGTTTCGGGTGAACGCGGAGCAAGGGGCCATCGAGTGGAACCGCCCGCTCATGAGGCTCATCGACCTCGTACCGCTTCCCAGGGTGGGGTTGGTGGTGGCCGCGCACGGGGAGGGCGAGCTCATCGGCCTTCGGCCCCGGGACGGCGCCGTCGTGTGGCGGTACCGGATGGGCGACGGGGCGCCCGCGACCCCCCGGGCGCTGCCCGGGGAGCGGGTGGCGGTGGTGTCGAGCCGCGGCCCGCTCGGCATCGTCTCTGCCCGAACCGGACGGCCCGAGCAGGTGCTGTCCACCGGCAGCGGAAGCTCGGTCCCACCCGCGGTCCGAGGCTCGGACCTGGTCCTGTTTTCAAACCACGGACTCGCGCTCGCCCTGCGGGACGGCGGCGGCAGCAACGTCCTCCTGCGCTGACCCCCGGACATCCCCAAAGCCCGTGGTCTCCCCGAAAGGGCGACCGACGTCCGTACCGGTCCCGCACGCCCCATGACAGCCGCGTCGCGGTTCGGGGGGTGCACCCCGCCGTGCCGGTGCGTATTCCTTCGAATTTCCCCCCGGCAAGCCATTCGCCGAGGGCTGGCGCCTGGATTGCTAAACGTGACCGACATGCCGCGAGACCGGCGCACAGAGCGAATCGTGGACCCATTTCAAAGCACCCCCGACTTCCTCGCCCGGTTTCGCGACGGCGACGCCTGCGCGCTCGACCTCGTGTACCGGTGCTTTCGCCGGCCATTGAGAAGGTTCGTGCTCCGCGGGTTCGCGTTTCGAAGCGACGGGCGCCATCTCCACTTCGCCGGCATGTCGCAGGCCTCGGACGTCGAGGACGTGCTGCAGGAGACCTTCCGGAGGGCGTTCGGGGTCCGGGCAAGGGCCGCGTACGACGGCATCCGCCCGTACAAGAACTATCTCTTCACGATCGCTCGGAATGTCGTCATCACCGACGTGACCGTGCGCAGCCGACAAATACCTGTCGGCGAGGCGTTGATGCGGGACGGCCACAGCGAAGAATCGACCCCGCTCGAGGCCTGGGTCCGACAGCAGCGCCAGACCTTCGATCCGGACCCGACCCCGCGCTCCGAAGAGCGCATGGAGAGCCTCGAGATCTTCGGGCTCATCGGCGCATTTCTCGCCGGGCTCGACGACGAGCACGCGAGCTTCTTTCGGACCCGGTTCCTGGGCCAGCTCAGCCAGGAGCAAACGGCGAAAGCCATGGGCTACAACCGGGCCAAGGTCCGGAAGATCGAGGCCCGGCTGCGCGCGGAGTTCTTGGCCCACGCTCGAGGCAGCGGCTACCTCGAGATGCGAACCGAGGCCCGCAAGGTGCGCCGAACCGGCGACCCCGAGCAGCACGCCGAGGCCTGGGCCCGCGTCCGCGCGCTCGTTCATGGCCACCGCGCCGAATCCCCAACCGACCTCATCTTCGAGGCGGCCTGAGCCGAACCGGTCCGTACGCCGGATGGGCCGGTCCTGAGCCCGAGCTCGCCGCCCCCTGCCCTCGCTGGCTACCGCCCGATAATGGACATTATGTTAAATGCACGCAGGGAACCGTGCGGGTGCTCGCGCTGTCGCTCCCAATGGTCCGCCGGGCGCCGAGTTTTCGGGGTTTTGGACGACGAAGGCTTTACCGGAACGCTCATCCGGGGTGCGCTCTGATGGTGCTCCGCGGCTGCATCTTTGCGCTCTTGGTCCTCGCCGCCTGCCGCCCTGACGACCACGGTGGCCTGTGCGCCGAGGACAGCGACTGTCCTGGGGAGGAAACCTGCGTCCTGGACCTGAAATCGACGGTCCAGGATCCCGGTGCCCAGCTGCTCGTGACCTACTGCAGCCAGTCCTGCGAAGGGGATCGAGACTGTCCCCCCTATCAGTCGTGCCTGGAGGGAGACCTCGGGGCGTCCCGGGTCAGGGTGTGCGTCGACCGGGTTCGTGAGTGCAAGAGCGAGGACCCGCAGAACGGCCTCGACGATGACTGCGACGGCATCATCGACAACCCGGGCGGCGCTCTCATCACCGGCTGCCGGGACGATGCGCCCTGCGGCGCGTTTGTCTGTCGGGCCGAGCCTGGACAGGCCGACACCCTCTGCGCCCCCGCGATCGAGGGCGGAGCCGACAGCTTCTCCCCTTGCTCGTCCGATGAGCAGTGCCGAAGCGGGCGATGCCTGAGCGGCTTCTGCAGCCCGTTGTGCCGGGGTCGGCCAGCGATCGGGTCCGAGTGCCCTCCCCGCCAAATCGATGGCCGGCAGCGGGAGGCGTTCTGCGCTCGGGCCGTGTCGTCCGGAGACCGCCCCGAGCACAACGTCTGCCAAACGGAGTGCGCGACCGCGCCCTGCCCAGGGGAGACGGCCTGCGTCCTTCGAGACGTCGCCGGGGGCCTTCCCGGGGACGAGCGGCGGTACTTCGTGTGCAGCACGATCGACCGGGAGCGGCTGCCCCTCGGCGTGAGCTGCGCGGGCAACACCCGCGAGGGGGACCTCTCCTGCCAATACGGGCTCTGTTTTGGGCTGGTTTGCACCCGCGTGTGCGCGGGGCCGGCGACCGGCGACTGCTCCGACCTTGGAGAGGGGTTCGAGTGCCGTGAACAGGTGCTGAGGTACGGGACCTTGGAGTTTCGGGCTCCCATCTGCGTTCGGAGGTCCCCGTGAGGAGCCTGGTGCTGGCCGCTGCGGTGCTCGGTGGGTGCGCGTCGAGCGTCGAGCGGCGCGATTTCGTTCGGGACCGAATCGGCGACGTGCCGCTTCGGTCGGTGGCGGTCGTGGCCGTCGTGTCCGCGGCCGAAGCGCTCGACGATGCGGAGGTCGACGTCGCCCCGTTCTCGACCCCCATGGGCTCCGAAGCGCTCGATGAAGCGCGCGAGATCGACGGCAGCCTCTCGAGCGAGGTCGCCGCCGCGTTCGCCGAGGCGCTGATTCGGGCCGGCTACGACGCGACGCCGGCGGACGTGGACCCGTCGGACGACCTCGACGCCGCTCGGTCGGCGCAGTCCACCGACGCGGTCCTGCTCGTGCGCGCGGTGCCGCTCGATCGGCTGTCCTTCGTGGATGAGCGTCCCGAGGCGCAGGTCATCGACGGCAGCGGCGAGATCGGGGGGGTTCTCCCCCAGCGCTTCGGGGCGACCCGCCGGCTGAGAGGCCGAGTGTTCCTGTCTCAGGTGTTCCTGTTCGATCGAAAGACCGGTGCCCGGCTCTTCTCTCAGCAAGTTCCCGGCTTGCCGGGCGACCGGGTGCTCCGAGAGGGGGTCGGGCTGCTCGACTACGGGCTCACGGGGGCTAAGGCCCGAGGGGTCGAGGCAGCAGAGCTCGGCAAGGCCGCAGCAGCGGCTTTCGCCGCCCGGGTGGTCCAGGATCTCCCTCGTCCTTCCCGCGGCACCCCGGAGGGACGAGCTTGGCTCGATGCGGTCGACGTGGCCGGGGAAGCCGCTTCGGAGCGCTTCTTCGACACGAGCCACCTCGTCGCCGAAGTGGGTTCTGGGTGGAGCTTCGAGGGGATCGGCACCGGGAGCCAGCTGCCGGACGGAGCTCGGCTCCCCGAGCTCGGGGCTGGCGCTTTCGCCCCGCTGGGGGCGCTGCAGCTGCTCCGAGGGCAGCTGACTTGGGTGGTCCCCGGGGGCTTCTCGCTCTCCGGATACGCGGTGACCGGTGAGATCCCGAACGAGTTCTCGCGGACGGTGGTGTCCGCGCCCGAGGGAGGCAATGCGCGGCTCGGGTCGCAGCGAGTGGGCTACGGCCAGCTGGTCGGAGGGGGGCTGGGAGCGGGGCAGGTGCTCGGGCTCGGGTCCCGCTGGTTCCTCCACCCGACGGGTTTTCTCTTCGCCGAGCAGTGGCAGCATCCGGTGAGCCCGCCCGGGTCCTTCGACGGGGGCACGCGGACCCGCACCGGGATCGAGGGGCGGCTCGACGTGTGGTGGATGCCGGCGGGCCCCCTGCTCCTTCGGGCTGGCCTGCACGGCCGGATCGGGCTCGACAGCCTCGGGCCCGCGTTCGGCGGGACCGGACTGTCGCTCGGTGCCGGGTTCGTGCTCTGAGCGGACAGGCTTTCGCGATTTTGCCCGTGTGCTAGCGTCGGGCGCCCGTGGCGAGCCTCACCCTCGTCGTGAAGGACCGGGAGGTCCGCACCTTCGCGCTCGGCCCGACGGTCACCACCATCGGCCGAGCGCAGGACAACGACATCGTCGTGAACAACCTGTCGTTGTCCCGTCGGCACGCGGAGGTCCACCGCCGCGGCTTCGGGTACGAGCTCATCGACCGGGGCAGCCAGAACGGGGTCTACGTCAACGACCAGCGGCTCGAGGGGCCGCGGATGCTCGAGGACAACGACGTCGTGACCTTGGGCACCTACACGTTCGTCTTTGGCGCCGACCCGCTGCCGGAGGTCGCGGCCGGACGCCGCAGCTCGGCCGAGCCGGCGGACGAGCCGACCCCGCCGCCCGCCCGCATGGAGCCGGCGACGCCCATCCCGGCGTTGGGTCCGTCTTCGGTCCCGATGGTGCTGCTCACGTTCAACGAGCTCGAGCTGCAGCGCTTCGTGCTCGAGGAGGACGAGTGCCTCATCGGGCGCGCCAAGGAGTGCGACGTGCAGATCACCGAGCGCCGGTTGTCGCGTCGGCACTGCCTGTTGTTCCAGGATGACGCTGGCAACTGGCTGGTAAAGGACCTCGGGAGCCAAAACGGGACCTTCGTCAATCGGCGGCGGGTTCGGGATTCGCAGCTGCTTCGCCACGGCGACGTCCTGAACTTCGCCGAGTACTCGGTGCAGTTCCTCTCCGACGGTCCCGCGGGGAAAGGCGCCGATCGAATGGCGGCCCCGACCGTTCGCCCCAGCTCGGGAATCGAGCGGGAGCAGACCGAGCTCCCCGAGGCCTACCGCGAGGAGCCGCCGGGTCTCGGCCCTGTCCCCGAGCCGGTGGTCAGCGAACCTCCGCGGACGCGGCGCCCCCGTCCCGGCCGGCAGGACCGAAGGGACAGCCCCATGGGCCCGGACCTCCGATCTCCGCCCGAGCAGCGGCCGCCTCGCTCCGAACCCCGGCGCGACCCGCCGCCAGCGGACCCTCGAGCCGAGCCCCGGCGACGCCCGCCCTCGCCGATTCGCGTCGAGCCCAGGTACGGTCCGCCGGTCACGTCGCGCGTGGATTCGAGAAGGGATCCGCCGAGCCAAGGGCCGGAGCCTCGCCGGGAGCCCGACCGAGCGGGGCCAAAGCCGGACCCCCGCCTCGAGCCGGTGGCCCGGTCGGAGCCGCGCCGCGAACCCGTGGAGCCACGGATCCCGCGGTTGGCGTCGCCCAAATCCCGAGACGTGGCCCCAAGAGGGTCGAATTCACCCGAGCCCGAACGGCGCGACGAGCGGACCCCAGGCCGGCCTCCCGAGCCGGAGCTCGCGTTCGAGCCGGTGGATGTGCCCGATCCCCGCGGGGACGGCCCCAGGCCGGATCCGAGCCTCGACCAGTGGTACGCAGCGAGGGATGTCGACGCTTTCGGCGATGAACCCTCGGTTCTGCTCGAGCGCAGCAAGTCGTCGATGAGCCAACTGCTGTCCACGATGATGGTGGACAAGCGGGAGCTCGACCGAAACCTCGAAGTCGCGCGGCGAAGGCGGCGGTTCACCGTGTTGGCGCAGTGGGGTGAGGAGCGGCTGTTCGAGGGCCTGCTCGAGCAAGACGTGACCATTCTCGGCAGCGACCGGGAGTCGGACATCCCTCTCAAGGGACGCTACGTGGCGGGCAGGCACAGCCTGCTGGTCAGGGTTCGAGACTCCCTCCTGCTGGTCCGGCTCGGGTCCTCTTCTGCGGCCCGGGTCAACGGCCTACCCCGCCTGCAAGCGTTCCTGAAGGGCGGGGACGTCATCCAAATCGACGAGACGACCCTGTACGTCACGGAGAGCTGAACCGGCTCGTCTGCCGTCTTCGGTCAGACCTCGCCGCCGAGCAGCCGGTCGGCGAGCCGCTTGAGCTCGGGGACGCGGCGCTCCACCTCCACGGTGAACAACCCGTCGCCGTGGGCGACGCCCTCCCCTTGCGGCAGCTCCCGGTACGCCCGGCCGCTCTCCTCGAGAGAACCCACCAGCGCGTCGAGCGCGTCGAGGCACAGCGCCCACCCGTCCGCCCCCGCTGGACCCCGCTCGAGGCGGACGGCCACCCGGTAGACCTCCCGTCCGGAGGTGATTTCGACGAAGAGGCCGCACTCGAGGTCGCCCATGACGATCGCGTCGGTGGCCGGGACCGACCATCGCTCCCTCAGCAGCCGAGCGACGACCTCAGGGACGGGTGGGTCTCCCCACGTCGCGCCGGTCACGGCTGCGCCTTGGCGATCTGCTTCGGGAGCGAGCTCTCGAGCGGCTCCGAGCCGTCGAGCAGCCTCAACCCAACCCTCGCCCATCGCATCCCGAACTTGGCCTGGGCGTCGATGAACTCCTCCTCCGCTTCCCGCCCTGCTGCCTTGTCGGCCACGGTCATCGCTCGGTGCGCAGCGGCCGCGGTGAGCGCGCCGGTCAGATAGGCCTGGCCTGTCGGCCAGGTGCCGGTGATCCGCTTCGAGGTCTTCAGCGCGGCCCAGCTCCGAGCCAGGCCCTTGCCCTTGTCGTAGTGCTTGGCGACCAGAGCCCGCATCGCCGGTTCGAGCGCCGCCTCCAGGATGGCCGCCCTCGCTTCGGGGAGGCCGGGGCCCACCACGAGATAGGTCGTGCCGGCGAGCGTCAGGCGCCGAACCAGCCCGTGGCCTTCGAGCGGGTTCGGGACCACCACCAGCGGGAGCGGGGCGCGGAAGCTCGGGTCCCCGATCACCTTGCGGAGCGCGTCGAGGTCCTTCTCGAGCGCCAGCTTCAGCTCCTTCATGTGCTCGCGCTGCTCCGCTGCGAGCTCGTCGAACAGGGGCTCGAGCCCGGCGTCCTTCGAAAAATCGATGAGCGGTGCGAGCTTTCGGGCGAGCTCGGCTGCGGGCTTGCTCCCGGCCGGCCCTCCCGGGGCGAGCGACATCGCGGCCTCGATGTACAGAGCCACCGGCTGTTGGTTCGTCTCGAACACCGCCTGCACCGCTTGGGCGCTCGGCCGCTCCCGGGCTGCCCGCAGCCCGTCTCGAAGTTTCTCCCGGATCGGGTGGAACACCGGGGCGTTGAGCGGGGGTCCCCGGCGCTTCGGCTCCTCCGCGTACCCGGCCGCGTTGAGCGCCGCGTACAACAGGAACACCTGCTCGTCGGCGGCGAGCTCGATCCCCTGCCGGGTCACGAGCCGCATGGGAGCGTCTCCGGTCGATGCGGCCCATGGGAGGGCACAGAGCGCGGTCAAGGCCAAGTGAGCTGCGGACACCGAGACAGTCCTAGCAAGCGGAACGGTCGGTCGCCAAGACGCAGGTGGCGGCCGGGCTCCGAGTTCAATTCGCGCCGCGTCTGCCGTAATGTCCGCCCTCCATGCTGCGCCTCGGCCTTCGCGCCCCTGTCCTCGCTCTGCTGGGGGCGGTCTCGCTCCCCGCGCCGGTCGCGATGGCGACCACGGTTGGGGATCTGTTCGAGATCACCGCGCCGGCGGGCGCCGGCCAGAGGTCGCCAGTCTTGTCCTTCGAGCCCGACCCTGCGCTCCCCGGGGGCGGCGTGTACGTGGTCGTCTGGCAGGACGACCGCAACGCGGTCCCCGGAGGCACCGGACGGGACATCTACGGGGCTCGCATCACCCCTGCCGGGGTCATGCTCGACCCCGGGGGCGTGAACCTGCTGGAGGCGTCGGTCCTTCCCGGCGACCAGGTGAATCCAACGATCACTTTCGTGCCCGGGGGGTTGCCGGTTCATTTTCTCGCGTGGGGTGACCCCCGAAACTCGTTTGCCGACATCTACGCGACCCGGCTGCTGTCGAGCACGATGACCACGATCCCGTCCGGCGGGTTCCAAGTGACGTCGAGCGGGGCCGGGGGGGTCTCGAGCGCCTTTCCGGCGGTCGGTTTCGGGGGCAGCGTCGTCCTGTTCGCCTGGCAGAGCACGGTCGGAGGGACCACGGTCCGGGCCAGGCAAGCGGACCCGGACACGACGCTCGAGGGGTCGGAGTTTCGGCTCGGCGCCGGGCCAGCGAGCGCGCCCGCGCTCGCCTCGCTGAGCGATGCGGTGGTGTTCCTGTTCGAAGACGGCGGAGGGGCGCTTCGCGCCGGACGGGTCCCCGACAGCGGGCCTCCGGGGCCCGTGGTGGGCTCGGTTTTGGTCTCCACATCGACCGCGCCGCAGGTCGGCGCGAGCGTCGGTCGCCTCGGCGCGGACGTGTTCGTGGTGTGGCAGGACCGTCGAGGTCGGGACCGGGACATCTACGGGGTGGCGCTCGACCCCGTGACCCTCATGCGGCGGGGCCCGGACATCCCCATCTCGACCCAGAACAACGACGAGCTCGCCCCGAAATACGCCGGCGACGGCAGCGGCGGCCTCGCCGTTTGGCAGGATCGACGGGGAAGCACGCTCGCGGCGGAGGTGTTCGGGACCCGAATCGACCCGATGGGCCGGGTTCGGGACCGGTCCGGGTTTCGAATCCTGAGCCTGAGCGGGAACGCTTTCGAGGCCGCCGTGGCGAAGGGCCCGGGCCAGGACTACCTGGTGGCCGGGGTGCGGTTCGGGACGCCGAGCCGCTTGTTCTGGCGGGTGGTTCGGGATGAGGACGCCGTGGGCGTGCTGCCGGCGCGGGGACGCACCCGCGTCCTGGCCGACGGCGTCGCCACCGCGACGGTCGGGTTCGGCCCGGCACGGGGCCCGAGCGGGCTGACCGTGGTGGACGGGACGCTGTTCGACGTCACCCTCTCGAGGACCGGCCCGGTGTTCGTCGAGGACGACGCCGACCCCACCCGGCCCGGCCACCAGGTCCTGACCGTGGCCGGCGTCGCTCGGGTGAATCTGAGGTCCACTTCGAGGGGCCCGGTGACCATCTCGCTCAGCGCGGTCGAGGGCTCGGCCACCGGCAGCGCGGTGGTGGATTTCGAAAACGTACCGCCGGTGGCGAGCGACATCGTGCTCACCCCGGAGGCCCCTCGATCCACCGAGGACCTGCAGCTCGCCTACCAGTACTTCGACATCAACGGCGATCCGGAGATGGGCACCGAGATCCTTTGGCTTCGGGACGGGGCCCTGGTCCCGCAGTTCGAGAACCAGACCACGGTGGCTGCATCGGCGACCCGGCGTGGCGAGCAATGGAGGGCATCGGTGCGCCCCGGGGACGGGACCGACCGAAACCCCGCTCTCAACTTCTCGAACCGGGTCACCATCGGAAACACCCCTCCCGAGGTCAGCGACGTCGCGGTGGTTCGCGAGGGCGACCCCCGGCTGCCGACCCGAACCGGGGACCAGGTCAATCTCCGGTACCGCTTCACCGACGCCGACAACGACCGAGAGGGCCCGACTCGCATCCGCTGGACCGACCGCGGCGCGCCGGCCGACGACCTCGACGACCTCCGGTCGATTCCAGGGTCCCGGGTGGCCAAAAGCCAGCAATGGCGGGCCACCGTGACCCCCAACGACGGGATCGAGGATGGGCCGAGCGTGACCTCGGATCCGCTGACCGTCGTGAACACCCCTCCGGTCGCCGACGCCGGGGACAACTTCGAGGTGCTCGAGCGCCGGATGGCGAACCTCGACGGAAGCCGCTCCTCGGACGTGGACCCGGACGACGTCCTGGTCTTCACGTGGACGCAGGTCCAGGGCCCTTCAGTGACGCTCGAAGAGGCACAGAGCGCCCGCCCGCGCTTCGTCGCGCCTTCGGTTGCGAACAACACCCTGCTCGCCTTCGACCTGGTGGTGAGCGACGGCGAAGCGAGCTCCCAGCCCGACCGAGTGGCGGTCGACGTTCGAGCGGTGCCGGACAGCGACGGAGACGGCCTCGACGACGAGGAAGAGGAGGAGCTCGGCACGGACCCGAACCATCGGGACACCGACCGCGACCTGCTCGAGGACGGCGCCGAGGTCCGGGGCGGATCGGATCCGCTCGATGCCGACAGCGACGACGACGGGCTCCGGGATGGTCAGGAGGGTCAGACCTGCCGAAATGGGTGCCCTGCCGATCCGTTTGGAGATGCGGACGGCGACGGAATCCCGAACGTGCTCGACCCCGACTCGGACGGGGACGGCCTGTTCGACGGGCTCGAACTCGGCTTCGACGCGCCCATCCCTGGCGGGGGGAGCGATTTCCCGTACCAGGGGACGGACGTCAGCGCCGGGTTCTTCCGGGCGGACGCGGACGTCTCGACCACGACCGACCCCACGAACCCGGACACCGACTTGGACCGAATCCCCGACGGCGTCGAGGACGCGAACCAAAACGGCCGGGTCGATGAGGGCGAGTCCGACCCGAACGATCCCCTCGATCCGGGGATCGCTTGCGGAGCCGATGGGGATTGCCCCGCGGCCCTCAACTTCGTCTGCCGAAACGCGCGATGCGGTCCGGGGGCGGCCGATGGCTGCGACCCGCTCCCGTCCACGCTGGAGTGCTGCGCTGGCCCCTGCGCCGCTGCTTCGGAAACGGTCGAGCCGGTCTGCCCGCCGGGCGGAGGCCGGGCCCGCTGCGCCGTGAGCGCCACCCAATGCCGGGCCGGCACCTGCTTCGGGGCCAATCCGGAACCGCCCCCAGGCGGCGGATGCAGCGCGACGGGAACGTCCATGCCTGGGCTGGTCGGGATGGGCCTGCTTTGGTTCGGGGTGCGCCGGCGGCGGCGCTGAGCTCACCGAGCGTCGGCGCGCAAATCGACCATCAAGGTTCGGTAGGCCCCGGCGCGGATTCGGACCTGCTTCGTCACCGATCGGCCGGTGTCCGGATTCGTCAGCTGGACCGAGTGGACGCCCGCCGGCAGCTCGATGCCAGCCTGTGGGGTCGCGTGAGGCCACGGCTGGCCGTTGATCGCGATCCGGCCCCAGGGCCGGGCTCCTACGTTCAAAAATCCGGTGCGTTTGGCCGCGACCCGCCGGATCGAGGGCTTCGGCGGGTCAACCCGGGGGCGGACCCGCGCCGGGGGCCGGGCGGCCCGCTCGACCCGCGCCGGCTCTGGGGCGTTCTGGCTCGTCGCGGGCTCTAGGATCGGCTCGGGCTCTAGGATCGGCTCGGGCTCTGGGCTCGTCGCGGGCTCTGGGCTCGGCTCGGGCTCTGGGCTCGGCTCGGGCGCGATCTGCGTGCCCTCGACGGCCAGGGGGCCTTCATGGTCTGGCGTCGGCTCTTCCGCCTCGTCGGGTGCGGTGATGGTCAGCGCGGGGAGCCGCACCGGCGCCACGGCCGGTGCTGCCGCCTCGAGGACGGGATCGGCCGCCGGCTCAGCCGAAAGGGGGCCGCGCTTTCGCTGCGGGGTGGGCTCCCGCGGCCATTCGGCGGCGCGAGCGAGACTCGGGGCCGGATCGACTCCGGTCTCGCCCCTCGGTCTCGGGGCGAAGAAGGCGAGCGCGGAGCCGGTCGCGGCGATCAGCAGCGCGGCCGCGGTCCAGACCCGTCGAGCCTTCGCCGGCGGCGCGGTGGCCTCCGCTTGGGGGGGCGGGGGAGCGGACGCCGGCATCGGCCGGACCATCTCGGTCTCATCTTCGAGCAAGCTGGTCGCAAACACCGCCTCGGTGCCTCGGCTCGGTCGAACCCGGAGGATCTGCGACCGCGAAGCCTCCTCGTGCGTCGAGATCCGCAGCTCCTTCACGTCGAGCTCGAGCCCGCTCGCCGCCTCGAATCGGGTCGCTTCCGCCGACGCCTCGATTTCCTCCTGCTCCCGGCGGAGCGCGAGTTCTTCCTCGATTTGCGCCGCCCCGTACAGACGAGCCATGTGGGCCGCGGTTTCGGCCGGCCCGGGTCCCCCCAGCGTGGCGAGGACCGCGTCGAGGGCTCGGGCGAGCTCGGCTCCGTCGGCGTAGCGTCGCTCTGGCTCCTTGGCTAGGCAGCGAGCGAGGACTTCGTCCACCCGGCGAGGCAGCCCGGAGCAGATCCGGCTCGGCGGCGCCGGCCGCAGGGACTGAACCCGCTCGAGGGTCGCGATCGGGTCGGCGGCCCGAAAGCAGTTGGTCCCGCTCAGCAGCTCGTACATCACCGTCCCGAGCGAAAACACGTCGCTGCGGGCATCGAGGTCCTCGCCCCGAGTCTGCTCAGGGGACATATAGGCGAACTTTCCCCGGAGCACCCCGGTGTGGGTCTCGACCTGATGGCGCGCCTCGTTCATTCGGGCGACGCCAAAGTCGAGCACCTTCACCGACCCGTCGAAGCCGACCATGATGTTGCCCGGGCTGACGTCCCGGTGAACGATGCCGAGCGGCCGCCCCGCCTCGTCGAGCAGCCGATGGGCGTGGCCGAGACCCGCGGCCGCCTCCCGTCCGAGCCAGAGGGCGAGCGCCGGTGGGGGGGACGGTCGCCCCTTGCGCTCGTTTCGCAACAGGTGGCCGAGGTCCCGGCCTCGGACGTACTCCATCGCGAGGTACGGCCGCCCCTGCTCCTCCCCGTAGGCGCGGACCGGGACGACGTTCGGGTGGACGAGCAGGGTCGTGATCCGCGCCTCTCGCTCGAACAAGTGGGCGCGCAGCTCGTCGTGGCCGAGCGACGAGCGCATCAGCTTGAGCGCGACCCAGCCCCCCTCCTTGGACCAAGCCCGGTAAATCTCGGCCATCCCGCCGGTGGCGATGCGTCGGGTGATGCGGTAGCGCCCAAAGGCGACCGGGGCTCGGCGTGGGTCGGGCATCGACGTGCCTTCACCCTACGGAGTCGCACCCTCAGCCGTCCATCGGCTACCTCGGCGCCACGCCTCCGCGTTCCACGTCACCGGCGTCGTGGTGCCCGTCGGACGCCAGCCTTCGAGGTCGAGAGGCACGACGCTCACTTCGTCGCGAAACAACAGCGGGATGACCGGGAGGTCCTCGAGGACCTGGTCCTCCACTTCGCGGAGCAGCGAGACCCACGCGAGCTCGTCCACGGTTCGCTCCGCCTCGTCGAGCTTCGCCTCGACCCGCTGGTTTCGGTACCCGGAGTGGTTCTGCCGTCCTCCGGCGCGAAACAGCGAAGCGGGCGACCAATCGGGGCGGGTGCGCCACGCAAAGACGGTCAGCGGCGGATGGTCCCCGGTGGCCATCTTCGCCATGAGGACGCGAAACGGCATCGGGGCGAGGTCGAGCTCGAGGCCCACGTCGGCGAGCGCCGCGCCGAGGTAGGTCGCCGCCCGCTCGCTCGCTTCGCTTCCAGCCGCGAACCCGAGCGTGATGGGACCGGCCTCGCCGATCAGTCGCCGGGCCTCGGCCGGATCCGGGGTGGTCGGCCGATGGCGATGCGCCGGGTGAAGGGCTGAATACAAGCCGTAGGCAGGCCGAGCCCAGCCCCCGTAGACCAGCTCCGCCATGCGCGGCCGGTCGAGGGCGAGGTGAATGCCCCGCCGGAGCTCGGGCCGCCGCAGCTCGGGGTGATCCACCCGAACCAAGAGGTGAAGCCACAGCCCGGACGGCTGCCGAACCACCCGGTGGGTTTCCGCGAGCCGCTCCCCGAGCCGCCGCGCGTGGTCGGGTCCGAGCCCCGCACACGGAGAGAGACCGTCGATGCCCCCCGCCCGAAGCTCGCTCTCGAACGCCTCTTCCCCAGGAAAGAACCGAAACACGATCCGGTCGAGCCCCGGCTCGGGCCCTGGCCAGTGTGGATTGGGTTCGAGCGTCAGGCGCTGCCCCGGCTGCCAGTCGAGCAACCGGAACGGACCGGCGGAGACCCGGGGCTCGCGTCCGAGCCCGGAGAAGTCCGGTCCTCGCTCGCTCGGGTACGCGTGCGCCGGCAGCACGGTGTGGGTTCGCGGCGCCGCCACCCCCCGGGCCTGGGTGCGCCAGTGCACCGTGAACCGCCGCTCGTCCACGAGCTCGACCGAGCCCACCTGCGCCGCGAGCTCGTGGTTCACCGCATCGACGTCCGGATCCGCTTCGATGCCGACCGCGAAGGCGACGTCGGCGCCGGTCACCGGACGCCCGTCCGACCAGGCGAGCCCGTCCCGAACGGTCCACCGAACCGTGCGCCCCGCCGTGCTCGTCTCCACTTCGGGGAGGCTCTTGGCGAGCCGGGGGACCACCCGGCCGCTCGGGTCGAACTCGAGCAAGTCGGGAAACAGGAGGCGGGCGATGGTCTGCTCGCTGGCCCGGGTGGCGAAGGCGGGATCGAGCGTCGCCGGCTCCTGCGCGGTGCCGAGCACGAGCACCCGCCCGGTCTCCACGTCCGACCCGCACCCTGGGCGACACCCCAAGACGAAAGGGAGGAGCAGCAGCGTCCGCACGTCCCGAAGCTGCGCTCGGTCGAGCCATCCGGCAAGCCCGCGGGGCCTTCCTTGATCGCCTCGTGGGCTCGTGCTAGCCGGACTCGGCCGGAGGGGCCACGGACCTGGCCGGGGGCCTATGAAGACCGTTCTCGTCGTTGACGACTCGAAGACCATTCGAACCGCGGTGGCCTGGACCCTGCACAGCCCGGAGATTCGCGTTCGAGAGTGCGCGGACGTGGCCTCGGCCCGGGAGGCGGTCGCGTCGGCTCTCCCGGACTTGGTCCTGCTCGACGCCGGGTTCGGCGAAGCGATGGCGTTCTGCGGTGAGCTGAAGGCGACGCCGCGCATGGCCCGGACCCCGGTCCTGCTCTTGTCGAGCGCGCTCGAGCCGATCGAAGCCGCCCGGGTGCGATCGGCCCAAGCCGATGGTCAAGTCCCGAAGCCGTTCGACAGCCAGTCCCTCATCGACGCCGTTCGCGGGGGCCTTGGCCTCGAGCTGACCGACGACGTCCCGCTCACGTACGTTCAGCAGCGGGCACGGGAGCAACTCCGGCAGGCCGCCGTGCCCTCATTCCCACCGGGGGACATCGACCCCGAAGCGGTGCGCATCGAGCCGATCGAGATCGACGTGGAGGAGGACGAATTCGAGGCCGAGACCAGCCCGGCGCCCGCCGGCGGCCCGTCCCTCGAACCGCCTCCGCCGCCGGTCGCTCCGCCCCCTCCGGTCGAAGTGGACGTCTGGGCGCTCACCGACGAACCCTCTGCGCCTCCGCCTCGGCTCCCGCCCCGATCTCCGCCGCCCCGCCTGCCCCCACCGGTCGCCCCCGCCCGGACCGCTTCCGTCCCTGCCGCCCCGAGCGCCCCCGAAGCCCTCCCGGCGATGGCCCAGGCCGTCGCGACCGCCGCCGCCGGCGAGGTGGTGGACCGGCTGCCCGACCTACCCCAAGGCCTCAGTCGGGAGGAGCTCCTCACCCTCGCCCGATCGGTGATCGAAGAGGTGGTCTGGGAGGTCGTGCCCGACCTGGCGGAGACGCTCATCCGCGAGGAGCTGAGCCGCCTGCTGGCGGCCGAGAAGTGATCGCGGCCGAGGAGTGATCGCGGCCGACAACGGAGCGCGCTCGAGACCGGCGCGCGGCCAAGAGCGGAGCGCGGCGGTCAGGTCGCACCCACCCGCAAGACGGCGGCGTAGGCGGTCTTTCGGGTGACCCCGAGCGCGCCAGCCAGGGTTTTGGCCGCTTCGCTGGGGCTGACACCCGCTTCGAGGAGCCGGCGAGCCTCCTCCTCGAGCCTGGCCCCCTCCACCGGGGCCGCGTCGGGGCGCGACCGGTCGGGCGGCCCGACGACGATGACCACCTCCCCCCTCGTTCCGTCGGCGAAACGCCGCGCGAGGACCCCGAGCGAGCCTCGCTCGAAGGTCTCGTGGCGCTTGGTCAGCTCCCGAGCCACGCACGCTGCCCGATCCGGTCCGCACACGTCTCGAAGCTCGGTGAGCGTGCTCGCCAGCCGGCCGGCCGACTCGTAGGCGACGAGGGTCAGGTCGAGCGCCGCAAGCGGGGCCACACGCTCTCGCTTCTCTCCCCGGCCTCTGGGCAAGAACCCGAGGAACACGAACGGCTGGCAGGAGAGACCCGAGCCGACGAGCGCGGCGAGCAGCGCGCTCGGCCCAGGCACCGGCACCACCGGCACCGACCGGTCGAGCGCCGCCGCCACCAGACGATCCCCTGGGTCGCTGAGCAGCGGGGTGCCGGCGTCGCTCACCAACGCGAGGTCCTCGCCCGCCTCGAGCCGCGCGAGCAGATGGTCCCGCTCCAAGTCGCTGCTGTGGGCGTGAAAGCTGACCGTCGGTCGGTCGATCCGGTGGGCGCCGAGCAGCTTCCGGCTGACCCTCGTATCCTCGCACACGATCGCGGCCGCGGCGGCGAGCACCCCCCTCGCCCGGTCGCTGAGGTCGGCGAGGTTCCCGATCGGCGTAGCGACCACATAAAGCGTCCCGCTCACCAAATATCTCCGTTGGCATCGAACGCGTTCGTGATGACCCGGATCTCCGGCTCGCCATCCCCCTCGAGCACCGAGACCACGTCGAACCGCACCATGGGCAGCGAGTTTGCGGGGAAACCCTGGAGGTAGGCCAGAGCGGCGCGAACCAAGCGCCGGCGCTTCGAACGCCCGACCGACTCCTCCGGGCTGCCCCCGGCGCGTCCGATGCGCGAGCGTACCTCCACGAAGCAGAGCAGATCCCCGTCCCAAGCGATGCGATCCACCTCGGCCCCGCCTCCTCGCCAGTTCCGCTCGACGACCCGATACCCCCGTGCCACCAAGATTTGCTCGGCGAGCGCTTCACGGTCGGCGCCCTGGCGCTGGGTTGGGCTCGGCACCGCCCAGTTCTACCAGCAACGGGCTCGGCCCGCCGCCGATGACCCCCCGGTTGACCGCGGCCGGCAGCTTGGCAAAGTTCAACGGATGCCCCGCGCCCTTCATGCTCCCGAAGCGCCCCTCGAGCCGTCGTCAGCCCCGGACGGATCGCTCGAAGCCCTGGTGTACGAAAGGCTCACCCTGTACGCGAACAGTCTCCAGGGCCACATGCCCGAGGACATGTACCGGCTCATCATGCCCCAGCTCGAGCGCCCGCTCCTTCAGGTTGCGCTCGACCTCGCCGGCGGCGAGCGCCAGAAGGCGGCCCGCCTCCTCGGGATTCACCGCAACACCCTCCGGGCGAGGCTGAAGTCGCTCGGCTTCGACGAGCGTCCTTGAAGCCTCGCATCCTCATCACGCTCGACGAGGGCCATCGGCTCCGGGGCGACGCCGCGTTTCCGGTGGTCGAGCAGAAGTCGGCCTACGCCGAGCGGATCGCGGAGGCGGGGGGCCTACCGCTGTGGGTCTCGCCCACGGAGGATGGGGAGGACCCCGCGGCGCTCATCGAGCTCAGCCACGGGCTCCTCATCACCGGTGGCGCGTTCGACCTCGCTCCGGAGCTCTATGGTGAAACCCCCAAAGTCGCCCGCCGAGACCGAGAGCAGCCTCGCCGCACCCGCTTCGAACGGGCGCTGCTCGAAGCCGCGCTCGAACGCGACCGTCCGGTGCTCGGCATCTGCGGCGGAATGCAGCTGCTTTGCGTGGTCACGGGAGGGACGCTCCACCAAGACATCCACGAGCAGATCCCGGGCGCGCTCGAGCACGAGCAGCCCCACTCGCCGGCCGAGCCGCACCACCGGGTGCGGATCGATGCTCGGCATCGGCTCGCTGCCGTCATCGGGCTCGAGCTCGAGGTCAACAGCACCCACCACCAGGCCGTCGCCGCCGTCCGGGGCGGTCTCGAAGCGGTCGGGGCCGCGCCCGACGGGGTGATCGAAGCGATCTCCGATCCGGAAGCTCGCCGCGTCGGCGTGCAGTGGCACCCCGAGCTGCTCTCGGATCCGGCGAGCCGAGCCCTCTACGCTCATTTCGTCGGTGTGTCCGCCGAGGAGGCGAAGCGATCGAACCGTCGCCCGGCGTAGATCGCGACCGCGACGAAGCCGACCAGCAGCGGCAACGTGAGCAGCGACAGGAAGCGGACCCCGGAGAAATCGGAGACGGCGACGGTGAGCCCGAGCCCGAGGACCACGCCGAGCACCTTCGCGAAGCGCTGCACGAACATGTCGATGAACGCCTTCGCCTTGTACTTCTCCGCCCGGCTCGTCGGAACGTAGAGCGTCTCCTTGGCCGATTGGTGCACCGAGTACGCAAAGGCGTTGTCCACCGTGTTGAGAAGGCTCCCCGCCCACAACACCGGCGCGGCGAGAAAGGCGGCCGACCCCCCGATGGCCGCGATCGGCAGCACGAGCAGCGCCGCTCCCACCCCGAGCCGCCTCATGATGAGCGACGTGAACCCGAGCTGAACCACCATGGCCACCCCGTTGGTGATCGCGAAGACCGTGGCAAAGTGGGCACGCAACGCCTCACCCTTCAGGTGATACTCGACGGTCGAAGTGAACTGGAAATCGAGCAGGGTGGAGATGACCTCGTACAACCCCACCAACGCGGCCACCGACCATAGATAGCGAGAGCGGGCGACGAGGCGCATGCCCTCCCACGCCCCCGGCCTCGCCGGCTGGGCTTCGGCCCTGCCCTCCGTGGGTTGGGCTCGCCGCCCGGCCACTGCGGCGAGCCCGGCTACGCCGGCGGTCACCCCAGCGAGGACCGCCATCCACGCTCCCGGCTCGAGCACGTGGACGAAGCCGCGGACGGCGGTGGAGCCCACCGCTCCGCCGAGCACGCCTCCAAAACCGATGAGCCCGTACAGGCGCTTGGCCGCCTCGGGGGTCACGCTGTCGTTGAGGAACGCGAAGAAGCCGGCAACCATAACGGTGCTGTAGAGGTCGCCGTACAGGTAGAAGCTCCACACCAGACCGTCCGGCGCTGAAGCGATGTCGGCGCCGCGGGGGAGCGCGGCGGCGTACCCGATCAGGGTCACGATGAAGAACCCAGAGAGGACGGCGACGAGCCGCTCCCGCACGAAGCGGTCGGCAAGCCGAGAGAACACGAGCACCGCGACGGCGGCCACGAAGAGGTTCAGGACCTTCGCGAGCTGTTCGGCCTGCGCCCCGCCGAGCCCGAAGAAGCCATCGGGGGCGGCTTGGTAGAAGCCGACGAAGAGCCCCTTCTTCAGCGACTTCAACACCCAGAAGCTGGTGATGATGAGGAAGAACACGAGCCCCAGCGGAAGGGCCAGCGGCCATTCGGACCTCCGCACACCAAACATCGAGGGTCAGGTTAGCCCACTCTGGTGGCCAGCGCACCCAGCGACATCAGCTCGGCTTTCGGCAGTCCGGGTTCCGGCCGGCGGCGCGAGCCTGCTGAAACCGAGGCGCGGCCTGGGCTTGAAGGGCTTCGAGCCCCTTGACCCTGGTGTCCGGCGACGGGTGGGTGGACAAGAACTCCGGCCCCGAGTCACCGCGCGCCCCCATCTTGGTCCACAGCGCGACCGCCTCCTTCGGGTCGAAGCCGGCCTTGGCCATCAGCATGAGACCGATGTTGTCCGCCTCGCTCTCTTGGGTGCGGCTGAACGGCCGAATGACACCGAGGTCGATTCCGAGCCCCAAAGCGCCGAGGATCAACTGCTGCGTCTCGCCTCCGCCCTGGTAGGCGGCGATGAGGCTCATGCCCCCTTCCGCGGCCAACGCCTTCGACATGCGCTCGTTGCCGTGCTCAGCGAGGACGTGCCCGACCTCGTGGCCGACCACCGCCGCGAGCTGGGCCGGGTTGTCGGCGAACCTCGCCATTCCGGTGTAGATTCCGACCTTGTTGCCGGGCAGCGCGAACGCGTTGACCTGCTCGCTCTCGAAGGTCACAACCTCCCACGCCCCAGCCACCTGGTCTCGGTTGGCGGCGATGATCGCGGAGGCGATGCAGTTGACATAGGTGGTCATCGCCGAGTTGGTCGAGACCTGCTCCTTGGTCTTGATGTCATCGAAGGCCACCACGCCGAGCTCGGCCACCTGGCCTTTCGGCAGAAGGAGGAGCTGCTTTCGGCCGGTGGGGGACGTCGCGCAGGCGACCCCCACCCCGGCGGTGAGTAAAGCGAGGCGGAGCATACAGCGGTGCATCGTAGCTTCGATCCTACCCCGAACCGCGCGAACTGGCACCTTTGCTTCTCTCGCCTCGAAGCGGCTCGAGGCGAACGAGCGTCGGGCGGCTGTCCCCCAGCGCGAGCGGGAGGCGGGCCGTGACGGCGAAGCGCTCGACCTCGGCCGCCGCTTCGAGCTGGGCGAGGCGGTGCACGAGCAGCACCAACCGTCCCGACGGGGAGGACAGCGTGCGCACCGCAAAGAGCAAGCGGCGGTAGAACCCGACGAACCGGATGGAGCGGCCGATCCGAAGACCAAACGGCGGGTTCGAGAGCACGAGGTCGATGCTGCCCGGGTTGTGGTCGGCGGCGAGGTGGCGGGCGTCGCGATGGTGGATCTCCGCCCGATCTGCGAGCCCGGCTGCCTCGATGTTGCGCAAGGCTCCTTCTGCCGCCGCGGCGGTCCAATCTCCGCCGATGAGCCGGGCCGAGCCAAAGCGACGCCCGGCCTCGACGAGCAAGGTCCCCGCACCGCAGAACGGATCGAGCACGGCGCCCGGCGGGGGCCCGTCTGCGCCGAGCTCGGCCGCGGCGGCCGCCACCACCGGGGAGACGCCCACCCGTTGGTTGAACGGACGGGGCTCGTCCCGGTCCGGCCACGGCCGTAGACCGCCGATGAGCAGCCGGGCGTCCATGACATCGGCCCGAAGCACGAGCGCCGGAGCCTCGAGGCGAACCGGCCAGCCGGTGGCCCGGGCCACCACCGCCCCCACCGCCCGCTCCACCGCGATCCGGTCGTAGGGGTGGCGGCCCCTGCGCACGCTCCGGACCCGAAAATGAAGAGGCGCAGGGATCTGGGGGGAAAGCAGGGGCCAAGCCGCAGCCGCCGCCGCCCGGACCCCGTTGAGCCCCTGCCCCGGGTCGAGCGAGCCCAAGACCCAGGGCTCGAGCCGATCGATGGCGAGGCGGGACCGGCGGACCGCTTCGGCCGGCCGGGGCACCGCGACCCAGCCCGGAGCTGTCGCCGTCCCCCCGAGCGCGGCGGCCAGCAGCGGTTCGAGCCCAGGGATGGTGGTGAGCATGGTCCCGCTGCCAACCTCGATGGCGGCTACCGGCTCAACGGCCACGGCCGCCTGCCCCGCGCCGACGCTCCGCCTCGAAGAAGCGGGAAAGATGCTCCGGAAACCCGAGGCTGCTGCCGTTGACGAAGGCCCGGGCGGATCCCGCGCCCGACGCCCAGTTGTGCCCGAGACCCTCGTGCTCGATGAGATCCACCCGCGGACCGCGCTCGTCGCTCCACAGCCAGCGCCGCCCTTCGGGCCGAGCGCCGGGCAGGCCGAGCGTGGACGCGGAAGAGGGGCCGCCCGCTCGGTAGAGCTCGGCGAAGGTCTCGGCGTTCAGACGGCCGTAGGCGGGAGCGACGACCCGGTCGTCGGCTCCATGCACGATCGCGGCGAGCTGGGTCTCGAACCCGCGGCTCTCGTTCTTGGCCAGCTGGCGGCACACGCGGACCGCATCCGAGACCGTGGTGCTGATCCGGTCGGCGCCCGCGGCGCCGGTCCCGACCGCGGGGCCGGCGGCGAGTCCCACCCCAGCGAAGACGTCCGGGGCGAGGCACGCGAGCACCAAGGCCATGCCTGCCCCTGAGGACAGCCCGGAGACGTAGATGCGGCCGGCGTCGATGTCGAGCTCGGGCTGCCCGCCCAGGTCGTTCACCAGGTCGAGCACGAACCGGGGGTGTCCGCTCGTGCGCTCGTGGTCCTCACCGTAGTAGTCCCAGCACCCAAATAGGACCCCGCCTCCAGGGACCGCGGGCGCCGCCACCACCCACCCCGCTCCTTCGGCCGCCGCCTCCCAGTTGCCGCCGTCGCCGAGGTCCGACGCGCGCTGGGCGCACCCGTGCAGCACCACCATGAGCCCGCGGCCCTGCGGGGGGGCACCTGTCGGGACGAACAGCCGAGCGTCGAGCCCACCGGCCCGGACCGACTCCCATTGTCCGGATCCCGGTTTGGCCACCTGCGGCCCTTCTTCGTCGGTGCAGGCGCCGCCGACCAGGAGGAGCAGCGAGAGGGCAGCGGCGAGACCAGGCCTTCTGCGGTGCTCCTCGATGAGCACCTCGTCGGTCATCGGTTCACGATCTCCCTGATCTCCTGAAGGTTCGCGAGCGCGCGGAGCATGTTCACGGCCATGATCGACAAGTGGTCGGGCATCACCAGCGAGTCCTCGCGTCCGTTGGAGACCATGAGCGGGTCGAGCCCCGCCGCTTCGGCCATGTGGCGCTCGAGCCGGTCCCAGATCTCCTCGAGGTTCGATTGGGCTACGGTCTGCCCAAAATCGACGCGCATCGCCTGCAGAAAGCCAAAGTAGGACCACATCATGCCCCGGGAGAGGTGAAAGAGGTTGTCGGCTCGAAAGTCGAAGATCCCTCGGTCGTTGCCGTCCGAGTCCATCATCATCTTGTCTCGGACGCTCCACCGGCGGCCTTTGCTGCGCGCGGTGAGTTTGTCGGTCATGGACCCGATGTCTTTCGAGATCCGGTCGAAGACATGAAAGACGTTGTCGGAGCGCCCGTCGAACAGCGCGTCGCAGAGCGCCAGGCGGTTGTTGTACCTTCGGTACTTGCGAGACGCGTTGCGAAACGCGGAAGCGGCCGAGGTGGAGAGAAACGGGACACGGGAGTCGAATGGGTTGATCCGCCAGGCCCGCTCGTTGGTGTGAATCAAGCCACGGGCGTCGGAGAGGTCGTGGTCGATCCCCGATGTGCCTCGTTCCCGGCCGAGCAGGTCGACCAGCTCGACCGCGATGCGGCGGTTGGCCCGCAACACCCCGAGCTGGAAGCTGTACTTGTTGTCGAAGAACGGGCCTGGCTCGAAGGCGATGAGACCAAAGTATCCGAACTTGTACTGGGGATCGCCGGGGATCCAGGTGTTGTGCTCGGAGAGGAATTCGATCTGGTGGGCCATCATCGCGACGATCTGGCTGTCCGCGCAGCGCTTCTCCCCGCTCGCCGTCTCGATGACGTCTCCGGGCGGCGCGAGGAACACCTCCGTGGTCATCGCTCTTTGGGGATACCTGAGGTCATCTCCAGACAGACTGGTGAACCGGACGATGAGCATCAGCACATAGATGAAGGAGGACGCGAGAAGCAGGAGCGCGATGGCGCGTCCCAGGCGAAACGCGCTCGGTCTTTCGCCCTCTCCTTCACGGCTGCGGCGCCCCCACGCTGCCCGCAGCCCCCGGAGCGCTTTCCGAAACGGCTGCGCGATGCGCTCGCCCCAGCTTTGACGTTTGGCCATGGGGCCCAAGGTCGGTCTTTTGGGCCTTCGCGGTCAAGCTCGGGGCGCCAGTCGAGCGGCGAGGTGCGGAGCACCAGCCGTGATCCAGGCGCCGACCGCGGCGTAGCGAAGCCAAGGGCCGAGGCGTGGCCCGGCCTCGGCGAAGACCGGCGCGAGAACGATGAGCAGCCCGGCGAGCCCGAGCAGCCCCAGTCCGAGCAGCCACGCGCGGTGGAGCGCGGCGCCGGGCACGGGGAGGCTGCACCAGCAGACCCCGAGGGCGAGGCCGGTCCCCGCGCCGGCGAGCTTCAGCCCGAGCGTCTGCACGGAGGGGTGAAAGGTGGAGAGCACCAACCAGGTCAGCAGCCCAGCCCCGATCAACACCGCCCCCGGACCGCGGAGCCACGCCGGAGCACGGGGACCCCGCCGCCGCCACGTCGCAAACAGCGCCACCTGCGCCGCTCCGAGCGCGAACCCGGCGACGACGTCGTGGGGGTAGTGGACCCCGAGGTACGGCCGAGACATCGACACCAGCGCGGCGAGAAGCCACAGCGCCGCCGCTGCCCCCGACCTCCCCCCGATCTCGTGGGCGAGCCAACCCCACAGCGCCGCCCCCACCTGCGCGTGGCCGGACGGAAAGGACCAGCCGCCGGTGGCGTGCACGTGGATCACAGCCGGTCGCGGCTCGAGAAAGAACCCCTTGAGCCCCGTGTTCAGCAGCGCCGCCACGACGAGCATGCCCGCGGCCCGGGCGAATCGACCCCGGTCGAGCCACCAATAGCCGATCGCCACGACGAGGATCAGCACCGGCTCGCTGCCGAGCCCGGTGAGCGTGAGGAACACCGCGTCGAGAGCCGGGTGCCGGTGGGCCTCGAGCCACTGCAATTGGCGGTGGGCCAGGTTCATCCACTCCGGGTGGCTCATGGGGTCCTCCTCACTTGGGCGGCGTACAGCTCGGCTGCGTGCACGACCGGTAGCCCCGTCCGGCGGTGGCGGTCGAGCTGAAGGAGGCACCCCGGATCGGCCACGACCGCAAAATCGGCCCCGGATCGGTCGATCTCGGCGAGCCGGACCTGCGCCACCGCCGCGGCGACCCCGGGCTCGAACGCGGAGAACGGCAAAGGCCCCCCGCAGCACCCTCCCGCGCCGACCGGCGCGGCGAAATCGAGGCCGGCGATGCGACCGAGGACGCGCTGTACCGCCGCCGCGGCGACGCCTCCACGGCGAAGCGAGCAGGGATCGCCCCAGATGGCACGGGTCTCGAGGGGGTCGAGCGGAGCGACCGGCCCGAGCTGGTCCACGATCTCGATCCAATCGCCCACCCGGCCGGCGAGCGCCGCGACCGGCGCTCGGCGGGGATCGTCCTCGGAGAACAGCCGGGCCGCCGACCGGAGGTGCCGGGTGCAGCCGGTGGAGTGGACCACCACCGGTTCCTCGCCCGAGAGCCGCTCGGCCAATGCCGCCGTCTTCGCTCGCGCCCCGTCCGCTTCGCCCGCGGCTCGGTCGATGGCCCCGCAGCAGCCGACGCCCACCGCCGCGGTGGCCTTCACCCCCTCCGCAGCCAGCGCAGCGCCGACCGCGGTCGCCACTTCGGGCACGAGCGCCGCCGAGCACCCGTCGAAGGTCGTGACCCGGGCCCGAACTGGGCCGGCTGTCGGCCCCGCCCCGAGCGGCTGGGGCCGGCCCCGCCGGGGCCACAGGGGGGCGAGCCAGGTTCGGCCCAGGCGCCGGATCCACCACGCCGCGAGCGACCCGAGCCTGCTCCCGGCGACCGGTGCGAACCGGCGGTCGGAGAGCACCCGCAGCCACCGGCGCTGGCGCTCGTCTTTCGGGCCGAGCGCAGCCCGCGCCGACTCGAGGGCGAGGTCGTAGCGCACCCCCACCGGGCAGACCTCGACGCAGGCCTGGCAGCCGAGGCAGCGATCGAGCCGGGTGCGGGCGGCGTCGGAGGGGGCGCCGTCCAGAACCTGGCCAGCGAGGCGGAGGCGGCCCCTTGGGCCGTCGAGCTCATCGCCCCACAGCGCATAGGTGGGGCAGCTGGGCAGGCAGAGCCCGCAGCCGGTGCACGCGGCGACGGCCTCCTTTGCGTCGGAGCTCATCGGGACCTCGGCGTCCCGGTGAAGAGGCCCGGGTTGCACCGGCCGACCGGGTCGAGCGCCCGCAAGATGGCCTGCGTCGCCTCGCTCGGAGGGTCCGAGTCGGACTCGAGGCCGGTGGGCCGGTCCCGCATCGTCACGTCGCCTCCATGCTCTCGAGCATGAAGCCGAAGCTCGTTGAAGGCGCGAAATCCCGCCCCGAAGTGCAGCAGCAGAAAACCGAGCCCCGGGTCCGCGATGACGCGGAGAGGGACACCGTCCCGTGCGGCGATGTGCTCGGCCCGCGCCGCCAAAGCCGCAAGCGCGGTCGGACGACAAAACGCGGCCACGGTGGTCTCGCCGGCCCCACCTCGCCGCCGCTCGGTCGCGAGCCGCCACTCGAGCCGGCTCGCCGACGCCTCGAGGCGCTCCGCCCCATCGCCGAGCTCGGCCTCGGCCGCCTTGGACCGAGCTTCGACCATCGGCGCCGGTCCCTCGAAGCGAACCCACAGCGCCTCCTCCTGGTGGGTGATCGCGGTCGGGGACAGTCGAGAGAGCTTCTCCGACCGCCGCGCCGCGGCGAGCAGGGACATCGGCGCCCGCACGGTCAGCTCCCGTTCCGGCTCGGGCACGAGCGGCAGCGTCAGCTCGAGGATGACGCCGAGCGTCCCGAAGGCCCCGGCGTGCAGGCGGAGCAGCCCGTCGGTCAGTCGGTCGAGGCGTCCGTCCGGCCCGGCCACGGTCACGGCGAGCGCGAGCTGGCGGAGGCTCCCGTGGGCGAGCCGCCCTGGCCCGGCGTCGTCGCTCGCGAACAGCCCGCCGAGGGTGGCGCCGTCCCCGTCGCCGCGCGGGGGATCGAAAGGAATCCGCAGGCGGCGCTCCGCGAGAAGACGCTCGAGTTCGGAGAACGGGGTCCCCGCGCGGGCCGTGATGCGGCGGTCCACCTCCGGGTGCTCGATGAGCCCCCGCAGCCCGCTCGTCTCGATTCTCGCCTCCGCTGGGGCCCAATGCCCGAGCCAGCCGAGCTTCGTCCCGCCCCCTTCGATGGCGACGGTCCGCCCCCCCACCGCGGAGTCCTTCATCGCCTCCATGAGCTCTTTGCCGCTCCGCGGCCGGTACGTCGGGATCATTCGGCCCTCCGGCAGCCCGGGTTCATGCGGCCCTCGGGGTCGACCGCGGCCCGCATCGCCGCCCAACGGTCTTTTGGCTCCGCTGGGAGCGCCCACGGGTAGCGGCGCCCCACCCCGCCGCGGGGGCCGCCGCCCTCGGCGAGCGCGAGCTCGAGCACAGCGCGGTCGAGGTCCACCCGAAGGCCGGGGCCGGGCCGAAACCAGCTGTCGATTCCGCCGGTCGGGTCGGCGATGCGGACGAGCTCGAGCTTCTGGGCGGCCGCGATGGCCAAAACCCGCTCGAGAACCGGCGCGAGCCGGCTCGGCGGCACCTGGATGCTCGGACCAGGCCACCATCCCGGCCCAAACGCGGCGGCGCGAAGCGGGGACCAGGGCTCGCCTAGGCTCGACGGCTCTGCCTCTGGGGGCGCCCCGACGACATCCTCGTCGGCGACGACCTCGACGAACAAACCGCCCTCCACCCGGTCGAACAGCAGGGCGTCCTGCACCGGGCGGTCGCGCCACGCCAGGAGCTCGGTTACCGCGGTCGCGATGTCCCGATGAAAGGTGCGCCACCGTCGAACCGGGCGCCGCGGCAGCAGGCGCAACGTGAGCTCGGTGTGAAGGCCTAGGGTCCCCTCCGCCCCGAGCCCGAGGCCGCGCAGGTCGTAGCCCAACCGACCGAGAGGCGAGTCCACCACCTCTGCATCGGCGAAGACCGTCGTCGAGCCGAGCACGTACCGATCGAGCGACCCGTCGCCATACGGGAGCGGGGCCCCGGAAGCCACCGCCCCCCCAACGGTGGACGGGCCGCGGGGCACGATCGGGGAGCGAAGCCCTTGAGGGGCGGCGAGGCGGTCGATTTCGGCCGCGGTCACGCCGGCTTCGACTCGAACGATCGACGCCTCCCAGTCGATACCGAGGATCCGCCTCATCGCGGTGGTGAAGACCAGCATCGCGCCGGAGACCGCCTCGGCCCCGCGGACCCATCGCGTCCCCGCCCCCCGCGGAACCACCGGCACCCGATGCTCGTACGCAACCCGCATCAGCCGGGCAGCCTCGTCGGACGAGCGAGGCCACACCGCCGCCGCCGGCAGGTCCCCTTCCGCCCCGTATGGGCCCGCCGAGAGCGCGGCGAGCAGCGGAACCTCATCGACCACACGGTCCGAACCGAGCTCGGCCCGGAGCGCGGACGGCAGACCGGGGCTCAACTCGCCTCGCCTCGCCACGGCGCGCACCATGCCACGCCGGGCGGCCGAGCCCCAGGCTATGGTCAGTCCTGGGCGGCGGAGAGCGCGTCGAGGTACAGCCTGCGGGTGTTGTCGTTCGGGAAGTCGTCATCGCGCGCGCGGACGCTGATGCGCACGGCCGCTGCTCCGGTCGGGTAGTCGGACGGCGCGTAGACCATCGGACCGGCTGACGGCCCGCCTCCGGTGTGGGTGGCGTCGGTGGCGGCGGTCCAGGCGCGAGGGGTCGCGCCCGCTGCACTGGCGCGCACATCCCAGTCCGCGTTGAACCAGTTGCCCGTGAGGCGGCGACCGGTCTCGTCGGCGGCAAGGTCATCCTCACAATCTTGGAGCGACGCGTAGAAGTTGGGGTTGATGCGAATCCTCATGTCATTGCTCACCGCGTCCGCGCCGACATAGTAGCGGTACCCGAGGCGAAGCGGGCGGGCCGAATCGAACGCGATGCACGCGTCGAGCCGGTTGTCCCCAAAACCGGAGGAGCCCCCGCTCGCGGTCTCGTAGCTCGAGAAGGCGAAGATGGCCGCGCCGTCGGCGGGCGGGACTCCGGCGGCAGCTGCGGTCAAGACCTGCGCGCCGGCGACGGTGCGGAGGGCGAGCCACTGCCCGATCCTGGCTCCGGTCGCATAGACCCCTTCCAAGCTCTCGAAGCTCCCATCGGTGAGCAGTTCCACCGGTCCCGCCCCGCCGTCGGACGCGCCGACGTCATCGGGACCCACGTCATCGGGACCCACGTCATCGGGACCCACGTCATCGGGACCCGCATCCGGTCCCGCATCCGGTCCCGCATCCGCACCGACGTCCTGCATGCCCATGTCGCCCCCGTCTTCGCTACCGGCGTCCTCGCCGCCAGCGGTGGCCGAAAACCGGAAGTCGTCGATGGCAAGACCGTCATCCTGCCCGGAGAGGTCGTCGATGGTGAACCGGAGGACGATCGACATACCCGGGTTCCAAACCACCGGGAGCGTCTTTTCCAGGCGGACTTGGTTCTCGGGGGCGTTGCCGTCGAGGGGGACTTCGGTGGCCTCGGTCGAGGTGTTCAGGGACCGGACGTCGAGGTCCGAGTCGGCGAGCAGCCCGTCGGCATCGACGCTGCTCCCTGGTCCGTACTCGAAGCGGAGCGTGTTTCGCTCGCTCACGTTGCCGCGGCGCCACTGCTCGCCGGTGAACGCCACCGTGATCCGGTTCAGCGGGTTGTCCCCGGCGTTGACGAGCACGACGCCGAAGCGCCCGATCTGGTTGCCGGTGGCGAGCGCGCCGAGCGCCCGGTCGGGGCTCCCGTCGGTGCCAAAGGAGATCACGCCGCGGCCGGCGTTTCCTGCCCTCCGCCCGTCGTGGGCGCGAAACTCGGTGGACTCGGCGCTGCCCTCCGGATTGCCGAAGAACCATCCGGACATACCGGTCGCCGGCAGCATCCGGAGGTCGGCGAATCGAAACGGTCCTCGCCCCTCCAGCAACTCGAGCAGGTCCTGCTCGGAACTCGGGTTCAGAAGCCAGCCCGTCGAAGTTCTGCTCGAGCACGCCGCCCGAGTAAGCGATGACGTCGTCGGTGACCGTGCCGCCATCGGGGCCTGCATCGCGCGGCACCGGACCGGTGTCGGCGGCCGCGTCCGCCCCGACCCCTCCCTGGTCGGGCGATGTATCCGTGCTCTCCGAGCACGCGAGACCACAGCACAGGAGAAGGGCACTTCCAGAAAGACTTCGTTCGAGGAATCTCGGCATGGCCAAGCCGTAGCGATTCGATCCCGGGCCGACAACCAAACGGTCCGTCCGTTCTCAGGAACGTCACCCTGCTGCCGTTTCCCCGCAATACAAAGGCATTCACGAGGCGATGTGGTCATGCCTTGGTGACACCGGCCCTCGCTGGTTTCCATCCGTGCCACGGAGCGAGACCTCGCCCCGGTGACCCGGCGCCTGATTTGGGTGCCCTTGTTGGCCTCTGCCTTCGCGTGCGCCGAGGCCGATGACGATCTGCGCACAGCCTACATCGCGACCACGCTCGCCGAAGCCGAAATCACCCTGCTTCGGACCCGCCCCGCCCTCATGGAGGGGAAGTTCGCGAGAATGGCGCGGGGGCTGTACGACTTCTATCGGGGCACGGTCCCGGTGTTCGCTGCGGACTTCGCCAACGGGGAGCTTTCGGCCTCCCGGACCCGGTTTGCTGCCGACGACGTGTTCGTCTTGTCGATGGGCGACGCCCACCCCGAAAACTTCGGTCTGCTGCTCGCCGCGGACGGGAGCCTCGCCGTCGAGCCCAACGACTTCGACTCCGCGGACCTGTATCCCTATCACTGGGACCTCCGGCGCCTGACCGTCGGGCTGGTCCTCGCCGTGTGGCTCGCGAACCCTGACGACGAACCCAGCGCGGTCGGCGCCCCCGTCGTCGCCGCCGCCGCCGCCGCCTACCTTGCCGAGATGGAGAGGCAAGCCGACGGCTTGACCCGATTTCGGGTGGGCGATGCGGCAGGCAGCGTACACTACGAGGATCTCTTTCAGCGAGGGCAGCGCGATCTCACCGGGCGAAGGGAGCTCTCGGTTCTCACCCGGGTCGAAGCCGGGAGCCGCCGCTTCGTGCGCGGTCCGGACCCCGAAGACCCGGAGACGGTGTGGCTCGACCTACCCGAGTTCGCAGTCGAGGCCCTGCCCGCCGCCCTCGACCGGTACCGCTCGTCCCTGCTGGCACCGCCTCCAGCCGAGTACTTTCGGTTGAAGGACGCCGTTCGCGAGCTCGGCACCGGGGTGGCGAGCTGGGCGCGAATCCGCCTTCAGTTGCTCATCGAAGGGCCCACGGACGACCCCGGCGACGACGTGGTGATCGAGATGAAGGAGCTGATCGACAGCGCCACCGCCGCTTGGCGGCCGCCCGCGCGCTTCTACCGCTCGGTGCAGGAGCGGATCATTCAGACCGCGCACGCCCTTTGGTCCCGTCCCGATGCAGAGCCGCTTTGGGGCGCCACGTTCTGGCTCGGTCTTCCGGTGCAGGTCCGCCTCGAATCCGACGCCCAGAAGAACCTGCGGGTCCGGCGAATGATCGGCAATCCCCGCCGGGGAGACCCCGGAAACATCGAAGTCCTCGCCGACCGACTCGGCCGGATGCTGGCCCGAAACCACGCTACGCCCAACGCGGTGACCGCGGAGCCGGCCCAGCGGCTCGCCGCCATCTTCACCGAGGACCGGGAGGCGTTCGTCGAAGGCGAGGTTGCCGCCGCGATCGACTACGCCGCGGTGGTCGCGACGGACTGGCCTCGATTTCGCCGGCTCGTCGGCCGAGACCCGATGCTCGGGGTTCGGCCGCGCCTCACCGACCAGCCCCGCCCAGAGGTCGAGGCCGTCCTCGGAAACCCACCTCCGGCCCAGTTCCCCGACCTCTTGGAGTAACCCGAATGTCATCCGTCCTCTTGGCGTGCACCGCCGTCCTCTTGTCCACCGACGACCTCGAGTCTTCACCGAGGCTCACTTTTCGACCCGCCCTCGAGATCTTTTCCGTCTACCGGTTTCAGCTCTTCCCCGCCGGACAGGACGGCGGCTCCGAAGAATGGTTTCACGAGTTCGACCTCGAGCGGACGCTCGCGTGGCTCGACGTCGAGCTAGGCCCGGTGACCGCCCGGGTCATGCTCGAGGCGGCCGCAGGCGCGGACGAGGCCGGCCTGCTCGCGGTCGCCGGGGACTCGACCATTCTCCGCATCCGCGAGGCCTGGGTGGGATACGAGGCCTTCGACCGGGTGCAGGTGAAGGCCGGCGTGGTCCAGACGCTCGCCCAGCCCGAGGTCGAGTTGAGTGAGGGGCTGCGGGCGATAGGCATGGGACCCCACGAGCGGTTCGACCTCCTCTTTCCTGCCGACGCCGGGGCGACGGTGACCGGCCAGCTCCCGTTTCGCCTCGGGAAGGCGGGCGCGGGCATCTACTCCGGAGAGAGCTATCGAAGCCGGGAACTGAACCGCGGGAAGACCACGGAGCTGCTGCTCCGCCTCACTCCGCTGGCCCCGTTCGGCTTTGGGGAAGCCCTGAACGTCGTTGCCGGCTACCTGATTGGGTCCCGCGGGGCCGGCTCGTCGAGGGCCGATCGCGTCACCGGCGTCCTCTCTTGGTACGAAGAGCACCTGCATATCGGAGCAGGCTTCACCTACGCGCTAGGCTTTGACGGAGACGGCAGCAGGGAGGGCTACCTCCTCCACGGGTACGTTCGGGCCGAGCTCGACCGACTCATCCTCGGGGCCCGCGCGTATCGCTTTCAAAGGGACGTGGCCGCGGACGACGACGTCGTGACAACCCTCGAAGGCGCCGTGGGTTGGGAGCTGTTTGGACCCCTCGAGGGATATCTTTCGGTCGGTCGCGACCTGCTCGGCGACCGGGCGGCCGCGGCGCTGCCCGGGCTCGACGCGTGGACGTTCAGCCTGATCGCGCGCTTGCGGGTCGGTGACTGAGCCGGCCCGAGCCTACACTCGTGCGAAGCGGGTCTTCAGGCGAAGCAGCGGGGTCTCGAACCACCGAAAGCTCATCGCCGCGACGACGTACGTCAGCAGCGAGCCGATCACGACGAAGCCGAGCGGTCCGAGCCCGCCCTCCCCCAGCCATCGAGATTCGACCTTCTGCAGCCCCCCGAACACTGCCATATGAAATAGATACATTCCGTAGGATACGGTCCCGATGAGAACGAGTGGGCGAGCGTCGAGCAAGCCGGACAGCACGTGCTTGGGTTGCATGACGCATGCTCCGAGAAATCCGGCCATCAGGACCTGAATCGCTATCCTCGGTATCCCCTGGAGGTCGCTCGGATACAGAAAGGTGCCAAAGAGCAGGATGCCTAGCCAGGCCAGCGAGGCAAACCGAGGGTGAAACAGGGGGAACAAAACGCGACGGACTCCGGCTGAATCGAGGCCATGCGCGAGCGCGACGCCAAGCAGAATGGGCAGGTACGTCGCTTGGCCGATCTCGAGATCGTACATCTCGAGGTTCGGTTCGAGCCCGAGCCGCGTCGCCCAGACGACGTTGGCCCCGATCGCGGCGGCAAGGAGGAGCATGCGCAGTGTGGGCCCCGCGTAGGCTTCGACGAGCGGCCAAACGAGATAGAACTGCTCCTCGGTGGCGAGCGACCAGAGGTGGTCGAGGGCCGGACCGCGTTGGGTTGCGAAGTTCGACAGGTAGAGAAGATGCGCCGGGAGCGCCTCGAGCAGCTCGGTCGCCCCGGAGAGCCCAAGGACGACGGCGACGCTCGTGATGGCGGCGAGAAAGACGTAGTAGACCGGAAAGATTCGAAGGGAGCGGCGGGCCCAGAACGCGCGCAGGCTGATGCCGCCGAGGCGCCTTCGCTCCCGAATGAGCAGGGTCGTGATGAGAAATCCGCTCAGGACGAAGAACATGTCCACACCGAGGAAACCTCGGTTGCTCCCCGGAAAGAGGCCGTAGACGCCGGGGGTGTGGTGCCAGAGGACGGCCAGGATGGCGAGGGCGCGGATGCCGTCGAGCGAGCCGAATCGCTCCGGCAAGACCGCGACCGCACCAGCGTCTCGAGCAGGCAGCGACGCGCCGCGCGAGAGCTTCGTCTCCAAAACGTCGGTGTGGGAGCGGGTCGCTACCAAGTCATCCCCCAAACCACGATGGACGGGCCCGGGTTGGTTGACAAGGTCAGGGAACGAGCTATCGACACAAGCGTGCGACAATCGAGCACTTGGGCCGGATGGGTCACGCTGGGAGCGGCGGTCGGGCTCGTGGCCGGCACCGCATCGGCGCTGTTCTTGGCCCTCCTCGACGCCGCCACCGCGACCCGGGTCCGGTTCGATGGGCTGGTGTACGCGCTGCCGGTCGCGGGCTTTCTGCTCGGCCTGCTCTACGAGCGCCTCGGGGCCAAGATCGCGTCGGCCAGCGACCTCGTGGTCAGCGGGGTTTGGGAACCGGGGCCTCGAATGCCGCTCCGGATGGCCCCGATGGTGCTCGTGGGGACCGTCCTCACCCACCTCTTCGGCGGGAGCGCCGGTCGGGAAGGCACGGCGGTGCAAATGGGCGCGAGCCTCGCCGACAACCTGTTCTTCGGCCTGCGGCTCCCCTCTTCGTTGCGCCGTCCGATGCTGGTGGCCGGGGTGGCCGGGGGCTTCGGGTCGGTGTTCGGGACGCCGGTGGCCGGCGCGGTGTTTGCGCTCGAGTTCCTCGTCCTCGGTCGCATCGAGAGCCGCCTCTTGGTGCCGGCCATCGTGGCTTCGGTCGTCGGAGACTATGCGACGGCGGCCTGGGGCGTCGGTCATGTCCGCTACCCGAGCCCCCCCGCGGTCCCGCTCACGCCGGGGCTGTTACTGATCTGGCTCGTCTTTGCGGTTGCGGTGGCCGGTGCGACCATCGCCTTCATCGAAGTCACCGGGTGGGTGAAGCGGCAAGGGCAGCGGCACCTGCGCCGCTTGCCCCTGCGCATGGCCGCGGGCGGACTGGTGGTGGTGCTCCTCTGGCAGGCCCTCGGCACCAGCGCGTACCTGGGGCTTGGCGTCCCGCAGATCGTGGCCGCCTTCGAGACCCACCCCGAGCCCTACGCTTTTGCTCTCAAGATCCTCTTCACCGCCCTCACCGTCGGCTCCGGCTTTCTCGGCGGCGAGGTGACGCCGCTGTTCTTCGTCGGCGCTACCCTCGGGTCCGCGCTCTCGGAGCCGCTCGGGGTCCCGGTCGCGCTCGGCGCCGCCGTGGGTCTCGCCGCGGTGTTCGGGACCGCCGCCAACGCCCCCTTGGCCCTCTCCATCATGGCCGTCGAGCTGCTCGGAGCTTCGGTGATGCCCCACGTGGTCGTCGTGGGCGCGATCTCCTACCTTCTGTGCGGCCACCGTGGGATCTACCCGGCCCAGCGGCTCACCCACACGAAGGACGGCGAGCCGGTCGGGGCGGAGGTTTCGCTGCGGGACCGGTGACCCCCACGCCGCGATGAGGACAACGGAGCGGGCACCGGGCACTGTTCGGCCATGGTGCTCGCGGTCCTGCTCGCGCTCGCTCCATCCGCGCCGGCGACGGCGGTCGGGGTCATTGGCAACCCCCCGGACAGGGCGGAGCTCCGCGCCTTGGTGCGCGCCGAGCTCGACGGACCGGTCCCCGCCGCCGAGCCCGCCCTCGATCCTCCGTCCCCCTCGCCCGCCGCTCGGTCGCTCGCTCGGGCCAAACGCGCCCTCGGCCGGGCGGAATCCGCGCTGGCCCGTTTGCTGGTGGACCGAGCGGCTTTTGCTCTAGAGCAGGCCGAACGCGCGCTCGAGCCGGTTCTCGGCCTGCCCGAGGCCCACCCGCTCGACCGGGACCGCTGGCTGCTCGAGGCGGAAGTGGCCCACGCCCGCCGGGATTCGGAGGCGGTCGATACGGCGGTCGAGCGGCTCGCCGCCCGCCACGGGCCGATCGACCCCCCGCGGAGGTTCAGTCCGGAGCTTCGAGCACGGGTCGAGGCCGCGCCCCTGCCTCCGGGGGTCCCCGTCACGATCCGGACCACGCCTCCCGGTGCGCGGGTGCATCTCGACGGACGACCGGCGTGCGAGCGCGCCCCCTGCACCGCCGTGGCTCCGCCGGGGCCGGCCCGGGTCGTGGCCGACGCCGAAGGCTACGAGCGGATCGATGAGTCCCACCCGCTGACCGAAGGGCTGGTGATCGAGCTCGTCCTCGAGCCGGCGGCGGGGGCCGTGCTCGCCGGACTCGTATCGCTGGACGCGGTCGATGGCGTGGGCGAACGGATCCTCGACGAGTGGGCGAGCCGCTCCGGCGTGGACGCGGTCGTGCTGGTCGAGCGCAGGGGACGTCAATTACGATTGCGAAGACTCGATCGCGGCCGGGGTCTAGGAGGCATCGCCGAGGGCACGGATCCGGCGGTGGTGGTTCGGGCGCTCGACGCGGTCGCACCGGCCGGTTCGGCGCTGACCCCGGTGGCGTGGGCGACCGGGGCGGGCGGCACGCTCGCCGTGGGGGTGGGAGTGGCGCTGCGTTTGGTCGCGCAGGCGACCCAGGCCTCGACGCTCGCGCGAAGCGGGGCCCTGACCCAGGTGGAACATGAGGCCCGGCGCGAGCAGGCGGAGCGCGAATCTCTGGCCGGCGGCGTGCTCATCGGCGCGGGGGCGGCGGCGGTCGTGGGCGGGCTGCTGCTCGGCTGGCTCGGAGGCGGGGGATGAGGCGCTCGCTCGTCGCGCTCGGCCTCGCTCTGTTCGGGTGCCTCGAACCATGGCCGGAAGGCGACCCCTTCCCGTGCCGGAGCCAAGAAGACTGCCTCGAGGGCTACCGCTGTGAGCCGGATCGCTGGGTCTGCGTCGAAGAGGCCTCGCTCTCGGAGAAGACCTCCTCCACCAAGCTCTCCTCCCCCGCGATCACCCGAACGTTTCGCCGCTTCTGCACCCCGAGATCTGGGTTCTCGAGCGTGACTTCGTGCACGCCCTCGTACAGCGGGATGCGAGGCAGCGGGGTGTAGCCCATCGCCTTGCCGTTCACGGTGACCCGAGCCCAAGGGGCCACCCGGAGCACGAGGAACCCTTGGCGGGCTCGAATCTCCACTTCGTAGCGCCCTCCGGCTTCGATCTCGAGGTCCCGCTGGCGGTCGAACCGCAGGTCGCCGTGCACCACCCGGAGCAGGCGGCCACCAGCCGGCACCTCGAACGGGCCGGCTCGCCCCTCCCCGTTGGCGGTGCCTACCGGGTCGCCATCCACGAACACCTCGGCGTTCGGCTCGGTCAACACCCGGATCGACGCCAGCACCGGGGTAGGCGCAGCGGGTTCTTGCCCCCGCTGCGCCCACAGAGAGATCCCGCCGGCGGCCATCGCGACCACCGCCAAGACCAGGAGCACCGACCCGGGGGGGCGCCGAGCCGGTGACCGGGGCGGATCGAAGACCGGCCGAACGAGCGGCTCGGGGTCGGAGCTCCGCATCCGGATCCGCTCGGTGGGGTCGGCGTACTTTGGCCCATCGTTTCCGGAAAACGGCGGATCGGAGTCATCGAGAATGGCTGTTGGGCCGCGGGGCGCGGGAGCCCGGTAGGCAGCGACGACCGCGACGGTGTTGGCCTCGTCGGCGCCCTTTCGGGGCGCGGGGTCGGTGTCTCGTTCGATCTTCGTCGCGTCGAGATCGTCGTCGTCTGGCTCCGGCGCCCGCCGCCGCCTCTGGGCCAGCTCGGTCTCGAGGCGGGCCTGCGCCGACCGCCCCGGCCGGTTCCCGAGCTCTTCCCGAACGAGCGCCGGGTCGGCCACGGACGGCTCACCGCTGCCCTCTTCCTCCGCCAGCTTGTCGGCGAAGAGGTCGGCCATGAAGCTGGCGATGTCCCGGCGGCTCGCCCGAAGCCGCGAGGCGTCGAGGAACTGCTCGAGCTCGTCGGCGAGCCTCTCCCCGCTCTGGAAACGAGCCTCGGGCTCCCTCGCGAGCGCGGTCATGAGGATCCGCTCGAGCTCCGCGGGGTACCCAGGCAGCGCCTCGCTCGGCCGGGTGAACTGACCCTTGATGATCGCCTGCAGGGTGGACAGCTCGTTGGCGCGCTTGAACAAGCGGGTCCCGGTGGTGGTCTCGTAGAGGATGATGCCGAGCGCGAATAGATCGGTTCGGTGGTCTACATCCTCGCCGAGGGCCTGCTCGGGGGACATGTAGCTGTACTTGCCCTTGAGCACCCCAGCGCGGGTCTGTGCGACTTTCCCAGCCGCCTTGGCGATGCCGAAATCCACCACCTTCACATGGCCGTCATAGGTCACGAGGATGTTTTGGGGAGACACATCCCGGTGCACCAGGTGCATCGGCTGGCCGGCGAAGTTCGTGGCGCGGTGGGCGTGGGCCAGCCCGCGAGCCGCGTCGGCCACGACCTGGATCGAGTGGGACAACGGGAGGCTCCGCTGGAGCTGGTAGGCCTTGTTGTAGATGCAGCGGATGTCCTCGCCGTGCACGTACTCCATCGCGAGGTAGTAGGTGCCCTCGACCTGCCCGATGTCTTCGATCCGGACGATGTTCGGATGGGACAGGCTCGCCGCGATGCGGGCCTCGTCGAGGAACATCGAGACGAACCCGTCGCTCGACGCCAAGTGGGGCAAGATCCGCTTGATGACGAGCGGAGACAGGGGCGCGTCGTGCCGGTGGGCCAAAAACAGCTCCGCCATGCCCCCGGTGGCGATGCGTCGGGTCAATCGGTACTTGCCGTAGTCTCGCGGCAGCCGCTCCTCGGACTCGACCCGGCCATCCACGGTGTCGGAAGCTACCACAGCGCTCGGGCCTGTCGAGGTTCGCCCTCGCCTCGAGCAGGGCCGCCAGTGCGGCACGCTCGATCAGGCCAAGGCGGCGACGTCGCCCGCTCCTTCGCGAACGATCTCCGGCCCGTCGCCGGACCAATCGACCACCGTCGAGGGCACACCGAGGAGGATGCCGGCGTCGAGCACCAGGTCGACCTCGGTGCCCGCGTAGGCTTCGGCGAGGCTCAGGGGGTCCGAGAGATCGGCGCCGGGGTCTCCGAGACCGGAGGTGGACAGCAGCGGAGCCCCGAGAGCCTGCACGAGGGCCTGCGCCACCGGGTGGGCGGGGATGCGGATCCCCACCGTCTTTCGCTTGCTCTGGCCGAGCCGCGGCGCCGCCTTCGTCGCGCGGAGAATGAACGTGTACGGACCGGGCAAAACCCGCTTCATCACCCGAAAGCAGTCGTTGTCCACGACCGCGTACCGCGACACCTCGCTCAAGTCGGCGCAGACGAGCGACAGCGGCTTGCTCCGGTCGAGCTTTCGGAGCCGATAGAGGCGCTCCACCGCCGCCCGGTGGTCCACGCCGGCGGCGAGGCCGTAGATCGTGTCCGTCGGGTAGACCACGTTCTGACCGGACTCGAGCTTGGCCACGGCTTGCCGGATGCGATGCGGCTCCGGATGCTCAGGGTTGATCTCCAAGATCTGGACTCGACTCTTGCCCAACGCCCGACGCGGAGTACCACGCCGCCGTGCGTCCTCCACGCGACATTTCGAGCAGTGGTCCGGTCGGCTCCGTCCGATCCGCCGCCGATGGCCCTTGACCAGGCCGGGCAGCCCGCGCTCCTTCGCGACATGCCTCTTTCCCGGCCGCCCATCGGCTACCGCGACGCCGGTGTGGACATCGACGCTGCCGATCGCCTCGTAGGCGACTACCGGGACCTCGCGGCAAAAACCCGGATCCCGGGGGTTCTGTCGGGGGTGGGAGGATTCGGCGCGTTGTTCGCCCTCCGCGACGCGCCCGGCGCCGACGCGCTCGGGGACCCGGTGCTCGTGTCCGGAACCGACGGGGTGGGGACCAAGCTGAAGGTCGCGTTCGCAACCGGCCGGCACGACACGATCGGCATCGATCTCGTCGCCATGTGCGTGAACGACGTGCTGACCAGCGGCGCTCGCCCCCTGTTCTTCCTCGACTACTTTGCCACCGGCCGCCTCGACCCCGACGTCGGGCGGCGGGTCGTGGCCGGCATCGCCGAGGGGTGCCGGCAAGCGGGGTGCGCGCTCGTGGGGGGCGAGACCGCCGAGCTTCCGGGCATGTACCCGGACGGAGAATACGACCTCGCCGGGTTCGCGGTGGGGGTGGTCGACCGCAGTCGCATCGTGGACGGCGCCGGATGCCAGCCCGGCCACGCGATCGTGGGGGTCGCGAGCCACGGGATCCACGCCAACGGCCTCTCGCTCGCCCGAAAGGTGCTCCTCGAGCGGGCGGGGCTCTCGTTCACGGACCCGCTGGCTCCGGACGATCCGACCCTGGTCGCCGACGCCCTGCTCCGCCCCACCGCGATCTACGCCGGGGTCGTGGCCGCGCTGCTCGACGGCAGCCGCCCGCTCGCGCTCGCCCACATCACCGGAGGGGGAATCCCCGGAAACCTCCCCCGCGTGCTCCCGGACGGGCTCGGGGCCGAGCTGTTTCGCGACCGGTGGACGGTGCCCCGCATCTTCGGCCGCATCGCCGAGCTCGGCCCAGTGGAGCCGCAGGAGATGGACCGCACGTTCAACATGGGGCTCGGTCTGCTCGCGGTGGTCGAGGACCCAGCGGCCGCGGTCGCGGTCATCGAACGGGCCGGCGCGGAGGCCGCGGTGGTCGGCCACGTCGTGCCCTGGGCCGAAGGCGCGCCGCGGGTGGTGTACCGGTGAGCGTGCGCGTCGCCGTGCTCGCGTCGGGCTCGGGGACGAACCTGCAGGCCCTCCTCGACGCCAATTTGAGCCCCGCTCGGGTCGAAATCGTCGCGGTGAACGTGCCCGGGGCGCAAGCGATCGAACGAGCCGCACGGGCGGGGGTCCCCTCGTTCGTGCTCGACCACCGGGGGTTTTCGACGCGAGCCGACTTCGACCGGGCGCTCGCCGACCGCCTGGTGTCGAGCGGCGTCGACTGGGTCGTTCTGGCCGGGTTCATGCGGATCCTCGGGCCGGCCTTCCTCGCCCGATTCCCAGACCGGGTCCTGAACATTCACCCGTCGCTTCTGCCCGCTTTCCCAGGGCTCGATGGGCCAGGCCAAGCCCACGCCGCCGGCGTCAAGCTTGCCGGCTGCACCGTGCACCTCGTGGACGAGGGGGTGGACAGCGGGCCGATCCTCGCTCAGGCCGCGGTCCCGGTGCGGGCTCAGGACTCGAGCGATGACCTCCGCCGGCGGATCCTCGCCGAAGAGCACCAACTCCTCCCCAAGGTGGTCCGCGCGGCGGCCGAGGGACGGCTCCGCCGCGACGGCCCTCGCGCTTGGCTGGTCGGCCTCGAGGGCGAGGATCCTCCCGTGACCGGCGGCGTGGACTGAGGTGCGCAGCGTCGACGCGGTCGTGGTCGGGGACGGGCCGGCGGCGCTCGTCCTCGCCGCCCTGCTCGGGCGCCGCGGGTACCGGGGGTGGGTGCTCAGGGGCGACGCCGAGCCGGCGGACGAGGGCGATCCAGCGGAGTGGGTGACCGACGAGCGCGACGCGCCCCACCTCGAACGCGTGCACGAGGCCCTCGGGCTGCAAGACGAGGCGCGCCGCACCGCTTTACCGCTCGTCCCCGGGCTGAGGCTGCTCGGTCCCGGCGGGCGGGGCGCGCTCGACCCGGGGACGGACCCGGCCGAGGTCCTCGCCGCGGTGCTCGGTCTGAACGTCCGGTCGGTTCGCGCCGGACTCGACGCGCTCGAGCCGCTGGCCGAGCGGGCCGGACAGCTGCTCGCGGCCGCGCCGATTTCGCCCCGAGGCTGGCTGGCCCGGCGGCGGCTCCGGCGCGCCGCTGCCGCATCGCAGCTGTTTAACTCGAGCGGGCTGCCGGAGCTGCCCGCTCCGCTGGCCGAGGCCCTCGTAAAGCTGCTGCCGTTTGTGACCCATCTGGCCCCAAGTCGAGCGAGCCTCGCCCAGCTTGCGCGACCCACCCGGCTCCTCGTCCGTGGGCCGCGGCTGCTCGGCGGGGCCCCGCTGTCGGTGGTGCTCGGCGCCAGGGCCAGACGGGCCGGCTTCGAGCCTTCCGAGGCCAAGATTCATCAGATCTTTCCCGAGCGCAGAGGCTTTCGCATCTCCTTCGAGGAAGGAGTGGACACCGTCCGGACCGAAGTGCTCATCGACGCGAGCCGAGAGCTCACCGCCCTGCGCGCGCTGTCGTCCGGACCCTCGGGTCGGAGGCTGGCTCGCGTGCTCCAGCAGGCGGAGCCCCGCGGGTTCTTGGCCAAGATCCGGTGGCGGGTGGACAAAGACGCGCTCCCATCGATGCTCGGACGGTCCGCGGTTGTGCTCCCCTCGCATCCCGAAGACCGCACCCTGTGGCTCAGGGTGGCTGAGGGCCCGAGCGGGGGCCCCAGGGTGGATCTCGAAGTGAGCGTCGCGGTGGCGTCCGAGACCTCGAGCGGCGGAGTCGACGGTCGAGCCCAGCTCGAGCGGCTCTTTCCCTATTTTTCCGAAGGCCGGCCTCGGCCGGGTGCGGTGCGGCGACTCCCGCTGTTCTCGCCTGACCTCGACCCGGTCACCGGATTCGGCGGTCTGTGCATGGCTACCCCGATCCCGCGGCTCCTGCTCGCTGGACCGGCGGTGCTCCCCGGGAGCCTCGGGCTCGACGCCGCCTACCGAAGCGCGGCCGACGCCGCCGACACCATCGCCCGCCTGCTCGCGGGGCGAAGCCTGACTCGGCGCTGACGCCCCGTCAGCGGGCGGCGATCGCGTCGATTTCGAAGGCGGCGCCCTTCGGTAGAGCCGTGACCGCGACCGTCGAGCGGGCCGGGGCCAGCCCCGGAAAACACGCGGCGTAGCGGGCGTTCGCTTTGGCGAAGTCGTTCATGTCCAGGAGGTACAGCGTCGCTTTCACGATGTCTTCGAACCGAAAGCCGGCGGCATGAAGGGTGACCTCGAGGTTTCGAAGGGCGCACTCGATCTCCGCGCCCACCCCTCCGGGCACGAGCGCCCCCGTCTTGGGGTCGAGGCCGATCTGGCCGGACACGAACAGCCAATCGGAGGGGCCCTCGACCCGAACCGCCGGGCTGTAGGCGCCGACGGCGGCGGGCGCGGATGGGGACTGAATAGAGCGGCGTTTCATGGTGGCCCGCAGCTACATCAGCTCGGCTGCTCGCGCACCCGGATTCCCAAGGCCCGGCGAGATAGATGACTCTGCTTCAGGTGCCGACCCGCTCGACGCCGAGCACACCGCTGAGCTGGTCGAGGTCCCGCATCACCTGCCGAAGCTGGCTCGCGTCCCGGACCTCCACCAAGAACAGGTTCACCGCCCGCCCGTTGCGCTGCGTCTTGCAGTTGGCGTGGAGGATGTTGACCTTGGCCTCCGAGAAGACGTTCGACATCGAGGACAGCAGCCCCTGCCGAGCCTCGGTGAGCACCCGCAGCTGCACTTGGCGCGGCTCGGAGCCCTTCTCGTCCCAGCTGACGTCCACCCTCCGGTCCGGGTCGAGATGGAGGACCTTGTCGCAACCCATCGCGTGAACGGTGATGCCCCGGCCGACGCTGACATACCCGACGATGGCGTCGCCCGGGACCGGGCTGCAGCACTTGGCGAAGCGCACCAGCATGTCGTCGATCCCCTGAACGACGACCCCGGACTGGCTCTGACGCTTCTTCGCGAGCCCGCTGATCAGCCGACCGAGCCCGGTGCGGGGCTCCGGCTCGGCCGGCGGACCGCGCTCGATCTCGTCGGGAATCATCCGCCGCAAGACGTCGAGCGGGCGGACCTTTCCGTAGCCGATGGCGGCGAGCACTTCCTCGCCCCGGGGGTACCGGCTCTGGTCGGCCGCTCGCTCGAGCGCGCCCTGCTTGATGAGCTTCTGAAGGGAGCGCCCGTAGCGCTTCACCTCCTTGTCGAGCATGTCCCGCCCGAGCTCGACCGCCCGGCGACGCTCCTCCACGCGAAGGTACGCGTTGATCCGGTTTCTCGCCCGGCTGGTGCGGACGAACGACAGCCAGTCCTTGTTGGGCCGCTGCTGAGGCGACGTGAGGATGTCCACGGTGTCGCCGTTTCGAAGCTTGTAGCGGAGGGGGACGATCCGACCGTTCACCCTGGCGCCGACGCAGTGGTGACCGACCTCCGTGTGGATGAGGTAGGCGAAGTCGACCGGGGTCGAGCCTCGCTTGAGCTCCTTCACCTCGCCCCGCGGGGTGAAGATGTAGACCTCATCGGGGAACAGATCGACCTTCACCGAAGCGATGAAGTCCGTCGGATCCTTTAGCTCCCGTTGCCACACCATCAGCTCGCGCAGCCACGCGAACTGATCCTCGTCGTCGGTGCGAGGTTTGCCTTCTTTGTAGGCCCAGTGGGCAGCGATGCCGTTTTCGGCCACCCGGTGCATCGCGTGGGTTCGGATCTGGATCTCCACCCGCTGAACGTCCGGACCGATCACCGTCGTGTGCAGCGACTGGTATCCGTTCGGTTTGGGCATCGCGATGAAGTCCTTGAACCGCCCCGGCACCGGACGCCACGTCCGGTGGACCCGGCCGAGGGCCTGATAACATTGACCGATGTCGTCCACGAGCAGCCGAAACGCCATGATGTCGTGGATTTGGTCGAAATCCAGGTTCTGGGACTTCAGCTTGCGCCAAATCGAATAGGAGTGCTTGACCCGCCCGTGAACCACGCACGAGAGGCCTTCCTCCCCCATCACCCTGGTCAGCGTGTGGTCGACGTCCTTCATGAACGCCTCGCGGCTCGCGCGGGTGGACTCGAGGTGCCTCTCGATCTCCTCGTAATCCCGGGGGTGAAGGTAGCGTAGGCAGAGATCCTCGAGGTCGGCCTTCAGCCAATAGATGCCGAGGCGGTTGGCCAAGGGAGCGTAGATTTCGAGGGTCTCCTGGGCGATCACCTCCTGCTTGTCCCTCCGCATGTGCTCGAGGGTCCGCATGTTGTGGAGCCGGTCTGCGAGCTTGACGAGGATGACCCGGATGTCCTTGGCCATCGCCACGAGCATCCGGCGGAAGTTCTCGGCCTGCTTTTCGAACTGCGTGTTGAACGGGATGTTGAGCTTCGTGACCCCATCCACGATGTCGGCGACCTGCTGACCGAACTGGTCCGCGATCTGCTCGGTGGTCGCGTCGGTGTCCTCGACCGTATCGTGGAGGATCCCGGCGCAGATCGCGTACTCGTCGAGGCCCATGTCGGCGAGCAGGCCGCTCACCTCGAGCGGGTGGGTGAGGTACGGCTCGCCCGACTTGCGGACCTGACCTTGGTGGGCCCGCGCCGAGAAGACGTAGGCCCTCCGAATGAGGTCGAGGTCGGCGCTCGGATGGTACGCCTGGACCTGCTGGACGATGTCGTTGAGTCTGAGCATTCGCCTCCGACGTGCCCCCACGCGTGGCAGGCTCCGAGCACACCGCCACGAGCCGGTTCCCCGGACGAGAGAACACGCTAACACTCTGCGTTACGTCGCTCAACTCCACCCTGGCGGCGATCTCGACGACGGCGCGGCGATTGCCGGGCGCCGGGGGCTCGGGTAGCACCCGACCGGTGGGAGGAGCGGACGACACGGCGGCAAAGCGCCGAGATGGCGCCTTCGCTGGGCTGCTCGAGGAGGCGCAAGGTGTGCGGGAGGTCGCCGCCGAGGATGAGACCCTCCACATGCCGGTGGTGCTCGACCGGTCCAGTCCGCCCGAGTTCGACGCGTCCGTCCTCTCCGAGGGGGCGACCGCCGTGAAGACCGAGGATCGAGGCGAGCGGGCCCCGACCCGGATCCTGCCCGTGGTCGAGCCCACGGTCCCGTCCGGCCACATCCCCGGCTTTGAGGTTCTCGGGCCGCTCGGCGAGGGGGGCATGGCGCAGGTCTTCCGGGGTCGGCAGCCGAGCCTCGATCGACCGGTGGCCATCAAGAGCCTCCGGCGGGAGTTCTGGGGAGACGAGGAGCTCGTCCGCCGCTTCGAGCGGGAGGCGATCGCGCTCGCTCGGCTTCAAGGCGAGCACGTGGTCCAGGTGCTCGACCTCCTGGCCACGGAGGACGGCGGCCGGCACATCGCGATGGAGCTCCTCGAGGGCGAAGACGCCTTCGACCGGATCGACCGCCTGGGTCCCCTCCCCCCGGCCGCGGTGGCCTCGATCGGCCTCGGGGTCGCGTGCGCGCTCGAGCGGGCCCATCGGCGCGGGATCGTGCATCGGGACATCAAGCCGTCGAACGTATTCCTCACCCACCAAGGCGAAGTGAAGCTCATGGATTTCGGGATCGCCCGGGACCCGGGGCGCGGGGAACTCACCCAAATCGGGCTTTCGCTGGGCACCCCGGCCTACATGGCGCCCGAGCAGATCCGGGGGGAGGCGGTCGACGGACGGGCCGACCAGTTCGCGCTGGGGGTGGTGCTCTACGAGCTGTTGGTCGGGGAGCCACCCTGGCCCGAGAAGCAGAGCACCAACGTCGCGCTCGAGGTGCTTCGGACCCCGGCGCCTCCGCTCTTGGCCCGCTGCCCGGACGCTCCGCCAGCGCTGGTGCACGTCATCGAGCGGTGCCTCCAAAAGGAGCCCACCGACCGCTGGGCCTCGACGTCGGAGCTGCGGGCTGCGCTCGAGCGGCTGGCGCCCCCCGATCGCCGGGGCGCGCTGCTCGGGTCCGAGAAGCAGCGACCAAAGCCCCAGGCGCCGTCATCGCTTCGACCGGTCGTGCTCGCCCACGCGCTCGGTCTCGTCGCGATCCTGCTCGCCACTTGCCTGGGGCTCTACGTGAGCTCCTGAACCGTACCAGCACCGAAGGACGTCCGCTGCGGGTTTGCCTCTGGGGGTGTACTGAGAGTCCGACGGCCCGCCAAAGCCGAACCAGTTCCACCAAAACACCCCTCGGATCGTCGGCTCGCCGCCGAGCGCTCGGGCCGCCGCGAGGTACCCGTCCCGCTGCTCGGCGAGGTCCACCGGGGCCTCTCTCGTCTCGTCCCAGGGATACCGGGTGCCGCCGACGAGGCTCGGGTACCCGAGCTCGGTCAACACCACCGGACGGCCGATGTCGGCGGACAGCTCCGCCAGCTTGGCCTTCGGCCCGGACCAAGCCCGCTCGAGGGCGGGTACCCTATCGGGCGCCGGAGGGTGGCCTCCGACCTCCCAATAGGCGGTCAGACCGACCACATCGACCAGATCCCAAAAACGCACCGGCCGGTGGTGGTCCCAGTTCGCGCTGTACATCAGCTCGAGCGACGGGTGCGCGACCCGAAGCCGGTCGATGAGCCGGCTCCAGCGGTCCCGCTGCTCTTCCCTGGTCAGAAGCTCCGAGCCGATCGACAAGCGCTCGGCCCCGACCTCGGCTGCGATGTGCGCCGACCGCTCGATGAACGCGCCGTAGCTGCGCCACCACCGATCCTCGTCCTCCGGCGCGATCTTTCCCCGCCACTCCTTCGGGCCCCTGTGAACCAGACGCACGATCGGAAACAGGGTCAGCTTCAGGCCCCGTCGCCGGGCGACCGAGGCGGTGGCCCGAAGCTGGGCCTCCGTGGCCGAGGCTCCCCGCCGCGGCGCGATCTCGACCGAGCGCAGGTTGTCCTGCCACCAAACCCAAACGAGGCTGAGATGGGTGGCGCCGAGGGCGGCGACCTCGTCCACGAGTCCTTCGTAGGAATACGCCGGGTCGGCGGAGAACAGCCCGAGCGCCACCCCCCGCTCGAGCGGCGGAGACGGAAGCGGCGGGCACTCGGCGGACGCGGGCTCCGCGAGCGCGATCAAGGCAACAGCGCAAAGACGTCGGAGACGTTCTTCAGCCACGCTTCGAGGCCCTCGCTCCCCATCGAGCTCTTGCGAAACGACAACAGCAGCATTCGGTGCTCATACAGCTTCAGGTCGTCGATCTCCGCGTCGAGGTCCCGCCCGACCAGGATGGCGAGCGCGGCTCGGGGAAGAGACTCGAGCGCGTCCGCTTCTTCGATGGGGCAAGACGCTGGGCGTCGCCGCTCGGCGAGCAGCGCGGCGACGCACGACACCGCCCCCGCCGACCTCGGTCCGGTGCCGTCCACCCACACCTTTGGCTTCACGCCGGCGAGCTCGAAGCTCCGCTTCACGACCGCCGCGGCCCTCGGACCGTCGGTCCGGTCCACGGCGACGACATCGGCCTTTGGCCAGCGGGAGAGCAGCCGAGCCAGCGGGCGGGCCCACTCGAGCAGCTCCGGCTCATCCCCGCGGGCAAGGACGATGATCGGGCCGTCGAGCGGCTCGGCCAGCCGCTGCCGGGCCGCGAGCAAGTCGCCTTTCCCGGCCGCGTCCTCGTCGGCGAGCGCGGCCGCCCCGGCCGACCCGAACACCCGCGCCGCCCGCTGGCACGGCTCGAGGGACTGGCCGCGGTCGGCGGCCTCGAAGCAGCGGAGGTCGGCCGCGCGCCGACGAACCTCGAACGGCAGCGGTCCGTCGATCATCCGCTCGAGCGTCGTCGCCGCCTGGTCGCGGTCCGATTCGCCGCGTTGGGCGTCCCTCCACAGCGCCCGCTCGAGCAGCAGGCGAGCGCGGGTCGAGAGCACCGCGGCGACGTCGATCCCGGGCCAGTCGAGGTTCGGTTCGACCGAAACGGTGCGGATCGCCGCATCGAGCATGCCCTCCGCGTACCCAACCCCCTGCCGGCGGGCGATGCGAGCCTCGATCTGGGCGAGCAGGGGCACCGCGTGGGTGCTGCCCTTCTCGGCCGCTCGCTCGGCCGCTTCCTTGGCCGGCTCGAGGCGGTCGGCGACGGCGAGCGTACGGGCTTCGAGCACGGCGAGACGGGAAGAAGGACCGAGCACCGAACGGGTCGCCTCGAGCAGCGCGAGCGCAGCGTCGGGTCCGCTGCCCCCGCAGACTTGGGCCACGTACTCGATGACGTCGAGGGCGATCCGTCGGCCGATCGCCTGGACCTCCGGGTCCCCGCCGACCGATTGGGCCGCGCCCTCGAGCAGCTCGGCCCGGGCGCTCGCGTCGTCGCACACCGGCTGCACGAGGCCGGGGAGGTCCCGAACCCGCGCGGCGGAGGTGACCGGCTGCTCGAGCAGGGCCCGGATCCGGCCGTATCGCGTGCTCGGGTTCGGATCGGTTGGTGAGCCAGCCGGGATCAGCTCGGCGACGAGGCCCGAAGGGTCTTCCCGTGCCGCGGGCGACGTTCGCTCTTCACCTCGATCTCGGCAGGTCAGTGGAATCGCCGCCGCGAGCAGAAGGGGCCATGCACCTCGCACGGTGTCACCGTTCGAGCCCACCGACGTCGCGGTCAAGCTGCGGTTTGCGGTCTGCCTGCTTTCCGCTAGCGTCCGCAGCGTGCAGGCCGCGGTGGAAACCAACCTGAAGCCCTGTGAGGTCTGCGGGACCCACAACCCGGAGTCGGCCCGGTTCTGCAAGAGCTGCGGCGCGTCGCTTCGGCCCCCGCCGGGGTGCCCTTCCTGCGGGACCACCGTCCCGAGCAGCGCCCGGTTTTGCCCCGGCTGCGGAGCGAAGCTCGTCGGCGCCCGAGCCGCCGCCGGCCTCGACCCTTCGCCGGTCGCCCCGCCGATGCGAATCGAGGCCCCGACCGTCGGACCGGATCCGCTCGCCGAAGCGCGGGCCGAAATCGAGCGAGCGACCAGGGTCAAGCCCCGGGCCTCGGGGTCGAGCATCGTCGCCAACCTTCTGCTGGCGGCGGCGCTGCTCGTGGCGATGCTGGTGGTCATCAAGAAGATGAACGAGGGGGCGCCCAAGGAGCTCAGCCCCTTCGAGGCGCCCCCGCCCTCGACCGCCATGCAGCGCCCGGCCGAGCCCCCCGCCTCCCCCCAGAGTCGGAGCGCGCAGGGAGCCCCTGCCGACCCGAGCCCGGTCGCGTCCGTCGGCGCCGCGATTCGAGGGCGGCTCGTCGTGGGTTCCGACCTCGGCGAGGTCCCGTCGGGGACCCTGTTTCTCTCGGTGCGGCCGCGGGGTGCCCCCGACCGCGGGCCTCCGGTGGCGGCCAAGCGGTTCGCAAACCCTCGCTTTCCCCTCGAGTTCGAGGTCGGGCCAGGCGACGTGATGCTCCAGGGCATGCCGTTCGAAGGACCCTTCGACCTCTGGGCCCGCCTCGACACCGACGGCGACCCCCTCACCCGAAGCCCGGGCGACCTCCGGACGGCCACACCTACCCCGGCCGCCCCCGGGGACGAAGGGGTGGAGGTCGTGCTCGGCGAGAGGCTCCGGTGACCGAACCGCCGCTCGGACCGGCCGACGCGTTCGAGCGGCTCGAGCGACTCGAGCCGAGGGGCGAGCAGCTCGACATCGAGCTGCTTCCCGACGGGAGGGTGCGGGCCCAAAAAGGGGCCGCCCGGGACCTCGTACGAGATCGCCTCCGTTCGGCAGAGATCCTGCCCACGGGGCCTGGTTGGGCGGTGCTGCGGAGCCACCACCACGGCGCCGGGCGGGAGCTGCTCGGCCACGCCCGCGTGGTCATCGCCGCCGGGACGCTCGGCCCAGGAGGCTGGCTGGTCGCCGACCTCGTGGGTTTTCTCGCGAGCGGCGCCCAGACCGCGGTGCTGACGGCGGGGTCCGACGTGCACCGCTCGGTCTACTTTCACCGGGGCGATGTGGTGTGGGCGACGTCGAGCTCTCCGAACGCCCGCCTGGGCGCGTTCCTTCTCGCCCGGGGCAAAATCACCCGAGAGCAGCTGCACGCAGCGCTCAGGGACGGACCGGCCGGCGTCGGGCGGGCCTGCGTGGAGCGAGGCTATCTAAGCGCCGACGAGCTCGCGACCCTCGGCTACGCCTACGTCGTCGAGCGGTTTGGGGAGGTCCTGACCACCGAAGGCGGGATGTGGACGGTCGGGCAGCCGGACGAGAGCGCGCTCGCGGCGGCGCCCATGCGACTGCCCGCCCAGGCGCTCCTGGTGGAGAGCCTTCGGCGCTTCGACGAATTTCGGGTGTACCGACAGCGGATCCGGAGCCCCGATACCCGCCTGCGGCGAATCGGCGCCGATCTGGACGCCCTCGACGCCGTCCGCCCCCAGCTCGCCCGCGAGCTCCCGTCCCTTCCGGCGGACGCGGAGGCGGTCCTCCGGGCGCTGACCACCCAGGCCACCGTCGCCGAGCTGGTCCGCCGGACCGGCCGGGGAGAGTTCGAGGTGACCCGGGCGGCCTACCATCTGCTGCGCACGAACCTAGTGGCGGTGGCCGCCGCGCCCCGGTCGGGGAGCCGGAGCGGCGCCGCCACGCTCGATCCCCGCGAGGTGGTGCACATCCACGGCCTCGCGCTGTCCGAGATGATGTCCGACCTCCGGCGGACCGGACGTCAAGCCGAGCTGCTGAAAGCCGTGAACACCTTTCTCGAGGAGGAAGGCGGGGCCCACCGGGAGCTGCTCGCCGAGCTTCGCCTCGACGCCGAGGGCCGTCTCGACGCCGACGCGCTGCTCGCGAGCTTCGACAGCAGCGGGACGACCGCTGACGACCTCGCCGATGCGCTGGGCGAGCTCCTGTTCTTCGCCCTTCTGTCGGCCTCCGATATCCTCGGACGCCGCCGGGGGGACGACCTCGCCCGCCGAGTCCGACTCATCCACGGCATGCTGCGCGGCTCTGCCGGCACCGGAGGCCCGGCGTGAACCTTCGGCAGCTGGTCCCATGGCTGCTCGTGCTCGCCTGCACCGAGGCGTCGCCGCCAGCGCCGGAGCCGCCGTTGGTCGAACTGCGCCGAGAAGACCTCGGGATCGCCTTCACCCTGCCCCCACCATGGTTTCCGGACGGCGAGGCTTCCTCCCTCGGCGCAACCACCTGGCGGCGGCCCCCGCTCGAAGCCGCGGCTCCGATGGTGACCCTGACCGTGGAGCCAGCGGAAGGGTCGGCGGCCGAGGCGTTCGAGCGGGTCCAAAGAGACGTGGACCGATTGCGAGACAAGCCGGGCGTAACGGTCCAGCGGCTCGACTTCTCGAGCTACGACCGCGGCTCGATCGAGGTCGGCGAGCTTCACCTGAAGTATCGCGTGCAGAACCTGGTCGTGAGGCAGCGGTCGTCGCTCTTCTTTCGGTCCGAGCTCGAGCCCGTTCGACGCCTCGTGACGGTCACCGCGACCTACCTCGACCGAGACGCGGAGCTCGTGGAGCCCGAGCTCGCGCGGTCGCTCGAGCGGGTCGAGCTCTTCTTGCCCACAACCGCCGGAGATCCCATTGAGCGACCCTAGACCCATTCCCGTACCCACCCTGCGCAGCTCGGAGCGCGCCGAAATCCCGGGGCTGCCCGAGTGGCTGACCGAGCTTCACCTGCACGTTGGGGGGGCGGTAGCGCCCCACGTGCTGTGGGCGATGGCCCACGAGCAAGGGTTCAAGCTGCCGATGAAGGACTACTTCGAGTTCGTGGACCTCGTCTCCTCGAACCCGGACAAAGTGAAGAACCTCGACGACTACCTGGCGATCCTCCACCAGTGGACGGAGCGCATCCAGTCGAGTCCGGCCGCCATCGAGCGCGCGGTGTACGAGATCTTCGCCAAGGAGTACCGCGGGGCCCGGGTCCGGCGGATGGAGCTGCGCTTCAACCCGATGAAGCGAAACCTGGGCGGTGAGCGCGACCTCGACCACATCATTCACGCCGCGCTGCGCGGGCTCGACCGAGCCTGCCTCGAGTACGACATCGTAGGCGGGCTCATCTTCTGCCTCGCCCGCGAGTTCGACGCCGACCTCAACGAGATCATCGTGGAGAAAGCGATCCGCTACCGGGACCGAGGGGTCATCGGGATCGACCTCGCTGGCACCGAGAAGCACAACCTCGAGCTGCAGCCCAGCTCGGTGGAGCGCTTCGCCGGGCTGTTCGCGCGCGCGAAGGAGGCCGGCCTGCGGGCCACGGCCCACACCGGAGAGACCCGGATCACCGCCGGAGAGGGCGTGATCGCCGCGGTTCGAAAGCTCCGGGTCGACCGCATCGGACACGGGATCCGGGCCGCATACAACGAGGAGGCGATGAAGGTGCTCAACGGCGAGGGCGTGGTGCTCGAGGTCTGCCCCACCTCGAACCTGCACACCCGCGCGGTCAGCGGACTCGACGAGCTGGAGTTCGTGCTTCGAACCTTCCTCGACCGGGGGGTCCGGTTCACCATCAACACCGACGCGACCTACATGCTCGGGACGGACCTTCGTCGGGAAGTCGAGCTGCTCGTGAGCGCCGGAATCCTCACCGGCGATGAGGTCCGGGCTTGCTTCCAAAACGCCGAATCGGCGTCCTTCCTCCGCAGCTAGCGCACCTCGAGCTCCGACTCCGCGGCGGGCTGTAGCCGAATCTGCATTCGGATCGGGCGGTCGGGCGGCACCTGAACCTCCTGCTGGACCGGCTGGTAGCCCTCCCGCTCCAAGCTCACCCGGTAGGTGGTGCTCGGGTTGAGGCCGATGATCGTGATCGGGGTTCGATCCCGCTGCTCGGCCCCGTTGACCCTCACGATGGCCCCGTCCGGCTCGGTCTTGATGATGAGTTTCGGTTCGCGGTCCGGAAACAGCACCGGGATGAGCACAAAATAGGTGAGAGCGGCCAGCCCGAGCACGCTCCCCCCGATCCCCGCCCCCTGCAGCACCGGACCGAACCATCCGCGGTGAGCGGTCGGGGGCGGGGGCCCCACCACCGGGGCGGGCGGAGGGATCTCGATCGAAGCCGGAGAGATCGGCGCCCTCTCGAAGTCGGGGGCCCGCAGGGCGGACGGCGCGACCGAGTCGCCCCGGACCACCTCCCGAATCTGACGACCGATGAGCGACGTGGACCGCGCTGCGCGGGGCGGAGCCAGCGGAGATCGCGGAATGGGCTGCAGCCGCGACGGCGACGCCGCCGACGGCCGAGGGGAAGGGGCGGCGAGCACTTGGCTGAGAGACAGGCTCGCCGCGGGGACATTGGAGCTGCCGAGCATCGAGGGAACCGGGTCCTGCTCGCGCCCGCCCACCAAGGCCGAATACTCGGCCCGATGCTCTTCGGCTTGGGCGCGGGGCACGCTCACCGGGGTGGTGGGATGCTCGAGGCCCACGTCGGACAACCCGTCGAGGTCGAGGTCCGGGTCGATGAGCAATCCATCCGGGTCCTCCCCGATCTCGGGCTCGGAGGAGAGCGGGACCTCCACCCGGGCCAGCGCGATGGCTCCGATCCCCGCCCCCCCCCGCCGGGCCTTCGGCGAGCCGAGCGTCGAACCCGACGCCTCCCGTTGCGCCTCCGGCAGCGGGTCGTAGGCCCCGGTCGGGGGCAGCCCGAGCCCGCTGACCTCGTAGTCGCTGGTGACCCCAGCCAAGGTTCGGTCATCGGAATAGCCGGACGACAACACCTGCGGCGCTCTCGGCAGCTCCGGCTCATCGTCCAGCCCCCGCACCGTCGATTCTTCCTCGAGCTGGGCGAGCACCGAAGCGACGCTCGCGTCCTCGAGGTCATCATCGTCGTCGTCGTCGAGCCCTGGCTCCGCCACCGTCGCGTCCGCGAACGCCATTGCTTCATCGTCGGAGCTGGCCTCCGGCGCAAACGGGACCTCCTCCTCCTCGATGGCCGGGCTGAACATGGCCCGAAACTCATCGGCACCGAGCGTTCGGTCGCCCTCTTCGTCGGATCCGTCGTCGTCCGGCGGCATCCCTATCGTCCGGTCGCCGAACGGATCGTCCTCGACCTCCGCCTTCGACGAAGACGCGAACGGGTCCAACGGCGCGGCGACATCGGACCCGCCGGACAGCGAGGGCATCGCGATGGTGGCGTCACCGACCTCGTCGGAGCCACCCTCCGGCCGAGCTTCGATCTGCTCGAGCAGCAGCCCGGCGAAGCTCTCCCCCGTGTTCGACCGAGCCCAAGGGTCCTCGCGCTCCGCCGTCGGCTCTGGAGGCAACGGCTCGGCTGGAGCCGGCGCGGCCAACCTCTTCGCTGCTGCGATCTCGGCTGGGGTCGGGGGCGACATCGCAAACGCGGTCGCGTCCTCGTCGAAGCCAGCCGGTGCGGCGAGATCGGCGGCAAATTCGGTCGAATCGTCGGGGTATCCATCGCTCGGCGAGGGTTCGAACGACCGCTCGATCGGGGACTCCTCGATGAGCCCGGAGCGACCCTCGAGGTCGAGCATGCTGTTGGACGGCGCCTCGAGCGGGGGCCGCTCGCTGCGCAGCGGAGACGGCTCCGCTGGTTCCGATGCGTCGGGGAGGATGACCTCGCCCACGCCTTGAAAGACGATGGTGCTGCCGTTGTCGCGAGACAGCTCGGCTTCGAACAGCTGCCCCAGCCAGTTGCTGATGCTGATGTTGTTGCAGCGCTCCGCGGTGCTGCTCACGAAGTCTTCGAGGGCAACCTGCACCTCCTGCGCGCTGCCGAACCGGGCGCTTCGGTCCTTTTCGAGGCAGCGGTGGATGACCCGCTCCAAGCGCTCGGGGATGTCGGGGTTCAAATCCCGAGGAGGCCGGTGCCTCTCCTGCACGATCGCCTTGAGGGTCTGGATCGAGTTGTCCTTCTCGAACGGTCGCCGCCCGCACAGCAGCTCGTAGAGGACCACCCCCACCGAGAACAGGTCCGATCGGGCGTCGATGGGTTCGCCTCGGATCTGCTCGGGGGACATGTACGCGTACTTGCCCTTCAGGACGCCGGCGCGGGTGTGGGCCGCCTTGCTCGCCGCCTTCGCGATGCCGAAATCCACCAGCTTCACCGCGCCGCTGAACGAGACGATGATGTTCTGGGGCGAGACATCTCGGTGGATGATTTGGAGGTCTCGCCCGTCGATGTCCCTGCGGGTGTGAGCGTAGAAGAGGCCCTCACAGGCCTGCGCCATGCACCGAGCGATGTACGTCGGCGGGACCTGCTCCCCCAGGGCTCGGGCCCGCTTGGCGATGGAGGACAGGTTGCGGCCTGCGATGTACTCCATCGCGATGAAGTAGCTGTCGCCGCTCTTGCCTAGATCGTAGATCTGGACGATGTTCGGGTGATTGAGCTTTGCGACGATTCGGGCTTCGTCGCGAAACATCGCGACGAACTCTTCGTCGTAGGCAAGGTGGGAGAGGATCCGCTTGATCGCGACGACCTTCTCGAAGCCCTCCATCCCGACCTGCTTGGCCAGGAACAGCTCCGCCATCCCGCCGGTCGCGATCTTCCGGAGGACCTCGTACCGCCCGATGCGCCCATTCGGCGGGCTTGGGTCGAGGCTCGGCTGCACCGCCGTTGACCATACGAGAGCCTGCGGCTCAGCGGCAAGGGCCAAGGCCCATGCTTCAAAACGGGAGGTCCTTCAGCCCTTCGAACATCGGCTTGTACAATCGGTCCGCAAAGCCATCGATCCGGCTCGGGCTGATTCGCGTCATCGCGGTCCGCGCGATCTTCGCCTGCCACACCGAAGCGGTGCTCTCGGGGCTCGCCTTCGGGTGAATGGCGGCGAGGCTCAGGGTCGACACGAACGGCGCTCGCTCGGCCACGACGTGGGCGATCGCCGACGCCTCCTTGACGGCATCGAGGCCCCTGCTCCCCCGCCAGCGGACATAGCAGACCACGTGCTTTGGCTCGGACACGTTGAACATCACGTCCAGCACCCGGTCCTTCACCCGGCTCTCCGAGAAACCCTCCTCGAGCGCCCGCTTCGCGAGCTCGATCGGGTCCCCCTCGAGCGCTCGAACCTTCTCGACCGCCGCCGCCAGCTTCTTGGGCGGCCACCCGAGGTCCTTGGCGACGAGCGCGAGCTTCTGCCGCTCGGTCTTCTGGGCCGCGACCTTCGGGTGCTCGAGCGCGGTCTGGTAGTACGCAGCGCCGTGGTAATCCTCGGTCGAGATCGCGCTGACGTCCCCGGCAAACGCGGCGGAGCTCATCACGATGGCGAAAGGGACGATGCAGAGATGCTTCATGGGGTTGCTTCCTTGGCCGGCGGGGCCATGCGGGGGGTCGGATCTGGGTTCGCGCTCCCGCGAGTTGGTCCTCGGGAGCGCATCGGGGCCCTTTGCGAGGCCCTCACCGACGGTTCTTCTTTCTCGCCTGCTTCTGGAGCAGCTTCTTCTTCTTGTCCTTCGACTTGTCCTTGGCCCGGCTCTTCGGCGGCGTCGCCATGTGCGAGAAGTACTCGCGGCGGGCCGATGACGACGAGGGCTCCGGCGCCGGCTCGGGGGCGGCGGGCTCGGGCTCGAACGCGTCGCCGAACAGCTCCGCGAGGTCGAGCCCCCGGAGCTTCCTGACCTGCGCCACCTGGTCGAAACCGGGGATTCGCGTCAGCAGCGACGGCTGATCGCCGAGCTGGATCATCATGCGGCGCATCGCGTCGAACTTGCCGAGCACCTCGAGGACCTGTTTTTCTCCGCGGCCGCAGCCCCGCCCCACCCGGGCGAGCCTCCGAGGGTCCCGCACGAGGTTCGGGCGCCGCCGCTCCTCCCTGGTCATCGAGTCGTGCACGGCGACGATCTTGCCCAGCTCCCGCTCGTCGGGGCGAACGCCCTCCTGAAACACCGGCATCTTGTCGAACAGATCCGAAAGCGAACCCATCTTCTTCAGGATGCCGATCTGCTCCACGAAGTCGGACATGTCGAACTGGCCGCGGAACATGCGCTCCGCGTCCTCTTCCGCCTTGTCCTGATCGACCAGGCGCTCGAACTCCCGGACGAGCCCGACCACATCCCCCATCCCGAGGATGCGGCTCGCGAGGCCATCGGGACGAAACCGCTCGAGCGCTTCCATCCCTTCCCCCATCCCGAGATACTTGATGGGCTTACCGGTGATCGCCTTGATGGAGAGCGCGGCCCCGCCTCGCGCATCTCCGTCGAGCTTCGTCATCACGAAGCCGGTGAGCCCGAGCGCCTCGTCGAAGGCCCGAGCGGTCCGCACCGCGTCCTGACCGACCATCGCGTCCACGACGAGCAGGATCTCCTGCGGCTTCGTCCGATCCTTGATCGCCCGCAGCTCGTCCATCAGCGCGGTGTCCACCGCGAGCCGCCCCGCCGTGTCGAAGAGGACCACATCCCGCCCGGTCTTGCCCGCCCGGGCCAGCGCTCGTCCGCAGACCGCGAGCGGGTCGCTGTCTCGCTCCGCGAAGACCGGGACGTCCACCTTTGCGCCGAGCCGCTCGAGCTGGTCGATCGCGGCTGGCCGCTGCAGATCGGCCGCGACGAGCAGGACCTTCTTGTTGTCCACCACCCGGAGGTGCCGAGCGAGTTTGGCCGCGGTTGTCGTCTTGCCGGAGCCCTGAAGCCCGACCACCATGACGGCGGTGACCCCGAGCGGCGCCATCTGCAGCTCCGATTCGCCCGGACCCATCAGGTCCTCGAGCTCCTCTTGGCAGATGGCCACGAACCGGTGGTAGGCGGTGACCTCCTGGACCTCGCCGGCGACGGCGACCTTCACCGAGCCCCCGACCAGCTCGTCGCGGGCCCGGCGCTCCACCGCCGCGACGAAGCCCCGGGCGACCTCGACCTCGACGTCCGCCTCGAGCAGCGCGACGCGGATGTCCTTCATCGCCGCTTCGATGGCCTCGGCGGTCGCGGAATCTCCGGTGAGCCTGGACCGCGCTGCCTTGAAGCCTCTCGTCACCGTCTCGAGCATCGGTCGTCGTCGCCCCTCGGCCGGCCGCAGCAGGTAGCACGCCGTGCGACCCCGCGTCCATCGTGCGCGTCTCTCCTGGCCGAGCCTAGAGCACCGA
>DAIQNR010000034.1:0-19110 GCA_036788295.1 Myxococcota bacterium
GTGCCTCCACCGGCCGCGAGACCGCGGCGGTCCGAGGTGCTACGACGAGGGGGTGGGGGCGAGGTTCGTCTGTCTCGACTGCGGCGCGGAGTACGGGGACCACGCCGAGTTTTGCAACGCCTGCGGCTCGACCCGGTTCGAGCGGGTGGCGGCCCCATCGTCACCAAAGGCCCTGACGCACGACAAAACGGTGCTGGCGGTCCAAGGCGGGCTGTGGGTGATCGCGGTGGTCGCGCTGCTCCCCGACGCCCGCACCGCTTGGGACATCGTCCTCGCCTGGGCGTTGACGACGCTCCTCGGGCTCACCGCCGGACTGGTCACCCGCCACCTTCGCGCCGCGCTCCTGTTCTCAGGGCTCGGCGCCGTGTACGCGCTCGCTGCCCTCGCCCTGCGGATCTGACCTCGACCGAGCCGTGCAGGCGGCCGCCTGTACTCTGAAACAACGCGGCCCCAACCCGGCCGGGAGGGGACGCACCGACCCGAAACGCTTGGGGAATCCCGAGGTGCTCGATTCTGCATGAGCCGTGGAGGCTGCCGATGGGTGGGAAATGGTCGAGTCCGACAGGGACAGGGACGCGGACGGGGACGCGGACGCCCACACCGGTGGGCCTTCGGGGGTCGAGGACGAGACGCCAGCCTGCGCCGGGCCTGCCGCCCCCTGCCCCGACCCGGGCCCGTTCATTCGCGCCTTTCAGAACGCTGATTTCCCGATCGCGCTGACCGAGGGTGTCCCCCCTTTCGCCTGCGTCTACATGAACCCCGCGTTCGAGGCCTCGACCGGCATTCGGCTCGAACAGATGCGGGGCCACTCGCTGCGCAGCTTGCAATCCGACCTGCTTCAGCCCGGCGGCAGCCTGAGCACCTTGCGATCCGCGCTCCAGGACGGCCGCGCCGCCCAGGTCTTGCTTCGCAACCGGCACCCCGACGGTCAGCCCTTCGACAACCAGCTGACCGTCGTTCCGATTCATGGGTCCGGGGAGGCGCCGGACTTCTTCCTGGGGGTGCAGCGGGACGTCACCGCCGAGCGCCAGGCCCAGGAGCGGATCGAGGAGGAGAGAGCCCTGCTCGAGGAGGCCGAGCGGATCGCGCGCTGCGGGACGTGGATGTGGGACATCGAGACCGAGGCGGTGACCTGGTCTCCGGGCATCTACGCCCTCGTCGGACGGCCACGGCAAGCGGGCCCGATGCCGCTCACCGAGCAGCGCGCGCTGTACCGCGAGCACTATCCGGCTCTGCGCGCCAGCATCCGGGCTGCGGCGCAGCGGGGCCAGCCATACGCGCTCGATCTGGTGCTCCACCCGGTGGTGGGCCCGCCCTTTTGGGCCCACGCCCGAGGCCGACGGGCGACCACCCGAGATGGGCGGCAGCAGCTCATCGGGACCCTTCAGGCCATCGAGGAGCGAAAGGCGCAGGAGCAGGCGCTCTCGGAGGCCCGGGACCGAGCGCTCGCCGCCGACAAGGCCAAGAGCGCCTTTCTCGCGACGATGAGCCACGAGATCCGAACCCCGCTCAATGGCGTCATCGGAGCGGCCAGCCTGCTCGAGGCCCAGGATTTCGACACCGAGACGAGGGAGCTCCTGCACACCATCCGCACCAGCGGGGAGGCGCTGCTCGAGGTGCTCGGCGACGTGCTCGACCACTCGAAGCTCGAGGCGGGACAACTCGAGCTCGAGGCCCACCCGGTGGAGGTCGAGCCGCTGCTCGAGGAGGTCGCGCAGCTGTTTTTGGCCCGGGCCCACGAGAAACGCGACGTTATCCTGCTCGAGATCCCCCCTGGAGCGGCCGCATTGGTCGAAGGCGACGGCTCCCGGCTGCGCCAGATCCTCTCCAATCTCGTGAGCAACGCGGTGAAGTTCACCAGGGAGGGGACCATTCGAATGGGGGTCGGCTCCGGCCCGGGCTTCGAGCTGTGGGTCGAGGACGAAGGGATCGGCATCACCGAGGAGGCCATGGGGCGGCTGTTTCAGCCGTTCGTCCAAGCCGATGGCTCCACCCACCGCCGGTTCGGGGGCACGGGGCTCGGCCTCAGCATCAGCCGGCGGCTCGCCGAGCGAATGGGGGGAACCATCGAGGTGGCGAGCGAGGCCGGTCGAGGGAGCCGCTTCACCTTCACCGCGCCGCTGCCGGTGCTCGACCGGCCACCCCGTGCTCGGCGCCTCGAAGGGCTCGACGTGGCCATCGAGGGATCGGGGCCGGGGGAGCTCCGGGTTCGGGCGCTCCTCGACTCCGAGGGGGCGATCCTCCATCCTGAGGTCGCTCCGGTCCGTGAACGATCCGCGGCGAAGGTTCGCGTCGTCCTCCACGACGGGATGGACGCATCGACCCGGCCGACTTCACCGGGTGAGCTGCACGTGTGGCCCGGCCCCCCTCCCGCCGGCCGCGGGGGCTACCACCTCTCGGTCCCGCTGCGCCGCGATGCCTTCGTCGAGAACGTCCTCGAGGCGGCCGGCTCGGCGCTGCCGCCGTCGCGCCAGGGAGCCATGGCCCCGCCTGGACTCTCGGTGCTCGTGGTGGACGACAACGCGGTGAACCGCCTCGTGGCCGAGCGCATGCTGAAACGGCTCGGGGCGAAGGTCACGGTGGCGACCGGAGGACTCGAGGCGGTCGAGCAGGCCTTCCTTGAAGACTTCGACCTCATCCTCATGGACGTGCAGATGCCGGAGGTCGACGGCTACGAGGCGACCCGGCGCATTCGCGCCGCCGGCCGCGCAAAGATCCCGATCGTCGCGCTCACCGCCGGCGCGCTCGTCGAGGACCGGCAGGCTGCGCTCGATCGCGGGCTCGACGCCCACCTCGCGAAGCCGGTACGGCTCGACGACCTGCGCCGCCTTCTGGAGCGCCTCCCCACGCTCGTCTGAGCCGGTGCCCCGGCGCAGCTGGCGCTGGCCTCCCCGGTGGGGTAGCCGAGCCCGTGACGAAAACGACGCTGCTGCTCGTGCGGCACGGGGAAACCGAATGGAACGCTGCCGGGCGGGTACAGGGGCACACGAACAGCGACTTGACCGCCCGGGGTCAGGCGCAGGCCGCGGCCGTGGCCCGGCTGTTGTCGGCGCCTCCGATCGGGGTCGAGTGGGCTTTTGACCGGCCGACCGCGCTGTACGCGAGCGATTTGGGCCGCGCGGTTCAGACCGCTCTGCCGATCGGCGAGGCGCTCGGCTTGAGCCCGACCCTCGACCCAGCCCTGCGGGAGATGCACTTCGGCGAGCTCGAGGGGCTGTCCTGGGAGGAGCTCGAAGCCCGCCATCCGGAGGCCGCTCAGCGCCTGTGGGGGGACGAAGCCGACGCGAAGGCCCGAGCCCCCGGCGGCGAATCGCGCTTCGACATGCACGAGCGGTCGTATCGGGCCCTCGAGGCCATCGCCCGCGCCCACCCCGCGGCCACGACCGCGGCGGTGGCCCACGGGGGCGTCATCGGCTTCTTCCTTCGGGCGGTGCTCGGCGTCCCGTTTCACCTTTGGCCGGGCTACACGCTGCCGAACGGGTCGGTCGCCGCCTTCGACTTCGACGGGACCCGGTTTCGGCTGCTGACCTGGGGGCTCGTGCCATCGCCGTGAGCCGGCGTCACCCCCGCGCCATCGAAGCGCGATGCACGGTCGCCCGGCTCAATGGGCGGTGCTAGCGTCCCCGCTCCGTGGCGGTGCCGAGCCAGCCGCGCCGAAGGCGCATCCGCTTCGACCTGAGGAAGGCGATGTTCGTGCTCCCGAACCTGTTCACGGTCGGGAACATCTTCTGCGGGTTTTTCGCGATCACCCTGTGCCTCGGGGACCCCGGGCCACCGGAGCTGCGCCGAGCCGCGATCGCGATCTTCTTTGGCTCGTTCTTCGACATGTTCGACGGACGCGTCGCCCGCCTGACCCGGACCCAGAGCGAGTTCGGGGTGCAGCTCGACTCGCTCGCCGACCTCGCCACCTTCGGGCTCGCCCCGGCGGTGCTCCTGTACCGGTGGTGCCTCTTCGACCTCGGGTTCTGGGGCCTCTTCATCGCGTTTCTGTACGTCGCCTGCGGCGCGCTGCGGCTCGCACGGTTCAACGTGCTCGCCGCCCGCGAGACCGGCACCTCGAAGCACTTTCTCGGGCTCCCGATCCCGCTCGCCGCCGGGACGGTGGTGTCGCTCGTGCTCGCCAGCTACCCGGGGGACCCCGCGTTCGGCGGCGCGGAGGGGACGGCGGCGGTCACCTTCGCCCTCGCCCTGTTGATGGTCTCGAACGTCCGCTACCGGGCGTTCAAGGACATGAGGCCGTCCCGGAAGTCGGCGAGCGTGCTGTTCGTGCTCGTGCTCTTGTTCGCCGGGCTCTCGGCCCAGATTCGTCCCCCGGGCGCGCTCGCCGCGTTTTTCGTGGGCTACATCGCGGTCGGCCTGCTCGAGGAGCTCCTGTTCTTCCGGCGCCGCTGGCGCGAGGTCGAGGAGGACGATCCGGCCGAAGACGACGCCGAGTTCCACGACGACGAAGAGGAAGAGGAGCCGGCTCCCGTCCCGTCCTGACCTCCGTCAAGCGTCCGATCGCGCGTCCGGTCGCATCGATTTCGAAGTAGGGTCTCCAGATGCGCTGGATCGCCGCCGCGCTGCTCCTGCCCGCCCCGGCGCTGGCCCTGCCCTCGGCCCCGGGCGCGTTCTGCGAGCGGTACCCGAGCGCCCCGGTCTGCGCCGGCGGCAGCCCAGCCTGCGGGTTCTGCCACGCTGGCGCCCCGCCGGAGCTGAACGTCTACGGGGCGGCGGTGCGAGGTGCGTTCTCGGGTCCGGTGTCCATCGCTGAACTGGGCGCGGCGCTCGCCGCGGTCGAGCCCGGCGACGCCGACGGCGACGGCTTCTCGAACCTCGAGGAGATCGAGGCCGGAACCCAACCCGGCGACCCGGACAGCTTCCCCGACACGTCCGACTGCGACCGGCGCCCGAACCCGAGCTACGACGTGTGCGGCTACGACCCGGTCTACGCGTTCAAGAAGCTGGCCCTCGACTTCTGCGGACGCTCGCCCACATGGGAAGAGCTCGAGGCGTTCACCGCCGCGCAGGACCGGAGGGCGGCGCTGCACGTCGCGCTCGACCTATGCCTCGCCACCGAGTTCTGGCGGGGCAAGGACGGCCAGCTGTGGGAGCTCGCCCACCCCAAGATCCGGCCGCTGCAGGCGATCAAGGCCGGTCGCGGGGCCGGTCCGGTGCCGCTCGCCGACTACGACCACGATTTTCAGCTCTGGGTGTACACCCAGAGCGACGGCCGCGACGCCCGCGAAGTCCTGCTCGCCGACTACTTCGTCGAGCATCGGGGCGGCACCAGCTACGTCCGGGTGGACGAGCAGGGCACGAACCCGACCGACCGGCAGGAGGTGACGCGGGAGCGGAGGGCGGGGCTGCTCACGACCCGGTGGAACCTGGTGTTCAACACGATGTTCACCGCCTTGCCCCGGCTGACCGCGGCGCAGGCGTTCCGGAGCTTTCTCGGGCTCGACATCGCCCGGCTCGAAGGGCTCTCCCCCGTCCCCGGGGAACCCAGGGATTACGACGGAAAGGGGGTTCAAGAGGCGGAGTGCGCGGTCTGCCACTCGACGCTCGACCCTCTCTCCTATCCGTTCAAGAACTACCAAGGTCTCACCGGGCAGGTGGGCGCCTACCAATCGAACCGAATCGAGCGGAACTTCCGAAACGAGGCCCCGAACATCACCGAGATGCCGGAGGCCGGGATCATCTTCGGGCAAGCGGTCGGGGACCTGCGCGCTTGGGCGGAGGTCGCCGCGAACAGCGACAGCTTCGCCTCCGCTCTCGTCCGCGACTATTGGCGGCTGCTCATCGGCGAGGACCCCCGGCCCGAGGAGCAGGCGGTGTTCCAAACCCTGTGGCGGGACTTCGCCGGTCCCCACCGCTACTCCGTGGAACAAATGCTACACGACCTGATCGACACGGAGGTGTACGGTGGCCCGTGAGCGCGCGGCGGCGCTCGCCGTCTTCGGTCTCATCGCCTGCTCGGCAGAGGCCCCAGAAGTCTCTTCGATCGACGGCGGGCCGGCGGTCCTCGACGCCGCAAACGAAGGGCCGGCCGATGGAGGCGTCGCCGACGACTCCGCGCCCCGGATGGGGGTGTCCACGAAGGGGAGGGTTCGGTTCAAGGGAGCGAGGCGCTTCGCTCGCGACCTGGCCCGGGCGCTCGAGCTCGATCCCGGTCGGGTGTGCCTCGAGCTTGGACAGTACGACTGCGTAGGCGCGGTCCACACCATCGCGCTCGGCGGGGTGGAGCCGTATGTCCTCGGGGTCTTCGCTCCCACCCCCGAGACGACGGCCACCGCCCCGCTGGCGGTGGAGCGGGTGGTCCTATCCGCGTGCGGCTCCAGGGTGGACGAAGACCTCGCCGCCAGCGAACCGCTGTTGTTCGAGGGGATCTCGAGCGAGCCGAGCGAAGCGCTTCGGGCGGCGGCGGTGGAGCGGCTGTACCGCCGGGCTCTGCTCAGAGACCCAAGCTCCGCCGAGCGCTCGGCCCTCGTCGGGCTCTTCGACGAAATCGCGGCCGACGGCCTGCCCGACGCCGCCCGGGACTGGGCGGTGCTGTCCTGCTTCACCGTGCTCACCGGGCTCGAAGCCCTGTTCTATTGAGGGAGGCCGAAGATGCCGACGCACCCTGGGCGGCTCGGCCGCCGCGAACTCTTGAAGGCCCTGGCCGCGGCCCCCGTCGTGGGCTGGGCGGGCAGAGCAATGGCCCGGCCCGCGCCCCCGAAGCCCCGCTTTCTCATCGTCATCGCCGCCGGCGGCGGCGCGTCGATCATCGACAGCTTGATGGCCGTGCGCGAGTCGGAGGCCGGCGCAGCGGCGGCGAACCTCAACTGCTTCCCTGACCGCGAGGTGGATCGGGTCGGCCCCTTCACCGCGGTCCACGTCCGGGGCACGGAGGTCGGCGCGATCCCGATCCCGTTCACCGCCGACCAGCGGCCGTTCGTTCGAAAGCGGCAAAACGAGCTGATGGTGGCCACGGTCACCGGAACCAGCGTCAACCACCAGGTTGGCCAGAAGCGGTCGCTCACCGGCAACGACGCCAATGGGGGCCGCACCCTGCAGGAGGCGGTCGCCGCTCACCACGGCGCTGGGTTCCCCCTGCCGAACGTCAACATGGCCGGCATGGGCTACATCGAGCCCGGGATCGATCCCTCCACGCCAGCCTGGGCCTATGCCGAGCCGGTGGCGGAAGCGTCGCTGTGGCCGCTCAGCCTGCATGGGTCCCGCGGGATCCGGGGGGCCCCGGCGCCCCACCGCATCGACCGGGCCCGGGCGCTGAGAAGCGCCATCGACCCGGCCTCGACCTTCGCCCAGACCTTCGCGGCGAGCCCGCGTCTGTCCCGGTGGCAGGCCCAGCGGGAGGCCGCGCCCCGGCTCGAGGCGGAGAGCCTCATCACGAGGCTGAACGTCTTCCCCGACGCCCCTCCCCGCATTCCGCTGTCCGCTTTCGACCTCGAGAGCTCGCCGGACGGGGCCAGGGTACGGCAGGCGTTTCCGGACTTTCAGTCCGACCCCTTCGACGCCCAAGCCGCGCTCGCGTTCCTCCTGTTGAAGAACCGGGTCTCGGTGACGGTCACCATCGGCCCCTCCTTTTCGGTGTTGCTCGAGACCGGGCGCTTCCCGCCCCGGGTGGTGAACCCGCCGCTCGCGTTCGACTTCAGCCACAACGACCACCGCTCCGGGCAGGCGGTGATGTGGCAGCGCATCTTCTCGGTGGCCGACCGCCTCGCCGACCTGCTCGCCCAAGAGGAGTTCGAGGACGGGGAGAGCCTTTGGGATCGGTCGCTCATCTATGTCGCCACCGAGTTCGGCCGCACCCGGCAGCGTCCGGGCCGGACCGCTTCGTTCGGCACCGGCCATGACCTCAACAATGGCTTCGTGTTTCTCTCCCCGATGGTCAACGGCGGCCGCATCCTCGGCGGCGTCGATCCCAGCACCGGGATGACCTACGGCTTCGACGGAGAAGACCCGCAGGGCGCCCCCCGCCCCGGAACCCACATGGCCGAGCGCGACATCCACGCCGGCATCCTCCACGCCCTCGAAGTCCCGACCACCGGCCTGCCCGACATGCGGGCGATGCGCCGCCGAGCCTGACCCCCGTCTCTGGTCATCATCCCCGCGAGCGTCAGGTGGGCGGAGGCTCGCGCTTGACGCTCGTCTTTCGGGGCAGGCGCTTCTTGCCGGTGGGGGCGGCGCCGAGCTTCGCCCTCTTCTTCGCTCTTTTCGCCGCGGTCGCCCGCTTCGCCGGGTCGGTGGTGGCGGCGGCCGCCCCCTTCTCGAGCGTCTTTCTCGCTGGGCGGTTGCCGTGGTGGGAGCGAAAGCCGAGCAAAAGCGGAACGCCGGCGAAGCCGTAGGCCCTGCGCAGCTCGTTCATGAGAAAGCGCCGGTAGGAGAAGTGCATGAGATCGGGGTCATTGACCGAGACCAAGAAACGCGGCGGCCGCACCCCGACCTGAGTGAGATAATAGATGCGGCCGGTGCGGCCTCTCTTGCTCGGCGGGGGGTTCTTCTCTACGAGGCCCTCGATGAACCGGTTCAGTTCGCCGGTCGAGACCCGTTGCCCGTGCTCGCGGTGAAGCCGCTTCACCAGGGGCATGAGTTTGTCCACCCCCATCCCGGTGTGGGCGCTGGTGTAGACGATCGGGGCGTAAGCAAGGTGGGGAAGGGCCTGCCGCAGCTCCTCGGTGTGGGTTGCCGTCTTCTTTCCCGAGACGAGATCCCACTTCGAGACGACGAGGATGACCGCCTTGCCCCGCTCGTACGCAAACGAGGCCACCCTGGCGTCCTGGTTTGCGATCTCTTCGGTGGCGTCGAGCAACAAAAGCGCCACGTCCGAGCGCTCGAGGCCCTTCAGGGCCGCGAACACGCTGAACCGCTCCACCCGCTGGGCGATGGAGCGCTTTCTCCGGATGCCCGCGGTGTCCACGAACAGATAGTCTTGCCCCGCGTACGTGAACAAGGAGTCGACCGCGTCGACGGTCGTGCCCGCGACTTCGGAAACGAGGTGCCGATCCTCGCCGAGCAAGCGGTTCACGAGCGAGCTCTTGCCCGCGTTGGGCCGACCGATCACGGCCACCCGGACCACCTGAGGTTCCGCCTCCGGGTCGGCCCCCTCTTCGGGCGACTCGTCTACGGGCGGCGCGTTCGCGGCCGGAGGCAGGCTCTCCGCCACCAGCTCGGCGAGCTCGCCCACCCCGCGGCCGTGGGCGGCGCTGATCGGCAGCATCCGGGCGACCCCGAGCGCGAAGAACTCGTGCAGCAAGGCATCCTGCGAAGGGCCGTCGAGCTTGTTGACGGCGAGCACCACCGGCTTTCCGCTCTTTCGCAGCATCTTGGCCACGTCGTGGTCTTCCGGCATCACCCCCGCCCGTCCGTCGGCGAGAAAGATGATGACGTCGGCCTCGTCCACCGCGAGCTGCGATTGCTCGAGCACCCGGCGCATGATCGGATCTTCGCTCTCCGGATCGAAGCCGCCGGTGTCCACGAGCACGATCTCCCGGTCGTCCACCGCCCCGGAGATCTCGGCTTCAGCGTAGATGCGATCCCGAGTGACCCCGGGCTGGTCGGCGACGATCGAGCGCTGGGCCCGAGCGATTCGGTTGAAGAGACAGGACTTGCCCACGTTCGGGCGGCCGACGATGGCCACCACCGGCCGCACGTTCACGTCGCCTCCGGGTCGAGGTCTTCCGGGTCGATGCCGGCGAGCTCGTCGGGGTCGATGCCGTCGAGTTCGCCGAGATCGATGCCCGTCCGGTCGATGGAATGAGGGCCGGACCGCTGCCCGTAGCCGAGCTCGGCCATGCGCCGGCGGTCCTGGCTCCAGTCCTCGGTCACCCGGACCTCGAGCTCGAGGTAGACCTGCGCGCCCACCAAGAACTCGATGTCCTTTCTCGCCCTGGCCCCCACCGACTTCAGCCTGGCCCCTTGCTTGCCGATGACGATCCCCTTTTGCGACTCGCGCTCGACGTGAATGAAGGCGCTCACCCGCACCAGCTTCGGCCGCAGGTCCTCGAACTGGGCGATGGTGACCGCGACCGCGTACGGCAGCTCGTCATCGAGCTCGAGCATCAGCTTCTCGCGGATGAGCTCGGCGACCACGTCGCGCTCGGCCTGATCGGTCAGCTCGTCGGGGGGAAGCAGGTTGTCTTGCTCGGGTAGAGCGCTCGCGATCTGCTGCACCAGCGCCTCGAGCCCCACCTTCTCCCTCGCCGAGATCGGCACCACCGCCACCAAACGGGGCCCCACCGCCGCCGACAAGGAGGCGATGTGGAGGAGCAAGGCCTCCTTCGGCTTCACCCGGTCCACCTTGTTGAGCGCGACCACCACCGGCTTGTCGGTGCGCAGGATCAGCTCGAGCAGGCGCTGGTTGCCGGGGGTGATGCGGTCGTCGGGCCGGGCCTCGAGCACGAAGCAGAGCACGTCGGCGGCGGCGAGCGCCTGCTCGGCCTCCGCGACCATCGAGCGGTTCAGCGGGCCTTTGGCCTGGTGGTGGCCCGGCGTGTCGAGCAGGAGAAGCTGCGCCCCGGGCGGGTTCAGGACCCCGAGCAGGTTCTTTCTCGTCGTCTGGGGCTTGTGCGTGGTCGCGGCCAGCTTCTGGCCGAGCAGCGCGTTGAGCAGCGTGCTCTTGCCGACGTTCGGCCGGCCCACGATCGCGACCTGCCCGGCCCGATGGGGGCCCTCTGGCAGCTCGGGCTCGACGGCGGGCCGAGGTCTCTCCCACGCGAGCCGCCGCCGGGCCTGCTCCTCCGCCTCCGCCTTTCGCCGGGCGGCGTCTTCGGCCCGCCGCTCCGCCTTGCGGTTGTCGCGGGCCTCTTTCAAGGCGGCGCGGTCCGGCTCGGAGCGGCGCCGGGTCCTCGGTCCTCGGTTCACCCGGCGGTCCTACCCCAAAGATCCGTCGTCGTCCCGGACCGCGAGCAGCCGGTCGATGCCCTCGGCTTCGAGGCGAGCGAGCGCCGCCGCCGCCGCCGCCTGCTCGGCCTGCTTTTTCGAGCGGCCCAGACCGGCGGCGAGCACCCGGTCTTCGAACACCGCCTCCACCCGGAACTCCTGCTCGTGGCCGGGGCCGTCGGCCGACACCAACCGGTAGTGCGGGGCGACCTTTCGTTCGGCCTGCAGGCGCTGCTGCAGCTCGGTCTTCGCGTCCCAGCCGGCCAGGCGCTCCCCTCCCTCGAGATCCAGGTGGGGTTCGAGCACCCGCTCCACCGCGGCGAGACCGCCGTCGAGGTAGACCGCTCCGATCAGGGCCTCGAAGGCGTCTGCGAGCAGCGAAAACCGCTCCCTTCCCCCCGATCGCTCCTCCCCTCGGCCAAGCCGCAAGGCCGGGCCGAGCTCGATGGCGCGGGCGAGCCGGGCGAGGCCCTGCTCGTTCACGATCGCCGCCCGCATCCGGGACAGCTCGCCTTCCTGGGCGCTCGGGTAGCGGGCCATGAGCGCCAAGGACACCACGAGGTCGAGGACCGCGTCGCCGAGCCACTCGAGCCGCTCGTTGTCCTTCACCGGCGGATCGCCGGGCGGAGGTTCGCATTCGTTGACGAAGGACCGATGGGTGAGCGCCTCGAGCAAGAGCGCCCGGGATTCGAATCGATGCCCGAGCGACTCGAGCAACCGCACCTCCGGATCCTTCGAGCCGCTCAACCGAGCGCCTCGTCGATCAAGGCGCCGCCGAGCACCTCCTGGCCCCGGTAGAACACGGCGGCCTGACCGGGAGCGACCGCCCGCACCGGCTCGTCGAATTGGACCCGGACCCGGTCTCCGTCGGGGTGGAGGGTCGCCTCGGCGCCACGGTCCCGGTACCGGATCCGAACCCGAGCCCGGACCGTCCCGGACGGGGCGCCGGCCGGCCAGCGCGCGTCCCGGCCCAAGAGCCCCTTCTTCATCAGCCGCTCGGCCGGCCCCACGGTCACCGCCCGCCGCTCGGCGTCGATCGACAGCACGTGCAGCGGGTGAGCGGCGGCGATCCCGAGGCCCCTGCGCTGGCCGATCGTGAAGTGCATGACCCCTTCGTGCTCGCCGATCACCCGGCCGTCCGGGTCGAAAACCGGGCCGCGGTGGTCCCCGGCCGCCTCCGGCTGCCGGCGCACGAACCCCCCGGCGCCGGCCCCGCCCACGAAGCAGACTTCCTGGCTCTCGAGCTTGTGGGCGACCGGCAGCGCGGCGTCGAGCGCGGCCGCCCGCACCCGATCCTTCGTCCACGCCCCGAGCGGGAAGACCAGGTCCCTCAGGATCTCCGGCTTCGTGCCAAAGAGGAAATAGCTCTGGTCCTTCTTGTCGTCGGCCCCAGCGAACAACCGGATCGCGCCCCCGTCGCGGCGGGTGCGGGCGTAGTGGCCGGTCGCGAGCCGGACGCAGCCGAGGGCCCGGGCCCGGCGGTGCAGCCGCTCGAGCTTCACGAACGCGTTGCAGGCCACGCAAGGGTTCGGGGTCCGAGCGGCGAGGTAGCTCTCGACGAACGGGCGGACCACCCGAGAAGCGAAGGCTTCCCTCGCGTCGAGGACGTAGAACGGAAAGCCGAGCTGCTCCGCCACCCGCCGGGCGTCTTGCAGGTCGTCGGGGGGGCAGCAGGCCCGAGGCGCGAGCGGGTTGCCCGGGTCCGGGTCGTGCAGGCGCAGAGCAAGACCCACGACGTCGGCGCCGGCTCGCACCAGCCGCTCGGCCGCTACCGCCGAGTCCACACCGCCGGACAGCGCCACCGCCACCCGCCGGCCCCGGAGTTCGGTCAGCTCGGCGTCGATCTCGGCTTCGGTCGGCGCTCCGGGACCGGTCCGGCGTTCCGAGGGCGAAGCCTCGGCATCAATCGTCGTCGTCGTCATCCTCGTCATCCAGGTCGGGCCCGATGTAGCGGGGCCGGCCCTGAGGCGGGTAGTCCACCCGCTCCTTGAGCTCTTTGCCCACCTTGAAGAACGGGAGGCGCTTGGCCGGGACGTGGATCGGGTCTCCGGTCCGGGGGTTTCGGCCGGTGTAGGCCTCGTAGGGACGGCTCGTGAAGCTGCCGAAGCCCCGGATCTCGACCCGGTCGCCTCGCTGCAGGGCTTCGCCCATCTGCTCGAAGATGAGGTTCACGACCTGCTCGGACCGCTTCTTCGTGATGCGGGCCCGCTCGGCCAGGTGCTCGACCAGCTCGGATTTGTTCATCGACTCGCTCGCATGACCCCGACCGTCCCCGGACGGACGCCCCCGACAGGGCTCGAACCTGTGGCCTACGGTTTAGGAAACCGTCGCTCTATCCAACTGAGCTACGGGAGCAGGGCTGCAGTGTCGTAGCGACCGAGGAAAGCGGTGTCAATCCCGGCAGATGCCGTCCTCGCTCAGTACCGGACCACCGCGTGGCAGGGCACGTCACAGAGCTGGGCCCGGCCGCCCAGAAACCCGAGCTCGACGAGGAACGCGGCCTCGAGCACCTCCGCGCCCTGGCCCTTCACGAGGTCCACGGCGGCCCGCATCGTCCCGCCGGTGGCGAGCAGATCATCGACGACGACGACCCGCATGCCCGGCTCCACCGCGTCGTGGGTGATCTCGATCGCGTCCTCGCCGTACTCGAGCGCGTAGGTCCGCTGCACGACCTCACCTGGCAGCTTCCCCTTCTTTCGGACCAGGACCACGCCGGTGTCGAGGGTGAGCGCGAGCGGCATGCCCACGAGAAAACCGCGGGATTCGATGGCCACGATCGCGTCCACCGAGCGGCTCCGGTACCGGCCCGCCATCGACTCGGCCACGGATCGGAGCGCTCGCCCCGACTTGAAGAACGGGGTCAGGTCCTTGAACACGATGCCCGGCTTCGGAAAGTCGGGGACATCCCGAATGAGCCCGCGGACCTGCTCGGCCACCTCTGCTTCGGTCACCGTGGTCGCTTACACCGGTCGAGCCGGGCGGAAAAGACCCGGTGCGAGCGCGCCGGACGGGCCGACCGGATCGGCGCCTCAGGGCAGCCGCGGGCGGGGGTCGACCGGCCGCTCCTGCTCCCGCAGCTCGAAGTACAGCCGCGGCGAAGCCACCCCGCTCGAGCTGCCGACGAGCCCGAGCAGGGCGCCACGGCCGATCTTCGCTCCCTCGACGGTGCAGGCCCGCTCGAGGCTCCCGTACAGGGCGAGCCGGCGCTGCGAGTGGCGGACCACGACCACCCGCCCGTACCCCCGCTCCTCGCCCACGAGCAGCACCTCTCCCTCGTCGACCGCCCACACCGGCGTTCCCCGGGGGGCGCCGACCGCGAGGCCGTCGTGCTTCTTGCCCTCGAGCTGACCAAATCGGGTGAGGATCACTCCATCCACCGGCCAGGACAGGCCCGAGCGCCCGACCGCCCACCCGGAGGGGGCGCCTCGATGGGCCGCGCAGTCGATCGGGGGGTCGGGGTCCCTCGGCTCGATGCGAGGCGCCGGACCCGGTGATGGGCTCGGGCTGGCCTCGATCCCGGCCGGCAGCCGCAGAACCTGGCCCACCGCGAGCCGGTTCTTGTCGCTGAGCCGGTTCTCGGCGGCCAGGGCCTCCACCGTGGTCCCATAGCGGGCAGCGATCGCGGTGAGCGTCTCGCCGGTCTCCACCCGGTGCTCGCTGGCGCCGCCGAAGGTGACTCGGCCCGGCTCCGGGACCGGCGCCTTCGTGGCGCACCCAAACCCAAGCCCCAGCACGGACAGCACCACGGCGAAGGCCCGGAGCACGAAGAGGACCTCAGCGCACCGGGACGAGCGCCATGTCGTCCGGCGGCGGCAGACCAGGCACGCGCTCGGCCGACGAGAACTGCCAGCTCTCCCACCCCGACCCGAGGTGCCGGGCCGAGGTCACGTCCACCGCGAGCGGGGTCATGGAGATGACGCCCTCCGCGATCGCGTTGCAGTCGCTGCCCGGGATGTCGTGCGGATCGGCGGGGACGCCGCCGATCCAGTAGTAGACGCCGCCGCGCGGATCGTCCCGCCGGTGCACGGAGTGCTTGAACAGCCGGTGGCCGAGAAAGGTGAGCTGCCACGCCCGCGGCGAGCCGCCGGGCACGTTGATGTTGAGGGCGGTGTGGCTGTCGAGCCCCTCCTCGAGCACCCGGGCGGCGACGTCGGCCGCGAACTGGGCGGCGATCGAATAGGAGCCGGTGCGGGGGTCGGTGAGCGACACCGCGATCGACGGGACCCCGAGCAAGGTGCCTTCCATCGCCGCTCCGACCGTCCCCGAGTAGTGGACGTCGAAGCTCATGTTCGGGCCCGCGTTCACGCCGGAGACGACGAGGTCGGGGCGCCGCTCGAGCAGCTCGTGCACCCCGAGGTACACGCAATCGGCCGGGCTCCCATCCACCATCCACCACCGCTCCCTCACCATCTCGGCCCTGAGCGGCTTCAGGAGGCTGATCATGTGGGAGACCCCGCTTCGGTTGCGGTCGGGTGCCACCACGACCACGTCCCCCACCGGCAAGAGCGCCTCCGCCAGGGCGGCGATCCCCGGCGCGAGGACCCCGTCGTCGTTGGTCACGAGCAGGAGCGGGCGCCGCGCCTGGTCACTATCCGGCATGGCCGCCGGCATTCCCGACCCCGCCAGCGATGTCAACGCGGGGGCGCCAAGAGCCTCGAGCGGACCTGACAGGACGAACAGAAATACGTGCTGCGACCGGCGTCGCCCTGACGCCGCATCGCCACCACGCCCCCGCACCGCGAGCACGGTTTTCCCGCCCGTCCGTACACCCAGTAGCGGTCCGAGCCGATCGGGTGGACCCGGGTGGTGCGCCGGAAGGTTTGAAGGTTCTCCTTCATCATCCGCCGGCCGAGTTGCAGAGCTCCGAGCAGGCGCTCGGCGCCGATGTGGCCGACGGGCAGAAACGGGTCGAGCGCGAGGCGAAAGCAGAGCTCCGACTTGTAGACGTTGCCGATCCCGGCCACCAGCCGCTGGTCGAGCAGGGCCTCCCCGAGCGGCCGCTCCGGCGAGAGCAGCAGGCGGCGGCGCATCTCGTCGTAGTCGGGCTCCGGCGCGAGCAGATCCGGCCCGAGCCCCGACAGCTGCCGGTCCCGCGCCGCGCGGGCGGCGCTCAGCAGACGAACGACCGGCGCGTCGAAGCACACCGCAATCCGGACTGCGTTGCCAAGCTGCAGGACCGCCTGCCGAGCCGGCTTCTGCCATGGCTCACCAGGCCGGTAGATGTGCCAGGATCCAGTCATCCGCAGGTGGGTGTGCAACACCTGGTTCTGCACTCGAATGAGCAGGTTCTTACCGTGGGCCTCGACGGCGCCGGGGGTCCGTCCGATCAGGGACGAGACGTCGATGGATCCGGCCTGGGCCTCCGTCAGCGGGTGCCCCACCAGCGCCCGCCGCAGGTGCCGGGCGGCGCGGTGGAGGGTGTCGCCCTCGGGCACCGCTCGAGTCGAACACCCCCGCCCCGCCGACGGCAAGCGCAGGGCCGCGGTTGACCCGCGGAGCCTCCTGCCGCGGGATGACGGCATGCGCGAACGGATCGGCAAGCCAACCGAAGCTTCGGCCGCCCCCGCGTCCCCCCCCGAGCCGGCACGAGCCCGCTGGGAGGCGGCGCGAGCCGCGCTCGGCTGGCTGGGCCTGGTCTTGGCCATCGCCCGCCGACCGGCGCTCCCGGTCGTCGGCGTGCTGCTGTGCGCCATCGCCGGATGGGTCGGCGCTTTGGTCGGCCAGGACCGCGAGCTGCTCGAGCTCGCCCGGTACGTGCCGTTCCTCGGCGGCGGGTGGGCGGTGTGGGCCGCGGACCGATCGGCTCGGACCGGCTCGGACCCCGCCGGGCAGCTCCCCGACCGGCGCCGGGCGCTCGCCTACGCCGCGACCGCCCTCGTGGTGGTCGTCCTGTCCGGCCTCGCCCGTGTCACCCTCACCGTGCTCGGCGGCCTGCTCGTGGGCACCCTGCTCGCGCTGGGGCCGGTGGTCGCGCTGGCCGAAGGCAGCTGGCCCCACCGGGCGCTGTGGCGGGGCCTCCTGTTCGTGGACGAGGCCCCGAAGTCGTTCATCAAGGTCGCGGTGGCGAGCCTCGTCGTCGCCCTGTTGTTCGGCCTCGTGTTCGAGTGGGGCAGCCGAGAGCTGCTCGGGGCCGCGGCCGGCCGCCGGCTCGCCGACGGCGCCTCCCAGGGGCTCGGTTCGGTGGTGATCGCGGCGATTTGGATGCGGTTCTACCTCATGCGCCAGCCTCCGCCCGCCCCGAGCCCGAGCTGAACCAGGCGCTTCAACCCTCGGATTCGAAGAGCGCCGCCGCGAGGGGCAAGGAGAGCGGAGCGGCCGGCGCGTCCGGCTTCTCGGGGCGCCAGAGCGTAGGCCCCGACTCCGCCAACCACACCAGCGCGGGCAGCCGACGCTCCATGGCCTGCTTCTTGAGCTTGCCCATCTTGTCCGGCTTCGGGTGAAGCGCCACCCGCAGGCCCTCCGCCCGAAGCTGGTAGGCGAGCCGCACCGCCTCGAGCTCCCGCTCCGCCTCCCCGTAGCCGAGCAGCACGTCGGCGTCGGCGGGCAGCGGGGGGAACAGCCCCCGCTCCTCGAGCACCACCAAGAGCCGCTCGAGCCCCAGCGAGAACCCGCAGGCAGGGACCGGCCGGCCCGAGAACATCCCGATGAGGCCGTCGTACCGCCCTCCCCCGCCGAGCGAGCCGTCGAGCCCGGGGTGGCTGATCTCGAAGATCGCCCCGGTGTAGTAGCCGAGCCCCCGGGCGAGCGTCGGCTCGAAGCGGACCTTGCCCGACGCCGGGGTGGCCTCGGCGAGCGACAGCACCTTCCCGAGCTCCTCGGCGGCGGCCCGGCCGGCGTCCCCGAGCTGCCCCGACAGCGCATCGAGGCTCGGACCGCCGAGCACCAGGTCGAGCAGCGCTTGCCCGCCAGCGAGGCCGCGCTGCTCGAGCTCGGCCCGGACCCCCTCGGCGCCGATCTTGTCCAGCTTGTCGAGGGCGATGATCGCCTCGTGGCTGCGCGCGGGATCGATGCCCGCCCGCTCGGTGAGCGCGGACAGGAGGGCCCGGTGGTTCACCCGGATCTCGGCCTCCCCGAGCCCGAGCCGGTCGAGGCACGCCGACACCGCGCCGAGCAGCTCCGCCTCCACCGCCGGCCCCCCGGTCCCGATGACGTCGACGTCGCACTGGAAGAACTCCCGGAACCGGCCCCGACCGGGGGCGTCGGCCCGCCACACCGGCTGGATCTGGTAGCGGCGAAACACCGTTGGCAAGCGGCCCTGCGCGGTCGCGTACACCCGGGCCAGAGGCACGGTCAGGTCGTAGCGCAGCCCGAGGTCGGCGAGCAGCCGCTCCGCGCCCGGCGCGGTCTCCCCCGACCGGCCGACCACGACGTTGCCGGGGCCCTCGAGGTGGGCGGCGGCCTCGCGGATGCCAGCGACGAGCGGGGCGCCTCGGTGGAGGATCTTGAAGACGAGCTGGTCCCCTTCCTCTCCGTATTTTCCAAGCAGCGTGTCGAGCCGCTCGAGGCTCGGGGTCTCGAGCGGCACGAAGCCGTGGTTTTCGTACACCTCCCGAATGATCCCCACCACGTGGCCCCGGCGGCGCAGCTCCTCGGGCAGAAAGTCGCGGGTGCCCTTCGGGGGCTTCGTCTCGGTGCGCTTCACCATGGGCGGCACCTCTACCCGGGCGGGACGGCTCCGTCAGCCGCCGGGGGGGAGCACGCGGGTCCGCACGGTGCCCGCGCCGCCAAACTGGATCTCCACCCGAGCGGAGGGGGCAAGAAACGGAGCGAAAGCGGCGTGGCCGGCCGCCCGCTGCAGGCAGGAGCCGAGCGCGCCCCGAAGCCCGCGGGCCTCGCTCCTTCGGACCACGCCGTCACCGCCCACCTCGAGCGTCACCACCGCTCCGACCGGGACGACCGGCTGCGACCGCGCAAGCCGCAGGCAGTGACCGAAGCGCGAGGCGACCCGGGCCACCGCTGCCCCAGCCTGATCGTCGCCCAGATGCTCGGGCAGGGCCACCTCCACGTCGGCGGGCAAACCGGCGGGCTCCGGACGGGGCGCCGGGCGAAGACGGGGGGCGGGAGGCGGAGCCGCCGGAGCCGGAGCTCCAGCCAAAGCGGCGAACTCGTCGCCCGGTCGAGCTCGAGCCTGGTCCGGTGGTCGGGACCGAGCGGTCTCACCCGGCGCGGACGCAGGATGGGACGCCGAATGGGACAACGACGGGGCCGCGTCGGACCCGGGCTCCTCGGACCCGGGCTCCTCGGACC
>DAIQNR010000034.1:19210-57460 GCA_036788295.1 Myxococcota bacterium
GACAACGACGGGGCCGCGTCGGACCCGGGCTCCTCGGACCCGGGCTCCTCGGACCCGGGCTCCTCGGACCCGGGCTCCTCGGACCGGACTGGGGCGGACCGACGTTCCGCAGACCGGGGGGCGTCGGCGTGAGCGGTGACGGAACCGGGCGGACCGGATCGGGCGGCGTCGGATCGGCGTTCGCCGGAATCCAGGCCGGCCACGCGCGGAAACGACAGGAGCGCCACCGCAACCGCCACCGCCACCGCCCCCGCCGCCAGCCAAAACCGACCGGCGCGAGCGGAGGGAGCGGCCACCGACTCCGGCTCCTCGAGCCCGTCCAACATCGGCTCGGGCGGCAACTCGATCTCCGCGAATGGGTCCCATGGCTCCGGCTCGACCGCGATCGCCGCCAGCCGGGCCGCCGGGGTCCGCTCGAGCGCCTCGATCGCCTCCGCCTCCACCGAATCCAGCGTGGGCACCCGAGGGATCGCCGGGGTGGCCCGCACCAAATCTCGCGACAGCCGCACGTCTTCGGTAATCCGCGCCGCCGCCGCCTCGATCGTGAGCGGGACGAGCCCGAGCGGGGGCCGAGCAGGGAGCACGGCGACGAGGTCGGGGCGGGCCCCCACCGCGATCCACTGCTCGAAACCGGGCCTCCAAACGTGATCCACCGGGCGAAACCGCCCGTCCCGAGCCTCCTCGAGCAGCTCGTCGTAGCTGTAGGGGCCGGTGGTCTCGCCGTCCCGGGCGACGTACCAGCGGCACGCGAGGTCGTTCGTGGTCGGCCGGGCGCTTCGCCCGGCGTCGCGGTCCACCGCTGCCATCGGCGGTCACCATCGGCCGCACCGTCTCGGTTCGAAGCGCTCGACCGACGCGCGGAGGACGAGCAGGCGCGCGGCGCCGAGTCTGCGGGGACCGGGAGGCGAGACAGCCGGGCGCCGGTCTGCTAGAGCGCCCCCTAGGACGGGCGGCATCCCGTGCCGGCGCGAGGTCCTCCGGATGCAGACCCCCCCTATCCTGCCGCTGCTCGACACCCTCGCTGGCAAGCGAATCCTCCTGCTCGGGACCACCGGCTTTCTGGCCAAGGTGATGCTCTCGATGCTCATCGAGCGCCTGGCGCCGGCCCGCATCTACTGCGTCATTCGCGGGACCCGCTCCGCCACCCCCAGGGACCGCCTCCACCGCGAGGTGCTGTCCTCGGAGATGATGGACCCGCTGCGGGAGCGCTTTGGCCCCGCGTTCGAGGCGATCGTGGACAGCCAGGTCGAGGCGATCCCGGGGGACCTCGGGAAACCACAGCTCGGGCTCGACGCCGGCACCATCGACCGGCTTCGCGGCGCCGTGGACGTCATCATCAACTCAGCGGGGCTCGTGAACTTCAACCCCCCGCTCGAGCAGGCGATCGACGCCAACGCGGCGGGAGCGAAGACCATCGCCGACCTCGCCGTCGACCTGGGCGCAAAGCTCGTGCACGTCAGCACCTGCTACGTCGCCGGGGCCCGGTCGGGCCGCGTACGGGAGGACGACCCGATCGTCGGCGCCTTCCCGAAGCAGGCCGACATGCCCGGGATTCGGTTCGACTGGCGCCGCGAGCTGTCCGACGCCCGCCGCATCATCGAAGAGGTGAAGGGCCGAACCGACGACGCCGCCCTGGAAGCCAGCTTTCGAACCGAGGCGCTCGACCGGCTCGCCGCCGACGGTCGCGAACCCCAGGAGCGGGTGCTCAGAGCCGCCATCGCGAACCAGCGCCGCCGCTGGGTGACCGAAGAGCAGATCCGCCTTGGTCTGTTGCGGGCCCAGCACTGGGGCTGGACCAACATCTATACCTACTCGAAGGCGATCGGGGAGCAGGCGATCGCGGACACCCCCGGGCTCGAGTGGTGCATCGTCCGTCCAGCGATCGTGGAGTCGGCGGCGTCCTATCCCTTCCCGGGTTGGAACGAGGGCATGAACACGAGCGCACCGCTCGCCTACCTAGGCCTTCGCGGCCAGCTCACCTTCCCCGGTGACAATGATCTCATACTCGACGTGGTCCCGGTGGACCACGTCGCCTCCAGCACGATCGCCGCCGCCGCCGCCCTGCTCCTCGGGCACAGCGGCAAGGTCTACCAGGTCGCCGCCGGCGACGTGAACCCATGCAGCATGGCCCGAACGGTCACCTTGGTTGGCCTCTACAAGCGGCGAAAGACCAAGGAGAAGATCGAGAAGGGAGAGATTGGCCGGTGGCGAGGCCAGCTCGAGCTGCGGCAGGAACCCCACGCGGTGTCCCGCCGAACCTACGAGCGCTTCTCGAGCCCGGCGCTCGCTCGCTGGGTGAGCCGGGGAAAGCGCCTGCTCGACGAGATGGCGCCGGAGCGGTACGGGGCTTTTGGCTCCATGGTCAGCCGCGCCCAGGAGAAGGCAAAAGAGATCGAAGAGGAGCTCGGAAAAGTCGTCGATGTCTTCGACCTGTTCATGCCGTTCATTTGGGAGAATCGCTACGTGTTCGTGACCCGCAACACCCGAGCCCTGTTCTCGGCGATGAGCGAGGCGGACCGCGCGCTGCTTCCCCATGACATCGAGAACATCGACTGGCGTCACTACTGGCTCGAGGTCCACATGCCTGGGCTCGAGCGCTACGTCTTTCCAAAGCTCGACCTCGACGGCCCGAAGCGGGTCGCCATCCCCAGGGACTACAAGGATCTCGCCGAGCTGTTCGACGTCCGCACCCGCGAACACGGCCGCCACGTCGCCTACCGCCTGCTCGAAAAGGATGGCGTCGCCGACTCGTTCACGTTCCGCGATGTACGAAAGGCTGCTTTCGCCGCCGCAGCCCGCCTCGAGGCGGAGGGCGTGGCCGAAGGCGACCGGGTCCTGCTCGTCTCCGAAGGGCGGCCGGAGTGGGGCATGGCCTATTTCGGCGGGATCCTGGCCGGCGCGGTGATGGTCCCGGTCGACATCGATCTCTCCCCGAAAGAGATCGCGAACATCGCCCGAACCGCGGGCGCGAAGATCGCCGTCGGCTCACCCGGTCAGCTCGAGCGGCTCTCTGCCGAGCCCGATTTCCACGCGGCGGCGATGCCGTTTGGGACGCTCTTCGAGGCGGCGGACCGGTTCGAGGGCGCGTCCGAGGTCCGCCCCAAGCGGCGGCGCCCCGAAGATCCGGCGTCGATCATCTTCACCTCCGGGACCACCGGGCGCCCGAAAGGCGTCGTCCTGACCCACCAGAACTTCGCCGCGCTGACCGCCCGCATGTCGGTGCTGTTCGACCTGAACCGCACCGACGCGCTGCTGTCGGTGCTGCCTCCCCACCACACCTTCGAGTTCAGCGCGGGCCTTTTGTTGCCGCTCGCGAAGGGGGCATCGGTCAGCTACCTCGAAGAGCGCAGCCCCGAGCTCATCGGTCGGGCGTTCGAGGAGCTCCCGGTCACCGTGCTCGTGGGGGTCCCGGCGGTGCTCGAGAGCCTTCAACGAAAGATCGACACGCAGCTCGACCGCCTGCCCCTGCCCGGCCGCCTGGCGGTGCGCGGCCTCATCCGGGCGTCGGAGATGCTGCGGGATCGCACCGGCGCCAACCTCGGGCTGTTCCTGTTCCGTCCGGTGCACGGCGCCTTCGGCGGCCGGCTCCGGTACTTGGTGAGCGGAGCCGCCCCGCTCGAGCCCGAAGTATTCCGGAGCCTTAGAGGCCTCGGCTTCGGGGTGCACGAAGGCTACGGGCTGACGGAAGCGGCGCCGGTCCTTACGGTGGGTTGGCCTCGGCACGTCACCCCGCCGGGCAGCGTGGGCTGGCCGCTTCCTGGGGTCGAAGTCCGCATCCACGAGCCGGGCGATGACGGCATCGGCGAGGTGATCGCCCGCGGGCCAACCATCATGGCCGGCTACCTCGACGCCCCCGAAGAGACCAGCCGCGCCCTCCGGGACGGGTGGCTGTTCACCGGCGACCGCGGGCGGCTCGATGACCGCGGGCGGCTCTACATCGTCGGGCGCGACAAAGACGTCATCATCGATGGATCCGGGAAGAACATCTATCCTGACGAGATCGAGGAGATCTATTCAGGCCACCCGCAGGTCAAGGAGCTCTCCGTGGTGGGGCTCCCCTCCGAGCCCGGCCCCGGGGAGCGGGTGGGCGCGCTCGTGGTGCCCAACTACGACGGGGAGCTGTCCCGTGAGGCAGTGCGGGACGCGATCCGCGAGCACTTCCGGACGACCGGGGCCAAGCTCCCTTTCACTCGGCGCGTGAAGGTGCTGCATTTGTGGGATCACGAGCTCCCCCGGACATCGACCCAGAAGGTGAGGCGGACCCAGGTCCGGGACGAGCTGATGCGGCTCGAGCGGGTGCGGGGAGCCGCCAGGCAGGACGCCAACCCCAAAACCACGGAAGACCCAGCGGAGGCGTTCGTTCGGCGGACGCTCGCTGCCATCACCCGGCGCCGGCCAGCCGACATCCATCTCTCCGCCCGTTTGGTGGACGACCTCGGCTTCGACTCGCTGATGCAGCTCGAATTGCTCACCACGCTCGAAGCGGAGCGTCCACGGGCGCAGATCACCGCCGAGGAGCTCGCTGCGGTCGCCACGGTGGCCGAGGTGCTGCACCTCGCCCGACGAAACCGAGACACAGAAGCCTCGGAGCACGACGTGGCCCGGGCCGAGGACAGCGGCCCGGTTCGACTTCCAGCGCCGCTGACCGGCCTGGGCAAGGCGATCCTGCGAGCGGCGCAGCGGCTGACCTACGAGCAGATGCTCGACGTAGCGGTGGAAGGGCGAGGCAACATCCCCGCCAACCGGAACTTCCTGGTCGCTTCCAACCACGCGAGCCACCTCGACATGGGCCTCGTGAAGCACGCGCTCGGGCCCTTTGGGCACCGAATGCGAACCCTCGCCGCGAAAGACTACTTCTTCGACGACCCGGTGCGCCGAGCCTACTTCGAGAACTTCACCCACCTGCTGCCCATGGATCGCCACGGCTCGCTGAAGCGCTCGCTGCGGCTCGCCTCGGCGGCGATCCGGGGCGGGGAGACCCTGCTCGTCTTCCCCGAAGGCACGAGGGCCCGGGATGGGCAGATGACCGACTTCAAGCCCGCGGTGGGTTACCTGTGCCTGCACGAGAAGGTGGACGTGCTCCCCCTGTGGCTCGAAGGGACCCACGACGTGCTGCCGGTGGGAGCGGCGCTGCCCAAGGGGAGGCGGCTCCGGGTGCGGATCGGCGCGCCGGTCGAGCATCGGCCGATGCTCGAGGCCACCGCCGGCATGGGCCGCTCGGCCGCATACCGCTATGTCACCGCCGAGATCGAGCGCCGGGTGCGGGCGCTCGGCGGGCAGCCCGCGCCGGACACCACCGAGGACCGAGCAGAACCATGAGTTCCCTCTCCCTGCGCGCCCTCGGGGCCAGTGCCGAAACAGGGTGGGCCCTCGGCCGCGCCTCGAGGCCGAGCCGATGAAGGTGCTCATCACCGGCGCCACCGGTTTTCTCGGTCGGCACGTCGCGCGGGAGGCGCTCGCCGCCGGTCACACCGTCCGGGCCCTGGTTCGGTCCCAGAGCCAGGAACTGCCCGAAGGGGTGGAGCCGATGCTCGGCTCGCTCTTCGAGCCGGACCGGCTCGCCGCCGCGGTGCACGGGCAGGATGCGGTCGTGCATCTGGCTGGCCTCGTGTCCCGGGACCCAGCCGACGCCTCCGCCATGTATGAGGTCCACGTCGAGGGCACCCGGCGCCTGCTGTCGGCGATGGGCACCGCCGGCGTGCGCCGCCTCGTCCTGGCCTCCACTTCGGGGACGATCGGGCTTCGCCGCGACCGCCCACGGCAGCCGGCCACCGAGTCGTCCGTCCCCGACTTCGAGCTGCTCGGGCGGTTTCCGTACTACACTTCGAAGCTCTACCAAGAGCGGGAGGTGCTGCGCCGGAGCGGCGAGATCGACGCGGTCATCTTGAACCCATCGCTGCTGCTCGGCCCCGGCGACGAGCGCGTCTCGTCCACCGGCGACGTGCTCGATGTCCTCCATCGCCGGGTCCCCGCGCTCGCCGGCGGCTCGGTGGCCCTGGTCGATGTTCGGGACGCGGCCCCCGCCTTCGCGCGCGCGCTCGATGCCGGGCAACCGGGCGAGCGCTACCTGCTGAACGGCGCCAACATGGCGGTGCGGGTGTTTGCGCAGCGGGTGGCCGTGGCCGGGGACGTGGCCGCGCCGACGTTCCAGGTCCCCGCCCAGTGGGCGGTGCGCGGCGCAAGGATCATGGACGGCTTGTTCTCGGCGCTGCACCGAGACCCGCCCATCGACCCGGTGACGGTCGAGCTGTCCACGCTGTTTTGGGACGTGGACGCGAGCAAAGCGGCCCGGGAGCTCGGTTTTGTCGCCCGCGACCCGCAGGCGACCATCGAGGCCACCGTGCGCGACCTCGAGGCCCGGGGCCGGTACCGCCGGCCCCGGTGAGCGGTCCTTCGTGAGCGACGGCCGCCTCCGGTGAGCGAAGCTCGACCGGAGGGGTGGCCGGCTCAGGGTCCACTTCGGCGTGCTTCGCCCTCATGTCTCAGAGCGAGGCAGCCGGTGCTTTTGTGGCCCCTCGGAGGCCAGGACGGGGTCAGCCCGCCGAAATCGGAGCCGAACCGGGCTCTCGAAGGGCCGAACTCCGGTAGCGCTTCGCATGTACCAGGTCATGTATCTCAGCCGGGCCCGCCCTGGCCTCGATCCCCGCGACGTCGAGCGGCTCAGCCACCGGTCGGCCCGAAACAACGCCACGCGCGGCATCACCGGGATGCTCGTGTGCTGGAACGGCCACTTCCTTCAGTCCCTCGAGGGCGAAGTCACCGCGGTTCAGGACCTGCTCGACCGCATCCGCGCCGACCCTCGCCACGAGGGACTCGTCGTCGTCGGCGCCGGCGTCCTGCCCAAGCGCCGATTCGACCCGTGGTCGATGCGGGTGGTCGATTTTCGCAGCCCGATTCCCGCCGTGAAGGCCATCGTGACCCGCCACCCGCCGCTCGACCTCGACCTCGACTACTATCGAAACCCGATGCTCGCCTTCGCCCTGCTCTACGACGTCCGCGTCCACATCTCGGCCGCCGAAAAAGCCGCTTGAGCCGAATCAAGCCGAAACTCGCTCTTCAGGCGAAACGGCTTCACTCGCCAGAGAGGGGCGGCGTCGCCACGAGCCTCCCGTAGGAGCTCGCATTGCCTGGAGTGGCCCTCCACGCGGAGTTGAAGTGGTCCCAGGCGTAGACCTCCTCTCGATTCTGGTACGGGTTGTACACTCGGACCACCCAATCACCATCGGCTCGCTGCTCCACCGCTTCCAGGTGGACGAAGTGGGCCACGTTTCTCTTGGTTTCATCGATCGGCCCTAGGAACCCGTCGCTGGCCCCGGCGTGAATGTTCACGAGCGCGATCACCGCGGCGCCCTCCTCCAGCTGCTCACGAAGCAACTCCGGGGATGGAGCGGCACCCTGCGTCCACTGGGTGGAGTAGTCGTGCGCCGCGAACATCTTTGCGAGCGGAGTCGTATCCATCCCCTCGTTGACCAGGAGCCGGTCCGCGTACTCGTCATCCGCGGCCAACAGCCGGATGGCCTCCTCGGGAGAAATGCCCAGCGCGTGACCGGTCGCCAAAGGCCCACACAGGTTGGTGTGGGGGTGGGCCCATGGGCTGGACATCACCCCTTCGAATACGAAGCCGGTCGAGCCATCGGCGAAGCCGACCTCGAACCACTGGCCATAGGCAATCCGGTCTAACTGTTCATCTTCGCCATCGGGAAGCGCCCTGACGATTGTGGCTGCGGAGTTCACCGCCCGCGCGACGCTGCCGTCGATGTCCCGCACGTTTCCGTTCACCCATACCTGGGCGGCGAGTACGCTTCGCAGGTCAAGGTATTGGGCCGCCGGGTAGCGGAACGCCGAGGTCGTATCAGCGTAAGTCGCGAAACTCCCGGCGACGCCCTGGCCGTAACCGTGGTTTAGCTCGAGGGGAAACCGGAGGCCCAGCCCGGTGTCGGGGACCGGGTCCCCGAAGAGGACCCGCGCTTGCTCCCGAAACATGCCCATCCGATATTCGTCCCATATCTGCCGTTGATCATCCACAGGGAGATTGTTCCAGAGTCGCTCCGCGATGCGTGGAGGGACCGTGTCGCGAAGGGGCTCGACGTGCGCCGAGACGTCCTCGAACAGCGCGATGACCCTATCGGCAACCGAAGGACCATGCCTCTCGATGGCGTCACGCAGGACAGCGCACAGTTCCGGAGGGGCGCCGTCGAACAGCGAAGCCCCGCAGAGCTCGGTCTCATTGGACTCGGGCGACAGCCCGGCCACCCAGCCCTCGTTGTTCGGCTCGGCCGGCGGCTCCGGGATGACCTGGGTCTCGAAGTCGATGACGGTCCTCTGCTGCTGGACCGGGACCGTGTACGTGAACGACTCCTGGGTTCCGAGGCTTCCCTGGCGGGTCCCCATGCGGGTCTCCTGGGTGAAGAAGGTCTCGAGGCGGCTCACCGCCACTTGAATGGTTCGCATGTCTTGGCTCGAAGCAAGACGTCGGCCAACTCGAACCCACCGGGCGCAAACCCACCCTAGTGGGCAACTCTACCGAAGGTGCCCCGGTGGCGGTGCACCCAAGCGATGGCCGCACAAACTGGGGCGCCGCGGGCGGTCATCGCGAAGCAGCGGAGGACGAACGAGGCGGGAACCGGGGGCACGGAGTGAGCTCCGAGCCACACGAGGTGGGCGCAGTAGGATCACTCTTGGGAGGGACGAACCGGCCGTTCTGGGGATGATGGGACCGGTGCGGCGCGCCGTGGATGGCGCGCGGCAGGTTCGGGGAGAGCGGGTGGCTCAGCGCGACTCGAGGAAGCCGCGAAGGACGGAAGACAGCCGGGAGGCGTAGGCGGCGCGGTCGGCGAGCGCCGCCGAGAGGGATTCGCGGTCGCTGATCGGGTCGGGGCTCTCCCCGTCCAGAACTCCGTTCTCGGGCTCGACGAAAAAGTCGTCGAGCTCGAGCGCGAGCGACTCCTCGAGCGCGACGAGGCGCTCACAGAGCAGCTCGATGGGATCCGGCTTCTTCATCGATACAGCTCCTCTTGCTGAAGGAGCCAGGTCCGAAACTCATCCGCCGCCTCTTCGTCCCGCTCGAGAACGTCCACGGCTACGTCGTGGCTGACCTTCTCCGCCACGAGCTGGCCGTGGAGGCGGGACGCAGCCTCAGAGCCGCTCGGGAGGAGCGCGAGCCGAGCCAGGTCGAGCGCCCGCCGCTCCGCCCGGCTCCGACCCAGGAACAGGGCGAGCGCCTGCACCTCGGCGAGCCGCTCCACAGAGGGCGCCCGGTCGAGGATCGACTGGGCGAGCTCCCGATAGGCGCGGCTCGTCACCGGCATCGCGGCGAGCTGAGACAGCTCCGCCTCGAACGCCGGGGCGGACAGGCCGAGCCGCTCCCGCATCGCCTCGATCGTCGGCGGGGGGGGCAGGAGCCGGCCTGCCAGAGACTCCGCCCGGTGCGGGCCCAAAGGGGGGAGAGCCCCAGGGGTGCCCACCGGGATGAAGTCGTTCGGAGGAAATGAAATGGGCATGTTCTCTACCTCCCCAAGGACTCGAGCGCCTTCTTGGCGGTCTCGTCGAGCGATTTCAAGATGGCGAGCAGCATCGAGAACAGATGCTCCCGATCTTTCATCCGCTGCCGCAGGTCGAGCCGCATCTCGGCCAGCTCTTGGGCCTCGACCGCCGAGAAGTCTCCCGTCTCCGCAAACCGAACGGCGGCCTCGGCGTGCCGGCGGGCGGCCTCCGCGATGCCCCGAGCCTCGCGCTCGAGCATCCCGGAGAACACGAGCACGAGCAGGTCCTCGAGGCTCATGGTCGCGGGAGCGATGCGCGGGGCCGGACCACCGGACGGAAGCCCCCTCGGCGCCACCTCGGCCCGAGGGACGGCCGAGAGCGGCGGCAGCCGGTCCGGCGGAGGCCGCCGAACGAGGTTGTCGATCCTGAGTTCCATCCGGTGATCCTCCCCAATCTCAGCGGAAGACCGCGGAGTTGGTGTTCTCCATCGACTTCATCTGCTCGAGCGCGAACTGGTTCTCCTGCTCGAGCACCTTCTGGAGGGCCCGCAAGCTCTCCCTGGCTTCGGTGAGCTGTTGGGAGATTCGAGCGAAGGAAGGGTCCTCGGCGTTCGGCAGCGACGCGAGCAGCCGATCCTTCTCCTGGGCCTGACGGTCGATCCGGTCGGCGAGGCTGAGACGGTGGGTGCTGGGGATTGCATTGAGAGCCATGGCAAATGTCCTTTCCGTGGGAACGACGGTATTCGGTGGGTTCGGCGTCATTGCCGCCCGTCGAAGGCTTGAGCAAGCCTCGGGCCAAGCCCGCTGGGCCAGGGTCGACCGACGGGAAGTGGTCACCCCGCGGGGACGTGCACCGCGGTGGGTGCAGGCTCCGAAAACCGACCACTCGGGCCAGAGCCCCTCCCTCGCCCGTGGTCGCCGCGCCTCCGGCTGCACCGAAGAAGGTGCACCGGCCCCGAGGTGACCACTGTCCCCGAGACCAAGTCCGCCGCCGAAGCTTGGCCCCGCGATTGCTCCACCCTAACGCATGACCGAAACCTCCCACGACCGCTTCCTCCAGGAGATGAACGAGCGCCTGAGCCACTTTCGAAGCGCTCCCTCCACGCCCAAGGGCCGGCTCGCTCTCCAGCGGTTCGAGCAAGGCATCCTGCGCATGCGGGGCCTGCTCAACCAAACCAGAGGGGAGCAGCCCGACCCGCAATCTGGCCGCTCTGCCCCCCGGGCGCCCGCGACCGCCGCGCTGATCGGCGAAGACGAGCTCTTCTGAGGAGGCCGAAATGTTCGAGCCGATCGAGCGCCACCGCGAAGACGTGCTGCACGCCTGGCACCTCGCCCGGACCCTTCATGGACGGGTGCCCAGGGAAGCCCCGGCCCGAGGGGAAGCGAGCTTTCGAGACCGGGTCCGGCAGGAGCTCGACCGGGAGCCGGCGGTGCTGCGGCGGCTCGAGCAGGCGGCGGAGGCCGCTCCGAGCGCGCAGGAAGGCCTGCGGGAGCTGGCGCTCGCGGCGCTCGCGCTCGGGGACCGGGAGCTCGCCCTGCTCGGCCTCGACCTCGGTGCCGAAGCCCCGCTCGGTCCGGAGCGGCTCGCGTCGATGCTCGGCGCGCTCCGCCTCCCTGGGATCGCGGCCCTGGCCCCTGCCCACCGCCGGCTCGCGCTCCGGATCAGCGCTCGTGGCGCCGAGCACCCCGCTTTCAGCCGATCGCTCGAGGCGGTGCTCAAACACGCCGGCTTTGCTTCTGCCGGCCCAGATCTGCAGGAAGACCTGCTCACCTACCTTCTCGGCCCCGAGCTCTCGCCCGAGATCGCGCCCATGCGGCGGAGCCGAATGGGGCTGTGGTGGGCCGAACGGGTGCGGGCGCTCACCACCGTCCTCCGCGCCCCGAGCCCGTCCGCTTCTCTTTTTGCCGAGCGGCTGCGGGACTTCCTCCACGCGCCAGCGGCGGACGTGGTGTTTCTCGACGCCACCGCCCGAAACGGCCACGCGGTGGTGGTGATCGGGGATCCGGCCCAGCCGAGCTCGCCGAGCTACGGCCGGCGCTGGGTCCTCGGGAAGTCCCACCGGCCGGTGGCCCAGCTGCGGACCCCGGACCCGAGCTGCCATTCCCGATGGACGAGGCCCATGTCCGACGCGTCCATTCCCTATCACGGAGAGCGATGGCGGATCTCCCGCCACGAGGAGCGCCAGTTCGTGGGCTACCTCGAGCGAGCCCACGTGTTCAGCGACGACCTCGTAGCCCGCAAGCTCGGCTTCAGGCGGACCAGCGGAGCAGCCGGCGATTTTCTGGAGCGCATGAAGGCCACCCTGCTGACCCTCGTCGGGGGACGAACACGAGAGCCCGAGCGGAACACCTACCTCGCCGGGCGCCCCTCCCGACCTCGACCCGCCCGCCGACCGGCGGGGCGAAGCGCTCAATCCGCCGGGTGAGGCCGAACGTCGAGCCTTCGCTCGAGCGACTCGAGCAGGACCTCGGCCGCGCTGTTCTCGCCGGCGCGAAGCCGCTGTCGAACCTCGAGGAGCAGATCCCGAAAGTCCTCCCGCCGGGCCCGGTCGGCCATGTCCTCCACGCGCACCGAGGCCGCCCCGAGCCGCTCGGCGAGCTCGAGCGGAAGAGGGCCGGGCCGAAAGAGAAGTGCCCCGAGGCCCAGACCGACCACGGCCAAGGCGACCGCGACGGCCCGCCATGGGCGCGCGGGCTTGCGTCGCTCGACCGCGGGAGGGCTCCTGGTTTCTGCACCGACGGCCACCGGGCGCGAGGGCCGGGGCGGAGGAGCCGCAGGCAGGTCGTCCGGCGGGAGCACCCACGACCGATCTCTTGCCGGAGACGCGAGCTCCTCCCACGACGGCTCGGCTTCAGGGGCGAACGTATCCGCGATGGCGCCGTCTTCGGTCGGCGCGCCCGGCTGGGTCCCCGCCAGGTCCGGAACCCGGGTCGCGTGGGTCTCGGGGAGCATCGTCGCGTCCGCGTCGAACTGGGTCGAATCATTCACCGCTCGGGTGGCGAGCCGCCCCGGGGGCGCCGCCCTCCGGGCCGCGAGCCACGGACCCTGCCCGAGCCACTCGACCACCCGCTCCCTCGGCCACAAAAGAGACATCGCCTCGAGCGCCCGGTGGGCCCTCGCCCCGTCGGCCGGGCGCTGCACCGGGCTTCGCTCCATGCACCACGAGACGAAGCGGTCGACCCCCGGGTCGAGCCCGGGCCGCGCCGAGGCGAGGGGGACCGGCGGCCCTCGGACCAGCTCCGCGAGCACCTCCTGGGGCCCGCCCTCTCGGTAGGGCCCCGACCCGGCCAACGCATGATACATGAGCGCTCCAAGGGAATAGATGTCGGAGCTCGGCCGCGGCGAGGACTCGGCGAGCCGCTCGGGAGCGAGGAAACGAGGGGTCCCGAGCACCGTCCCCACTTCGGTGAGCGGCGCCTCCTCGAGGTCGTCGGATTTCGCGAGCCCAAAGTCGGCGAGCTTCGCGATCCCATCCGGACCGATGAGGACGTTCCCAGGCGCGACATCCCGGTGCACGAGGCCCTTTTGCCGATGGATCGCCTCGAGACCGGCGGCCACGTCGGACGCGACCCGAAGCACGAGGCCCTCGGGGAGCGGACCCCGCGCTCGCACCAAAGCCCCCAGGTCGGGCCCTTCGACGAGCTCGCTCACCATGTAGGGGACACCGCCCACCGCGCCAAAATCCAGGCACCGCACGAGGTTCGGGTGGCGAAAGCCCTGAGCGACCTGGCACTCCCGGCGAAAGCGAGCGACAAAAGCGGGAACGGCGTGGACGTCGGCCCGCAGGCGCTTGAGCGCGACCCAGGTCATCGCCGGAGCTGGGCCTCGCGCTGCGTACACCACCCCCATTCCTCCGCGGGCGATGACCTGTTCGAGCCGATAGGCCCCGAATGTCTCGACGCTGGGCTCCGCACTCACGAGCTCACCCATAGAGCAGAACCGGGGCGAAGGGCACCCCGCAACCCGGCGCTGCGGCCTCTTGCCTGCGTGGCCAGGGCAAGGGATCATCAAACCGTGGCAGCCGACGAGCCTCCGGTGACCACGGTGCTCGAGTCCAGCCTCGATGGAGCCGAGGCCGGCCTCCTGGTTGAGGTGCTCGGGGGACCCGCGACCGGACGAGCCTACCCGATTCCGAGCGACCGCCCGTTCATCGTGGGCAGCAGCCCGGAGGCGAGCTTGCCCATCGACGACGACACGGTCTCTCGGCTCCACCTCGAGCTTCGCTCACACGGGCGGTGGGTGCGGGCCCGGGACCTCGGCTCCACCAACGGGAGCTTTCACGAGGAGTCCCGGTTTCGCGAGCTCGACCTCTACCCCGGGGCGGTGTTCAGGGTGGGCCGGACCGAGCTGCGGCTGTTGGCCGCGAGCGAGCCGAGCCCGCTTCCTCCCTCGGAAAGCACGGCCTTCGGCGCGATGCTCGGGCGCAGCGTCGCCATGAGGCGGGTGTTCGCCGTGCTCGAGCGCGCGGCCCGGACCGACGCCACCGTGCTCGTGACCGGAGAGACCGGGACCGGGAAGGAGGTCGTGGCCGAATCTCTTCACCAGGCTTCTTTTCGCCGCGACCGCAAGCTGGTCGTAGTGGATTGCAGCGCGATTCCAGCAAACCTCATCGAATCCGAACTCTTCGGCCACGTCCGTGGGGCGTTCACCCACGCCGAGAGCGACCGGCTCGGCGCGTTCCGGGAAGCCGACGGAGGCACGATCTTCCTCGACGAGCTAGGAGAGCTCCCGCTCGAGTTGCAGCCCCGCCTGCTCCGCGTGCTCGAGACCCAGCGGGTGAAGCCGGTGGGGAGCGACCAGCAGCACCCGATCGACGTTCGCGTCGTCGCTGCAACCCACCGTGACCTCGAGGGCCTCATTCGGGAGCGAAAGTTCCGAAGCGACCTCTACTTCCGGCTCGCCGTGGTCCGGGTGCACATCCCGCCCCTTCGCGAGCGGCGCGCGGACATCCCCCTGCTCGCTCGCCATTTCGCCGAGACCCTCTCCCCCGAAGGTCGACCCCTGCGGCTGAATCCAGACTCGATGGCGGCGCTCATCGCCCACGCCTGGCCAGGAAACGTCCGCGAGCTGAGGAACGTGATCCAGCAGGCGGTGGCGCTCCGCTCCGAGCGGCTGTCGCTCGCCCGCAGCTTGGCGTTCGCCCCCGCCGAAGGGGAGCCGGTCGCGCTCGGCTTCGAGCCGTTCTACGACCTCGCGTTTCGCGAGGCGAGGCAGGCGGCCACCGCGGCCTTCGAGCTGGCCTACGTCAAGGAGCGCATCCAGAGAGCCAACGGGAACATGAGCGAAGCGGCCCGAGAGATGGGCCTTCACCGCAACATGGTTCGCCGGATCCTCAACCGGGAGCTGGGCGAGGAAGAGGAGGTGTGAAGTGGTCGAAGCCGGCGGGCAGGGCCTCGACCCGGCCATCCGGCCAGTGGACATCGATCCCGACCTCGGTCCTGACCTCTCCCACTCGGGTGACCGGAGTCGGCCCATGGTCGAAATCCGCGTCGAAGGGCCCCGTGAACAGAAGCTCGTACTCTTCCCCCCCGGCGAGCGCGAAGCTCTCGGGCTGCGGCGAGAACGCCCGAAGCGCGGGCGAGATGGGCAGCGCGGCCGCTTCGACGCGGGCTCCGAGTCCGGAGCCTTCGAGCAACCGCACGAGATCCCGCCCAAACCCATCGGACACATCGCAGACCGAGTGAACCTCGCCGGTCCGCGCGAGCCAAAGGCCCATCTCCACCCGGGGGATGGGGTCGGTGAGCGCAGAGACCAGGGGCGCGAGCGCCGCCTCCCCGCCCCGATCCGATTCGAGCGCGAAGAGCCCAGCTCGCGCGTCGCCCAGAGTCCCGGTCACGAAGATCCCGTCCCCGACCCGGGCACCGGTGCGGCGGAGGATCGATGACGGACGCGCCGAGCCGATCAGGGTCGCGCCGAGCACCGCTGGGCCGCTCGTCCGGGTGACATTGCCGCCGAGCACGGTGACCCCCGCCTCTCGGCATCGAGCGTGAATGCCCGAAGCGACCTCGCGCGCGACCGAGACCAGCAGCTCCGGCGGCAAACACACCGAGAGAAGAGCGTACTTGGGCCGGGCCCCCATCGCGGCGATGTCACTCAGGTTCACCGCGAGCAGCTTTCGCCCGACGCGCTCGGCCGGGCCGTGGGCCCAGGCAAAATGGACCCCTTCGACCAGCGAGTCGGTGGTCACCACCTCAGCCTCGAAAGGCTGGGTCAGGTAGGCCGCCGCGTCGTCCCCATTTTCGACCACGACCTCGGCGCCGACCGGGGTGCCGGGGGCACAGAACAGGCCGATCACCCGCTCCTCACCGATGTCTCCGATCCGAGCGCCCATCTCATCCATTCTGCCGCTTCAGATCCCCTCACCGCACGCGAGCGACGCCCCAACGGGAGGCGGAGCGGTCCGCTCGAGCCGCGCCGCGTCCGCCTCTTCCGGAGTGGGCAGATCCATCACGGGAGGGGCCGGGTGCAGAACCCGAGGGCTGGTCGGCGGCAGATCGGTCCGTGGCTTTCGGTGGACTCGGCAGAAGATTCGCAGATCGGCGTGGCGCTCATCGATGACGAGGTGGGAGAGATTGCAGGTGCAAGTGTCGTCCGGAGCGTGGGGTTCGCCCCGCACCGGCGGGAGCCAGCACCCGGTGTTCACGTAGAAGCGCCCCTCTCCGAGGTCCACTTTGCGGCGCTGGTGGCTGTGCCCCATCGCCACCACCCGGACCCCGAGCAGATCGGCGATCTCCCGAGCGGCGTAGGCTTGCCTTGGCCCAGGGAGGAGGAACCGGCGGGGCTCGAGCCGACGGTTCGCGGCGAAGGCAGCGAGCAGGACCGTGCCCACCCCGAGCAATTCCATCCATGGGTTGTCGAAGATGAGCAGCCAGAACAGAAGAGTGAGCCCGGCGCCGAGCCCGAGCAGCAGCCGGTCGAGAAACAGCAGGCGCATCAGCTCGGGGAGGTTCCGGGTCACCGGAGTGTAGTGAAGCTCATCGATGCGGCGGAGCGACTCGACCGGGACATCGTACCGGGCCGCCTCCTCCTCGAGGCGGCGCGCGTGCTCGTTTTCGTACGCCCCGACCCGCCCGAGCCAAAACAGCGCCGCGTAGTGGACGCTGCGAGTTGCGGCCTCGCCGGCCATGTACAGGGTGTAGAAGACCCCGGAAAAGCCCCTCTGGCGAAACCAGCGCAAGTAATCCTTCACCGTCCAGAAGTCGGCATAGTGGGACGCGAAATCGGACAGGCGGTTCACGAAGTATCGCATCGCGAACATGAACAGCGGGGTGTCGATCTGGCGGGGATCGGTGGGACTCACCGGATACAGCTGATGGTCGAAGGAGCAATAGGGATCGTATTGGTGGCCATGCTCGAGGTACACCCGGCCGGGCTCGACATAGCACCACGGGACGAAATGAATCCGGGACTGAAACTCTGCCCGCCGCTCGAGCATCTCGTCCACGGAGAACTTCTCCCCCTCGAACGCCAGCTCGGCGAGCCGCTGCCGAAGAAACCGCTGAACCTTGCCCCAGAACATCTCGGCGTCGTGGTTGCCCCGGATCATGAGCAGCTCGCCGCCGGCCCGGACGAACCGCGCGAGGCGCGCGAACAGAGCCCGGTGGTACTCCACGGTCATCTCGAGCTTCACCTTCGCCCGCTCCGCCTCGCTCCCGAGCCCGAGCGCCTTCTCCTCCTTCGTGACCTCGAAGCTCAGACGCAGCGGGGTCTCCGCCTCGGGGCGCACGACCACCTCCACGAAGTCGATGCAATCGCCCCCGAGCACGAGTCGCCACGTGGGCTCGGACCCGCCGGTGTAGTGGTCCACGAGCGCGACGAAGTTCTCGTCGAACTCGGGGGTGGGCCGGTGGCTGTGGCTGAAGCCGGTGATCGGTCTGGGATCCCGGCCGAGGTGCATGTCCGACACGATGAGCAGCCGCCGAGGGGACGTCGGGCCCTCCTCTGCCGGCTTTCGCCGCCGCCGCCGGACCGGCCAGATCATCAGTCGTCCACCACGCAGAGGTAGAACTTCACCGATGACTTGTCGAGGATTCGGATCTTGTCCTTCTTGTCCGGGGACAACAGCCCCTTGAGGGTCGGGAAGCGAGACTGCTCGACGACGATGAACTCCCGGCCCGGGCGGTCCACGAGCTCCTTCATGCGCTGGTTCGCCCCCGCCTCCTTCACCTGGATGACGGTGTTGCGGCTGTAGAAGGTCTCGCCCCGCCAGTTGAGCTGGTAGGCATAGATCGGCTCGTCACCCTGCTTCTCGTCGAAGTAGGTCTTGAACATGTGGGCCTGGCTCCAGTGCTGGGCCAGCATGTTGAAGTGGTAGTGGCTCACCCAAGCGCCGAACGCGACCGCGGTCCCGAAGAACCCGAGCATCGCGACGGCGTGACCATGCCCCACCAAGCGGGGAAACAGACGGTGAAGGTAGCGCTCGGCGACGATCGGCAGGGCCGAAAGCAAGAACCCAGCCGCCGCGAGCACTCCAACGAACACCGCCGCCCCCTGGCGGACGTCCCGGGGATAGTCGCGGTCGTACTTGTAGGTGAACAGACTCGACAGATGCTGCGGGTCGTTGGCGATGTCGCGGGCCGTCACCGCGAAGAGGGCGAGGATGGGCAACGCCACGAACCCAGCGAGCCTCGTGCGAGGCGCGTCGGCCACCCACCGCAGCGCCACCCCGACCAGCACCGCGATCGCCGGCACCGCGGGGAACACATAGTGGTGAAAGCCGGTCTTGCTGATCGAAAATCCCACGTAACCCCACAATGCCCACATCAGCACGAAGGTGAGCAGACGCCGACGGTGGTCGCCGAGAGCTTCGCGATCCATCCGGGCCGCGAGGCCCACCGCAAACGGCGCCACCGCCGACCAAGGCCACATCCCGTACGCGAGCTGCTCGAGGTAGTAGCCGAGGGTTGGGCGGTCGCCGTGCACGCCCTTCCCCAGCCGGTTGAACGTATCGTGGAGCCAAAACCTGCCCACGAAGGTCTTGCCTTCGTCGTCTCGCCCGTCGAACAGGCTCAAGGTGACAAACCAGGGCACCGCCACGAGCAGGAACAAGAGCCCGCCTGGCAGCACCCAGCACCGAAGCAGGATCCGCCAATCGAACGTGAACAGGATGTACAGCAGCACGAGCGGGCCGAGCACGAACAGCGCAGCCGGGCCCTTCGCGAGCGCGGCGTATCCCGCGAGCACATAGAATCCGGCGAGGTAGAGCGCCCTACGGGACGCCCCGAGGTAGAGCCACACGCTCACCAAGACGGACGCGGCGATCGCGGCGACGACCGCCAACAGCGCGACCGTGTGCTCGAGCTCCCGCGCGATGATCAGGAGCATCGGGACCGTGCCGAGCAGGACGCCTCCGGCGCCCAGGATCTTGTGGGTCCGCGTGGGTGGAGGCGGCGGCTTCTCGTCGAGTCTCGGGTCGAACACCGCCGCCGAGAACAAGGCGAGACCTACGGTGAGGCAGGCGACGAGCGGCATGTCCACCATCGATTGCTTGCCGATGAAGATGAACTGCGCCGAGCCGGCCAGCACGAGCGCCGACAACAGACCGGTAGCCCGGTCCCACAGCTGGGCGCCGAGCCGGTAGACCGCCCACAGCGTGGCGATGGCGAGCAGCGCGAACGGGAGGCGGACCCCCCACTCCGTGTACGCCCCGAGCGGCTGCCCGATCGGGTTGTGCTCGGCTCCGAATACGAGCATCCCGAGCGCCATGAGCCACATCGCGAGCGGCGGCTTCGAGAAGAAGTACGCGCTCTCCCAGTGCGGGTACACGTAGTCGTCGCGGACGATCATCTCCCGCGCGACCTCGCCGTAGTGGGTCTCCCAGGGATCCCACAGCCCCATCGACCCGAGCCGGGGGAGAAACAGGAGCGCCCCCACCGCCAGCACGACCCAGGTCGCCACTCGGTCGGAGGCCACCCAGGCATCGAGGCGCTCGAGCCAAAATGCGGGTTTGTTGGGCGTCGATCGGGCCTCTTCCATCACTCGTCCGTGGGCATCTTGGCGGGCTGACGATTCGGCGCTACGGTCCCGACGCCGACCGGGCGAACCCGGGACTCTCTGGTCACCCCGGTGGCCGGGGCGGGCGGACGTTAGGGTCCGACCCGCGGTGAGTCAACGGCGCTCGGAGTGCTCATGCGCGTCGCCCTTGCGTCCTTTGCTGCCGTGCTCGCCCTGTCTGGCTGTGGAAGGGACTTCCCGTTCCTCGCCACCGACGCCGAAGCCGAGCTCCGGTTCGTCCCCGAGAACCGTGACCTCTACGCCGGCCAGGCGTTTCGGTTCTCGCTCGCCCTGACCACCGGAGGCCAAACGGCGACGGTCGATCCGGCCGAAGCCGAGCTGTCGGCCGAGCCGCCGGACCTCGCCCAGATTCGCGCGGACGGGACCGGCGTCGCGCTCGCGGCGGGAGAAGGGTTGTTGGTGGCGCGGGCCCGAGGGCTCGAGGCGACGACGCCGGTTCGGGTTCGAGCCGAGCGACTCGCCGGGATCGAGGTGGCGCCGGCCGCGCTGGCGCTCGCGGCGGGCGAGCGGGGCCAGATTGCCGTCACCGGTCGGCTCGAAGGGGGCGCTCGGCTGGATCTCAGCGACGGAGACTCCGGCACCGTCTACCTGAGCAGCGAACCGGGCCGGGTGGCGGTGACGAGGAACGGCGAAGCGGTGGCCCTCGCCGCCGGCTCCGCCGCGATCACGGTCCGGCACGCGGAGTTCACGGAGACCGTGGCCGTCGAAGTCACCGCCGGTCCTCCCGTCTTCACGTCGATCCGGATCGAACCGGCGACCGTCACCTTGAACCAGGGCGAGGTCGCCGCCTTCGACGTGGTCGGCGTCCCCGACCAAGGCCCCGCGGTCTCGATCCTCTCCGACCGGGCCCTCGGGCTGTCGGTCACCCCAGCCGACCTGGCCACCGTCGATTCCCCGGGGCGCATCCGGGGCCTGAATGGGGGAGCTGGCCGACTCGTCGCCCGCCTCGGCAACCGGGAGGCCGTGGCCACCGTCGAGGTTCGTGCGACGATGCCGCTCGATCCGGTTCTCCTGGAAGTCGACCCCGGCTCGCTCGAGCTCGCGCTCGGGGACCTCGCCTCCGTCCGGGTCACGGCCTTCTTCAGCGATGGCAGCGCGAGGGACGTCACCCGGGACTCGGGCTACGTGAGCGGCAACCCCAGAGTGGCGCGGATCGAGCCGGATGGCCGCATTCGGGCGGTAGGCGTGGGCAACGCCGAAATCGAGGTTCGCTTCGGCGGCATCTCCGCCCGGTTGAACGTGCGCGTGAACCCTGGCTCCGCGACGGTCGTCGGCCTCGAGATCCGCCCGTCGTCCATTCTCGCCGAGGTCGGCAACGAGACCGCGGTGAACGTCCTTGCCCGCTTCTCGGACGGAACCACCAGGCCGATCGGTCAGGATCCGGGCGCCAACATCCGCTCTGCCGACGAAGGGATCGCGCGGTGGACCGGCCGCTCCGTGGAGGGAGTCCGGCCCGGCTCCACTCTGCTCATCGCCGAATTCTCCGGCGTGGCCACCGCCGCCCCGGTGACCGTGCGCGCCGGCAGCAACCCGCTGGTCCGCATCCAGCTCGTCCCGCCAACGTCGCTCCTCGTCGGAGAGACGGCCCCGGTCCGAGTCGTGGGCGTGCTCGCTGACGGGACGACGGTGGACGTGACCGGGGAGGCCGACCTGTCCCTCCGGACCTTGAATGCCCGGCTCGCCTCGGTGGTGCCCCCCACCTCGATCCGCGGCGTCGCCCCGGGAACGGCGAGGCTCCGGGCCGAGCTGCGCGGGCTCACGAGCGACGCCACCGTGCTCGTCCGCGCCGACTCGGCGGTGGAGCTGACTTTCGCGCCCGCCTCGCTCACCCTCAACCCGAGCGAAGTGGGCGCAGCGTCGCTGTTTGCCCGCTTCGCCTCCGGCGCCGAGGTCGACGTCTCGAACGACCCGAGCGTGCTGCTGTCGGCGACGGCTCCGGTCGTGGTGTTCCGCGGCGCAGCCGGCCTGGTCATCTTCGGGCTGTTTCCTGGACAAGGCACCGTTCGGGCCGAATTCCAGGGGGTGCAGGCGAACTTGCCGGTCACCATTCGCGCCCCCGGGGACCCGGTGGTGCGCATCGCCGTCGAGCCGGATCGCGTCACCGTTCAACAGGGTGCAAGCGCGAGCATCAGGGTGGTCTCCTTCACCCAGATCGGCGTGCGAACCAACATCTCGGCGGACCCAAGCTTGACCTTCACTGGCGGGCCGCGGGTGCGGGTTCGCCCAGCACCGAACGGTACGCTCGTGGTGGAGGGGCTGTCCCCCGGCCCAGAGACGGTGCGGTTTCGCTTCCAGGGGCTGGAGGCCATTCTGAACGTCAACGTGACCGCGGCGCCGCCGTCACCGATCCTTGCCCTGATCGTCTCGTTGTCGCCGACGACGGTCCAGGTGGATACGACGGTCAACTTCACCGTGCAGGCCCGCCGGGCCGACGGCACCACCACCTCGGTGACCAATGATGCAAACCTTCGGGTGACGGTCCAGCCGACCAGCCTGGCCCGGCTCGACGGGCCCGGCCGGCTTCGAACCCTCGGCGACGGGTCCGGGACCGTGAACTTCGAGTTGAACGGGGTTCGCGCCTCGGTGTTGCTGACCGTCACCCCGCGGGTGGTAGGCCTGACCGTCACCCCCGCCAGCCCGCTGCTGTTGACGGTCGGCGAGACCGCGCAGCTTCAGGTCATCGAGCAGTTGTCGAACATGACCACTCGGCCCGCCCCCATGCCGACCTTCTCTTTGGCCCCCGCACCTGGACCGGTCACCGTCTCCGCCACCGGCCTCGTTACGGCCACCACCGCCGGCCCGGGCACGATCACCGTCCGCAGCTCCGGGTTCTCTGCCGACGTCCAGGTCCTCGTCCGCATCCTAACTCCAACCCTCACCCGGCTCGACCCGGCGGCGATCGCGGTGGACGCTGGGCCTACCACGATCGCCGCGGAGGGGACCGGGTTTCAGCCCGGCTCGGTGGTGCTCATCAACGGCCGGCCGGTGCCCACGAACGTGATCAGCCCGACCCGGGTGGTCTTCACGAACGCCGGACCGGTGTTTCAGACCCCAGGCGACGTCGGGGTCGAGGTCCGAAACGCAGCCGGGACCTCCAATCGATTGGTCCTGCGCATCGGAGAGCGTCCGCGCGTTCAGTCGTTCAGCCCCTCGTCTCTCATCGCCGGATTCAGCGTCCAGCTGACCGTGCTCGGCGAAAACCTGAGCGGGGTGAGATTGTCCGGGGCGCCGCTCACGTTTGGCCCCATCACCGTGAACCCAGGCGGAACCCAGGCCACGACCACGGTGAGCGCCGGAGCGTCGGCCGCGGCCGGGCCGGTCACGGTGACCGCACGGAATGACTTTGGGGTCACCACCTTCACGATCACCGTCGTCGCCCCCCGCACCGGCCTCACCCTGTCCGCGGGCCAAGGCATCAACCTCTCTGGGACCAACTCTTTCACGTCGATCAACCTGGGCGCAGGCAGCGTGGTGACCACCAGCGGGACCGACCCGGTGGTCCTGCTCGTCAGCGGAAACGTGTTCCTCGGGACCGGATCCCGGATCCTGCTCGGCGGCTCGAACGGTGTCTCCGGGCAGAGCGGGGGCGACGGCGGCGACGCTGGCCCCGGGGGCGCGGGCGGCGGCGGCGGCGGCGCGGGCATGGGCGCCCCGGCCCCGGGAGGCATCGGCTCGCCCGATGGCGACGACGCGGCCGCCTCCTCCGGGTCCGGCACCAGGGGCGGAGATGGCGGCGGAGACGGCGGCGGAACCGGAGCCGGCGGGGTCTGCGCGCCCGGCGGCGGCGGCGGCGGCCGGGGCGGCCGGGGCGGGAGCGGTGGCGCTCCCTCCGGCATCGGCAGCGGTGGCGCCGGCGGGTCGGCCGGATCGGGCAGCGCTTTCGGAGGCGGCACCGGGGGCGGCGGCGGGTCCACGTGCGGCGCACCGGTCGGCGGCGGTGGCGGCGGCGGCGGCGGCACGCTCGTCATCCAGGTCGCGACGGGCAGCCAGATCCTGGTCGCCGGCGAGATCGTCGCCAACGGAGGCAACGGCGGGTTCGGTCAGATCGGGACGGCGGTGGGCAGCGGAGGCGGCGGAGGCGGCTCCGGAGGGCGGGTCGAGCTCATCGCTCCGACCGGAGCGGTGGTCGTCGGTGGATCCGGGCGCATCTTGGCCCGGGGCGGCACCGGCGGCCTCGCCGACCGGGGCCACGGCGGAGGCGGCGGCGCTGGCGGCCTCGTCAAGCTCGTGGGCACCACCGTGAGCGCGCCGACCAATCGCCTCGACGTCGAGGGAGGCACCGGCGGGGCATCCAGCCGGGGCTTTCGCGGCCAAAACGGGCAGCCTGGCCGCATCGACATCAACCCCTGACCGATGCAGTTCCAACGGCGGTCGTGAAGCGCCCCCATCCATCCGGAGGCTTTCGGCCGCCGGACCTTCTCGGCGTCCCGCTGCCCGTACTTCTCGAGACACCGCGGTTCGTGGTGGTCGACAAACCCTCGGGGCTTCTGTCGGTGCCGGCGAAAGATCCCACCATCACCGACCACGTCCGGGCTCGGATCGCCGCCCTGTATCCACGTGCGAGCGGGCCGCTCACCGTGCACCGGCTCGACATGGAAACCTCGGGCGTGATGGTTCTGGCGCTCGACCCCGAGGCCCACCGGCATCTCTGCCGGCAGTTCCAGGACCGAGAAGTGGAAAAGACGTACGAGGCCGTGCTCGTCGGCGAAGTGGACCGCGAGTCGGGGTGCATCGACCTCCCCATTCGCCTCGACCCCGACCGCCGCCCGCTGCAGGTCGTGGATCCGGCGCTCGGCCGCCCCGCCACCACGGCCTGGCGCGTGATCGACCGCGCCCCGGGACGAACCCGCATCGAGTTCTTTCCCCGCACCGGCCGAACCCACCAGCTCCGGGTCCACGCGGCCGAAGGCCTCGGATGCCCCATCGCCGGGGACCGCCTGTACGGCGATCCGTCGACGGCGCCTCGGCTGCTGCTCCATGCCCGGCGCCTCCGCTTCGTAGACCCCACCTCCGACGAGCCGCGGTCGGTCGAGTCACGAGCGCCGTTTTGACGTTCAGGCGAGGTCCACACCCTCGTCGTCACGGAGCCGCTCGTAGGCGATGCGGGGGTCCTGCCCAGGCGAATACAACATCCACGCCGCAGGATTGGCCGCCTCTTCGTGCTCTTCGGGAAGGGACGCAAGCACGTCGGCGGAGGTCGCCGAGGCGAGGGCAAGGGCGAGCTCCGCGTCCGAGCTCGGGCCTCGACCGGCCTCCGCGTAGACGCTCAGCTTCGACGGGAACGACCCCGGCAAAAGCGCCAGCTCGAACCGAACCAGGGCCTCCGTGGGCTCGAGCAGGGGCCGCACCGCCGCCACATCGACCCCAAAAAGAGGTGCGAGCACGCCAGGGACCTGATCGAGGGACATCGGGCTTCGGGAGAGGACCTCGAGGAAGACGCCGTGGATGGGCATGGTTTTTCTCAGCGGAGCAGCGCGAGCAGCGCCGCCGCCCGGTCCCGAGTCTCCGCCGAAACCCCCATGTTGTCGAGGTACGGGCGCGCCCCTTCGACCCCGTGCTGGCGCATGCTCTGAAGCGCCTTGAACGTTCCCCGGTCGAGCTGGTGCAGGCCTGCGCCCTCGACGGGATACAAGGTCCCGTCATGGGACCCGTAGACGCGACCGTTGATGTGGATCCGATCGCCGACGATCTCGCCCCGTCCGGCCCGAATCGCCGCCACGTCACCGGCCATGTCGACCCCCGGCTCCGCGACCGTGGTCCGGCTCTTGGCCACCGACCGCTCCGAGATGGACTCCAGACGATGGCGGCTCGGGACCGGGCCCCTCAGCTCCCCCACCGGCGTCCCGTTGAAAGCGGCGTTGACGGGAGGCGGCGGCCCCTCGACCCTGCGCCTCGCCCAGTCGGCGGCGTCGTCCACCGCGCCGGCGAGGCGGGGCGCGCTGCGGACGAGCCCGTAGCCACCGGCAGCGACCTCCGCCACCATGATCGCCTGCTGCGCCCGGCGTTGGGCCTCGTTTTCGGGCTGAATCTGTAGGTCGGTGTCGAACCGATAGTCGATCCCCACCGCCTCGAGCCCGAGGTTGACACCCGAGTTCACGAGCTCGGCCGCCCCGAGCACCGTGTTCGCGAGCCCTTGGCCGTACCCGAGCGCCGTGTCCCGCGCCCATGCCCCCGCCGCCTCGAGAAGACCCGGCTCCTCCGGCACCTCATAGAGGTCAGCCTCGAGCTCGGCCATCACCCGCTCCGCCTCGAGCTCGGCCACCGAATCAGGGGCCGCCACCGCCTCCGAAGCGAGGTCTCCAACTTCCGAGGCGGAGAGCGAACGGTCGTCCTCCGCTCGACAACCGGCATCGACGCCGCCGGTTCGGCCCCCGCCAGTGGCCCCTTCCGCCCCGCACGGCCCGCTCACCGCGGCACCCCCATCCGGACCTTCATGTCGCGCGCACCCTTCACCGCCATGAAAACTGCAAGCCGCCGGCCAGCCCCAAAAACGGACTTGGAGCCCGGCCTTGCCCACCGGCCAGTGGCACCCCTGCCCCGACCTCGGTGCACCGCGGACAAACCCCGAAAACGGCTCGAGCTCGAGATCTTCGGCTTCGTTTGGGGCAGCCACGCGCGTGGCAAGCAGACCTGCCACGACCGAGACGAGAAGCAAGGAGTCCTGCGACGGACAAACGTTCATCCCTCACGTGAGAGGAAGCGAGCGGGTAGAAGCCAGTCGTAGGGATGGCGGGCGGCGCCGTCGCGGTGAACGTAGCGTACGAGGAAAGTCAGCGTACCCACCCGAAACGCGAAGCGGTCCTCGAGACCCATCTCGAACGCGTGGGCGGGGAAGCGGCCCCGAACGGGGGTGAGCTGGGGCGCCTCGATCGGCCCTTCGCCCCGGCGCAGGCCCAGCTGCGCTTCGGCCGGGACGACGACGCGGGCCCGCGGCCCCATGATGCGGGCGGCCGTGTACGGTTTGAGCGGTGGGGGCAGCTCGACGGCCAGATTGGCCCGCCCCGCGCTGCGCAGGCCGCCGATGGTCACCCGCCGGCGGCGGTCGGCCCGCACCGCGTCGATGAAGTCGTCCCGCCAGTAGGCCGCGATCTCGAGCGTGTAATGGGTGGCGGTGGGCCGGTCCCGCCGAGCGAGCGGCCGGGAGAGCACCGCGACGAGCGGATCCACGAGAGGAGCGATGCCACGGCGGCGGAGATTCGAGAAGCCTCGGCGCTCAGCGGCGCACGCAGGCATCGAGCCCGGGCCGCGGGACCCCTCGGTCGAGCACGAGGACCTCAGGGCCTGGCTCGGGCACGAACCGGTGGCCGGCGGCGAGCGCGGTATCGAGAAAGCGGCCAAGCTGGGCCATCGCCTCGGGGAGCACGTCGTGCAGCACCACCACCGCTCGGCCCCGACCCTCGACCGCCGGCCCAAAGAGGGCCCAGTCCCCGTCCTCCACCGCGCGGTCCCGGTTCGAGAGCGCGGCGAACGCTCGCTCCGGCCAGCTCGCCGGCTCCACCCAGTCCTCGGGGACGACATCCCACAGCACGCACGACGCCTCTTCAGCCTGAAGCCACGCCAGCGCCGCCGCCGAGAGCAGGTGGGGGCCGATGCGTCCCCCGCCCCCGAACGGCCGAAACCAGGTCGGGTCGCCCCCAAGAGAGGAAAGTTGCCGAGCCGTCCGTTCGAGCTCGAGCTTCACCGCGTCCGGCCGCGGGTCGTCTCCGAGCGGCACCTCGTGGCTGTAGGAATGGTGTCCCACTCGGTGCCCGGCGGCGAGGATGGACTTCACGAGCGCCGGGCCCTCACGAAGCTCGATCTGCCGGCCAAGCACGAAAAAGCTCGCCGTGATGCCGAAAGACGCGAGCTCCCGGAGCACGAGCGGGGTCCCTACGGGGTCGGGTCCGTTGTCGAAGGACAGATGGATGTCCAAGCAGCCCATGCGACGCCCGCTCACTGCCCGCGCAGCCGGCGCTCCTCGTTGTTGGCCACCGTGACCCCTTCGAGCCAGCGCCGCAGGTCCTCATGCGCGGTCTTCGCGTGGCGCTCCATGATCTCGACCGTCTCGGGCACTCTGGTGGTGAGTTCGACCTGCATGCCGTTTGGGTCGTGAAAATAGATCGAGTAGCAGTATCCGTGGTCGATCAGCATGTGGGGGTGGCCGATCGACGCCATCTTGTCCCGGTAGGCGAAGACCTCCTCCTTCGAGCCCACCTCGAGCGCGATGTGGTGGTCGAAGGGATCCTGCGGCCCGCGGATCTTCGAGTCCGCGTAGAGGCCCTCCTCGAACTGAAAGAACGCGAGCGCGGTCCCGTCGGCCAGCTCGAAGAATGTATGAATGTAGTTCGACGGCCCTTCGGTCACCGGATCGGTGGTCTCGACGAAGGTGCCGATGAGCGGGCAGCCGAGCACATCCTCCCAGAACGCGCGCGTCGCCTCCATGTCCTTCGTGCGAAACGCGTGGTGATGAAACTGTTTGACGCGAATGCCCGCTCGGCGAGCCCGCGTGGCCTCGGATTCTGTCATGTCTCCTCCTCCTACCCGTCGTCCACGACGGGGTTCTCCAGCGCCCCGATCCCATCGATCTCGACTCGGACCACCTGCCCCGGCTCGAGGTATCGGGGCGGCCGCATCGCGTGCCCGATCCCGGCCGGGGTCCCGAGCGCGACGACGTCACCGGGTTCGAATGTCGCCACCTGGGACAGAAGCGCCAGGGTTTGGGCCACTCCGTAGCACAGCGCCGCGGTGTCCCCATCCTGCCGAAGCTCCCCATCCACGTGGGTTGTCAACCGAAGCCCGGTGGCCGCTCTCGGCAGCTCCTCCGGGGTGACGAGCACCGGCCCGAGCGCGCCGGTCCCGTCGAAGTTCTTTCCGAGCGTCCACTGCGAGGTCCGGAGCTGAAAGTCCCGGAGCGTGCCGTCGTTGAACACGGTGTAGCCAGCGACATGGGCGAGCGCGTCCGCTTCGTCGATGCGCCGGCCGCCCCGGCCGAGGACCACCGCAAGCTCTCCTTCGTAGTCGAGCAGCTTCGATTCGACCGGGCGCAGCATCGGCTCGAGGTGGCCGATGAGCGACGAGCTCGTGCGGAGGAAAGCGACCAGGTGAGGTCCGATCTCGAGACCGGCCTCGGCGGCGTGCTTCGTGTCGTTGAGCCCGAGGCACCAGAACTTCGGGGGCCGGGGCACGACCGGCCGGTACCGCGCCGGTCCCGGCAGCGGGCGCGCCCGCTCCATCGCCGCTCTGGCCCGGTCGAGCGCCTCCGGCCCGGACGCGAGCAGCCCCCCGACATCCTGCCCGAGCGCCGGATCCGCCGCGCTGAGGTCCACGAGGCCGCTCGAGCTCTCGGCGGCGAGCCGAGGCTGGCCCTCTACCCATACGGAGGCGAGGCGCATGGCGGCGTTGATACCGATTGCCGACAATCGTGTCGAGTGCCCATCATCGAGACGATGCGTTCCACCGCCGGGGCCAAACCCACGGAGGCGTCGCGGGCGGCCGAGCGGCTTCGGTCCGAGATCGTGGCCGGACGGGTGCGGCCCGGCTCTCGGCTCAAGCTCGAGGGGCTGTCCGAACGGTATGCCGTCGGCCGCGGGCCGCTGCGCGAAGCCGCCGCCCGCTTGGTTTCGGAAGGCCTGCTCACCTTCGAGGACCAGCGGGGGTTTCGGGTCGCCCCGGTCTCGAGAGCGGACCTCATCGACCTCACCGAGACCCGAAAGCGGGTGGAGGCGCTCGCCCTGCAGGAGGCGATCGGTGCCGGCGACATCGCTTGGGAGGGGACGCTGCTGTCGGCGGCCCACGTGCTTCGGCGGACCCGTCCGGACGACCCCGAGTTCTCTCGGCGACACCGGGCTTTTCACGCCGCGCTCGTCGCCGCGTGCCCGCTTCGGTACCTGCTGTCGTTTCGGGCTCGGCTGTACGACCTCGGGGAGCGGTACCGCCGGCTCGCCGCCGCCGGATACGCCGGGGGCCTCGACAAACGCGACATCGACGGCGAGCACGACGGACTCGCCGAGGCGGCCGTGGGGAGACGCCAAGAGGAAGCGGTGGCGAGGCTACGAGCGCACCTCGATGCCACGAAAGACAGCTTGCTCGCGCGGGCCGATCTGTTCGAATGAACGGGGGCCAGGCCGCTTGCCCCGTGAGGTTCGTCCCGCGTAGGCCCTTGGCGTGGAAGCTTCGATCGTGCTGGTGCACGGCGCCGCCGGAAACGCGGCCACCTTCGCGCCGGTTCTCGACCGATTTCTCGACCGATTCGGCGAGGCGAGCGCGATCGACCTCCCGGGGCGGGGCAGCAGCCCCGGTCCCGCGCTCGACCGGGCGGAGCGGGCGGCGGCCTGGCTGCTCGAGGAGCTCTCCCGGCGCAGAATCGCGCGCCCGCTGCTCGTCGGCCACTCGTACGGGGGCGCGGTCGCGCTGTCCGCGGCGCTCGCTTCGAGCACCGACGTCGCCGGCGTCGCGCTCGTCGCGTCCGGGGCTCGGCTGCGGGTGGCGCCCGCGATCCTCGAGCGCGCCGCTCGGCTCGAGACCTTGCCGCTCGACTTCGCCTTCGGTCCCGAAACGCCGGCGGAAGTCATCCGAGCCTACGCCGCCGCCGCCGAGGGGACACCACCCGCCACCGCGCTGGCCGATTGGCAGGCCTGCGACCACTTCGACGTCATCGGCTCGCTCGAACGGGTCACCGTCCCTGCGCTCGTGATGTACGGGGAGCAGGATGAATTGACGCCCCCGAAGCACCAGCTTCGCCTCGCCGAGGCCCTGGGCGCCGAGGCCATCGCCTTTGCCGGCCGGGGCCACATGCTCCCCTGGGAGGACCCGGACGCGGTCGCCGCGGCGGTGCGACGGTTCGTCGAGAAGCTCGGTCGAGGACATCGGTGAGGCAGAGATCGAGCGGTCCAAGAGGAAAAATCTGGGGTACGTTCGGGAGGTGCGCGTTTTCGACTGGATCGCCCGCTGGCTCGGTCGGTGGCGAACCCGACGGAAGGCTTTGGACCCGACGAAGCGGCTCGGTTCCCAGACGTGGGGCGAGGCGGTCCTCGACCCGATGGCCAAGAGGCTCGGGCTCGCGTGGAGCCAAGAAGGCCGAACCGTCGTGCTCGCTGGACCCAGAGCGGATTTCGAGGTCCGAGCGACATTTCGTCCCGCCGGCCACGACGGGGAGATCCAAAGGTTCGTGCTCCGGGTCGAAGTGACCGCGGCCGGGCCGCTCGTGGCGGACCCGATCACCGTCTTTTCCCGAATCGAGGCCGGACTTGGCCGCTCTCGGCCGCCCCCCCCCGTCCGCTCCGGCGACGATGTGTTCGACCGGGACATGCATACTTTTGGGGTTCGCACGACCGCATTGTCATCGCTGACCCATCGGGCCCGCGCTCTCATGCTCGGGCACGGGGGCCGATGGGATGTGAGCGGAGGCCGCTTGACCTGGGAGGGCCGCCGCGCGCCCACCTTTCTCGAGGGCGTCATCAGGGATGCGCTCGAACTCTGTGCGCTGCTCGAGCACGCGGCGAAGGACCCGATGGCATCGCTTGGCGAACGGGCGCTGTTCGATGGTCACACGGGGGCGCGGCTCGTCGCCCTGGACGCGCTCTTGGCCGAAAACCGCCCCAGAGGCTCGGATGTGGCGCGAAAGCTGCTCAGCGACCGGCTTCCCCGCATGCGGCTCGAGGCGGCCAAGCGACTCGGCGCGGAGGGGCACCCGGTCCTCTTGTCGCTCGTGTCGGCTTCGGTGTCGGCCGAGCTGTGGCGGGAAGCCGCCGCTGCCCTCCCTGCGACCGACGAGCAGCTCGAAGACCGCCTCGCTCGCCTCGCTCGGCACCCGAGCGATGACCTCGCGGTGGCTGCGCTCCGGCTGCTCTCCCGGCACGGCGGGCCGAGGGCCCTGGCCGCCATCGAGAGCCTCGATCTGCGCCAGCGGGGGCACTCCGTGCGCCGAGCGACGGCCGCGGCGCGAAGCGCGATCTTGGCTCGGCACGCCGGACTCGAGGCCGGCCAGCTCGCGATCGCGCCGTCTGAAGGGGACCTTGCGCTGTCCTCGGATTGAACGGAGGTCAGCGGAGCGGTCGCCAGGCCACCGAGCGACCGCCCACGGTGGGCGGCTCGATGGCGACCAGGTACTCGGCCCGGCGGTTTCGAGGCTCATCGGTGTCGTCGGCCGTGACCACCCTCAGCTGGGACTCCCCAAAGCCGGCGTAGAAGACGGGTGCCCGCAACCCCGCCTTTCGAAACCAGCGGCCGATCGCCCGGGCCCGCCGCTCGGAGAGCTCCCGGTTCGAGGCGGCGTCGCCGACCGTGTCGGTGTGGCCGGCCACGAACACCGAGACCCCGGAGGCGAGCTTGCCGTACTTTCGCAGGGCGGCCTGCAGCTCCTCGAGGCTCGACTTCAGCTTCGGCGCCTCGTCCGGCGGGATGTCTGCCGAACCCGACGCGAAGGCCACGTCTTCGTGGGGAACCTCCACCCGCCACGGAAACAGCTCGATCCCGGCGAAGAACCCGTCGTCGTCTTCGCCGCGAACGCTGATCCGGAACACCCGGCCCTCGTCGCCCGGCCACCGCAGGGTCGGGCTCGTGTCGGGCGAAAACCGCTCGCTCGACACCGCGAGCACCCGCCCGTCGTCCCCGAGCACTTCGAGCTCCCCCGCGACGAGCGCCCGGTTCGCCGTCACCTTCACCCACCGTTCGGAGAGGTCGAGATCCTCGGGCGAGACCTCGAGCCGCAGCCGCTCGAGCAGCTCGAGCTCGACCTCGAGCGGCATCTCGGCCGAGCCTTCCGGCCCGAGGACGCGGAGCTGGCCCCGCGCCGCGTACCGCCCCGGCGCCCCCAGCGGCAGCCGAAACCGGTGCCGAGCCCCCCGGGCGAGCGGACCGGCCGAGCCGGCGATGGGCAAGATCCCGTCCCCGCGAAGCTCGAGCGTGACCTTCTTCACCGGCCGCCGGGCCACCACCTCGAGCGACGGGTGCTCGCCGACTTGCGCCTTCGGGGTGAGCGACAGCTCGACCGCGAGCTCCGGCGCGGCGATGACGAGAGCGAGGCAAACGATCACGGCAAGAGGCTGCCCCGACGGACGGCCGCGCGCCAGGCCGGTCAGACCGGCTCGAGCTCGACCGAAAAGCGCGCCGCCTCCTGCCCTCCGGTCTCGACCTCGCACCGGTAGCCAGAACCCTCCGCCGAAGCCACGAAACAGACCTCGGCGCCGGCCCAGATGAAGCGGAAGGTCTCGCAACGGCCGCTCGAGATCCGAAGCCTTTGCCCCGGGTGGTCGAGACCGGCCACCGCGCCGATGAGATCGAGCGCATGCCGGGCCATCACCGACACCGGAAACGCCGGAAACCCATCGAAGTGCCCAGCGCAAGTCTCGGCGCGCAGCTGCTCGATGCGGGCTACCATCGACCGACCCTCCCCGCGCTGGTGCGGCAGCGGGACATGCACATCGTAGGGGCGGTCCGGCCCCTGGGTTGTCGCCTGTCGCTTTTCTTCGAACATCCGCACGAACGCGTCCGCAGGGATGACATGGTAGCCCACCTCGAACCGGCACAGCAGCTGCCCGTGCCCGTCCCTCGCCTCCGTCTCGGCCGCGGCCTCCCCGGCCCGTCCGTCGAAGCGCGAGCACCGCGCGGACAGATGGATTTCACCGGGCGCGCCTACCGAGGCGAGACCTTCTGGCCCGAGCACCGCCGTGCGGACGGGGTAGTAGGTCTTGCCTGGAGCCGGGTTGCGCAAACTCACCGCGCAGGACCCGAGGATCGCGAGGTGGCGAGCCGCTTCCGCCGCGCCGAGCGGCCCGCGCTGAAGCCGGCCGTCGCCGACCCCCACCGGGTGGACCTTCGCGACGACCTGATCTCCCACGACCGATACATCGAATAGATCGAAGTACGGCGGTGACACGCAGATCCGGTCCAGAAACCCGGTCCCAGGATCGGCCAGGGGCGCCGCGTCGCGCGCCGCGGCCGCCGCCAGCTCGGCGAGACTTCGACCAGCGAGAATGTCCATGGTCGATAGCTGGACCCCCGCCTCCTCGAACCGAGCCCGAAGCTCCACCGCGAGCAGCGAATCCACCCCGAGGTCCCTCAGCGGGCGGTCGAGCGACAGGGCGTCCGGGCTCATCCGAAACACCTCCGCCGCCGCAATTCGCAAGGCTTCCTGCGCGTGCGCGGCGCGCTCCTCGGGTGGGATCGAGCCGAGGCCCCGGACCTCGGTCCCCGAGCGCAGCTCGGACAGCCGAGACCAAGACGGCGCCTTCACCGCACGAGCGAACGCATCCCAGTCGAGGTCGATGAGGCCGAGCTCGGGTCCGGAGCTGGGGAGCCGATCGAGCAGCGCGAAGGCGAGCTCTTCGGCCGGCATCGGCCTGAGCCCCAATCCGGCGAGGTGGGCCGCGGTCGAGCGATCGCGCGCGAGCATGCCCACGCCCCCGACCGCCCCGAAGGCGACGCTGACCGCCGGCCGGCCCTCTCGTTGCAGCCGGGCCGCGAGCCCGTCGAGCGCGGCGTTGGCGGCGGCGTAGCCGGCCTGGCCCGGGTTCCCTACCCAGCCGGACACCGACGACGCGAACACGATCGCGGACAGCGGGCGGCCCTCGAGGGCGTGAAGCAGGTGGCGAGCGCCAGCCAGCTTGACCGCGAGCACCGCTTCGATCGCGTCTCGGTCGAGCCGGTCGAGCGGCGCGTCGTGGGTGATCCCCGCGAAATGGTACAGCGCCCCGACCGGGGGCAAGCTGCCCTCCATTTGGGCGAGCGCGGCCTCGACCGCCTTTTTTTCCCCGATGTCCACCGCCCGCACGTCGATGGCGATCCCAGCCGCCCGCAGCGCCTCCCACCGGGCCGACAGCGCCTCCTCCACCCGGCCGGTGCGCGACCACAGACTCACATGCCTCGCCCCGGCCCGCATGAGCGCCTCGGCCACCGCCGCGCCGAGGCCCCCCGTTCCTCCGGTGACCAGCACCGTCTGTCCTTCTGGCGCGACGACGAGCGGCGGCGCGGTGCGCTCGACCGCGCCGGCCTCGAGGTCGATGACCAGCTTGCCGATCAGCTCGCCCGACCCGAGCCGCCGAAACCCAGCTTCCACCTCGGCGGCGGGGAGGACCTCGGTGGGCAGCGGCGTCAGCGCTCCGCTCGAGAACCGGTCGAGCACCGACTCGACGAGCGGACCGAAATACCGGGGCCGGTCGCTGGCGAGGCGGTCGAGGTCCACCGCCGAAAACGACAAGCCGCGGTGAAACGGGCCAAGAGGGAGGCCGCGGCCGGCGGCGATGTCCTGCTTGCCGAGCTCGACGAAGCGCCCCGCTGGGCCCAGCGCCCGCAAGCTTTCCTGCAGGAAAGGCCCGGCGAGCGCGTTCAGCACGACGTCCACGCCCTCGCCCCCGGTAGCGGCGAGCACCGCATCGGCAAACCCGAGCCGGCGGGAGTCGTGCACGCTCGCCACCCCGAGCTCCCGCAAATAGGCGCGCTTCTTCTGAGTGCCCGCGGTCGCGTGGATCTCGGCGCCCACCGACTTCGCGACCTGGACCGCGGCGAGGCCCACCCCGCCGGCGGCCGAGTGGACGAGCACCCGCTCGCCGCGTTGGAGCCGCCCCGCCTCGAGCAGCGCGTACGCCGCGGTGAAAAAGACGAAGTAGCCAGCGGCGTCCTCGAGCCGGTGGCCCGGGAGTTTCTTCACCGCGAAACGCTCCGGCACGGTCAAGTATCGGCGAAGCGCTCCGCCCCGGTACACGAACACCTCGTCCCCCGGGGAAAACCGCTCCACGCCCGGTCCGACCCGCCGAACCCGGCCCGCCGCCTCCATCCCGAGGTCCCGCCCGAGGTAGGTGCCCTCGAGCGCGGCGTCGCCGAGCAAACCCATCGCCTTGAGGACATCCTTGAAGTTGAGGCCTACCCGGAGCACTTCGACCTCGATCTGTCCCGGTCCCGGCGGCTCCCGGTGGCCTCGTACCCACTTCAAGGTATCGAGGCGGCCGGGACTCCCGACCTTCAGCGCGATGGGCTCTTCGTTGCCAACCGCCGCCGCCGGCCGGACCCCGGACGAGCCAGCGCGAATGCGGCCGGCGTAGATTCGACCCGACCGCACCGCAACCTCCTCTTCATCGAGCGGCAAGTCATCCGGTGAAGCCCCGTCCGCGTCCACGATCTGAAGGGCCAGCGACGGCAGCTCGGCCCTCGCCACCCGGGCGAAGCCGAGCACGGCCGCTTGCGCCGGCTCAACCAAGTCGCCTGGTGAAACCAGCATCGAGCCCGAGGTCAGGATGCGGGTCCGGGGCGGAGCGGGTCGCCGGGCCGCCTCGAGCAAGCGGTCCTTCAGCCGCGCGAGCCGAGAGCCGAGCTCCGCCTCGCCCACGTCCCGGGCATCGATCAGCAGCTCGGCCGGTCCGTTCGGCCCTTCCGCCTCGACGAACGCCGGCCCGTGGACCCACGCCGCGGCGCGACGAGCGCCGGGCTGCGCGCGAAAGGCCCGGCACTCGAGCCCGAGCAGCCACAGCGCCGGCGCGCCCCCCTCATCCCGGACGAGAATGTCCCCGACGAGGTGGTCCCGGTCGGACTCGGTGACGATGACCTCCGCCGTCGCCCGCTCCGAGATCGGCTTCGCGAAGGCGACCCTGCGCACCCGGATGGGCAAGAAGGCCGGCGCCGAAGGGTCGTCGATCCCAGCGGCGGCGGCGAGCAGCGCCTGCAGAGCACCGTCGAGCAGCGCCGGGTGAACGAGAAAGTTGGATTTCGGGACCTCGAGCGTCACCGAAGCCCGCGATGGCCCCGCGAGCAGCCCGAGGATCGGACGAAACGCCGGCCCGTAGCTCAGACCGCGGCTTGAAAACGCTCGGTAGAGCGCCTCGACCGACCGGCTCGATCCCACGAACGGGGACCACGAGGGCGGAGGAGGCGGGGTCGCCTCCGCCCAGCACCTCGCCCCGGCGTGGCGAGCCCACTCGCCCTCCCCGATTTGGGCCCGCACCTCGAGCGCGCCGTCCGGCCCGTCGGTCACCGCGAGCCTGGTCGGGGCGGCCCGGTCCACGAGAAGCGCGCGCTCGATGGTGAGATCGTCGAGAACGAGGTCGTGCTCCCGGCCGCGGGCCAGGGCCACCGCCTCGAGCAGCAGCTCCACGTAGCCGGCCGCCGGAAAGACCTCTCGATCGTCCACCCGGTGGTCTTCGAGAAACGACAGCTCGGGCCCGAGCAGCTCGACCTCGGCGAGAACGCCCGGTCGCGTGCTCGGCGGACCGATGAGCGGCCGGGTCCGCTCGGTGAGTCGACGGACGAGCCCTTGGGACCCGGACCGAAGAACGTCGCGGGCCCACGGAAAGCGAGGCAAGTCGAGTTGCCGACCTTCTTCGGCCAGCGCCTCGAGGTCGAGGGACGCGCCGGCGCAGTGGGCGGCGCCAACCCCGAGCAGCGCCGATTCCCGCTCGGGGGCGCCCCGGCGCAGGGTCGAGACCGCTCGGGCCGACGGGACCCCGGCCGCCTCGAAGGTCGCGCTCAGCGCCGGCGACAGCACCGGGTGCGGCCCGAGCTCCACGAACACCCGGTGGCCGTCGGCGAGCGCGGCTCGAACCGCCGCCTCGAGCCGCACCGGGCGCCGGGCGTTCTGCCACCAGTATTCGGCCCCGTGGACCGACCCGCTCACCCTCTTTCCTGACATCGTGCTGTACAGCGGCTTCGCTGGAGCCCGGGGGGCGAGCCCCGACAAGCGCTCGAGAAACTGGGGTTTCAGAGGCTCCATAGCCGGCGAGTGGTACGGCACCTCCACCCGGACCTTCTTCACGAACCAAGCCCGGGCCGCAGAGACCTCCTCGGCCACGGCGAGCGGGCCGAGCGGTCCAGCGATTGTCACCGAATCCGGGGCGTTGTAGGCGGCGATGACGACGCCCTCCGGCAAGACCGGCTGCACCTGCTCCGCCGGCGCGCCTACGGCGAGCATTCCTCCTTGCCCGGCCAGCGTCTGCTGCAGCTCCGCGCGGACCGCGGACAGGCTCACCGCCTGCTCGAGATCGATCGCCCCGGCGAGGTAGGCCGCCGACACCTCGCCCACGCTGTGGCCGAGCCACGCCGAAAACCGCAGCCCTCGGTGCTCGAGCCACCGAGCGAGCGCGATCTGAAGGAGCAGGTTCGCTTGCTGAGCCCACAGGTTCTGGTGCATGCGCGAGCTCTCGGGCGGAGTCGCGATCTCGGCCCACACCGAGCGCCCGGTTCGAGCCACGAACGCGCGGTCCACCTCCTCCGCGGCCTGCCGGAACGCCGGCTCGGTCGCGAACAGCTCCGCGCCCATCCGGGGGAACTGCGGGCCCATCCCGGTGAGCACCCCGACGACGGTCGCTGGCTCGGTCGGCGCCTCACCGGCGACGAGACGAGGGTGGGGATCGCGAGCGGCGGCGGCGGCGAGCGCCTCGGCGAGCGGCCCCGCGCCGTCCGCGACCACCGCGAGCCGCGCCCCCTGCTGGCTTCGGCGCCGGGCGAGCGTGAAGCCGAGATCCCGAAGATCCGGGCTGGTTCGGTCCACCCATCGGGCCAGCGCTTCGGCCCGCCGTGCGCGCGCGCCCGCATCGTGCCCCGACACCAAGAACAGCCGCGGGCCGGGGATGGACGCCGGAATCGACCGGCCGGTCGGGGCCGGTCCAATCAGGGCGTGGGCGTTCGTGCCGCCGTAGCCGAAGGCGTTGACCGCGGCCACTCTGCGCTCGTCGTCCCATCGGACCGGCTCGGTGGGGACGTACAGATTGCGTTCTTGCAATTTTAGTTGCGGGTTCTCCTCCACGAGCGCTCGGATCGGCGGGATGGTCCCGGTCTCGACCGCGAGAG
>DAIQNR010000035.1:0-9721 GCA_036788295.1 Myxococcota bacterium
GGGGCTGCTTCATGAAGATCGGCAACGCTGCGCTGAAGAAGCGGGCCTCCTCGAGGACCCCGATGAGGTGGACCGTCCCTCCGGGGCGGAGCGCGCGCACCGAGGCCTCGAGCCCATCGCCTCCGCCGAGCTCCAACACCTGATCCGCGCCGCGCCCGCCGGTGAGCTCGCCCACCGCCTCGGGCCAAGCCGGGTCCCTCGGGAGGGCTCGCCACGCGCCGAGCTCGAGCGCGCGGCGGCGCTTGGCTTCGCTCGCCGAGGTGAGGATGACGCGCGCGCCGTGCGCGGCGGCGATCTGGAGCCCGAAGAGGGCGACGCCCCCCGTCCCCTGGACCACCACCGTCTCGTCGGCGCGCACTCGGCCCCGCTCGACGAGCGCCGTCCACGCGGTCAGCCCGGCGATGGGCAGGGTAGCCGCCGCCTCGAAGCCGAGCTCGTCCGGGATGGGGACCAGCGCCTCCGCCGGGAGCACGGCCTCGGTGGCGAAGACGCCCTCCTCCGCGCCGCCGCCGAGGAAGCGCGAAGTCGGGCCGGCCACCCCGCCCGGAGCCACGCCGGCGCGCCAGTCGACGGCGAAGTGGGTCATCACGCGGTCTCCTGGCTCGAACCCGGTGACGCCCGGCCCAACCTCGCTCACGACCCCCGCCATGTCCGAGCCGACGCAGAACCCCTCCGGGAGCGGCCCGAGGGCGCCATCGACGAGCATGCGGTCGCGGGCGTCGAGGCTGAAGGCGCGAGCCTCGACGCGCACCCGCCCCGCCGAGAGCGGGTTCGCGGGTCGGTCCCGCAGTCGGAGATTCTCGAGTCCGGGAGCGTCGAGCTCCCATCGCTGTACGGACATGACGGCGGTCTATCGCGTCTCCTGCGGCAGCAGTGGCGCTCGATTTTCGACATTCTGCGTCCGATCCGGAACCAATCTGCCATGGAGACGTGGAGCGACCTCGGGGTGTTCTTGGCCTGTGTGGAGAGCCAGGGCTTCGCCGAGGCGGGCCGGAGGCTGGGGATGACCCGCTCCTCGGTGAGCAAGGCGATCCGTCGGCTGGAAGAGGACCTGGGGGCGCGGCTGTTCCACCGGACGACCCGCAGCTCGAGCCTGACCGAGGAGGGGCAGGCCTTCCTCGTTCACGCCCGTCGCGCGCAGGATGCCCTGCGCGCCGGACGCGCGGCCGTCGAGAGCAGCGAGCGCGAGCCCTCGGGTCTCCTCCGCGTCACCGCGCCGGTGAGCCTCGGTCGTCACGGCGTCGCTCCGATCCTCTTTGGGCTCGCGGCCCGCTACCCTGAGCTCGAGCTGGAGCTCTCGCTGTCCGATCAGCCGGCACGGCTCGTCTCCGACCGCTTCGACCTCGCAGTCCGGGTGGGACCTCTCCCCGCCGAAGGGAGCCTCGTGCGGCGCCACCTCGGGGACGCGAGGAACACCCTCATCGCCTCGCCGGGTTACCTCGAGAACAACGGGACGCCGCGCACGGTCGCGGAGCTGCGCGGGCACCGCCTCCTCGGGTACGGGCGAGGGAGCTACGTCAAGGAATGGCTTCTCGAGGAGCGGGGGGCGACGCTCGAGGTCACACCGCGGACCCTGGTTCTCGACGACCTCGACACCGTCGCCGTCGCCGCCGAAACCGGCCTCGGGCTGGCCTGGGTCCCGAGCTGGATCGCCCGCCCCTCGCTTCTAGCCAGAAGGACAGTGCGAGTGATGCCTGCTCACACGTGGGGACCGAGTCGTCCGATTCACGCGCTGTGGCCCGAGGCGCCGCGCATTCCCTCGCGCGTTCGGGTCGCGGTCGAGGCCCTCGCCCGCGATCTCCCGGACCTCATGGATCCTGAGGCCGCTCCGGACCATCTCGTTGCGCCGGAGCGGGCCCAGGGCAAGGTCGCCTGACGCGCACGTGGCCGAGACTCTACCCGAGTCGAAAAGCCTACTTGCCGTACTTCCATTACCTGAAGAGGAAGTGAGGGCGCTCGTGCACTTCCTGAGCGGTCCCTCTCGCTGGCCGGGAGAGGCTGTTGTGGACCTTCGAAGGTTGGGGTGTTCACGGCGCCGAGTGGCGGTCCCGCGTCGGGGATGCGGTCTTGGCCCTCGACGGCGCCCCAGAGCCCCAGCCCGGGCCCTTCCCGACGCCGCCCCTTCGGTCACCGGCGCGACCGGCCCGCCGCCCCCTGGAGACGGTCTTCAGCGCCGCCGCCGACACCTCCCTCGTCGAGTCTGCGGCCTGGGCCAAGCTCGCGCTGAGCGCGGCCGATCCCGCCAGCCCGCACCTCGATGCGCCGCGAGCGCTCGGGAGGCAGTGGAACTCGACCACCGATGGACCGATAGGCCGGCGTCCCGTCAGGTCCGGTCGCAGGCGCAGGACATGTACGTAGTGGCGAGGAGAGGCTTCTCTTCGACCACTTCCCGGCACAGGGGACAGGGCTGGCCGACAGCGCGCACGACGGGGGGAGCCGGGTGGGAGGCGGCACGGGCCGCTCCTGCGTTCGCCGAGGTCGCTGCTCCCGTCACGACCCCCGCCGGACCGCCGGCGGCAACGGGGGCAGGCGCAGGCGGCGCGGACGAGGCGTTGGCTCCCGTGCCGGCGGCCCCCGCCTTCCTCGAGACGGGAAGGTACTCGGCGAGGACGACGGAGACGTAGCCGGCGTGGGGACGGGCCGAGACGCTGGACGAGGCGAGGAGGTCCGGGACGGTGCGCGCCGTGGGAAGCGGATCGATGCGCAGGTAGGTGTCATGGGTCTGATAGTTCTTTGGGTTCATCATGCCGCGACGCAACGGCGGCAAGACGCCGTGCTGGAAGGCAGTGATCAGCGCCGTCAACCGAGGTTGCTTCGAGGTGTCCTGCTTCATCACGAACAGACCGAGGTGGGCCCAGTAGCCCACACTCAGCCACAGCCCCTTGCCGGCGGTGTGGTAGCCGCCCGTCGACAGCCGGTAGTTTCGCTGCCGACGGACATGCTCCGTGACCTCCCTCGCGAGCTTGTACTGGTCCCACCCGACGGTGAGCAGCCTGGCCGACACCGCGCAGTGAAAGCTCAGACAGTCCGAACAATAGATTTCCACGAGCCTCTCGACCCGGCCGGGATCGACGACACAGGTCACCGGAGAGGATGAGCTCCAGCAGCCGGATATGCACGGGTGCTTCTCCACGATATCGATGAGATCGCTAGGGATAGCCACGTTCGAACCCTCCAAGTCTCGGGATCACCGAACGGTTGGACTCCGCCCACCAGGCTGGTCTCCGAGCCCCCGGTGGCCTTCGGCCACCCTCTGGGGGCGGCTCGGTCGGGTACTCCCGGCACCTTCCTTCCGCCGCCGGGCCCTCAGGCGGCCCTGATCCTCGGCCTGGCGCGGTCGCCCAACCCGCTCGGTGCTCTAGGCGCTCGAGACCGGCGCCAGCTCTCGGCGAAGGCCGAGGCGTGTCTTCGTCATGCGGACACGCTAGCCCATTCGGGGTCCCGGGCGCTGCTCCTTCGTCCCGTTCGGGTCTCCGCCGAGCCTCGTGTTTCCTTCACCGGCCAAGACGGCGCGAGCCGAACGGGCGCGGGCGGCGGTAGACGACATGTGTGGAGACCGCCTCCACCCTTGGGCGCAGCCGATGGCCTTTCGGCCCGGCCCGGGAGCGGATGACGGCGCTCTCGACCGTCGGCGGATCGCGGCGTTCGTGCACGGCTGGAGCCGGCACCGCAAACCTGATGTAGAACTCGGTCGAGCGTCCGCGCGGCACCTCGACGCTCCCCTCGGTGAGCGGATACGGCCTCACCACCACGGAGAACGGCGGCGCCGGCGCGTCGATGCGCTCCACCCTCACCGGCTGGACCGTGTCCCGAGCCTTCATCGGGACGACGGACGGTACTCCGAGCTCGCCGAACCTTGACCAAGACCCTGGTGTGGTCCACCGAGGCGGTTCGCGGAGCTCGGTCGAGGACATCGACTCGGCCCGGAGCTTGACCCCCGACAACAACTTAGTTCACTTCTGAATCATGATTCGGCTCAACATCCACGAGGCGAAGACGCACCTCTCGCGCTACCTCGAGCGATTGCAGGGGGGGGAGGTCATCCAGCTCTGCCGGCGAAACGAGCCTATCGCGGAGATCCGTGGCCTGCCGCCGCGGCGGTCAGAGCCCCGGCCCTTCGGCCTCGAGTCGGGGCGCTTCGCGGTCCCTGACACCTTCTTCGAGTCGCTCCCGCCCGATCTACTCGACGCCTTCGAGGGTCGCTGAGGCGCTCTCCCCTCGATCTCGACGAGGCGTCGGCGCTGATGGTGGGCAAGCTCCCCGACCACCACCGCGACCCCTTCGACCGCATGCTCGTGAGTCAAGCCCTGCAACACGGCCTGACCATCGTCACCCCCGACGAGGCCGTCCGCGCCTATCCGGTGCCCACGCTCTGGTGATCCCGTCGAAGTACCCCTGGGCCAGTCGACACGGCAAAGATAGGTTTTGTCCGGAAACTTCGCCCACCGGCCGAGATAGTAGGCTTTCTCGAGGCCTCGGAGCGCCGCCGACCGCGCTCGGGCCGCCGCTCCCGCCGGCCGCGCGTTGACCGCGGCTCGCTTCGGCGTGAACTCCGTCGACGGGGGCGTGGCGCTGACACGGGATGATCCAGGGTGGGGATCCGCCGTCAGCTCGAGGCTTCGTCGGGCGGCTCCGCGGCCGGCCCGTCCTCCGAGGGCGCCGGGTCGGCGGCGCGGCGCGGTCGGCGCGGCTTGCGGCCGGCGGCGAACAGCGATGGGTAGGTTTGCTCCACGTTCTCGGACCTCCGGAAGAGGAACCGCCCGGCCGCCGCGAGCTCGGCGTAGCTCTCGCGCATGAGCCCGAACGCCGCCCGCGTCATGTGGGTCCAGTAGTCGGACGGCGCGTCCGGCTGAAGACCGAGCGCGTCGAAGATCTGGCCGGCGAGCTCCAGAGCGGTCGACACGTCGGCCCCGTCATAGAAGCGGCCGTCGGTCTCGATGACCGTCTTGACCGCCGCCTCGGCGTAGAGCTCGGCCAGGTTCTGGAGGTCGTTGGCCAGATCGGCGTAGCCGGCGCCGCTCTTGACGAACTGGAGCTTCGGGCCGACGACCGGGTCGTCCTCGAAGTGATACTGGAGCACCTTGAGCATGCGGCTGCGGACGGTCTTCGAGGCGGCGACGACGGAGACGGGTACGGTCCGGTTGCTCTTGTCGACGGCCATGGCCTGCAGCTGCTGCCGGCGGCAGTGCCACGTGGCGTTGGCCCGGTCGGGCAGCCCGGTCAGCGAGGCGAGATCCCACGCCTCGGTCGTCGCCAGCCGCTCGAACCGCGCGAGACGAGGCGGCTCGAGATCGCGCCGCGCCACCGACGCCGCGAACGCGGCCGCGCTCTGCGCCCCCGCGGAGATGGTCGTCTGTCGGGGCGGCACCGCTGCGAGCACAGCCTTCAGTCGATCGAAGGCCTCTTGCCCTTCGGCTTCGGTGAGCTCGGGTTGATTCGGCGCGGAGACGAGCCGCTTGCTGGCCATGGCGCCCCCAGTCGACCTCGAAGCCGCATCGAGGACAAGGGCTCGAGCGTCTAGCGAGACGCCGGCACGCGCGTCCTCGCCCTCACGAGCGTCAAACGAGACGCGGAAGACCACAAAATCGGATCCTCGAGCGTCTCGCGAGACACTCGAAACTTCGATCACATAATTCCGAGCGTCTCATACGACGCTCGGATCACTGCTCCCAGAGGCGATGCCGTCTCGTGAGACGCTCTCACCACCGCGCACCTAGCCGAGAGCGTCTCGTGAGACGCTGCGTGTCGCATCTCGGGCGATGGAGATCCTCCGTTCGGTGCCATCTTGCGCGCTGCGTGGCCGCGCATTTCGAAGGTGTCCTCGACACGCCCGGCCGCTTCGAGAGGGCGAGCATCGACCGTGGTCGCCGCGTTCGCGGTTCGGGTTCGGGCGTCCTCAGGCGGCGCCTCACGACGACCACGGCGCGTCTCTCGCCACCGCCGACGCTTGGCCGGAGGTCGCTTTCTGCGTTTCGCCGGCAGGGCCCCTTCGCCCGCGACCCGCCGGCGCTCGTGGGCTGGCAGAACGAGATCCTCGGCTCTCTCGAGGAGTGCTTCGGATTGCCTCGGAGCGCGGCCGACCGCGCTCGGGCCGACGCTCACGCCGGCCGCGCGTTGACCGCGGCTCGCTTTCGGCGTGACATGGCGACAACTCCGGCGCAGCGCGCGAGCGCGACCCGGAAGCCGGCACGGCCAGGAGCGCAGCGCGACCACCATGGGGCTCTTCCAGCGCATCGGAGACATCCTCCGGTCGAACATCAACGACCTCATCGCCCGGGCCGAAGACCCCGAGCGCATGCTCAATGCGGCGATCGAGGACATGAAGCGGCAGGTCGCGGAGGCCAAGAGCAGGGTGGCCAGCTCGATCGCCGACCAGAGCCGGCTCGTGACCCAGCGCGATCGGGAGCAGAAAAAGGCCGACTCCTGGGAAGAGAAGGCGATGGTCGCGGTGAAAGCCGGCCGCGACGACCTCGCCGTCGAGGCGCTGGCCCGAAAGCGCGAGCACCAGCAGGCGTCGGACCTGTACGAGGACCAGCTGTCCACCCAGCGGGTCGCCGTGGACGAGCTGAAGCGGGCGCTCGGCGAGCTCGTCGCCAAGCTCGAGGACACCAAGCGGCGCCGAAACCTGCTCCTCGCCCGGGCCAAGCGGGCCGAGGCCCAGCGGCACCTCGCGGTCACCCTTTCTGCGGCCCACGAGAACTCGGCGGCGGAGCGGCTCGAACGGCTGGAGGCGCGGATCGAGCGTGAAGAGGCGGAGGCGGAGGCGAACTGGGAGGTGGCGGCGCTCTCGCCCGGAACCTACGACCACGACCTCGCCGACGAGATCAACCAGCTCGGCGCGGGCACCCCCCGGGACGATCTCGCCGCGTTGAAGGACAAGATGAAGCAGATGGAGGCCGGCGGGAAGCCGGCTCGCGCCCTGCCCGACGGTCGAAAGGGGGCCCGATCGGAGGCCGCGCTCGCCGCGGAGATCGAACAAGCCGCTGGCGACCCAACCCTGCCTCCGTCGAAGCCCCCGGTCCAGGTGGACGACGAGACGGTCCTCGAGCTCGACGCGATGAAGGCCCGGGTCGCCAAGCCGGAGCCGGAGGCCAGCGAGCCCCCGGCCAGCGACCCGAAAGACCCGAAGTCGAGCTGACGCTCACAGCGAGGCCCACAGCCAGGTGAGCCCGAGCTGGAGGCCGGCGAAGGGCCGGTCGGCGACGACCCCTCCTCCGGCCCGCAGCTGCACTTCGACCGCCGATCGCTCGGCGAGACCGAAGAAGCCCTCCACCCATCCGCCCGCCCGCAGCGCGTCCCGCCGCCCTTCGGAGGTCTGCATCCAGCCCGCCTCGCCGCCGAGGCGCAGGCCGGGGCGACCAAAACGGACCCCCACGCTGGCCTGGGCCAGCACCGCCAGCGACGAGCGGCCCCGCGGATCCACCCAAGCCAGGACCGCCGGGGCGAGCCGACCGTGCAGCCGCTCGTCGGCGGACAGCTCGAGCGGAACCGACAGCTCCGCCGCGTGCCGGTACCCGTCTTCGACGAAGCCCCCGCCGAGCAGAGCGAGGCCGAAGCGGGCTCCATTTTGCGCCCCCTCCGCGCAATAGCCGAGCCGGACCGGAGCCGTGTCCCTCGTGGAGCCGTCCCCGAGCGTGAGGCGAGCCTTGACCTCCACCGGCGTCCGGTCATGGCCGGGGGCCCGGCGAAACAGGACATGGCCAGCGCCTTTGCCCACGACCTGCGCCGCCTCCTTCGGTGACCACTCGATGTCGGCGCGAGGGTAGCGGTCGAGGTCGATCTCTCGGCCCACGTCGGAGGAGAAGCGCACCGCGAGCGCGCACCGCCCTGCCCCCACCCCAACGAGCGTGGTCTCGCTCTCCCGAGCGGCGCGCACCACGATGCTGCGAAGAAAGTCGTCTTGCACGAGCAGGGTCGCCTTGCGGATGACGACCTCGAAGGTCCGGCGATCCTTCGCCGTGATCTCGAACGCCCCGGTGGGCTCGATGGTGAGGCGGACCCGCTCGTCCTGGTCGAGCCGGCCTCGGTAGCGGAGGGTGAATCGGCGGCCGTCGAGCCGACCGACGTCGGTCGGGAGCGCCTCGACCGCGGCCCTCAGCTCGTCGAGTCCGTCGAGCTCGTCGACCGTCGATTCGGCCCGCGCCGAGGACGCGCCGAGCGCGAGAAGGGCCAAGACCCATGGTCCGGAGCGCACCGCGGGTGTCTGCCACGATCGACTCGGCGGGGACACGGCCATCGAACCGGCATCGGGAAAGCGGCCTGCCGCCGTGCATGGCCCTGGTCGCCGGGCAAGACCCTGGTCGCCGGGCAAGGCCCTGGGTCTGCTAGCTTCTCCCGGTGCGACGGCCCTTCGTCCCGCGCTGCCTGGTCCCGGGGCGCCTGCCGCGGTCTCGGGGGCGCTTGCTGTTGGCGGCGGCGCTCGGGTGCGGGCCGGTGCCTGCGCCCGACTGGCCCCAAGACGCGCCAGAGCCGGCGGCAGCGGCCTGCGAGCCGCCCTACGCCCGGTTCGCGCCCGGCCGGTTCCAGCTCGCAGACCTCGACATCGGCCGCTCGTGCTCGGTGTTCCTCGAGCAGGACGAGTGCGTGCTCGGCGTCTACCGGGACTGCTCGGTCCCGACGGAGGCCCCGCGGGAGTGGCGAGGATGGGTCGATGGGCCGGGCCGGCTGCGGCTCGACGCGCTGTTTCCGGTGCCGCCCACGCTCCCTCGCTCCCCCCGTTGCTGCGAGGGCTCGCTCGTGCGCGACGAGGGCCCGACGTGGGCGCTTCTTCGCTGCGGCTTCTCCGGATGCGGCGGGTCCATCGAGCGCGGACACGCCGGCTTGTACCTCGAAGCCGAAGTGCCGGCCGACCCCGCGTTCGAGCTCGGGCCGCTCGGTCCGCCCATCGGTCCGTTGGTGGACGCGCGGGGCCGCTGGCTGCTCATCGGGGGCGGCGACGGAGCCGGCCTCTGGCTGGCTGGCGACGCCGGGCCCACCCACCGGTTCGAGGGCGGCACCGTGCTCGCGGTGGACCCGGACGGCGCCCCCTGGGTCGCCGTCGCCCACCAGCTTCGCCGCCCTGGAGGGCAGCTGACCGCGCTGCCCGGCCCGGCGCTCGCCCTCGACGCCGACCGGAGCGGCGCCGTCGTCGCCCTCGGGGACCGCTTGGTCCGGGTGTCAGCCGACCGCGTGGTCGAGCGCCCGCTGATCGGCGTGGAGCCGGCCGGCCTCGCCCTGCTCGACTCCGGGGAGGCCGTCCTCGTGGGCGCCGACCGCATCGTGCGCTTCGACGCCGCGCTCGAGCCGGTGGGCACGCTCTTGGCCGGCGACGCGTGGGTCGGGAGGCCTCGGGCGGCGACGAGGCTCGGACCCTGGGTCGCGTTCGTCGCCCGCTGCCACACCGCGGCCGCCGGGGAGCACTGCCTGTTCACCTTTTCGCCCGAAACCGAGGAGCTGCGACGGGTGGGGCTGCCCGACGGGCGCCGGCTCGGCCGACCGGTGGCGGGGACCGACGGGCGGTGGTGGGTCCCCGACGAGTCGGGACGGATCCACGTCGTGGAACCGGGTTCGCTCCGGCCGGAGCTGTACCGGCGGGTCGAGGGGCCAGAGGGCCTCGCCGCCCTGATCGAGGGGCCTCAGGGGGGACTCGCCGTGCTCGGCGACGGCCGGGCGGCCCTGGTTCGCTGACGCGAAGACCGGGGCTGAGTTCTCTGACCGCGCGCGGACGCGCTGAGTTCTCTGA
>DAIQNR010000035.1:9821-57446 GCA_036788295.1 Myxococcota bacterium
CGCGAAGACCGGGGCTGAGTTCTCTGACCGCGCGCGGACGCGCTGAGTTCTCTGAACGCCCGCGGACGCGCTGAATTCCAGCCTTGCAGGGATGCCGCCGGTGGACGCGACCCGCGACCGGGAGTATCGAGGCCCCACATGGGCAGGATCGTGGCCTACCTCGGGCCGGAGACCATCGTCGCGAACCCGGTGGAGGCGGGCTCCTACGGGCTCGTTCGGCAGGCAGAGGCCTGCCCCGACGGGTTCGGGATCGGCTGGTACCCGATCGACCACGACCGCGAGCCGGTCCGGCTCCGGAGCCGCGCCGCGCTGCCCAGCGCCGGCCACCTGCTCGAGGTGCCGCGCCGGTACCCGAGCGCGTGCGTGGTCGCGGAGGCGCGGTCGGCGCAAGGGCCGGCCGAGCTGTCGGGGCTTCAGCCGCTCGCCGAGGATCGGTACCTGTTTTCGCTCGACGGCAGCTTCGACCGGTTCGCGTCCGTGTTTCTCCGCCCGCTGCTCGCGGAGCTGTCGCCGCTGCGCTTCGAGCGGCTCGAAGGGAAAAGCCCAGCCGAGCTGTTCTTCGCGCTGTGGCTCGACGCTCTCGACGGGGAGGGGCCCAACGCGATGGCGACCGCGCTCGAGGCGGTGGTGTCGCGCGTCTTCGCCCTCGCCGAGGAGGCCGACGCGCCGGTCAGCCTCGCGCTGGTCCTCACCGACGGCGACAGCCTGCTCGCGCTGCGGACGGCCAGCCACGGCGCGCTGCCGCCGCTGTACACGACCGTCGCCGACGAGGCCGCTCCGGTCCCGACCACGGGGCGGCTCATCGCCTCGGAACCCACGTTTCCTGGGGCGTGGGAGGCGCTCGAGCCCCACGCGCTCATCATTTATAGCGTGGACCCGCCGGACGAGGACACCGTGACCGAAGCCCCAGCGTCCCGCTGACCGCGGCTCGACGCCGAGCTCGTTTCGGCACGGGCCCTCAGCCGGGTCGGACCTGGGTGAGGTGATCGACGAGGTCGATCTTGGTGATGATGCCGACGAGGGTGTCGTCGTCACCCACGACGACCCCCACCTCCTCGCGGGCGAAGAGCGGGAGCAGGTCGCCGGCGTACTGCGACGTGCGGATCGTGCTGACCCGGCGGAACATGACCTCGGCCATGGTGCTCTCGAGGCTGCACTGGGCCTCGACCAACCGGGAGAGCAGGTCGGATTCGGTGACGATGCCCATCACCCGGCGCTCTTCGTTCACCACCGGGAGCTGGCTGATGCCGGCGTCCTTCATTCGGCGCACCGCCTCGCGGACGGTGTCCGGTCCGTGGGCGACGATCAGCGGTCGCTCCGGCAGCTTGCGGATGAGGTCTTCGACGCTGCCCTGCTGCCAAGCCTGCTCGGTGAAGCCGGATTGCTTCATCCACTGGTCGTCCACGAACTTCGTCATGTAGTTGCGAACCGAGTCGGCGAGCAGGACGACGAAGGTCTTGCCCGGACCTTCCCGCTTCGCCACCTCGAGCGCGGCCCACATCGCCGACCCACAGGAGCCTCCGCACAGCAGGCCCTCGCGGCGGATCAGGCGACGGGCGGTGAGAAACGAGTCCCGGTCTTCGGTCTTCACCCACTCGTCCACGAGGCTGCGGTCGAGCACGTCGGGGATGAAGTCGTAGCCGATGCCCTCCACCTTGTAGCTCCCCACCTCGGCCGGACCGGCCAGGATGGAACCCACCGGGTCGACCCCGATGACCTTGACGTGCGGCGCATCTTCCTTCAGCCGGCGAGCCACGCCGGAGATGGTTCCGCCGGTCCCGGCACCGGCGACGAAATAATCGAACTGTCCCCCGGTCTGATCCAGGATCTCTTGGGCGGTCTCTTCGTAGTGGGCCAGTGGGTTGTTGGGGTTGGCGTACTGATCGAGGATGTGGCTGTTCGGGATGATGGATTGGAGCTGCTTCGCGACTCCGATGTGGCTCTCGGGGGAATCGAAGGCGGCCTCGGTGGGGGTGCGGATGATCTCCGCTCCGAGCGCCTCGAGCACCACCTGCTTCTCGCGGCTCATCTTCTCCGGCATGGTGATGATCATCCGGTAGCCTCGCACCGCCGCGGCGAGCGCCATGCCGATGCCCGTGTTGCCGCTCGTCGGCTCGATGAGCGTGTCGCCGGGCCTTATCCGGCCGGTGCGCTCCGCCTCGAGCACCATGCGCTTGCCGATGCGGTCCTTGACCGACCCGCCCGCGTTGAAGAACTCGCACTTCGCGAGAAAGGTGCAGCCCGTCTCCTGCCCGACGCGGCGCAGCCGGATGAGCGGCGTGCCGCCGATGGCGTCGAGCACGCTCTCGAAGACGCCAGGGTTCGTGGAGTTCTGCATCGATTCCATTCGTCGGGGCTGCCCCATCGCTCGACGGAAACATCCCGCTGCCGGAGGGTCAACGGGCGCTCGATCACGGGGCGGCCAGATGGTCCCGAACGGCGGACAGCCACGCCTCGCTGGCCTCCACCTGCGGGTCGTGGTCGGCCCCGGCGAGCACGACGAGCCGGCCGCCGGGCAGCCCCGCGGCGAGCGCCCGGGAGGGTTCGAGGAACCGGTGGTCCTCCGCCCCGACGAGCACGAGGGCGGGGCCGTCGAACCGCCCCAGCTCCCCCAAGACCGAAGGCACCCGCCCAAAATCGGCGCCGAGCTGGTGGGCCGCCTGCCGGTCCACCTTCCGGTGCCCATAGCGGACGACGGCCTCGAACCGGTCCCGGGCCTCGCCGCTCGCACGAAGGCTCCGTGCCGCAGCGCGGGCCGCGTCGAGTCGGAGCCAGAACCTCAGCTCCAGCTTCGCCCGGCCGATGGCGCCGACCTCCGCTGGCGGGACCGAGTAAAGCGGGCACGGCTCCGCGGTGGTGCCCACGAGGATCAACGAGCGAACCCGGCGAGGCCGGGCCAGAGCGAAGCGCAGAGCGACCATGCCGCCGAGGCTGTGACCGAGCAGGTCCACCTCTCGCTCCCCGAGCGCGTCGAGCAGCGCCTCGAGGTCCCGGGCCAGCAGCGCGACCGAATACGGCGCCCGCCGGTCCGACTCACCGTGGCCGCGCTGGTCGTAGGCGATCACCCGGCGGTCCTCGACCAGGGCGGAGCGAACGGGGGAGAAGTCGAGCCGCGAGCCACAGTACCCGTGGACCAGCACCAGCGGCCGTCTCGAAGCGCCGCCGACCTCGACCGCGAGGTGAATGTCTCCCGCCCGAACCCGGGTGGCTGGAATCGGGAATGGGCTGGCCATGACCGGCGCCATACCGCCGCCTCCGACCGGAGAAAAGGTCCCTCGTCTCGCGTCGAGCCGACCGCGGGGAGCCGCTGGCGAGCCGGACTCATGGCCAAGGGCGGCAAACCGATGGAGCGATCGATGTCCGAACTCGTCGGAGCCCCGGCCGGCGCCACCGCGGCCGCTCCCCGGGAAGAGGAGCGACGCCTGGCGGAGCTCGCCCTGCTCGGCGTCCATGGTTGTCCCTCCGAGCCCCGGTTCGATCGGCTGACGGAGCTGCTCGGCCTGAGCCTCGACACCCCCGCGGTCGTGCTCGGGGTGGTCGGCGACGGCCCCCCCTGGATCCTCTCGTCGATCGGTCTGGCCCGCGGCTCGTGCATCGCCGGCCTGGTCTGCCGCCACGCGGCGACCGCATCGGGCCTGTTCCTCGTCCCGGACGCTCGCGCCGACCGGCGATTCGACTCCGAGACCCAGGACCCGAGCGGACTCATCAGCTTCGCCGGGGCGGTCCTGCACGGGCCTCTCGGCCGCCCGGTCGGCGCTTTGGTGGTCCTCGATCAGCGTCCGCGGACCTTCGACGAGCGCGAGATCTCGATCCTGATCCGGTTTTCTGCGCTCGCCGAGCAGGAGCTGGCCCGCGACTACCGAGAGGCGGTCGCCCAGAGGCAGGCGGTGCGCCCCGACGAGCGCTGCGCCACCACCGGCCTGCTGGCGCGCGGCCCCGGCCTCGATCGGCTCCACCACCGCCTCGCGAGCGCCCGGGCGTCCGGGGTCGCGCTCGCGCTGGTGGTCGCCGACATCGCCGACTTTCACGCCATCAACTCTGCCTTTGGTCGGGAGTCCGGCGACCGGGTGCTCGAAGCGGCGGCCAAGCGCCTCGCCTCGGCCGTCCCCGCCGAGGCGCTCGTCTTTCGGCTGCAGGGGGACCAGTTCGCGGTCGGTCTCGAGCTGCCCGAAGACGTGGGCGGCGCGCTCGAGGGGCTCTTGTCGGCGCTGTCCACCGCGTTCAGCGAGCCTTTGCTCGTGGTCGGCCGCGAGGTGGGCCTCCACATCGTGTTCGGGACCGCGCTGTTTCCGAGCAAGGCCACCACCGCCACCGACCTGCTCGACCGGGCGTATCTCGCCCTGCGCCGGGCCCAGGAGCAGCAAACGAGCGCCGAGGTCTTCACCGCCGAGCTCGAGGAGCGGCTCGTCCGAGAGGTCGCGGTCGAGCACGGGCTGCGGCTCGCGCTCGCCGAGCGTCGGCTGCAGGTGGCCTACCAGCCGAAGGTGGACCTCGAGATGGGGACGATCTCTTCGGTGGAAGCGCTGTGCCGCTGGAACGATCCGGACCTCGGGACGGTCTCCCCGGCCGAGTTCATCCCTGCCGCCGAGCGAACCGGGCTCGTGGTCGAGCTCGGTCGCCAGGTGCTCGAGACCGCCCTCTTGGACGGCCTCGCGCTGCGGGCCCACTGCCCGGAGTTCACCGTCTCGGTGAACGTCGCTGCCGCCCAGCTGCAGGACCCGGGCTTCGTGAGCGACGTGCTCCGGCTGCTCGAGGCGACGGGGGCCCCGCCCGACCTGCTCGAGCTCGAGGTGGTGGAGACGTCGGTCATCGAGAACATCGAGCTCGCCATCAAGGTGATCGAGAGCCTGCGGTCGCGGGGGGTCGCGTTCGCCATCGACGACTTCGGGACCGGCTACTCCTCGCTCGCCTACCTGCACCGCCTCCCGGTCCAGACCCTGAAAATCGACCGGGGCTTCATCAGCAACATGACCAGCTCACCCCGGGACGCGGCGCTGGTTCGCAGCATCGTGTCCATGTCCCACGCGCTCGATTATCTGGTCGTCGCCGAGGGGGTCGAGACGGAGACGCAGGCGGACATGCTTCGCGGCTTCGGGTGCGATTTCGGTCAGGGCTACCTGTTCGCGCGGCCCGCCCCGATCGCCGAGACCCGCGCGCTGCTCGGCGCTCAGCTCGGTCGGGCATTCGGTTGACCGCTCGACCCGAACGGGGCGTCGTACGCCGGTGGCGGTCGCCGAGCCGGTCCCGGGCCTGCCCGGCGCCTTCTGGGCGGTCGCGCCCATCGGCGAGCACCCCGATCCGTCCGCGCTCACTCCGGCCGAGCGGACCGCCTACGGGGACCTGAAGAGCGATCGGCGGCGCCGGGAGTGGCTCGCGGGGCGGCAGGCGGGCCGGATCGCCGCCCGGGCGGTCGGAGCGGGGGCGGCGTCGATCCTCCGCGGTCCCGAAGGCGGCCCGGTGCTCGTCGGCCCCGGCGAGGGCCGGGTGGACCTCGCGCTCACCCATGGGGAGGCGTACGCGGCCGCGGTCGCGCTCCCTAGAGGCGGCGCCTACCCCCACGTCGGCATCGATTGGGTGGACGCCAGGGACGGGCCACGCCTCGCTCGCCTCGCCCCTCGGGTGCTCGACCCCGACGAGGCGGCTCGGTGCGCTGGCCGGGACCTCTGGCTCCGCGCGGCTTGGGGGGCCAAAGAAGCGGTGGCCAAAGCCACCAGGACGGGCATGTTCGCGTTTGGCCTCGGCGCCGTGCGGCTGACTCACCTCGACGAGGCTTCGGGGCGCATCGACGTCTCCCTCCCCGGGGCTTGGGTGCGCCTCATGTCGTCCGGCGAGGCGGTCGTCGTCGTGGCCGCGGTGACCGACGCCGCGTTTCGCGCCGCCCGCCGGTGAGCCCCGATTTCCGGTGGACGAGCCCGACGAGGCTCGCCATGGTCCGGGGCCTCGGATGGAAAGCCCGCCTACCGCCCCCAACGTGCATTTCGTGACCCTGGGCTGCCCGAAGAACCGGGTGGACTCCGAGCTGATGCTCGGGCGGATGTCCGAGCTCGGCCTCGGATTCACGCTCGATCCCGAAGACGCCGACGTGATCGTGGTCAACACGTGCGGCTTCATCGAAGCCGCGAAGCGGGAGTCGATCGACGTCATCTTGGAGATGGCGCGCCTGCGGACCGAGGGCCGAGCCCAGAAGCTCATCGTGACCGGGTGCCTGGTGCAGCGGTACGGCGACGAGCTCGCCGCCGAGATCCCGGAGGTGGACCAGTTCCTCGGAAACGGCGCCTACGACGAAGTGGCCGAGCTCGCGCGCTCCGCGGCGACCCAGCTCGGCCCGCGGGTCTCGGTGGAAGCCCCGACGTTTCTTCACCACGCGACCACGCCCCGGGTGAACACGTTCCTGCCTCACAGCGCCTACGTGAAGGTGGCCGAGGGCTGCGACCAGAAGTGCGCGTTCTGCATCATCCCCGCGCTGCGCGGCTTGCAGCGGAGCCGGACGGTCGCCGACATCGTTCGCGAGGCCGAGGCGCTCGCCGCGCGGGGGGTGGTGGAACTCAACCTGGTGGCGCAGGACCTCACCGGCTACGGGTACGATCAGCAGCCGAAGGCGAGCCTCGCTGGGCTGCTCGACGCCCTGAACGAGGTGGAGGGCCTGCGCTGGATCCGCGTGCACTACCTCTATCCCCGGCCGTTTTCGAAGCATCTGCTGCGGGCGCTCTCCCAGAACGAGAAGGTGGTGCCCTACATCGACATGCCGCTTCAGCACATCAGCGACCGGGTTTTGAAGCGGATGAACCGGGGCCGCCCCCGCCGCTTCATCGAGAAGCTGCTCGCCGACCTCGTGCGGACCATTCCCGGGGTCACCCTCCGCACCTCGTTCATCGTCGGCTTCCCCGGCGAGACCGACGCCGACTTTCGCGAGCTGTGCGAGTTCGTCGAGGCCCAGCCGTTCGAGCGGGTGGGCGTGTTCGAGTTCTCGAGGGAACAAGGCACCCCCTCCCACGACCTCGACGGGCAGGTCCCCGAGGAGGTCATCCGCGCCCGCCACGCCGAGCTGATGGAGCGGCTGAGGGACAAGTCCCGAGAGACGATGGCCGACTACGAGGGCCGGCGGCTCGAGGTGCTCGTGGACGGCGTATCCCCCGAGACCGACCTCCTGCTCGAGGGGCGCCACCCCGGCCAGGCGCCGGAGGTCGACGGCACCGTCTACTTGAACGACGGACAGGAGCTGGCCCGGGCCGGGGACATCGTGGAGGTGACCATCACCGAGACCCACGACTACGACCTGGTCGGACGCATCGAGCGGGTCCTCCATCCGGCGCCGCCCCGGCCGGACCACGCCCGCCTCGACGCGCCGGCGCTCGCCCCGCTCACCGCCGGCCGCCGGATGCTCCGAGTCGTCTCGTGACCCGGTCCGGGGCTCTCGGCCTGGCCGGGCTGCTCTTGTCGGCGGCGCTGCTCATCGGGCTCGGCCTCGGACTCGACCTCGGCGAGGTCAAGGACGCGATCGCGTCGGCGAAGACCGCTCCGCTGCTGCTCGGGGGCGCGATCTACTCGACGCTGTTCCTCCTTCGCGGGCTGCGCTGGTCCCTGCTTTTGGCGCCGGTGGCGCCGGTGTCGGTCCGCCAATCGACGGAGGCCTTTCTCGTCGGGTTCATGGCCAACAACTTGCTCCCTGCCCGCTTGGGCGATCTGGTCCGGGCGTTCGTGCTCGCCCGGACCGCGCGCACCCCGGCCGCCGCGAGCGTCGCGACGGTGCTCCTCGAGCGGGTCTTCGACGGGATCACCGTCGTCTTCGTGCTCGCCCTGGGGCTCACCTTCGCCCGGTTCGGGGCCGGCGGCGGAGACGAGCCGCTTCGCGCCGTCGCCGTGGCCATGGCCGCCGTGTTCGGTGGCGCGCTCGCGGTCGCCACCTCGCTCGCGATCGCCGAGTCGGCCGCGCTCCGTTGGTTCGCGGCGGTGCTCCGCCCGGAGCGGGGTGGGATCGGGGCCCACGCCCACCGGCTGCTCGCGCGGCTCGCGCAGGGGCTCCGGGTGCTGAGGGACCGGCGGCGGACCGCGGCGGTCGTCGCGCTGTCGGCCGCCATCTGGGCCATCGAGGTGAGCGTGTACGTCGCGGTGGCAGCGGCGCTCGACCTGGACGTCCCCCCGATCGCGCTCGCGGTGGTGATGTCGATCCTGACGCTCGGGCTCACCGTACCGTCCGCGCCTGGGTTCGTGGGGGTCTTCGAGGCGCTGGTCATCCCCGGGCTCGGGCTCTTCGGCGTAGCCGCCGGCGCCGGCGCCGCGTTCGCGCTGCTCCTGCACGTCATCCATTTCCTGCCCGGCACCGCGCTCGGGCTCGCGGCGGCGTGGTCGATGGGGCTCGGTCTGCGCGACCTCCGGCGGGAGGAGCCGAAGCCGAGCGGGGCTCCGCTCTAGCTAGGATTTGCCCCAAACTCTCTCGAGAAACCCGGCCCGGCCCGACCCCACTCGGTAGCGCCGGTAGTGGTCCGGGTTCTTCCGGTAGTAGTCTTGGTGGTTGTCCTCCGCGACCCAAAATGGCGCCGCGTCCTCCACCGGGGTCACGATGGGGCGGGCGAAGCGACCGCTCTCGGTCAGCGCCCGCTTCGACGCCTCGGCGGCCCGGCGCTGGGTGTCGTCGTGGACGAAGATGGCGGTCCGGTACTGCGGCCCGCGGTCGGCGAACTGTCCCCCGGCGTCGGTGGGGTCGATGCTCCGCCAGAACGTGTCGAGCAGCTCCTGGTACGTCACCGCGTCCGGGTCGTAGACCACGCGGACCGCCTCGGCGTGGCCAGTGCGGCCCGACGCCACGTCGCGGTAGGCCGGCCGCTGCTCGGGGCCACCGGTGTAGCCGGACAGCACCTCCTTGACCCCGGGCAGGGCCTCGAAAGGGGGCTCCATGCACCAGAAGCAGCCGCCGGCGAAGGTCGCGACCTCGAGCCCGGGAGGCGGGGGCGCAGCCTGCTTGCTGCCCGCCTGCACCTTCATCGGGCGGGACGCGGGCGGCGGACGGGGGGTCGATCCGTCCCCTTCGCCGGCGGCGGGGCACGCGAGCAGCGAGCCGATCACCGCGATCAAGGGCGCGAGCGGTCGATTCATGCCGGCAGGCTGCCACGGACGGAGCACCGAGCGAAGTTGGCGCCGCCGCTGGAGCGTTCTCGCCGCGCTTGCCGGGGCGAGGCCAAAGCCCGATAGAGCCTGAAACGAGCCATGGCGCCGGATCGAAGCCTGACCTTGGTGGAGCACGACGCCTTCGCCGAAACTCGATGGGCGAGCGTGAACGATCTGCTCGTCGCCTGCTTCGACGGCGACGGGCTCGATCCGGCGTCGCCGGCGACCCTCCGGACGGTGGCGTGGATCGAGGACCGGCCGGTCGCGAGCGCGGCGTGCCTGGCCCGCCGTTTCGTGCCGAGCCCCGGGGCGGAAGCGGTGGACGGCGCGCTCGTGGCCTACATCTGCTCCGACCCATCCGCCCGAGGCGGCGGCCACGCGCTCGCCGCGCTGTCCAGCCTCATGGGCGCGATGCGCGAACGGGGGCTCATCCCGGGGGTCCTGAACTGCGTGCCCGCCCTGTGTCCCTTCTACGCTCGCCTCGGATGGGAGCGCATCGCCGACCGGGCCGGCTACGACGAGCACGAGGACCCGGATCCGGTCATGGCCTGGGACGCTGGTCGGCCCGTGCACGATTTGCGGGTGGATCGGTTCGCGATCGGCTCGGACTGGTGAGGAGTCGGTCCATCGGCGGTGGCGCCGAGCCCTCGGAGCGGTCAAGGTACCGGCATGGGGCTCGCCTGGACTGTCTTGTGGGCGGCGCTCGCCGGGACCTCGGGCCCATCCGACGCGACGGTGGAGCACCGGGAGGTGGCGGCGCGCCGCGCGAGCCACATCGAGTTCAAGGTGCGACCCGGGTCGGTGCTGATCTTTCTCGACGGCGCGCCGCTCGGGGCAGCGAAGGACGTGGGCAAAGTCGAGACCAAGCCGGGCCGGCGGAAGATCCGCCTGACAAACGGCAAGGACGAGACCGAACTCGAGGTCGAAGTCGGGCGGGCGAGCACCCTGCGCTTCGAGTACGAGTTCGACGAGTGAACGCAGCCGCGCATTGCGCGGGCTGCGACGCCGGTGGGACCATCCCGAGCGGATGGCGGCCAAGACTGCCCCGCTGCTGCCGCTGCGGGACATCATCGTATTCCCTCACCAGGTCGTGCCTCTCTTCGTGGGGCGGGACCGGTCGATCGCGGCGGTCGAGGCGGCGGACTCCGAGCAGCGCGAGCTGATCCTCGCCGCGCAGCGGCGGGCGAAGGTCAACGACCCCGGCCCGGACGACGTCTTCCCGGTGGGCACGCTGGCGAGCATCATCCAGCCGCTTCGACTGCCCGACGGCACGGTCAAGGTGCTGGTGGAGGGCCGGCACCGGGTGCGGGTGACGGGCTGGGAGAAAAGCGAGCCCTACTTCTTGGCCCGCTACACGCTCATCGACGGCGAGTCCGACGCCGGCGTCGAGCTCGAGGCCCGCATCCGGGGCGTACAGGGCACGTTCGAGAGCTACGTCCGGCTCAACAAGCGCATCCCGCCCGAGACCTTGTCGATGGTGTCCGCCATCGAAGACCCGTCTCGGCTCGCCGACACCATCGCCGCCTACCTCTCGCTCAAGATCGAGGACAAGCAGGGCCTGCTCGAGTGCGAGCTTCCGGCCGACCGCCTCGAGCGCCTCCACGAGCTGATGGAGGCCGAAATCGAGATTCTTCACGTCGAAAAGAAGATCCGGACCCGGGTCAAGAAGCAGATGGAGAAGACCCAGAAGGAATACTATCTCAACGAGCAGATGCAAGCGATCCAGAAGGAGCTGGGGGATCGCGATGACTTCAAGAGCGAAGTCTCGGAGCTCGAAGAGAGGATCCTTCGCCGGCGGCTCCCGAAGGACGCGGAGGAGCGGTGCCGCGGCGAGCTGAAGAAGCTTCGGTCCATGTCCCCGATGGCGGCGGAAGCGACGGTGGTCCGCAACTATCTCGACTGGGTGCTCAACCTCCCCTGGTCGGAGCAAACCCCGGACGACACCGATCTCGCCCGCGCGTCGGCGATCCTCGAGGAGGACCACCACGGGCTCGAGAAGGTGAAGGCGCGAATCCTCGAATACCTGGCGGTCAAGACCCTGGTCGAGCGGCCGCGGGGGCCCATCCTGTGCCTGATCGGGCCCCCGGGGGTGGGCAAGACCTCGCTCGCCCGGTCGGTGGCCCGCGCGCTCGGGCGGCGCTTCGTTCGCATGTCGCTCGGCGGGGTCCGCGACGAGGCCGAGATCCGCGGCCACCGGCGGACCTACATCGGCGCGATGCCGGGCAAGATTCTGCAGAGCCTGAAGAGAGCGGGGACCATGAACCCGGTGTTTCTGCTCGACGAGATCGACAAGATGTCGACCGACTTTCGGGGCGACCCCTCCTCGGCGCTGCTCGAGGTGCTCGATCCGGAGCAGAACAACACGTTCTCGGACCACTACCTCGACCTCGACTACGATCTCTCCCGGGTGCTCTTCATCGCCACCGCGAACACCTCGGCCGGAATCCCGGCGCCGCTCGAGGACCGGCTCGAGGTCCTCCGGCTCGAGGGCTACACGGAGATCGAGAAGCTGGCCATCGCCCGCCGCTACCTGGTGCCCAAGCAGCAGGAGGACAACGGGCTCGCCGAAGGGCAGATGCTGGTCGCCGACCCGGCGCTGCGCCTGTTGATCCGGCGCTACACCAGGGAGGCCGGGGTCCGCGGCCTCGACCGGGAGATCGGCGCCCTGGCGAGGAAGGTGGCCCGCGGCGTCGTCGAGCGAGGGCCGAAGCACAAGGTGCGGGTCACCGCCCGCCGGGTGGAGGAGCTGCTCGGCCGCCCCCGGTTTCCCCCCCACCGGACCGAGGCCAGCGACGAGATCGGCCTCGCGACCGGGCTCGCGTGGACCCAGTCCGGCGGCGACCTGCTCTTGACCGAGGTCACGGTGATGCCGGGCCGAGGCAAGCTCATCCTCACCGGGAAGCTCGGAGAGGTGATGCGGGAGTCGGCCCAAGCGGCCATGTCCTATGTGCGGGCCCGGGCCGACCTGCTCGGCGTGGACCGGAGCTTCTACGCGAAGGTGGACGTCCATGTGCACGTCCCGGAGGGAGCGATGCCCAAGGACGGACCGTCCGCCGGGATCACCATCGCCACCGCGCTCGTGTCCGCGTTGCTCGGCATCCCGGTGCGCCGGGACGTGGCGATGACCGGCGAGATAACGCTGCGGGGCCGAGTGCTGCCCATCGGCGGCCTCAAGGAGAAGGCGCTCGCCGCCCACCGGGCGGAGCTCGCCCGGATCCTCATCCCCGAGGACAACCTGCCCGACGTCGAGGACATCCCCCGCTCCGTGCGGGACAAACTCGAGATCTTGCCCGTGACCCACGTGGACGACGTCCTGCGCCACGCGCTCGTCCTCGACGACCCGGAGGGCTTCGCTCGGCGGCTCGGAGGCGACCGCCGCCCCCAGCTCGTACCGAAGGCCGCGCTCTGAGGTCCGGTTTCGCGTTTGGGCCGGCCGGGGTAGGACCGGGGTCGTGACATGGACAACGGTCCGCTACGAGCGGCTCGGCGGCGAGGGCGGGGGCGCCGCGGTGGTCAGGGTGACCCTGGACCGCCCCCACGTGAGAAACGCCATCGACCTCGAGATGGTGAAAGAGCTGGGGCGGGTGCTCGACGCGGTCGAGGCCGACCCCGACGTCGGCGCCATCCTCATCACAGGAGCGGGCGGCCGAGCCTTCGCCGCCGGCGCCGACATTCGAGAGCTGCTCGAGCGCAAGGCAGAAGATGCGTTTCGCCGCTACAACGCGGCCCTCTTTCGCCGCATCGAGGAGCAGCCGGTCCCGGTGATCGCGGCGATCGCCGGGTACGCGCTCGGCGGCGGCTGCGAGCTCGCGCTCGCTTGCGACCTGCGCATCGCGGCCGACAACGCTCGGCTCGGCCAGCCCGAGGTGGGGCTCGGCATCGTGCCCGGGGCGGGCGCGCTGCAGCGGCTCCCCGGTTTGGTGGGGCTCGGCCGAGCCAAGGATCTGGTCTTGACCGGGCGGATCGTCGAGGCGGCCGAGGCGGAGCGCATCGGCCTGGTGGACCGCGTTGTCCCCGCGGCGAGGCTCGACGAGGAAGCGTTGGCCGTCGCTCGGCAGATCGCGAGCCACGGCCAGCTCGCGGTGCGGGTGAGCAAGCTCGCCCTGAACGCCGCCGGTCGCCCGAACCCGAGCTTCGAGACGCTCGACGTGCTCGGGCAGGCGCTGTGCTTCGACTCGGACGACAAACGAGCCCGCATGCAGGCGTTTCTGGATCGGCGCCAACGGCGCGAGTCTTGACCGGGGGGGCAGCCGTGGGGGACGACAAGGGCGTGGGCGAATCCACGAGCGGAGGGCGCAGGCAGGGACCCGAGGAGCTCCCCGTGGTGGTGGTGGTGGGGGCCGGGACGATGGGGGCGGGCATCGCGGAGGTCGCGGCCCGCGCCGGCGCCAACGTGCGCCTTGTGGACCAGAGCGCGGCCGCCCTCGACGCCGGGCTCGCGTCGGTGCAGCGCTCGCTGGCCCGGGCGGTCGAACGGGGAAAGGTCGGCGCCGCCGAAGCGGACGCGATCCGGTCCCGGATTCGGGCTGAGTCGGGGCTCGAGCACCCGAGCGCCGACCTCGTGGTGGAGGCGGTCCCGGAGAACCTCGAGCTCAAGAAGGCGGTGCTGCGGGCCGCCGCGGAGGGCTGCCCTCGCGCGATCCTGGCCTCCAACACCTCATCCCTCTCCCTGACCGAGCTCGCGGCGGCCACGCCGACCCCGGAGCGGGTGCTCGGGCTTCACTTCTTCAACCCGCCCCCGGTGATGGCGCTCGTGGAGATCGTGGTCGCCGAGCAGACCGCGCCGTCGGCGCTCGATCGGGCGCGAGCCTGGGTCGAGGCCGCAGGCAAGACGGCGGTGGTTGTTCGTGATTTCCCTGGTTTCGCCACGTCGAGGCTGGGAGTCCTGCTCGGCATCGAGGCGATTCGCATGGTCGAGTCCGGAGTCGCCTCCGCCGAGGACATCGACCGGGCCATGCAGCTCGGCTACCGCCACCCGATGGGTCCGCTCGAGCTGACCGATCTGGTGGGGCTCGATGTGCGGCTCGCCATCGCCGATCACTTGAGCAGGGAGATCGGGCCCCAATTTCAGCCGCCCCCGCTGCTGCGCCGGCTGGTTCGAGCCGGTCGCCTCGGGCGAAAGACCCAAAGGGGCTTCTATCGATGGACCGACGACGGTCGGCGGGTGACGGAGTAAACCATGACCGAGGTCGAATGGAGGGGGGTCGGCGCGGGCGGCGAGGTGTTTCGGGCCGCGGTCACCGCCGAGCCGGGCTGGTACTGGATGCTGCGGGCCCACCAGGATGGCCCCGGACGCTACGACGGCAGCCGGCTCATCGTCTGCCTCGTGTACGTCCGTCCCGACGGCAGCCTGAGCAGTCCGCTCGCCGACCTGCGGCGGGTTGCGCCGGAGGACCTCATCCCGACCGACGCCGACGGGCGCCCGCACCCGTCTTGGTTCGCCGGACCGGTCGCGCCCGGACCACGCGCCGGCTCGGTGCGGGTCCATGAAGGCCAGGTGCAAGGCTCCCTGCCGAGCCCAGTGCCGGGCTGGCATTGGTGCCAAACGAACCGAGAGGCGCCGCTGATTCACATCGACGAGCAAGAGATCGGCCCCATCTATGTCTCCGAGGTCGATGGCGCGGTGCGGGTTTGGTCCGCCGCGGACATCCACGGGGTGCCGGTGGACGTCGGAGAGCTCGGATTCAGCGAGCCGCTGGTGGGTCCGGGCGGGGTGATCGACGCCAGCGGCGAGCTCGGCCGGGTCGAGGCCACGTTCTTCGGGTCGGTGGCGCCGCCGCCGTTCCCCGAAGCCGCCGTGGTCCCAGTCGCGACGAAATGCGCGCTGCCCCGGCTCACCCTGACCGACGGGCAGCTTCACCTCGTCGTTCAGGACCTAGGGGCCTCGCGTACGTTCTACGAGCGGCTCGGGTTCAAGCTGGTCTCCCAGCGCTCGGACCTCGGTCGGGCGACGCTCTCGGCCGCCGGGGCCAGCATCTGCCTCGTGACCAGGCCCGGTCCGACGCTGCGGTTTCGGGGGGACGCGGACGCGGGCGAGGCGCTCAGGGCCCGCGGCATCCAGCCGGAGACGGGACCGGGCGGGCTCACGATTCGCGACCCCGACGGCCACACCATCGTCATCGACTGACCGCGGTCAGGCGCCTCCGTGGCGCAAGAGCAGCTTTCGCAGGTCCAAAAGGTCGGGCTCGACGGTGAAGGCGCGGACGAGCACGGCGCGGGCCTCGTCTGCCGCGTCGGTGCCTTCGGACAGATCCAGCGCCGCGAGCTCGAATTCGGCGGCGAGCAGCCCCGGATTGCTCCGAAGTGCCGCTCGAAACGACTCCCTGGCCAGCGCCCCATCGTCGAGCGCCACCGCGGCCCGAGCGAGGATCAGGTGGCCAACGGCGCTGCCTCGCTCCACGAGGAGCAGCCGCTTCGCCGCCCGCTCGGCCCGGGCCGGATCGCCCCCGTCGAGGCCAGCCTGCCCTTCGTACAAGAGGCCGAGCACGTTGGCGTCGTCGGCCTGCAGCGAGCGGCGGAGGGCGCGGGCCGAAGCGGGCTGATCCCCGAGGTGCAGGTACGCCACCGCCACCGCCGCGAAGGCGACCGCGGCGTTGCGCGGGGTGCGCGCCGACCGCTCGAGCCGTCGCACGGTCTCCCGCAGCGCCGAATCGGAGGGAGACAGGAGGGAGCGCGGCCGCAGCGAGTGGGTGCGCGCCGGATCGATGTCCACCAGCTTGCGGAGCGTGGTGTAGGCCTGGGGCTCGAGCCCAGCTTCGATGTACAGACCGGCGAGAAAGAGGTGCAGCCGCGCGTCCTTCGGCGCGAGCGCCACCGCCGCACGAGCGAGCGCGAGCGCCGACTCGACTTCGCCGAGCGAGTTCACGATCTGGGCCTCGAGCACCAGCGCGGCCGGATCCTCGCTCCGCTCCTTCTTGGCCCGCCGAACCAGCGCCGCCGCCGTCGTCGCCGACCCCACCGCCATCGCGCCCTCGGCCCGGGCGAGCGCCGCCCCGACGTGCCGGGGCGCGAGCCGCAGCGCCTGGTCGGCGAGCCGGTTGGCTCGACGCGGCCTCCGTAGGTCGAGCTCGGCTCGAGCCCAACCGGCGTACAGCTCAGCGCCACGTTCCCCGTTCGGCGCCGACGCTTGCGCGGCTCTCCGATACGCCTCCGCGGCTGGGCCGGCCCGCCGCTGCTGCAGCATGAGCCGGCCCAGCTCCACCAGCGCCCGCTGCTGGTCGCCCTCGACCCAGCTCGCTCGGCGCAGCTTCGCTTCCGCCTCCGGCCAGCGACCCACGTCGAGGTCGATGGTCGCCGCGTCCACCAGGACGGCCCCATTTTTCGGCTCGTCGGCGAGCCGGCCGGCGAGCGCCTGGTACGCGGCGGCAAATCGACCGGACCGCGCCATTCCCAGCGCGAGCACCCGGTCGGCGCGCCGCAAGGAAGGTTCCGCACTCTTGGCCCGCTGGGCCTCGCGCTCGGCGAGCTGCGCGTTGCCCTCGAGGTAGCATTGGGCGAGCAGCAGACGGGCCGAGGCGTCGCTCGGAGCCCGCTCGAGCGCCGCTTCCGCGCCCGCGCGGCAACCATCGAGATCCCCGGACGCGAGGGCCAGCGCCCCCGCCGCCCGCCGGACCCCGGCAAGGCGAGGACCGAGCTCGAGCGCGTACGCCATCGCGAGCTGGGCCACCTCGATCTCGCTGGGCGGGCTCACCGCGTACCGCCAAGCGGCGAGGTTTTCGAGGTAGCCGGCGATCGCCTCCGGGTCGTTCTCGTCGAGGAGCATCGCTCGCTGAAACGCCTTCTCGGCTCGCTCGTAGCCCCGCCAGGTATCCTCGCGATGGCTACGAAAGGCGGTCTCGAGGTGCTCTTTGGCCGTCCCGCTGATGTCCGGGTGGGCGCGCCGCCAGTCGGCCAGGTAGCGGCGGAGGGGATTCGGTCGGGTCGGGCGCCGATCCGGCTCCGAGGCGATGAGGCCGTGGTAGATCCGCACGAGGTCGGCGCGCAGGGTCCAGGCGAGGTACAGGATCCCTCCGAAGGCCACCGCCGCCAGCAGCGGAGTCACGTACCGGGACAGCTCGAGCCGGGGGGCGCGCCGCGCGATCGAGGTCCGGACCCCGCCGGTGCCGGCGACCCCGAGGGTCGAGAGGTAGGCGAGCTCCTTGAACGAGGCGATCGACGCGAACCGCTGACCGTCGCTCGAGAATTCGGAGGCCAGCGGGATCACGCCGCCCCGGATCCGGTCCCGGAGACCCTCGAGCGGCAGCGGGCCGGCCAGCGCCCCGTCCGGCGTCCTCGCAAACCAGGTCGCGGCCGGTCGCGGCGCGGGATCGGCTCCGCCTCGCTCCCGCTGGTGGCGCTCGCACAACCCGATGACCCGGTCGAACTCGTCCGCCAGCGGCTCACCGCACACCTGGCACCCGGCGTCGTCCCCCGGGTTCGGATCGGGGGCCGCCCCCAAAAAATCGAGACCGGACGACGGGATGCCCGCGCCCGCCGGAGGGTCGAAGCGCCCTCGAGCGCTCGGGTTGGACCGAGGCGCCGAAGGCGACCCGCCGCCGGCGCCACCAAAGCCGAGGTCGAGGTCTGGAAACGGCGCCGAACCGGGCCCTGGGGCCAGGTCTTCGAATGGGTCGAGCTCGAGGTCGAGGCCCGACCGAGGCCCCGAATCGGCAGGAAGGTGCCGGGCTCCGGCACCGGGCGGACCGCGTTCGCTGGCGCGGGGAGCCGAGGCAGGACCGCGTCCGGAGCGGGGACCCGAATCGGCGCGTCCGGAGCGAGGACCCGAAGCAGCTTCGCGTCCGGGGGCAGGGGGGGAGAAGTCGTTGAGGAAGCCGAGGTCGAGACTGGAGGTCGGCGGCGGATGGACCCGGTCTCCGTGGTCGGCTTCGAGGCGATGGATCGACTCGACGTGCCCGCAGTAGGGGCACTTCGCGCTCACCGTCGGGTCCTGCGCGTACTCGTCGTCGATCGTGAACGTCGCGTTGCAAGCCGGGCAGCGGAACTTCATCGGGTTCTCCTCAGGAATGCACCGCTGGCTCAGTGGCGAAAGTGACGGACCCCGGTGAACACCATGGCGACGCCGTGCTCGTCGGCGGCTGCCACGACCTCGGCGTCGCGAACGCTGCCCCCGGGCTGGGCGACCGCCACCGCGCCGGCGGAGGCGAGCGCATCGAGTCCGTCCCGAAACGGAAAGAACGCGTCGGAAGCCACCGCGGTGCCCCGCAAGCGCTCTCCCGCCTTGAGCCGGCACAGCTCGACCGCATCGATGCGGCTCATCTGCCCCGCCCCCACCGCCACCGTCCGGTCCTCGGTCGCGAACACGATCGCGTTGCTCTTCGTGTGCTTCGCGACCACCCACGCGAAGGCCAGGGCCCGGCGGTCGGGGTCGCTCGGCGAGCGGGCGGTCACGGTCTTGGCCTGCTCGATCTCCGTCCCCGGGTCGGGGCGGGTGTCCGCATCCTGCCTGAGCATCCCCCCACGCACCGGACGCAAGACCGGAGCCGACGGCCCTGGGACCCACGGCTCGTCGAAGGACAGCGCGCGGAGGTTCTTCTTCGCCGCGAACACCGCGAGCGCCTCAGGCGAGTACGACGGCGCGATCACCGCCTCGACGAAAGCCTCGGTGAGAACGATCGCCGACGACTCGTCCACCGGCCGAGACAGCGCGACCACCGCCCCGAACGCCGAAACCGGGTCCGCGGCCCGGGCCGACCGGATCGCCTCCGCCAACCCATCGGCGCGGGCCGCCCCGCATGGGTTGTTGTGCTTGATGAACACCGCGTTCGGTTGGTCACCGAGGGCGGATAGATCCACCGACAAGGCGAGAGCGGCGTCGAGGTCGAGGAGGTTGTTGTAGGAGAGCGCCTTGCCCTGATGGACTTCGGCCCGGGCGAGCCCCGTCGGCGCCCCCGGGTCCCGATAGAAGGCGGCGGACTGGTGGCCGTTCTCCCCGTACCTGAGGTCGAAGACCTTCTCGAGCGAGCGGACGACGCGCGCCGGGGCCCCCTCGCCCCCCGCGGACAGATAGGCGGCGATTGCCCCGTCGTAGGCCGCGGTGTGGGCGAAGACCTCGGCCGCGAGGGCTTGGGACAAGGGCTCGTCGATCCCTCCAGCCTCGATCGCCTCGAGGACCTTCGGATAGTCGGCCGGCCGCACCACCGGGGTCACCGAGCGATGGTTCTTGGCCGCCGCTCTCAGGAGCGTGGGGCCCCCGATGTCGATCGCCTCGAGGACCTCGTCGAGCGCCGGGCTCCGAGCGACGGCGCCAGCAAAGTCGTACAGGTTGACCGCGACCAGATCGATGTATTCGAGCTGAAAGCGGGCCATCTCCTCCCGGTGGCTCTCGAGCTCGCGGCGGGCGAGCAGCCCGGCGTGGACCTTCGGGTGGAGCGTCTTGACCCGCCCATCGAGCATCTCTGGCCACCCGGTGAACCGCTCGAGCGGCACCACGGGCACCCCTGCCGCTTCGAGCGCCTTGGCCGTGCCCCCGGTGGACACGATCTGCACGCCGAGCCGCGCCAGGCCGTGCGCGAACGGGACCAGGCCGGTCTTGTCGGTGACGCTCAGGAGGGCGCGCTGCGGGCGACGGGACACGGGTCTGGACCTAGCAGGTGCGGCCGCGGTCGTCACCGCGTAGCTCAGTCGTCGAGGAAGTCGTCCAGACCCCCGTCGTCGTCGCGCAGCTTCCCGAGCCCGCTCGCCTCCACTTGGCGGATTCGCTCCCGGGTCAGGTTCATGATCGCGCCCACCTCCTCGAGGGTGACGCCGCCCCGCTCCGCCACGTCGAGGGCGCAGGTCTCCTCGAGCTCGTGGACCTCCTTGTCGGGGAAGTTCAGCTTGATGGAGCCGGTCTTCGGGTGGACGTCGAGGTACAAATGGTAGCGGCAGGCCACGAAGAGGCAGGGACGGCGGCCATGCCTGCACTCGGACCGGTGCCTCGGCCGATCGTAGTCGATGATGACCGGGAGCTGGCCTCCCGCCAGCAGCCGCCGCCGCTCCCGGAGCATCTCCTTGCGGGCGATCGTGCGCGTTGGGGTCCGAGCTAGCTCCGTGGACTCGGACGCTCCGGCGCCGGACGAGCGCTCCGGGTCGACAGGGGAACGGTCACCGGGTCCGGCATCGAGCGCTTCGTCGAGATTTCGCCGGCTCATGGACGAGGATGGGGCCGCAGGGGACGCTAGGGTTGACAGGGGGCGGAGTCAACCCTCACCCCCTCGCTGCGGCGACGGAGCCAGCTCGAGCGCTTCGACTCGCGCTCGTCCGCTCGGGGGAACTTCGATCCCCTCCGCGCAGCCCTCGGCCACCACCGTCCCCCGGCCCTGGACCTCGGTCGCGGCCCGGACGAACAGCAGTTTTCCCGCACCGGGCGCGCTGACCGTCCCCACCCCCCCGTAGACGCTCCCTCCGGCCTCGACCGGAGCGGAGAGGTTCACGAAGCGCACGTTGCTCGCGTTCCACGACGAATCGCCGGTTCCGGGGCACCCTGGGGACAGGAGCCCTTCGCAGGTGAGACGCACCCCGCTCGCGGTGACGGGCTCGAGCGCAGCGACGACGACGCTTCGAGCCCCGCTCGCCTCTGGGGGCAGCGCGAGCACCCCGATGTCGATGGCGCCGTCGAACCGGGCCGAGTCGCAGCGGCCGGCCACGCAGAACGCCTCGACCGCCCGCAGCGGGCAGTTTTCGCAGAAAGCCACGGCCTGTGCGTTTTGCTCGCCGCAGTCTTCGAGCCCCGCGCAGCCGGTGCCGGCCGCTTCGCCGCGCTCTCCGCAAGCGGCTGGGCCGGTGAAATCCCCCGGCTCCTCGTTGGCCCCGCAGCCCCACAGCGCCATCGTCAGCGCCAGACATCGCATCCCCGGAGGCTCGCATCCTCCGCCGCTGGCCCGCCATCGGTGAGCCGGAGTCAGCCCTCCTCGAACGAGACGGTCACGCTCCGCGCCTTGCCGGCCTTGATCTGGATCTGCTGCCGTTTTGGGGGGTACCCGGTCACGCGGAGGGTCAGCGTCACCGGCCGGTTCGCAGGGACGTCGTTGAGCGTCATCGGGGTGACCCGGTCCCGCACCGTTCGGTTCTCGACCGTCACCTCCGCGCCGGGAGGGACGGTGTTCACGGTCAGCGTCGCGGACGGCTCGAGCCGAAACGGGAGCGGGCGGACCTCGGTCCCCGTCGCCGCCTTCACTTCCGCGAGCTTCGTCGCGTGGCCGGACAGGCGGACCTGCACTTCGTAGGTGACGTCGGGGATGAGCTGAACCTCGAGCGGCGTCGCGCCGGCCTGGCGTTGGCCGTCGAGCCACACCGCGGCCCCCGATGGGTCGGACTCGATTCGGTACACGCTCGTGTACTCCGGCCGCCGCTTCTCCGCTTCGGGCCAGAGGGCGGCGACCTGCTCCTTGTTCTGCAGCACGTACACCGCGGTCGCGGTCAAACCGAGCACGACGAGCGCGAGAAAGACCGACAGCGCGCTCGGCCCGGTGCGCGGCGCGACCGTCACCTTTCGGCGGGACCGGTCCCGGGGCGGCGCGACCCGCGGCGCCGAGACCTCGAGGACGAGCTCCGGGGTCTCGTCCCGGCCCTGCCCGGGGAGATCGACCATGCGCTGCTGTCCCTCGATCTGACGGTGCACCGGAGACGGGGGCCTCGTCTCCCAGCTCGTCGGGACCGGACGGTGACGGGACCCCGCCCGCTCCTTCTCGAGGCTGACCCCGAACACCTCCTCGTAGGCCATCGCGCCTTCGAGGCCGCCGGTCGAGGCCCTTCGGATTGGGGGTCCTCGGCCCGAAGCCGGCTCCACCACCTCGCCGCTCGGTCGGCTCGGGTTCTGGACCCGGCCTTCGACCAGGTCCTTGACGTACTGGGCCAGCGCCGCCTGCCCAGCGTAGTGCGTCATCGCCGCTTGGAACCGCTCGAGGGCCAGATGCATGTCCCGCGCGCTCGGGTACCGGTCTTCGGGGTCGATCGAGAGGGCGGTCTCGAGGATCTGCCCCATTTGCCTCGGCACCTCGGGGCGCAGCGCCTCGATGCCCCGGACCGGGCGGGCCGGCGAATAGTCCGGCGGCCGGTCGAGCTCGGTGTCGTGCAGGCGCTCGTTCGTCGCCAGCTCCCAAAGGCAGATCCCGAGCGAGAACACGTCGGAGCGACCATCCACCTGCTCGCCTCGGGCCTGCTCCGGGCTCATGTACCCGAACTTTCCGACCGCCCCTTTCGCCTGCACCCGGGTGAGCCCGGCGCGGGCCTTGGCGATGCCAAAATCCACGATCTTCACGCTCCCATCGACGGAGACGATCAGGTTGTGGGGCGAGACGTCCCGGTGGACCAGCCCGAGCCCGACCCCGCTCGCGTCGGTCAGGGTGTGCGCGTAGTGCAGCCCCTGGCAGACCTGGCTCGCGATGCAAGCGACGTGCTGAAGCGGCATCTGGTGGCCGATCGACCGGAGCTTCCGGCGGATGTCGTCCACGGTGTAGCCGGGAACGTACTCCATCGCGATGTAGTAGACTTCGTCGACCAGACCGAAGTCGTAGACCTGCGCGATGTTCGGATGATTGAGCAGCGCCGCGAGGCGGGCCTCGTCCAAGAACAGGTGAACGAAGGCGCGATCCTTGGCCAGTTGCGGGAGCACGCACTTGAGCACGACGGGCTTGACGAAGCCCTCTGGGCCAATCTTTTCGCCTAGATAGACCTCACCCATGCCCCCGACGGCCAGCCGTTTTCGAAGGCGGTAGCTCCCCAGCTGATCCAACGCCGGCGGATGCTACCAGAACTGCCGCGCCTTCATCGACTTGGGATGGTCTTCATCGCTCCGGGCTCGGGTCGTAGGCGAGCCTCCCATCGTCGAAGACGAGCAGCAGCCGGTCGTAGGGCGGCGGCGCGAAGAACAGCTGGACGCCCCGCAGCGGCGCCGCGCCGAGCACCCGCTCCAGCCAGGTGTCGCCCAGCTCCGCGTCCGGCGGCGACTCGGTGATTCGGCGCGCGAACGCGACCCCCGCCGGGTGGGGGCGACGGGCGATCTCGTGGACGGCCACCGCGGTCGCGGCGTGATCGGCGAGCACCTCGAGGTCGAGCAGGCGCAAACCGAACGGGCGCCTCACCTCGGGATCCATCTCGTTGGCGGCGCGGGTCTTCAGCTCGGGCAGCTCGGCGAGCGCGAGCCGGGCCCGCCCGAGCAGCTCGACGAGGCGAGGACGGTGGGAAGCGAGCGCTGCGTCCTCCGCGAGCGCGGCGAGCCGGGGCTCGGCGACCCGGACGAGCCCACCGGCCTTGTCGGCCAGCTCATGGATTCGGCTCGGGCCTTGCGACAACGCGATGGCGGTGAGCAGGCGACCGAGCTGCTCGGACCCATGTTGGGCCGGGCCGAGCTCCTCGAGCAGCGCCGAGACCCGCCAGTCGTCGCCGAAGCGGATCGGCTCGAGGTGGCGTGCATCGACCTGGCGGTTCGGCCGGGACGGCGCCGCCGGGTCGGGGCGGGGGCCGACGGGGGGCACGTAGGCCCTCGCCGGCACCAGCTGCCACAGCGGGCTGCTCCTCCGCTCCCGGGACACGGGGCCAGCATGGAGCGGCGCGGCGGGGCCGACAAGAGCCGGCTACTGGATGAGGCAGGAAGCGCCCTCGGTCCGAGCGCACTGCTGCACCGAGAAGCTGGTGATGGTGTCGAGGAGCCGATCGAGCGTCCGCCCGGAGCCCACTTCGAACACCTCCGAGAAGCGGCCCTCCATCCCCATGCCGAGCAGATAGGCCGCGGTCGGGTCGGCGAGGACCGCGTCGCTGCCGTCCACCTGCGGCAGGTCGATCGAGGTCGCGGTGCTCGGGGCGTAGATGAGCCAGGTGCGCCCGCCTCCCTGCACCTCGTAGCGGTTCAGGGTCGCGCCCTCCACCGGGGCCACCTCGATGCGGCGCTCGCCCGAACGGAGCGTGCCGGTCGGCAGGGGCAGAAACGAGCCGTCGATGCGCTGCTCGGCCGAGACCCCGCTCGGGGCCCGCTGCACGAGCGCGGTGGCCTGAAAACCGTCGTCGGACAGGAGCTGGTCGATGTCGGCCGCGACCAGGAGCAGGAACAGCTCGCTGCCCTCGGCGCCCGAGTGCAGCGGCGCCATCGAGAGCGCCATCTGCCCGTCCTGGGTGTTGGCCGAGCCGCTCCCGAACGCCTCCGGCACCCCGCTGATCCGGCAATCCCGAGGTCCGTCGGGGGTGAGGGCGTCGAGCCCAGCGGTGATGCCGAGCGGCACCAGCCCCCGGCCAGGCAGGTTCGCACCGGCCAAGAGCACCGCCGCGCCGGCGCAGGCGCCGGTCGGTCCGGGCAGGTTCGGCACGTTCACCACCGACAGCACCCCGAGGGGCTGGCTCGCCTCGAGGTCGACCCGTTGAAACCGGGTGAAATCGGACGCTCCGTTCACTTTCGGGGCCCAGCTCACGTCGAGCGAGGCGGCGATGGCGTGGTTCAGGCTCCGGAGCAGCGGCAGCACGGAGACGAGGATGTCGCCGATGGGCAGGTCTTCTCCCCCGTCCCCGAACGCGTCGGACAGCGTGCTCGCGATCCCGGTGACCGCCGACAGCCGCAGCTGGCCGCCGAGCGCCCAGGCCGCGGTCAAGCCCTCGGGCGCGTTGGCGACGTAGCAGCCGAGCTGCCCCGCTCCCGGCGTCGCCCCCTGGCACCGAGACCCGGCGCCGTCGGCGGTGAATCGACGGTTCCCGAGGCTGAGGACGAGGCCCCCGGGTAGGCTCACGGCGTCCATGCCGGTCAGCTCGAGCCCGAGCTCGGGGGCGTCGATCTCGGTGGGGATGAGGTCCCCGACCAGGGCGTCGAGGCCGAAATCGAGGAGGTTCGACGGCAGCGCCGGGCCAGCGAAGCCGAGCTGTATGTCCCCCCGATTCGTCCGGGAGATGTCGAGAATGCCGCGGAACCCGCCTGCTTGGTCGGTCACGGGCTCGCGGGGCAGCGGCAGGAAGATCTCCCTGGTCCCCGGCTCGACGATGGTGACGATCTGAAAGCCGGGCGCCGTGACCGACACGCTGCCGGGGAGCCCCGTCTGGGCCTCGAACCGGGCGAGGCCGCTGCCGTCGGTGGTCGCGGTCGCGGGGGCTGCCCCCTCGAGCCGCACCGTCGCGCCGACCACCGGTGCTCCGGTGACGTCGCTGACCACGGCCACCCGGACCTCGGTCACGGCGCCGGCCGCTTGGTTTCGAATCGCCGCCTGGCCCTCGCAGGCCACCGAACCGGCCCGCGCGGTGATCACCGCTTCGCCGGCCTCGGCGCCGCCCAAAGCTGAGGTCCCATCGACCGAGACCACCCCGGGGGCGCTCGACTCGAAGGTGAACGCGATCCCGGGCAGGGGCGCGCCGCCCGCCGCCTGCGCGGTCGCGGACAGAGGCAGCCGTGCCCCTTCCCGGAGGGTCGCGCCGCGGGTGGTCAGGGTGCAGGCCGACACCGTGTTCGGGTCCGGCCGGGCGGTGCAGCTGCCGGCGATGCAGACGTCGCCGCCGGTGCAGTTGGCATCGACTTGGCAGACGGGGGTCCGGCACAGCTTCTCGAGCGTGCAGATTTCCGGCGCATCGCAGTCCGCGTTGGATTCGCAGGTGACCTTCAGGCAGGCGCCTTCCTCCGCCCGCGGGTTGAACAGCGGCTCGCCGGGGAGGTTGCAGATGGTGGCCACCGGGCAGTTGACGGTGGCGAGGCAGCAGCCTCCGAGGGGAGCGCAGCCCAGGCATTCCGGGTCCGCGTAGCCGCAGCGGTTCGATCCTTCCCCGTCATCGGTGTCGGAGCCGCAACCGGCCGCCACGAGCAGCAGCGTCACCGGGACCCACCGGAGGGCGCTGAAAGCGAATCTGGAATTCATGGTATCTCCCCTCGGACCATCCGAGAACCCGGGCGCCCGGTGGTGTCCGGGTCCGCCTCCCGCACCCCATGGTGTCGGTGATTTTGCCACATGTAGGGCGCGAATCGAGTTCGGGGTAACGCGGAGGCGCCGGGTCGTCAACCGGACCGGTGGCTCGACGCGCCGATGAACCGAGCGGCCCGGCTCGAGGCCGATTCCGAGGCCTGTCCTCCGGGCGACAGGCGAATGCGAGCGGTCCCCGCCGGCTCCCCATTTCGGCGCCGCTGCGCGGCCCTAGACGGGTACGCTGCGGCGATGACGCGAGGCCCAGTCCAGCTCGGCGCGCTGGTGGAGCGGGCGGTCGGGAGCCTGTTTTCGCCCGACCAGAGGCCGCCACGCGGCGGCAAGCAGAGCCCCGGTGGTCGGTCGCTCGACGTGTTTCGCGCCTTCGAGCGGATCGGCCCGCCGTTTACCGATCACGCCGAGCCGAGCTCGTTTCGTCAGGGGCGCCTCGTGTTGAAGGTCCGAAGCAGCGCCTGGCTCACGGAGCTCGGCATGATGCAGCGGCAGATCGCGGCCCGAATGAACGCGGGGCTGCCCGGACCGTGGGTGACGGAGGTCCGGCTCGTCCTCGGCAACCCCCGGCCGCGTCCGGAGCCGTCCCGGCGCCCGGCGCCGCCTCAGCCCACGATGGCTCAGAAGGACCGGATTTCGGAGTGGGCCGCCCAGCTCCCCGGCGGACCGCTCCGGGCGGCGTTCGAGCGGGCGGCCTCGGCCAGCCTCGCCTGCGACCGGCCCCGGTGGATACCCTACGTCGGCCCCCCTGGGCCCCGGGTCACGCTCGACGAGCCGGAGCCACCGGCGGCCGCGTTCGACCGGTATGCGGTGCCGGGCCGAGGCCGGCCGACCTGAGGGCCTGCGGCGCCCTCAGGCCGGGTCATCGTTCTGCATCAACCCTCGAACTGCGCCGGTTGGGTCGATACGGACCCGGCTCGACGCGGGCACCCGGGGCAATCCCGGCATGGTCATCACGTCCCCGAGCAGCGCCACCACGAAGCCGGCTCCGGCCGACAGCCGCACGTCCCGAACGTGGACCGCTCGGCCGCGGTCGGGGCCGCCGATCCGCGCCGGGTCGTCGCCGAGGGCGAGCGGGGTTTTGGCGACGCACACCGGGAGCCGCACCCCAGCCGACTCGAGCGCGGCGAGTCGGGCCGCGGCCGCAGGACCGATCTGGGCGCCGGCGGCGCCGTAGACCCGGGTCGCGAGCGCGTCGAGCTTCTCGGCGTAGCTCGCGCCGAGCTCGTACGCGAAGCGCGGCGAGCCTTTGGGGGCTTCGAGCGCCGACCGCACTTCCGACGCGAGCTCGAGCGCACCAGCGCCGCCGTCCGAGAACCCTCGCGACACCGCCCACCTCAGCCCGAGACCCTCCGCGTGGGCCCCGAGCGCGGCGAGCTCCTCCTCGGGGTCGTCCGGAAACCGGTTCAGGGCGATGACCGGGGCGAGACCGAAGCCCGACAGCGCCCGAACGTGCTGGTCGAGGTTCTGAAAGCCCCGCTCGAGCGCGGCCTGGTCGGGGGCGGAGGCCGAGGCGGCGCCGCCGTGGAGCTTCAGCGCGCGGAGGGTGGTCACGAGCACCACCGCATCCGGCCACAGGCCAGCCTGCCGGCATTTGATGTCGAGAAACTTCTCCCCGCCGAGGTCGAATCCAAACCCGGCCTCGGTCACGGCCACGTCGGCGTAGCCGAGGCCGAGCTCGGTCGCGAGCACCGAGGAGCACCCGTGGGCGATGTTGGCGAAGGGCCCCCCGTGGACCAGCGCCGGGGTCCCCTCCCTGGTTTGGACGAGGTTCGGCACCAGGGCGTCGCCGAGCAGCGCCGCCATGGCCGCGGAGGCCTCGAGGTCGGCCGCGGTGACCTCGGTCCCGTCCGGACGCTCCCCGACGACCACCCGGCGCAGGCGGGCGCCGAGATCGTCCTGCGACCGCGAAAGCCCGAGGATCGCCATCACCTCGCTCGCCGCGGTGATGTCGAAGCGGCTCTCCCTGGGCACCCCTTGGCTGCGGCCCCCGAGACCGACGATCACCCGGCGCAGCGACCGATCGTTCATGTCGAGGACCCGGGCCCAGGTCGTCCGGCGGGCGTCCAGACCGGTCCGGGCCCCGATCCCGCGACCGAAGTGGAGATCGTTGTCGACCAAGGCGGCGAGCAGGTTGTGGGCCGCTCCGACCGCGTGGATGTCCCCGGTGAAGTGGAGGTTGATGTCCGAGGCCGGCTCGAGCTGGGCGGCCCCTCCGCCGGTGCCCCCGCCCTTCACCCCGAACACCGGCCCCAGGGAGGGCTCTCGCAGGCAGGCCACCGACGACAGGCCGAGCCGGCACAGACCCATCGCGAGGGCGATGCTCGTGGTCGTCTTTCCCTCCCCGGCGGGGGTGGGGTTGACGGCGGTGACGAGCACGAGTCGCCCTCGCTTGGCCCGCATCGCGCCGAGGTCGATCTTGGCTTTGCCCCGCCCGTACGGGATGACGTGCTCGGCCCGCAGTCCGAGGGACTCGGCGACGTCGGCGATGGGGCGCAACGCGGGGGACATGGCGGGGGGGCGTGGATCGCCCGGCCCCGTCGAGGCAAGTCCAAACGGCCTCGGCTGCCCTGCCTCGGCTGCCCGGCTCGGCTGCCCGGCCTCAGCTGCCCTGGAGGTACCGCTCGAGCCCTTGGGCGACGCTCAGCAGGTTCGGCCGGATGAGATTGACGACGAAGCGCTCGACCTGGGGCGCCACCGTGCCGGCGAGCAGCCGAGGCACGCCGAGCCCGGAGGCGTCGACATCGAGGTGCCCGCGGATCTCGAGCACGGTCCGGTCGCCGTCCACCCGGTAGGTGTTCGTTCCCCCGCAGCGGACCTGCTCGGTGAACATCCCGAGCTCGATCTCCCACCGGCAGGTGTGGTCCCGCTCGTCCCAGGAGGCGCGGTCGATCCAGGTGAGCGCCTCCGGCTTGATGAGGCCCTGCAGAACCTTCGGGATGTCGGCTTTCGCCTGCCAGCGGTTCACGAGGTCCGTTCGTTCCGGCACCCCTTGTACCCCGTCCTGCCTCGACTCCACTGTGATCGAGCGGACGTTGGGTAGGAACGGGACGAGCTCGGTCAATCGGTCCCGGTAGGCGGCAAACACCACCTCCCGAGGAAAGGCGATCGGGGCGTCGGCTTCGAGCTTCACCCTACGAACGCTGACCCCCTCGCCGCCTCGGAGCAAGCCGCGTTCGGGGCGTCTTTCGGCCCCAGTGAGGCCGAGGATCCCGCTTGCCCCGCCATAGGCATCGCGCTAAGCCGCGCCCGATGAGCAGCAACGGTACGCCGACCGGCTCCGGAACCATCGCGCAGGTCATCGGACCGGTCGTCGACGTGCGTTTCCCTCCCGGCCAGCTCCCCGAGATCTTCACCGCGCTCAAGGTGAGCAACCAGGCGATCAGCGACGACGCCGACAACCTGGTGCTCGAGGTGTCGCAGCACCTCGGGGAGAACATGGTCCGCACCATCGCCATGGACAGCACCGACGGGCTCGTCCGGGGCTCGGTCGTGCGTAGCACCGGCGCCCCGATCTGCGCGCCGGTGGGCCGGGAGGTGCTGGGGCGCATCCTGAACGTGACCGGCGACCCCGTAGACGAGCTCGGCGACCTGGGGGCGACGAAGTTCGAGCCCATCCACCGGGCCCCTCCCCCGTTCACCGAGCAGGCGACGGGCGTCGAGGCGTTCGAGACCGGGATCAAGGTCATCGACCTGCTCGCCCCGTACATGCGGGGAGGAAAGATCGGGCTCTTCGGCGGCGCGGGCGTGGGCAAGACCGTCCTGCTGCAGGAGCTCATCCGCAACGTGGCCGTCCAGAAGGGCGGCTTCTCGGTGTTCGCCGGCGTCGGAGAGCGAACCCGTGAAGGGCGCGACCTCTACGACGAGATGGTGGAGTCGAAGGTCATCGCGGTCGAGCGGGACGAAAAGGACCACCCGATCACCGACGAGCGGGGCCGCTACACCATCAAGGTCGGAGAGTCGCAGGTCGCCCTAATCTACGGGCAGATGAACGAGCCCCCGGGCGCCCGCGCCCGTGTCGCGCTCACCGGTCTGACCGTCGCCGAGCACTTCCGGGACGAAGGCCGGGAGGTGCTGATGTTCATCGACAACATCTTCCGCTTCACCCAGGCCGGCTCCGAGGTCTCCGCGCTCCTCGGGCGCATCCCCTCCGCGGTGGGCTACCAGCCGACGCTCGCGACCGAGATGGGAGCGCTGCAGGAGCGCATCACGACCACGAGCAAAGGCGCCATCACCTCGGTGCAGGCGGTGTACGTGCCCGCCGACGACCTCACCGACCCTGCGCCGGCCACGACCTTCGCCCACCTCGACGCGACCACCGTGCTCTCCCGCGGCATCGCCGAGCTCGGCCTCTACCCTGCCATCGACCCGCTCGACTCCTCGAGCCGGATCCTCAGCGCGGAGGTGGTCGGGCAGGAGCACTACGACGTCGCCCGCGAGGTTCAGCGCATCCTGGCTCGGTACAAGGAGCTGCAGGACATCATCGCCATCCTCGGGATGGACGAGCTGTCTCCCGAAGACCGCGCCATCGTGAACCGAGCCCGCCGCATCCAGAAGTTCTTGTCGCAGCCATTCTTCGTCGCCGAGCAGTTCACCGGCTCCGCCGGGATCTACGTCGAGCTGAAGGACACCGTGCGCTCGTTCAAGGAGCTGTGCGAGGGCCGGCACGACAACATCCCGGAGAACTTCTTCATGTACACCGGAACCATCGACCAGGTGCTGGAGAGGGCGAAGAAGGCGGGGGTTGTCTGATGGCCCTGTCGCTGTCCATCGTGACCCCCGAACGGGCCGCGCTCGAGGTGCAGTGCGACGAGGTGACCGCGCCGGGGATCAACGGGGACATCGGGCTGTTGCCCGGTCACATCCCGGTGGTGACCGCGCTCCGCCCCGGGGTTCTGCTCGTCTTCTCCGACGGCAAGCGCAGCGCGTACGCGATCAGCACCGGGTTCGCGGAGATGGAAGGCGACAAGGTCACGGTCCTCACCGACAACTTCGAGCCGGCCGGGTCGGTCGACGTCGCGCGGGCCAGGTCCCAAGTCGAGAAGGCTGAGGCGGAGCTCGCGGGCCTCTCCGAGGCCGACCCCAGGCACAGCGTCGAGCAGATGCGCCTGCGCCGGGCCCTCGCCCGCCTCGATGCGGCCGAGATGAAGTAAGGCCCGGCGAGATGGCCTCCGTCGCCTCGCCGGCCCTCGCCGCCGCTTCGATCTGACAATCGGGTCCAGCCTCGCTGCAGGCCCTGAGCTGCAGGCCCTGAGCTGCAGGCCCTGAGCTGCGGCGCCGAGCGGCCTGGCTCTTCAGTCCGGATCCTCGGCCCGCCCAGCCAAGGCGGCGTCGAGGCGGGCCCGGCGCTCTGTGGCCAACTCCGCATCGACCGCCTCTTCTCCGTCTGCTGCCTCCGCTGCAAAAGCAGCTCTTCGGTTCTCGTCCACGGCCTCTTGCAGGGCGTACACGAGCCCCTGCAGTCCGTCCCCGCGAACCGAGCTCACCGCGAAGAACGGGATCGACTCCGCCTCGGCCACCGCCCGGAGCTCTTCTTCGCATGCCGCCGCTTCGGGCAGGTCGAGCTTCGACAGGACCAAGATCCGGGGCTTGTCGGCGAGGTCCGCGCCGTACGCGGCCAGCTCGCGGACGAGCACCTCGTAGTCCTGCTCGGGGGAGCGGCCCTCCTCGGGACCAGGGCACACCAAAAACGCGAGCACGGCGACGCGCTCGACGTGCTTGAGGAAGCGGTGGCCGAGCCCGTGGCCCTCTGCCGCGCCCTCGATGAGGCCAGGGATGTCGGCGACGACGAAGCCGCGGTCGATCTCGGTCCGCACCATGCCGAGCTGCGGGGTCAAGGTCGTGAACGGGTAGTCGCCGATCTTAGGGCGGGCGGCACTGATCCGGGAGATGAGCGTGGACTTTCCCGCGTTCGGGAACCCGACCAGCCCGACGTCCGCCATCAGCTTCAGGGTCAACCTCAACGTCCGCTCTTCCGCCGGCTCCCCCTTCTCGGCGAACCGCGGGGTCTGCTGGGTCGAGGTGGCGAAGTGCATGTTGCCGCGGCCACCGTTGCCGCCGCGGGCGACCACCGCCCGCGCCCCGTCCTGGGCGAGGTCGGCCAGGCGCTCGCCGGTCTCGGCGTCGGTGACGATCGTGCCCACCGGTACCCGGAGGACCGCGTCTTCGCCCTTTCGGCCGTACCGGTGCCGGCCCTGCCCAGGGTGGCCGTTCTCCGCCCGGTAGTGCTGCTGGTAGCGGAAGTCGAGGAGCGTCCCGAGGTTGCGGGTCGCTTCGAACACGACCGAACCTCCCCGGCCGCCGTCGCCGCCGGCCGGGCCGCCCTTCGGGCGAAACCGCTCCCTCAGGAACGCCACGCATCCGTCGCCGCCCTTGCCAGAGCGAACGTAGACCTTGACTTCGTCGACGAATTGCATGGGGCGGCCGAGCGCTCGACCGGCTGGGGGTCAGTCGGCGGCCGGAGCCGCAGCAGGCAGGACCGAGGCCCGGCGGGCTCTGCCCCGGTAGCTGTCGAACGCGACCTTGCCGTCCACGAGGGCGAACAGGGTGTGGTCCCGTCCGACCCCGACGTTGCGGCCGGCGTGGATCTTCGTCCCGCGCTGCCGGACGATGATGCTGCCCGCGGTCACGGCCTCGCCAGCGTAGGCCTTGACCCCGAGGTACTTCGGGTTCGAGTCGCGTCCGTTGCGGGTGGATCCCTGTCCTTTTTTGTGAGCCATCGATCCCTCCTCAGCCCAGCTCGATCGACTTGATTCGAAGGTGGGTGAACGGTTGGCGGTGCCCGTACAGGCGCCGATACTGCTTGTTGGGCTTCTTCTTGAAGACCAAGACCTTGCGATCCCGGCCCTGGCGCACGATCTCGGCGCTCACCCGAGCCCCCTCGACCGTCGGAGTCCCCACCCGGGTCTCGCCGTCCCCCGCCACGAGCAGCACCCGGTCGAAGCTCAGGTCGGTGCCTGGCTCGCCTTCGATCTTTTCGACCTTCACGAGGTCGCCTTCGCGCACTCGGTGCTGCTTTCCACCGGATTCCACCACAGCGTACATCTTGGTCATCCCTCTGCGAGGTCCCTTGGCCCTCGCCAGCTCGGACGGCGCGCCGCCCAGGGCTGGCGGAGGTAGGCGAGACGGCAGGCGGTGTCAACCGTCGAGACGAGTCGGGTGGCCGCGCTGCTGGTCCGAGGGTCGGTTGCCGGTGGCTCCCCCTGCCCGGCCATGGCAGACCGTCGCCCATGCGTGCCCTTTTCTCTTCGCTCCTCCTCGGCGCCGGCGCCCTCGCCTGCCAGGACCCCCCAACCCCGCCCCCGGCGGCGCCCCAGGCTGCCCCCCCGGACCCCCGCGGCGCGGCGTCGATGCCCAAGGGGGCCGCCCCGATGCCCCACGGCGCGGCGCCCCACGGCGGGCTTCCGCCTTCCGTCGGCGGGGCCCCGGTCACCGGCGTCATCCAGCTCGCGGAGGGGGCGGATCCGAAGTCGATCCAGGCCTCGGACGTCCTGTTCGTGATGGCCAGGAAGAGCCAGGGCGACGGCAAAGCGGGCGCGCTCGTGGCCGTGAAGCGGTTCAGCGGGCTCGAGGAGGCGTCCTTCCCCCTCCGCTTCGAGCTCGGCGCGGCCGACGTGATGACCACCGACGTCCCGTTCGCGGGGCCGTTCATCGTGTACGCCCGGCTCGACCGCGACGGGGATCCCATGACCCGCACCGTCGAAGACTTGTACGGGACGGTGGCCGATCCCGTCGCCAACGGCGCCGCCAACCTGAAGATGGACCTGAAGCCGGGCACCCCTGAGATGGTCGGCTCCGGCAAGTAGCATCGGTCCGGCACGAAGCCGGATTCGACCCCGCTCCGCTCCTTCCGGCGCTGCGTCAGCGAGCGGCCCGGAAGAACGCCCCGAGCGGCCCGGTGCTCGCTCCCTGCCCCGGTGGCGGCGCCCCCTCCGCGAGCAGCGGGTGACCGAGCCGGTCCTTTCCGAACGTCGCGACCGCCTCCCGTCCCACCTCCGAGTTCAGCCAGTCGAAGAAGCCGGGGCGACGGGGCCGCCCGCTCAGCTCCGGATGCGCGACCGCGGCCCAGATCTGCACCACCAAGGCCGGATCTTGCTCGGACCAGATGCGGTGGGGCCGCACCCCCTCCCGCGCCGCGAACAGCACCGACGAGCGCCGCACCAGAGCGAAGCTGTTGCCGTCCACCGCCGCCTTCACCAGCTCCACCCCGCTGAGCCCGGTCGAAAACCACGCCCCTGGCTTGGCGATGTCCCCGGTGGCCAAGAAGAGCTGCCGGTGGCGGACGCCCTCGAGCGTGTCCGGGGCCGGCTCGAGATAGCGGTGGTTCGTGCGGGCCACGTTCCTGAGCAGCTCCGCACCCCTCGTGTCCGCGTACTTGCCGAGGTGGTCCTCGAACGGACCGATCAGGAGCAGCTCCTCGTGGGCGACGTCGGCGGCGGCGACGAACAGGCCCTCCTTCTCGAGCGCGCGTCGGGTCTCGGTGGACGCCCCGAGGACCTCGTCGAGCCTCCCCGCCCGAACCTCGGCCTCGAGCTGCTGTGGGGGAAGGTAGCGCACCTCTGGGCGTACGCCGCCCGCCCCCTCGAAGGCAGCCTCGAGCCACGCCCCGAGGCCCATCTCCTCGAGCCCGGTGTCGATCCCGACCCGGAGCTTGTCGGCCGAGGAGGTCGGGCAACCGGCCAAGACCAGCGGTACCGCCAAAGCGAACGCGCGCACCCCGGGATCGTGCCAGAGGCCCACCGCGGGAAGAAGCCCTCGCTCTTCGCTCCCGGCAGCTCGCGCTTGCGCGGTAGTCTATGCGCATGGGGAGCAAGCTGGCGTCCGGAGCGCCGGAGCCCACGGAGATCTCCACCGTGGTCGCGGACAACCTGCGGCGCCACCGGGCGGAGCGCGGCCTCTCGCTTTCGGACCTCGCCGGGAAGTCGGGGGTCAGTCGGGCGATGATCCACCAAATCGAGCGCCGCCAGAGCGCGCCGACCATCAACGTGGTGTGGAAGCTCGCCACCGCGCTCGATCTACCGTTCGCTTCGCTGCTCGAGCAGCCGGAGAAGAACCCCGTCCGCGTGCTCCGGGGCGACCGCTCCTGGACCCTTCGCTCCGACGACGGGAGGTTTCGGTCGAGGGCGCTGTTTCCGCTCGATGGCCCGCGGGCGGCCGAGCTCTACGAGCTGACCCTGCTCCCGGGCGCGCAGGTCAACTCCGAAGCCCACGCCCCTGGGACCAAAGAGAACCTCGCGGTGGCCTCTGGCGTCATCGTGGTTCGGATCGAGGGCGATGAGCACCGGCTCGAGGCCGGCGACGCCATCCTCTTTTTCGCTGACGCGCCTCACGGCTACGAAAATCCGGAGGCCGAAGAGGCCCGCGCGTACCTCGTGATGACGTACGGCGACCGAGGCTAACCGCGCCGGTGTAGGGGGATCGAGCCTCCCCGAAGGGGTGGGGAGGAGGCGGGGTCCCGCCGCGCACCGAAGCGCGGCGGGACCTCCGCTCAGCGGATGCCGCGGAGCTGCACGCCTTCGTTGTCGACCCGGATCTCGTTGAACAGCTTCTGCAGGAGGAAGCCGTTCATCGGTCCGGCGACCGGCGCGAGCCGCGGGTACGGCCGGGCGTACTGCGGGCTGAACGAGAACCCGAAGTTGCCCTGCTTGAGCGGGTGGTTGTTGTAGCAGAGCGGGAACCCGTTGTTGTTCCCGTCGTACAGCACGCACCAATCCGACTGCTGGTCCACCGAATAGCCGGCGGGGTCGATGTTCTCGTCGAACCTGAACCCGGCCGCCGCGTCCACCACGACGAGCTCGTTCGAGTTGTTTCGAACGATGCCGGTGTTCTCGAGCACCGCGAGGTAATCCGAGACGTTGCCGAACCCATCGGGGTTCGCCATGTACCGGGCCATGATCGCGGCCTCGTTGCCGTCGTTCAGATCGAGGTGGCAGTTCGTGCAGTCCATCAGCGGGTGCGACCGCTGGACCGAGTGCGGCATGAACTGCTGCGACCCCTGCCCCGCGTTCTCATCCATCTGGGCGTACTGCTCGAACAGCCGCCCGTCCGAGTTCGGCGGCAGACCGACCAGCTCGGTGGCGTACTGCCGGAGCCCATAACCAGCCCGGTCCCGGTACACGTTGTACTGGATGTTCGCGTCGTTGTTCACGAGCACCCTGGTCCCGAAGAATTCCTGGTTCTCGGCGTCGGTGTGGGCCACCATCTGCTTCGTCTCCGGCAGGAACTGGGAGATCTTGCCTTCGGAGTTGATGCCGAACTGCTGCTCGAGCGGCGCGATGTAGGTGAAGTCAGCCTCGGCCACGACGCCGTAGGTCAGCTCTCCGGTGCTCCGCGCGAAGTCCCTCAGAGTGACGTTTCCGTCGGTGTCGGTCAGCCGGAGGTGGCAGCCGAAGCAGTTGTTTCCCCAGGTCGCGTGGCAGGCGTAGCACTCGAGGCCGCCGGCGTGCTGGTCCACCGGGCTCGTCGCCCGCTCTCCGAGGTGGGAGAAGCCGAACGTCACCGGGTACTGGTTGTTCGCCTGATCCCGGAAGCAGTTGTTGATGTCGCCGTTCGGGCACGGACCCGCCCCGTTGGTCAGGTCGTTGTCGTATCGTCCGTGGAAGATCGACGCGTTCAGCGAATAGACCGGCCGGTTTCCGCCCGGATAAATCGCGCCGCCGCCGGCGCCGTCCCCGGCGTTGCTCACGGTGTCGTAGGTCTGGGCGACGTAGTGGTAGCGCCCGGTGAACTTGCTGCGAAGCCACCGGCCGTTGCCGAGCCGATCGCACTCCGCCGGCCGCGGATAGTTGGGGATGTTCTCCCCCGGCTCCGCGCAAGCGATGAGGTTCTTGACCGGGTTTCGGTTGTCCGCAAGGTGCGGCAGCGCCCGGTACTCGAGGTTGCCGTGGCAGCTCACGCACTCGACCTCGGTCGCCTGGTCCATGTGCGACCAGAGCGCGCCGGACATGTCATCGACCTGGGCCGGATCGGTCCAGTCCGTGACCTGCGCCACCTTGGCGAACTTCAGCTCGTTGTGCATCTCGTTCGAGGTGTGGCAGTCCATGCACTCGAGCCCAGCCGAGTAGTGGATGTCGGCGGGGATGTCGTTGAGCCCGTCGTTGTTCCAGTCGATGTACCGGAGCACCTGGTCTTGGGCCTGGCCGTGGTACCGGGCAAACGGGTTCGCGTTGTTGTCGATCTCGTCCGTGAACTGGACCTGGTTCGCGTTCAGGAACCCACCGTCGAGCGCGGTGAGCGCGGTCCGGTTCGGGTCGATCTGGTACCCTCGGTACTGCCAGTCGGTGCGGTTCGAGCCGACGTGGCAGGTGCCGCAGCGCTGCGAGGACATCTGCCTGGTCAGCCGGTGGAAGGCGGGGTGGGCCCGCTCCGGTCCGAGCCAGTCTCCGTTCAGGTTCTGCAGGTCGTTCGCGTTGAAGTTCGCGATCTGGGCGTAGGCGGCCGGATAGCTCGGCTCGTCCTTCCTCATCATCTGGTCGGCGGAGCGGGACCGCCCGTCGAGCGCGTAGCTCATGTGGCAAGACCCGCAGCCGCTGGTGCGGAAGTCGGCGTAGCGGTTGTTCGCGCCAGCGTCGTTCAGGTGGCAGTCACCGCACTGCTTGTCGTAGATCTCCTTGATGATCTCGATCTGCTGGTAGGCACCGTTGAACTCGCGGTTCTGGATGCGGAACGCGTTGATGCGCTGCACCGAGCCCGCGTAGTTCGTGTTGTAGGCGAGCGCCTCGACCGGGCCGTCGCGGTACGACATGCCTTCGGTGACGTCGAACTTGTAGATGCCCTGCTGGTCGCCCCGAAGGACCGAGCGGGCGATGCCGTTTCGAGCCTGCGAGACCCCAACCAAGCCCGACTCGGTCGCCATGACCGAGCGGCGCACGTTGTCCACCCGGTCGAGGTGGCAGCCCGAGCTCTTGCCGCAGCTCAGGTCGGCGATGCGGAGATCGGACGGGTTTCGGAACCGGAGCCACTCGAGACCGCCCTCGAAGTTCTGCGCCCCGGTGAGGGTGTAGTAGTTCCAGTAGTAGCGGAGGTTCGGCCGCCCCCACTGCGGGCTCCCCTGCTGCCAGACCTGCGGGATGGGCACGTGCGCGGTCTGGCGGGTGGTCGCGTTCGGGTCACCGCCATGGCAGCCGGTGCAGGAGAGGTCGGGCCCGGTGAACCACGGGTGCGGGTCCTCGATGCCGTTGTGGCAGTTGGTGACGCAGGACTCCGCCGGCGCCGGCGGACGGTCGATGCATTTGCCGGCGGCGATGAACGACTCCCGGTCCCAGCGGGTCCGATTCTCTTCGTCGCGGTACGGCAGGGTTCCGAAATCGGGGATCTCGTCGCAGAGCACCGGGATGCACAGCGGCGAAGCCGGCAGCTCGACGCAGGTGACGTCCTCGGCCGGAACGCACACGTTGCCCTCTTGGCGGAAGCCGGCCGGGCAGGGCGCGGGCACCGAGACGCAGACTCCGATCTGGAGATCGAAGTTCGGGGCACACTGGGTCGCGATGCATACGCACGCGTTCCCTTGGGTGACCGGCTCGAACGCCGCTGCCCCGTTGGGCGGACTGGCGCACGGGTTCACGCCGTCGCAGGCGTTCGGGATGGGAGAGCAGATCCCGGTCTCCGGGTCCAGCCTCTCCCCTGGCTGACACACCGGACCTTGTCCGGGGATCGCCACGCAGGCGGTCTGGTCATCGTTGAGCTCGGTGCCCTCGCCGCAGACCAGGCCGGACCCGCCGCACGCGGACAGTCCAGCCGTGGAGAGCGCGGTCACCAGCAGCGTGGTTGAGCGTTCACGCCATGGTTTTCGGTTCTCGTTCATCATTCCGACCCCTTGAAGCTCCTTGCCTCGGTTGCGCTCGGGCCGCGCCCGGCGCCGCCCACGGATGGAGGAGCACACGACATGCCAGGCAATTCCGACCTTGGGGTCGCAGCCAAGCGTCGGTGATCACCCGAGCGCCGGCTGAGCGCTGAGGCCCAGCCTCCCCGGCCCCCCATGGTGTCCGCGCACTCCATGGGGGTGGGTTTACGCCGCCGCCGGAGCCCGGCCCATCGTCCTCGTGCCCGGTGCCGCCGGTTGACCGGTCCCGCCGGTTGACCGGTCCCGGTCGAGGACGCGAGCGTCTTTCGAATGGGAACCGCAGATGGGGCCGAGGAGCCGATTCGCCTTGGCGGCGAGCTCCTGGTCCGCGACCTCCCCGAGCGCGGGCTCCGCATCGACGAGCCGCTCCCCGCTCCGTTTCTTCGGGAGCTGCTCGGCCCAGCAGCGAGCACCGGCGCGGTCCGCTACGCAGCGGCGGGCGCCGGGGAGGCCTCGATCGAAGTGGCGCGGCTCGACGCAGGCGCGCTGCCCCGCCTCCGGATCCGCGGCCATCTGCGGTCGTCGGTCGAGACGACGTGCGTTCGGTGCGTGGAGCCGGTGACGCTCGACCTCAGCGTGGAGGTGGACGCTCGCCTCGTCCCGGAGACGGCGGCGAAGCCGGACGACAGCAGGGTCCGGTCGGCGGCGGTGAGCGACGATCCGCTCGCCCCTTGGCCGGACCGCTCCCCGAGCACCGAAGACCTCGACGTCACTCCCTATGATGGCGTGCACGTCCCGCTGGCCGCGGTGCTGGCCGAGGCGCTGCTCGTCGAGCTGCCCACCGATCCGATGTGCGCCGACGAAGCGGCCTGCGACGCGAGGACCGCCGCGCTCATCGAGACCGCCAACGCCGAGATCCGGGCCAACGAGGCCGCGGGCGACCCCCGGTGGGCCGCGCTGAAGGCCCTGCGAGCGGGCCTCGACCCCGACCCGGACGCCAGCGGAAATCGTTGACAGGAACGGTCGCCACGCCTATCCGGCCCGTCCCATGGCTGTTCCGAGGAAGCGCAAGTCCCGGTCACGGCGCGGCCAGCAGCGCTCCCATGACGCCCTCCGGGCGCCGACGGTGGTGAGCTGCTCCAACTGCGCCGCTCCTAAGCTCCCCCATCGCATGTGCCAAGCCTGCGGCTGGTACGGCGATCGCACCGTCTTGGAGGTACAGGCCGACTGACCGCGGCGGCGCTCCCGGCCTGCGACGAGAACATCTGCATCATCGCCGACGCTGGCGTCGGCGCTTCGCTCTCGTCGGTCACATCCGGACGAGCGCCGAACCCCAGCTCATCCCCGCCCCGATCGCCATCATCAAGACCCGGTGGCCGGGCTGGATGCGTCCGCTGCGAATCCCTTCGTCGAGCGTGATCGGCACCGAGGCGCTCGAGGTGTTGCCGTACTCGGCGATGTTGACGATGACCTTATCCGTCGGCAGCCCGAGCCTCTCGACCACGGTGTTGACGATTCGAAGGTTGGCCTGGTGGGGCACGATCCAGTCGATGTCCTCGTGTCCGAGCCCCGTTTCGGCCATCGTCCGCTGCACCGTATCGGTGAGGCTGCGCACGGCGACCTTGAACACCTCCCGCCCGTTCATCGCCACGTAGCCGAGACGGTCGGCGACGGTCTTCGGGTCCATGGCGGGGTGGATCGAGCCTCCCCCAGGGATCTTGAGGATGTCGGCGCAGGACCCGTCGGTCGCGATCCGCACGTGCTCGACCCCTCGGTCCGGGTCGGAGTCGGCGCGCAGCACCATCGCCCCCGCGGCGTCCCCGAAGAGCACGCAGGTGTTCCGGTCCGTCCAGTCCACGATCCGGGACAGCAGCTCCACCCCGACCACGAGCACGTTCCGCATCGAGCCAGCCCGAATCAGCCCGTCCGCCAGGGCGAGGCCGTAGATGGAGCCGGCGCAGGCAGCGGACACGTCGAACGCGGGGCAGCTGGCGCCGAGCTTCGCCTGGAGGAAGACGGCGCACGCGGGCATCGGCATGTCCCCGGAGATGGTGCCGACGATGATGAGGTCGAGCTCGGAGGCAGAGAGGCCGGCCCGCTCGAGAGCAGCGGCGGCGGCGGCCCGGGCCATGTCCGACGTCTGCTCGCCGGGGGCAGCGAAGTGCCGTCGCTCGATGCCGGTCCGGCTCCGGATCCACTCGTCGCTCGTCTCGACCCCGAGGGCGGCGAGCCGACGGGCGAGCTCGGCGTTGGTCACCACCTCTTCCGGCGCATAGCGACCGGTACCGACGATGCGGGCTCGAACCATGACGCGGCGATACCGGAAACGTCGGCCCCGGACCACCGCCGCCTCGTCACCGCGCCGTTTACATCGAGGACATCGGCGTCTAAGGGCCGGGGATGGTCGCATTCTTCTTCCCCGGCCAGGGCAGCCAGGCCGTCGGCATGGGCCACGCGCTCGCCGAAGCCCATCGAGAAGCCAGGGAGACCTACCAAGAGGCCGATGATGCCCTCGGGCAGTCCATTTCCCGGATTTGCTTTCACGGAAGCGAGGGGGACCTCCGCCGCACCGAGGTCACGCAGCCCGCGATCCTCGCCACGAGCGTGGCCGCGCTGCGGGTTCTCCGGGCCAACCGCCCCGACCTCGCGCCCACGTTTTTTGCCGGGCACAGCCTCGGCGAATGGACTGCGCTCGTCGCCGCCGGGTCGCTCGCCTTTCCCGACGCGCTCCGGTTGGTCCGGGAGCGGGGTCGGCTCATGCAGGCGGCCGTGCCGGAAGGCGAGGGGGCGATGCTCGCCGTGATCGGCCTGCCGCCGGAGGCGATCGCCGCGATCTGCGCCGAGGTCGCGGCCGAGACCGGCGCGGTCTTCGCCCCGGCGAACTTCAACTCCCCCGAGCAGACGGTGGTCTCGGGCCACAGCCGCGCCGCCGAGCCGGCCATGGAGCGCCTGCGCGCCGCCGGCGCGAAGAAGGTGACCCGCCTCGCGGTGAGCGCGCCGTTTCACTGCCCGCTGATGGCCCCGGTCGCAGACGGGCTCAATCGCGCGCTCTACCCGGTGGAGGTCCGCCCGCCGTCGGCGCCGGTGGTCAGCAACGTCGACGCCGAGCCGAACCGAGACCCGGCCCGGGTGAAGGGCCTGCTCGTCGCTCAGGTCACCGGTCCGGTGCGGTGGGTCGAGGTCGTGCAGCGGATCGCGAGGGAAGGCACGACCGTCGGGGTGGAGCTCGGGCCGGGCCGGGTCCTCGGGACGCTCTGCAAGCGCATCGTCCGCGGCTTCGAGGTCCACTCCATTCACGACCCGGCGACGCTCGATCACGCGCTCGCCGAGCTTGCCCACCAGCCGAGCCTGCCCTAGGCGGAGGCGATGGAGCTCGGGCTCACGGGGCGCGTCGCCCTCGTCACCGGCGGCTCCCGGGGCATCGGGCGCGCCATCGCGGTCGCACTGGCCCGGGAGGGCGCCAAGGTCACGCTCACCTACGGCAGCAGGAGAGAGGCTGCCGATGAAGCGGTGGCCGCGATCCGCCGGGACGGCGGCGAGGCCGAGGCGCTCGGCTTCGACGTCGGCGATCCGGCGGCGGGCAAGGCGGCGGTCGAGTCGGTCACAAAAACGCAAGGGGGCCTGCACATCCTCGTCAACAACGCCGGGGTCGCCATCGACAACCTCCTGCTCCGGCTGAAGGACGACGAGCTCGACACTCTGTTTCGGACCAACGTGCTCGGGCCCTTCGCGCTGGCGCGGGCCGCGGCCCGGCCCATGACCAAGGCCCGGTGGGGCCGGATCATCAACATCGGCAGCGTGGTGGGCGCGATGGGCAACGGGGGCCAGACCGGCTACGGAGCGACGAAAGCGGCGCTCGAAGGCATGGCCCGGTCGCTCGCCCGCGAGCTGGCGAGCCGCAATGTGACCTGCAATGTCGTCGCCCCCGGCTTCATCGGGACCGACATGACCTCGGGGCTGCCCGAGGCGGCGAAGGCCCACTTGCTACAGAGCATCCCCTTGGGAGAGATGGGCCAGCCTGAGGACGTGGCCGACGCGGTCTGCTTCCTCGCCAGCGAGCGGGCCCGGTACGTCACCGGCCAGGTCCTGCACGTCAACGGCGGCCTGTACATGTAGGGTGCCCTCCATGAGTGTTTTCCTGCTCTTTGGCTTCGGAGCCGTGATGCTGGTCGTGGGCGCCGCCGTCGCCGCCGGGTACGCGAGGCGAGGCGCCCTGCACCAGCGGTGGCGGCTGGCCCTCTCGGACGGGGCCGAGCGGCTCGGCGGGGCAAGACCGTCGCTCGGGACCAGGTACGACAACCCGGAGCTCCGAACCGAGGTGGACGGTCGCACGGTGACGCTTCGCCTCGACGGGGCCGGCCTGCTCGGGCGGGCGACCGGTTCGACCGCGCTCGGGGCCGACGCGCCGGCGACGCGCCTCTGGGTGGGCTGGGACGTCGGCGACGCCGCCCCCGATTGGCACCACGTCCCGACGGTCGCGATCGGCCCGACCAGGGTGGACGGCGAGCTCGTCGTGCGCAGCGACGACGCCGCCTTCGCCCAGCGGGTGGTGGAGCGCTCGCTGCTCGATCTGCTCGACGTTCGCCAGGAAGCGCACGCCCATGGGCTGTCGGTGTCCGTCCGCGGGGGCCACGTCCGGATCGAAGTGGCGGGGGTGGCCCCCTCGGGGCACCTCGTGGAGCGGCTCGCGCGAGCCACCGCTCGCCTCGCGTCCGCGCTGCCCGAGTGGGCCCGGGCGGTTCAGCTGCCGGCCGGGGCTTCGAGCGGCACGTAGAGGATCTCCGTTTCCCGAGAGAGCGTTGCGACGGCGACGATTCCGCCTCGGGTCGGGGCGAGACGGCCGTTTCTGAACGCGCCGCGAATCCCATATTCTCGGCACGGCAGCCGGTCTCGGTACTGCTGAAGCGCCCCGGACGCCGCAAAGAGCACGAAGCCGCCGCGGTGGGGAGCGATCGCGGTGATCCACCACCCCAGCTCCCCGGGCATCCGGCGCCACGCTCTTGCCTCTCGGCGAAACAGGGTGCCATCCGGCGTGCCGCCGATCGCCCCGATTCCCGGCACGAATCCCACCGTCTCGAACGCGGTGGGGCCGATCGGTTCGCCGGTCACCCCGGTCCGGTCGAGCCGGTACACGACCCCCACTTCGCTCGATCCGAGCAGCGCCTCACCGGGCCCGATCGGGATCGGCGGCCCCGATGAAGACAGCACCGAGCCAAGCGGCATCCACCCGCTGACGTCGCCGGCGTAGACCACGGTTTGCTGCCCAGCCCCGACCAGGAAGAGGTCGTCGCTCGAGTTGCCGCCGATCTGGACCGCCCGAGGGGCGGACGGGACCAGCTCCCCCCGAAACGGGAGCGAGGGCGGACCGCGGTGAAGCCGCCCGGCCCCATCGACGATCCAGAGGCTGTCCCCAAAAACGGCCGCGCTCCGCGGAGCTCCGACGAAGCCGAGCCCGTCCGGCTCGAGGTCGGTGGCTCCGGTCGCGGTCACCACGACCACCCGGTCGCTCAGCCCCACCAGGACCCGATCCGGGTCGATGGGCAGCGCGAACCGAACCATGCCCGGCCGCTTGGCCGACCAGGCGGCGGCGATCTTGGCGCAAGCCGGCCCGGGGAGCCGGTAGCCGTCGAGCGCAGGGGGCGGCTCGGCAGTCGGGACGAAGCTCGACGACCGCAGCTCGAACGAAAACCCCGGCTGCAGATCCGCGAACAGCCGAAGCCCGTACAGCTCGGAGGCGGGCAGCGTCCCCTCCTCGAGCCCGAGCGAAGACAGACGGGTCTTCACGCCGACGAGAAAGGAGCCAAAGCCCTCGAGCTCCGACGCCCGCGCCTCGACCGCCCGGCTCCCTTCCTGGTCGAAGGCCTCGAGCCGCAGGCCGTCCCGTGACTCGAGCCCGAGCACCAGCGTGCCCGCTCCGGGCAGGTCGGGCAGCTCGATGGCGCTTCGAATCGGGTCCACTGGCCCGCACGCCGCCGCGAGCGCAAGAACCACCCCTCGCCGGCTCACACGCCGAGTCTACCTCGACCGGCGGGAACGCGCCCATCCGCCGGGCTGGCCTCCTGCCGGGCGCCGTAGTACGTCGGCTCGAGATGCCCCTGCGCGGCACGGTCCACGACTACGGCCTCGCCGATGTCCTGCAGCTCATCGCGGCCGGGTCTCGATCCGGTCGGCTGCGCCTCGACCGGGAGGGAGACGTGCTCGAGCTGGCGCTGTCGGTGGGACAAGTGGTCGATGCCCGGACCGGCGCGCCGCTCGATGCCGCGCTCGGGAGCCGACTCGTGCAGGCTGGCCTGCTCACGGACGAGCAGCTCGGCTGGGCGCTCGCGGAGCGAGCGAGGACGGGCCGATCGCTCGCCCACCTCGTGATCGGAGCCGGGCACCTCTCCCGAGAAGAGGTGGGCCACCACGCCACGCTGCAGCGGTGGGAGACCGTGCTCGGCCCGTTCACCTGGGACCGGGGCCGCTACACGTTCGAGGACACCGACGTCACGGTCGTGGACGGCTGGGTCGAGCCGATCCCGGTGGACCAGCTCCTGCGAAGAGGCCTGCGCCTCGTCGAGGACTGGCGAGCGGCGACGGCGGTCGTGCCCTCCCGAACCTGGATGGTGGAGCGGCGGCTGCCGCTGCCCGCCGCCACCGGCGACGATCCGTTTGCGGAGGCGTTCGGCGACGATGGGCCGCTCGAGGAGCCGATTTCGGACGAGGTTCGAGAGGTCCACGCGCTCGCCGAGCCCGGAGCGCGCCTGCACCGGGTGCTGGGCCGCTCGCCGTTCGACCGCTACGAGACCACGCTCGCCCTCGCCGAGCTGGTGGGCCGGGGCTTCGTCGTCCTCAGCCCGCCCTGAGTCGCCGGGCGGCGAGCGCCCGCTCGATCACCGGGGCGCCGTGCCGGGCCGTTGGCCCCTCCTCGGAGAGAACCCGCCGAAACGCCCGGCCGCCGGGCTGACCGGCGAACAGCCCGAGGATGTGCCGCAGCGCCGCCTGCGGGCGCACCTGCTCGGCGTCGATGTACTCGGCCATGGCCGCCGCGACCACCTCCCTGGACGGGGCTGGCCTCGCCGGCGCCGCGAACACCCGGTGATCGGCCTCGGCGAACAGAAACGGGTCGTCGTACGCGGCCCGCCCGATCATGACTGCGTCCACCCGAGCGAGGTGGTCGAGCGCCTCGTCGAGGCTCTTGACCCCTCCGTTCATCTCGACGTCGAGCCCCGGCCGCTCCTGCTTCAGCCGGACGACGAGCTCGGGCCGAAGCGGGGGCACGGTCCGGTTCTCCTTCGGCGACAGCCCGGTCAGCCACGCCTTTCGGGCGTGCACCGTGAAGCGGTCGGCGCCGGCTGCGGCCACCGGATCCACGAAACCCAAGAGGTCTTCGTAGCGGTCGATTTCGTCCACGCCGATGCGGTGCTTCACCGTGACCGGGACGCGGACCACCGCTTTCATGGCAGAGACCAACTCCGCCACCCGCTCCGGCTCGCGCATCAGCGCCGCGCCAAAGCGCCCCTGCTGGACCCGGTCGCTCGGGCAGCCGCAGTTCAGGTTGACCTCATCGTAGCCCAGGTCCTCCGCGATCCGGGCGCAGGCGGCGAGCGCCTTCGGATCGTCTCCCCCGAGCTGCAGGGCTAGCGGGTGCTCGTCCTCGTGGTACCGGAGCACCTCCGGGTTCCGGCTCCGCAGGATGGCCTGCGTCGTGATCATCTCGGTGTAGAGCAGCGTGCGCCTCGTGATCTGGCGGACGAGGTACCGAAAGTGGCGGTCGGTCCGGTCCATCATCGGGGCGACCGACAGCGGCGGGGCCGGGCTCACCCCGTCGGTGTCCAGGACCGAACCCCGCCGGTCAAGCCCACCCGCCCCACGTCGGCGACCGGCGGTCCTTTCGTCCCCCTGAACCCCGAGGCGAGCCCGAGAGCCTTTCACCCCACTCGAACGGTCACCGCTCGACGAGCGCCCGAGGTAAGGAAAGCGCAGTGCAGCCCCATTGGCGGAGACATCAAGTCCTTCTCATCGCGCTGGCCGTCCTGAGCGGACCGGTGATTGCCTTCGATCTCGCGTTTCTCGGGCCGAGCGGCGGCTCCTTCATCGTCCTCGATTTTCGTGGCTGGTTGGTCGCTGCATGGTCCATCCTCGTTTCGCTGTACCTGGCCATCACGACGCCGCTCGTTTGCTGGCTCCGACCGAACCGCCGTTCGAGCGCGGTGATCTATTCTGGGGTCGGGTTTTGCATCGTGGCCGCGCTCTGGCTCGGGGGACATCTATGGGTTCTGGCCGAGGACCGGGCGTACGAGGCGGACCAGAGAGAGTACGCGGCGCAGGCGTGCGCCTTGGCCCAAGCTTTTCGCCTCGAGCGCTGGTGGCTCGAAGGCGACGAGCTTCACATGGTCCTTCACCTCGACGAGTCGATGGAAAGAGTCTCGGCGCGGGCCTACGCGGTACGTGCGGACGACGGCATCGCCGTGAACGGAGAAAAGGACGTCGAAGACGTCGGGCCGGGCGAGCTCGAGATCGCGATCCCGGTCGAGCGCAGCGAGGACGACCAAGAAGTCCACGCGTGGTTCCTCGAGTTTCACCTCGCGAAACCCCCGCGCGTAGCGACGCTCCAATACTCGGACGCAGAAATCCATCCTGCCTCATGCGCGCGCTGCCCCCCCAGAGCACCGAACGGGTTGGAGCGGCGCCTCCAGGCGAAGGATCCTGTGTTCTTGGCCGTCCGGCGGCGGACCGAGGCTACTCCCCGTAACCGACGGAGCCGCCCCTCGAGGGTCGCCGCAGGCGACCGGGCGGCCAGGGACGCAGGAAACGAGCCTGGGGCGTTGGTAGAGCCCGATCGGTGCTCTAGTGTGGAGCCGAGACCCGCGCCAGAAGCGCCGCGGGGATTTCGACCTTCAA
>DAIQNR010000036.1:0-57337 GCA_036788295.1 Myxococcota bacterium
AAGTTCAGCGCGTCCGCGCGCGCTCAGAAGTTCAGCGCGTCCGCGCGCGGTCAGAGAAAGAATGCTTTGGGCGCTCGCCCTCTTCGGCGCCGCCTGCGGCGCCACGGACACCGAAGATCTGCAGGGCGACACGATCTGCGGCGACAGGCATGATGACTTCGTCCAAACCCAGGCCGAGGTGGACGCGCTCGAGGGGTGCGACATCTGGAAGGGCAACTTGGTGCTCCGACCCGAGCTCGACCTTTCGCCTTTGGACGGCCTTCGCATCGTCGAGGGGAGTCTCAGCCTCGGGGACGAGTTCGTACGGTTCGATGCCCTCCCGAACCTCGAGACGGTAGGCGGACTGCTCGGTCTGCGGGCGAGCATGGAAGTCTTGCACTTCCCAAAGCTCAGAACGCTCGGAGGCTTGTTCTGGCTCCGGCCCAAGGTCACCGATTTCTCCGCCTTTCCCGCGCTGGATTCGCTGGACTACCTGAGCCTTTCCGGCGGAGACATCCAGAGTCTCCGGGGGCTCGAGAGAGTCCAAGAGATGGGGAGGCTCGAGCTAGATTCTCAGCGAAACCTCGAATCCCTCGACGGGCTCCGGGGGCTCCGGCGGATCCGGGAGCGCTTCGACATGATCGGACCCAGCCGCGTCCCCGACGCGGAGGTCCAAGCGTTCATCGAGCGCACGGGGGTACCGGTATGGCATCTAGGCAAGTAGCCATTCTCTTTGCTTGTACCACCCTTTGGCTCGGGTGCGGCGAGGACACCGAGGGCGCGAGGGATGCCTCACCCGGACCCAATGCCTCGATGGACGCTGGGCAGGCCGATGCGCTCGTCGGAAACGACGCAGGCGCCTCGGACGCGGGCGATACGGACGCCGGTGAGAGAATGGACTGCTCGCCGCCCCTTCCCGAGAACACGATCTGTTACTTGGGGACCATCGGGCCCCGTCCGACGCTCTTCGTCCCGGTCTTGACCGCAGAGGGACTGGCCAGCGCATCGAACGATACCGCTCGGCTCGAGCTCTACATCGGTCACGCCCGCCGGACCGGGGACAACTCGGTCGAGGTCGGGGCGTTCGACTGCGAGCCCGGCTCGCCCGCGTTCGTCGAGCTTCGGCTGAGCGGGACGGGACCGGGTGCAGGCTACCGCACGGACGTCATGGGAGGATCCTGTCGCTTCACGATCACCCGGGGCGGACGCTTCGCATCCGATCCGATCGAGGGCTCCGTGCGCGCGCGCGTCGTGTTCGAGGGCGGCGACTCGAGCTTCGATCTCGAGGCGACGTTTCACTACGGCGCCCGGTAGCCGACCGTTCCGAGGGCAACCCGAACGCGCTTCGGGGCTTGCTCGGGGTCGCGCGAGCGGACAGGAGACGCGCGTGGCTTTCGACCTCGCGTCGCTCGAGGCCGCTGCGGCGGCCCTGCCCGGGCTGCTCGGTGCGGCCGACACCCACGTGCGCGCCTCCTTGGGGCCAGGTCCGCTGCTGGCGACCGGGGCCGGCCTCGCCGGCGGCCCGGCTCGTCTGGTCGCCGCCGCCGCCGCCGCGCTCGGCCAGACGGCCCGGTACGTGGCCCCGAGCGAGCTGCTCGAGCCGCTCGCCCCGGCCGGGGTGCTGGCGCTGTTCTCGCAAAACCTGTCCCCGAACGCCCGCCTCGCCGCCCGGGTGCCGGGCCGAAAGGTGGCCTTCACTGGCGTGGACCCGGACGGCGACGGGCCGGCCTCGGCGTGGCTTCGGGCGTTTCTCGGCCCCGACGGCGTCGCGGTGCCCGTGTTTGCCCCCGAGGCCCACGGTGGGCTCGTGCGCCTTCAGTCCCCCACGCTGGCTGCGTTCGCCGGTCTGCGCGCGCTCGCCGGCGGCCACCCGGACGCGCCGTGGGCTCTGCAGCTGCCCGACGTCCCCGAGGCGGCGGCCCGGGCGCTCGATCGCCGCTTCGACGCCGCCGACGTGGAGGCCGCCATCGCGTCGCCGCCGGTGCTCGTCACCGGGGGCGCCGACCCGAGGACGGCCCACGGGCTCGCCGCCAAGTGGGCCGAAGCGCGGTTTGACGGGCCCCCGCCGATCGTCGATGCGCTCGAGCTCGCCCATGGGTCGCTGCACGCGATGGCGTCCTCACCCCGGCTCCTGGTGGGCCTCGAGACGACGGCGCTCTCGTGGCTGTTCTCGCTGGTCCGCGCCACGGCCGAAGAGAGCGGCCACCGCTACGTCGGGCTCTCGGCCCAGCTCCCGGGCCCGCTCGCCTGGTTCGAGCACGACGCCGGGTTCAATCGGCTGCTGCTCTCCGCCCTGGCGCAAAAGGCGGTCGAGCCGCCCTCCGTCTCGGACGATCACCTCTACCCGCTCGGCGCCGACGAGCCGCCGGTCCGCGCTCTTCACCCCCGCCGAGCGAGATGAGCTGCCCCGTCATTCGGCGTCGAACGCCACGGTGAGCGGCACCCAGAGCAGCAGCGCGACGACCGCCAGCACCGGCCAAACGCCGAACCCGGTCGGAGCGGCCATCCACGGACCGGCGTCCACCGTCGCCCACATCGCCGCTCCACCGAGCGCAGCCGACACGGGCACGATCCCGCGGGTCCAAATCGGCGCCGTGCGCTTCGGGAGCCGGGCCATCACCGCCTCGGTGAAGCCGTCGTCCGGGATCAGCTCTTCAGCGAAGTATTCGGCCACCTGATCCTCCGGTTTCATTCGTGTTGTCCCCTCCAGGCCCCGAGGCGGCGCCGCAGCTTCTCCTTGGCTCTGAGCACGTGTGTCTTCAGGGTTCCCACGGGCCACTCGAGTCGCGCCGCCGCCTCCTCGTGGGTCAGATCTTCCCCAAACGTGAGGGCGAGCGCCACCCGCTCTTCGGCGCGAAGGCCGGTCATCGCCTTTTGCACGTCGTGCCTCGCCAGAGCGCGCGCCTGCTCGCCCGGCGCCTCGTTCTCTGGGTCCTCGACGTCACCCGGCCGCTCGAAGCGGCTCCTCGCGAGTCGCGCGTGAGACAGAAACGTGCGGTGGGCGATGGCCCCGAGCCAACTCGAAAACGGGGCTTCCGCCCGCCAAGAGCCGAGATTTCGGTAAGCCTTCAAGAACACCTCCTGGGCCAGATCGTCGGCGGTGGCCACGTCCCCGGCGCACAGCTGCCGCAACCGGGATCGCACGGAGCTCTGGTGGCGCCGCACCAGCGTGGCGAACGCGTGCTGGTCGCCGGTGGCCACCACCCGGGCGACGAGGGACTCGTCGGTCAGTGACATGGCGAGCAGAGCCCAGCGTCATCACCGAATGCCGAGTCGTCCGAGGCGCCAGGACAGCAGGTAGCCCGCGCCCAGCATCATCGGAAACGAACCAAAACCCCACGATCCAGCTGAAAACCCCTCCTGGGCCAGCATGAGCAAAGAGAACCCGAAGCCGCCAAAGAGCAGGACGATTCCGCGGCGAAGGTCGGAGCGCTGGTGGTTGGTGGAGAACAGCAGCTCCGCGGGGATGTCTACGCCCCGTTCGATCGCGGATCGGATCGTCGCGTGCCGAAGCCGCTCCCGGCGATCACGGAAGGCGAGCACGGTGACGATGCTCGCGACCACGGTCAGGAAAAAACCGATGGGCACGGCCACCTCGACCGGCACCTCGGCGCTGCCCGCCGACTTCAGCGCTCGGACGATCGCCTGGGCCAGCGCTTCCTCGTCGAGGCCGCTGCCCGGGGCTTGGATGATGGGATTCATCGGACGAGCTCCGACAACTGCATGAGATCCTCCGTCGGGTTCTCCAAGGGCTCCACGTCGCCCACGGGAACGAGGACGATATCATCGATGATCCCGTTGTTTCCATAGTCGATGGAGACGACGCCGAAGCGAGCGCTAGCCGCCGGAGGCGAGCGTCCGAAGCCCACGGCAGGGTCGGAGGCGATGAGAAACACGACGACCAGGCAGCCGGCGATCGCGGCGAGCATCACGGCGATCCACTCGCCGTCGATTCGCGCGGTCTGGGGGGATGAAGAGGTCTTGTCGTTCATGCCCCCAAAGACGCGGGGACCAGGGCCGCCGGATTCAAGAATCGAAAAAAGTCTTCGGTCGGCGGTCGGCCCGGACCGCCTCCGGTCAGCGCCAGGTCGCGGTGACCGCGGCCGAGCCGGTGAGCGGGACCTCGACCGTTCGGTTGTCGCCGGCCTCCCAGATCGGCGCCTGGCCCGCTTCGGTCACCACGAACTTGAACGCCACCGTCTGCCCCCGGGCCTCGTCGAGCGGGATGGTCCCCTGCCATGCGCTCGGCCCGGCGTACCTAAGCTCGGGCGCGTCGAGGGGCGACCACGACCCGAGCTCTTCGGCGTCGCCGACCACCCGGATCGACTGCCCGGGCCGGGTCGAGAAGCCCTGCACCTCGAACCCGACGAGCGCCACCTCGGGCGCATCGCAAGCCCGCGACGCGAGCACCACCACGCTCCGCGCGTTCACCCCGTACCGGTCGCCGAGGACGCTCGGCAGCCGCTGATCCTCGAAGCGGGGGATGGCCGGGTCGAAGAACAGGTTGCCCGCCGCCTCCGCCCACGGCGCGGTGTCGAGCACCACGTCCCAGCAGCCGCCGCCAGGGGCGGTCGGGAGCCGAAAATCGAGCGGCTGCCAGAACGCGTTCATGGCCACGTAGAGGTCGGGGCCAGAGAAGGCGGCGCCCGTCTCCTCCCTCGAGCCGTCGAGCAGGTACGCGAGCGAGCGCGAGCTCGGCGTCCAGTCCGGCTGATCGGGCTCCACCCCGTGCCAGCCGATGTCCGGATAGCCGTCGCCGTCTCGGTCCGCCCCGGTCAGGCGCCGATCCCGGCCGAGCGCGGGGTGGCCCTTTCGCAGCGCCACGAGGCCCGAGAACCACCGGAACGTCTCCTCGGCCTCGGCGCTCGGCTGCCAGTCGAGCCACCCGCAGGGGTTGTCGGCCATGTAGCCGTTGTTGTTTCCAAACTGCGTCCGCCGCCGCTCGTCGCCGCCCAGGATCATGGGCACGCCCTGCTGAAGGAGCAGCTGCGCGGCAAAGTTTCGAATCTGCTGCCGGCGGAGGATCTCGTCCCCCCCGCTGTCCCAGCTCTCGTTGCCGTCGCTGCCGCTGTTAGGATCGGCTCCGGTGGGATTGCATGGCCCAACCCCGTTCTGCTTCACGTTGAAGCTCACGAGATCGTTCAGGGTGAAGCCGTCGTGGGCGGTGACATAGCCAACGGACGTGTCGGGGGTAGGAAAGCCTTGGTGGCTCGCGGTGAGCGCCGCGCCCATCGCCGGAGCCTCGCCCCCGTCGCCTTTCGTGAACCGGCGCATCGTGTCCCGCCAGCGCCCGTTCCACTCCATCCAGCCGTCAGGGAAGGCGCCCACTCCGTAGCCCTGGGTGTCCCAGGCCTCGGCCACCATCTTCACCCCCGTCTGCCGCCCGAGCTCCGCGATCGCGAGCAGCAAGGGGGCCTGCGGATCGAAGATCCGGCCGTCGGCTCCCACCCGGCCGAGCGTGTAGGCGAGGTCGAAGCGAAACCCATCGACCCGCATCTCATCGATCCAATAGCGGAGGCTGTCGAGGATGAGGCGCTGCACCGCGGGGCTGTTCGCGTTCAGGTTGTTGCCGGTCCCGGTGCTCTCCCAATAGAAGCGGCGGTCGTCGGCGAGCGTATAGTAGGATTGGTTGTCGAGCCCCCGAAACGAGTGGTACCGCACCGGGCCGGTCGGGCCACCTCCGCCTTCTCCGGTGTGGTTGTAGACGACGTCGAGCCACACCTCGATCCCGGCGGCGTGCAGCGCGCGCACGAGGCGCTTGAACGCCCGAACCTCCTCCCCGAAGGCTCCCGCGCAGGTGCTGTGCTCGGTGCACAGGAAGTCCCGGTCGGGAGCGAAATAACCGAGGCTCATGTAGCCCCAATAGTTGCGGCGGTCGGCGGTCTCCCCGAGGCTCGCGATCGGATCGTCCCAGGCGTTGAAGTCGTGGATCGGCAGCAGCTCCACCGCGGTCACGCCGAGCGCGCGAAGCTCGTCCACCCTGGACGCAAACCCATCGTAGGTCCCCTGCAGGGCGACCGGGACCTCGGGATGGGCCTTCGAATAGCCGCGAAGATGCACCTCGTAGACGATGGTGTCCTTCTTGGCCACCCGCGGAGCGATGTCCCCCTGCCAGTTGAACGAGCGGTCGATGAGGACCGACTTCGGCATCGCCCCGGCGCTGTCCACGAACGCGAACTCGTCCGTTCCGCCTAGGATCGCCGGATCGTATTGCCACTGCCCGGTCGCGGGGTTCTGCACCCGCAGCGGCTCGCCGGTGACCGCTTTGGCCCGAGGGTCCACGAGCAGCTTGTTCGGGTTGAAGCGGTTTCCGTCCTGGTCCACGTGGGCGACGAAGCCTCTGTCCGAACCAGGAACCCACGCCGGATCGTAGGGCCAGTTCGGACCCCAGGCCCGAAGCCCATACAAGGTGCCAGGAGCGGCGTCGGCGAGCTCGACGGTCCAGATGTGCCGGCCGGTGTCGGTCTTCTGCAGGGGATGGACCGAGGTCGGGACCGAGTCGTTCGGACCAGCGAAGCGCCACAGCTCGATCCGGGTCGCGTGCTCGGAGAACACCGCGACCTCGTACCCGCCGCCGTCCAGAGGCCGCGGGGATTCGGCCTCGATGCCAGCAGACGGGACCGGGTTGCTCGGCACCACCGCATCCCCTGGGGTCTCGGCCACCGGAGGCTCGGTGCCGCAGGCGGCAAAGAGCGCCCACCAAGTGGCCATGGCGATCCTCGATTGCGTCATCATTCTCCCTCTCCCCCGCCAGAGCGTAACTCCGGCTGGGGTGACGCCTACCTCGACCGACGCGGGAAGGAAAGGTCGCAGCCGGCCGACTGGGCAGGAATTCGAGCCGAGCTCAGGCCGTGTCCGGGACATAGCCGCATGCGGGACAGGGCGGAGCGTCGTCCGACAACCGGCCGCTGCATCGCGGGCACCGACCTCGGCCGACGAGGTCCGACACCGCCGCCGCAAAGCCGCCGTCGGCCGGCCCAGAGGGGCGGTCGCCCCGGGCGCAAATCTCCACCGCGGCCACGAGCGCAGCGACCGGGCCGCTGCCCGGCTCGGCCTCGCGAAGACCGCGAAGGTGGGCGAGCAGCCCGGCCAGCTCGGTGGCCGATAGTTGGCCGATCCGCTCGAAGAACCGCCCCTCCGCCCCGGCTCGAGCGGCATCGACGAGTCCGGAGAAGCCCCTTCGGGCCGGGCTCTCCAGGTCTCGCGCGGTGTGCTGATCCGGTTCTGGCCGCCGCTCGGGCCCGAGGAGCGTCTCCTCCTCGAAGCTCCCGCCCAAGGTCGGGGCGTCGGTGTCGGGCGGCTCGTCGCGAGCGGGGGCCATGAGCCGGGGCGCCGCTCTCGGGTCGGTGGGCGCCCGGCCGACCACCGTCGGCGCGTGCCCCGGCGGCCGGGTCATGACTTGCGAGCCCACCGCCGGGCGGAGGTCCCCCGCCGGGATCGAGGCCTCGCCCCCGGTGGCCCGCGGACGGGGAGGAGGCACGAGGGTGAGGTCCTCCTCGAACGCGGAGATCTCGTGGTCCACCGCCCGAAGGAGCTCCTCCACGTCGAAGGACTCGTCCGCGGGCGCCTCCTCCCCATCGGAGGCGGCCCCGAGCAGGCTCCGGGCGGCGCGGCCGTCGGACCCGACCATGAACGTGGCGCCAACCTGCAGCCGACCCTCTGCGGCGCGGGCCACCGTGGGCTGCTGCAGGTCCACCGGCGCCGGTCCGCGCACCTCGGGGAACGGCTCGAGCTGCTCTCCAGTGAGGATTCGCCCCGTCCGCAGGGGGTCCCGGTGCCACTCGTGGTAGGCCGCCTGAAGGCCGGCCAAGGTCCGTGGACCCGCCGGAGGCGGCGGCGCCGCCCCCTCCACGAGCCCTTCCCGCTCGAAGAACTCGAGGCAGCGGTTCACGTCGGCGAGCCCCACCGGCGCGACGCCGCCTCGAACCACCTGGGCGATATCCTCCGGCCGGCGGGTGCCGTCGCTCAGCACGAGCACCGCGTGCTCCCACGGCTCGAGCAGGCTCACCCGCTCCCGGGCCCGGTCGAGCACGGTGATGAAGCGTCGGCCCATCTTCTCGTGGTCGGCCACGAGCAGGCCCGCGCGGGCCTTGGGGAGCACGTCCGGCGAACCCACGGCCGGTGCTCAGCCCTCCGCGTCGAGCGCGCGGAGCACGTCCCCGGCCTTCCGCCCGATCTCGCCGGCGTCGTCGAGCCGCATGGCCCGCTCGAGCACGGCGCGCGCCTGCTCGCGCTGGCCGCGCATCCGGTACAGGACCCCGAGCTGCAGGTAGCTGCCGGCGTGGGTGTCGTCGATGCGCACCGCCTTCAGGAGCGCCTGCTCCGCCCGCTCGAGATCGCCCTCCAGGAAGCGCTCCACGCCGGTGTGAAAGTACCGGTCGGCCTCGTTGACCACCTCCACGTCGAACAGGAAGCGGGCGATGACGTTGCCGGCGAGCGCTCGAGCCGGTCCGGCCCCGACAAACGACGCCGCCTCCGCCGCCGCGAACGCGGCCAGCGGGATGTCGGGGAAGATCGGCTTGCCGTTTCGGCTGATCCGAACCTTTCGGTACCGGCCCTGATCCACGAGGCGACGGGCCGACGTGGAGGCGTTCGAGAGGGCCTTCGAGGCCCCGTCCATCAGCTCGCCCACGGTCACCGGCCGGTCGAGCGCTTTTGGCTCGGCGACCTCGAGGCTGTCTTCCGCCTCCTCGATCTCCACCAGCGTCGCCTCCCGGGGTGGCGCCTCCTCCTTCGGGCCTTGGCCTGTCCGATGTGCGCTCACGGTCACCTCCTGCCTGGTCCTCGTCCGAGGCCGACCGGAGGAGCATAGCGGGAACCGTCCCGCCGTGCACCCGTTCCCCCGCCTCGGGCTGGCCCCCGACGAGCCGGGCGGAGTAACCGGAGCCATGCGAGCGGTTCGGCTCTTCTCCTCGTGCGAGCGCCCCGTCTCCGATCCAAGCCCGGAGAGGATCGCGCTCGCCGTCGAGGCCGCCGGGAGGCCGCCGTTCCCGGTGGCGGCGTGCGAAGACGACCTGGGCCGCGTCCTTCGGGTCGAGGGGGGCGCCGGGGGCCTTCTGATCGATGGCCGTGGCTTCGAATCAGGACGGGTCCGGTGGTGGGCGGTCGGGCGGGATCCAAACCCGGCGGCGCTCGAACCGTTCGAGCTTCGCGGCCGCACCCGGAGGGTCCACCCCGCCGAGCGCCTGGACGCAGACGAAGCCCAGGCCCTGTTCCTGTCCTTCCTCGACGAGCCCAAACCGCCCGAGACGGCCATGTTGCGGCCGCTCGACGGCGAGGACGGCCCGATGCCGGTCCTGGCTGGCCTCGGCGAAGAACCGAGGCCGGTGGGCGGATGGGCGGAGGTCGGCCGGTTCCTCGATCGCCTGCGCGGCCCCGCCGCGTTCGCCCTCTCCCGACCGGGTCGGTCCTTGGTCGGGATCCTCGGAGACGGGGACCGCTTCGTGGTCGCGGTGGACGAGCTGTGCGGGTCCACGGTGCGGCGCCTCGAGGTCCAGAGCGTCGAAGGGAGCCCGCACCCGGTCGTGTTCGGCTCGGGAGGGATGAAGACCAGGGGCGACCGGCTCCTCGACCGGGCGAGCCTCGCCGCCGTGCTCGAGTCGCTCTACCGCTACGATTGGCCGGCGCCCGGCTTCGGTTGGGCCGAACCGGCGAGGTGACCTCAGGAGCCCGAGCCGGCCCGGCGCACCGGCTTCGAAGCCTTCTTCGCTTTCGGCGGAGGCGCCCCCTGCGGCTCCGGAGGCTCGGGATCGACGAGGGAGGGGGCCACCGTGGCCCCGTACGTCCCGGTCGTGGCCGTCTTGGTCCCTGGCTCAGGGGGGGCCACCGGCTCGGCGCCGGTCAGCCAAGCCCCCGAGTCGCCGAGCACGGCGGCGAGAACCTGGCGTCCATCGGGGTTCTTCCAGACCCGCCACGTCCCCACCGCCCCCGCCGCGAGCACCACCAGCACCGCGGCGATGCGAGGGAGCCACACCGGCGACGGCGCCGGCTCGACCGGAGGCGGCGGTGGGGGCTCCTCAGGCGGCCCCAGCCCGACCGACGGCGAGGGCTTCTGCCCAGCCGGAGCAAGCGACTCGCCGCTCGACCGAACGGTGGGCGACCGTCGCGACGCCGCCGCGTCCGGCGCCGACGCTCTGTCGTCCCCGTGGGGGCGCTCGCCGAGGACATCGCCGAGGCCGTGCCGTCGAATCGGCCCGTCGGCCGACGCGAAGTCCTCGCCGGTCTCGCGCCCGACCATCGGCCTCGGCGCGGGGGCCGACCACGGCGTCGCCGCGCCCGAAGGCGCGTCCCCGGGGAGCGTGGCCTCGCCCCCGTCCCAACTCTCCACCGGCCCGAGGGCGACCCGCCGAGTGACGCGCTCGGGGTCCGCGTTCGGGTCGGGAGGGGCGGCCCGACCGAACGGAGACGACAGCTCGCTCGGATCTCGGGCCAACGCCGGTGCGAAAGCGACGGGATCCATGGGCAGCGTCCCGCGCAGCTCCGGGCGACTGGCCGCCGCGAGGCCAAACGGGACCGACGCAGCGGGCTGGGTCGCGTCCGCGACGTCGCTGCCTTCGGCCTCTCCGACGCTCTGAAGCAGGTCGGCCCGGATCTGGCACAAAGACTCGACCCAGGTCCCGACGTCTGGGTACCGGGCGGCCGGATCGTCGGCCGTCGCCCGGTGGACCGCCTGCACCAGCGCGGCCGGCAGGGCGCCGAAGGCGAGCCGATGCTGCCCGCGGGTGAAGATCCGCTCGAGCAGGGTGGCCAGCGCCCACTGATCCGATGCCGGGGTGGGGACCGCGCCTCGGTACTGCTCGGGAGAGACGTAGGAGGCCGGCCCCGGCGCGACCGCGGCGACCCCGATCGCGGACCACGAGAGGTCGAGCAGCTTCGCGTACCGCTCCTGCCCGACCGAGACGAGGGCGACGTTGCCCGGCTTCAGGTTGCCGTGGACCATGCCCTGCATGTGCAGCCAGTGCAGCACCGAGCCGAGCTGCTCGAAGCACCCGAGCAGGGAAGCGAGCCCTTTGGGATGCCGGCCGCGAATGGTGTCCGGGGCCACCTGGAGCTGCGAGAGCGGCGACCCGGGGACGAGCTCCACCACCTGACCTTGGGCCCGGAGGTTGTCGTCATGCAGCGCGCCGTACACCTGCGCGAGGTACGGGTGACCGATCCGGGCGTGCACCGCGATCGAGGCGACCAGGCGGTCGAACGCCTGCATGCCGTCCGGGCGGTCGAGAAAGCTCGGTTTCAGGAGCTTCACCGCCACCCGACGGCCGTGGGGGCTCTGGGCCACGAAGGTCCGACCGAACGGACCTCTCCCGAGCGAGTCGAGGAGGCGGTGTCCCGCCACCGTGGTGCCAACGTCCCACATGCATGCGCCTCCGGCGCTCGGAGCGATTCAATCAGCCAGCCGACCCGCCGTCGAGCCCCGCCCTGCGGTCACTCGGGCTCCGCGTCGTCCGTGCCGGCGACGTGGGCGAGGCTTCCCGGGAGCTCGGTGGACCGGTGAAACCCGGAGAATCGAGGCATCGCTGGCCCCGGCGGCAGGGTGAACGGGTGCCGGTACAGCGAAGAAGCGCCGTCCACCCGCAGCGTCGCCCCGTTCACGTACCGAGCGCCGGGGGAGAGCAAGAAACAGATGGCGGACGCGACCTCCGCCTCGGTGCCCAAGCGGCCGGCGGGGAGCTCTTCGGGAAGCCGAGCCAGGATCTCCTGGACCGGCTCCGGATAGCGACCGAGCCCACTCGAAGCGATCACCCCGGGGGCCACCGCGTTGACCCGAACCCGAGCCGGGGCCCACTCGAGGGCCAGGGTCTGGGTCAGATTGACCACGCCGGCCCGGGCCGCGCCCGAGTGGGACATCATGGGCATGCCCCGCCACATGTCGGCGACGACGTTCACGATCGCCCCTCCGTGCTCCGCCATCCAGGCGTCGAAGGCGCCCCGGCACATCCAGAACGTCCCGGTGAGGTTGGTCTCGACCACCGCCGCCCAGCCTCGGGGGCTGAGGGTCGCCGCGGGCGCCGCGAACTGGCCGCCCCCGTTGTTCACGAGCCCGTCGATCCGCCCCCACCGGTCCAAGACCTGGGTGAAGACCGCTTGCCCCTGCGCAGGGTCCCGAATGTCGCACCGGAGGGCCATCGCTTCGCCTCCGTCGGACTCGATCTCGGCTCGCACCGCATCGAGGGGCTCGAACCGGCGACCGGCGAGCGCCACCTTCGCCCCGAGGTAGGCCAGCTCGTGGGCCACGCACCGGCCGATCCCGGTGCCCCCACCGGTGACGACGACCACCGCTCCTTCGAAGAGCCCTGACCGAAAGATGGACGCGTACATGGGTCTCAACCGAACCAGAGCAGCGCGACCAGCGCGAGCGCCGCCGCCGCGAGCACGAACACCGCGAGTCCGAGCGCCCGCTCGATCGGGCGCTGAGGAGCCGACACTCCGCCGAGGGGAGCGGCTTCGGTCGGCGGGGCGACGGGCTCCGCCGGCCGGCGCGGCTCGGGTGATGGTTCAGGGAGCGGCTCCGGTCGAGGGCGCTCGTCGCGTCGTTCGAGGGCCAGCGTGGGCGCAGCGGCGACCGCAGCCTCGATCTCCTCCTCTCGGGGGCGCCGAAGCCGAGCGAACCGGCCGAGTCCGCTCTCGGGCTCGGGCGAATCGTGAATGGAGGCTTCGCCGACCGGAGTCCGGTCGCGAGCGCCGGCGGAGGAGCTCTGGGCGCCCACCGTGGGAGGGGTCAGGACGCTGGGCGCGGCCGGCTCGCCCGGCATCGGATCGAAATCGAAGGCGGTGAGCACCGCGACCGCATGGGTTTGCTCGAAGACCTCCTCCATCTCCGTCTCCGCCTCGAGCCACGGCAACACCGGATCGACCAGCGCTCCCGACTGCGTAGGGGTCCGCCCCGAGACCGGATCCAAGCGACGGGAGCCGGGGACCACCCCCAGCGACTCGGTCGCGTCGCTCGGGTCCTCGTGCGGGTCCCCGGCCGCGGGGCCTTCGACCTCGGGCGTCGTCCGCTCGACCGGTTCGGCGAGCACCTCGGGAAGCGGAGCAGGGAAAGAGCCATCGCCGAGGTCGGTGAGCGTGGGGCCGTCGAGCGAGTCGGTCTGCACCGCGGACAGGCCGTCCGGCCAGGTCGGATCCCCGCCGTCGAGCACGGTCTCGGCCGGGCACGGGACAGCGGGACCGCTCGCCGCCAAGGCGGACCACGACGCTGCCGGCCCGCTCCGCCGGTCCCGGGCCGCGGTGGCGAAAACACCGTCGTGGACCGCGCCCGCCAAGCCGTCCGCCCAATCGGCCAAGGCCTCGCCGTCCAGCTGCGGGGTCCCGACCGAGGCCCCCACCGGGACGACGACCACCCCGGGCCCGTCGAGCAGCAGCGCCGCCGGCTCGGGCACCGGGAAGCCGACGCCCACGCTCCCCGCCGCTTTCGCCGCTTTGGCGATGTCGGCGGCGAATCGGAGCAGCACCCGGGCCGGCGGCGGACCGGAGGCGGAGATCGCCTCCGCCAGCGAGCGGTCTCGATGCCAGCGGTAGGCAGCAAAGCCCCACGCGCCCACCGCGCCCTCGGCGATGGCCGGAGCCAGCGGCGTCCCGGTCAGCCCGGCGAGCCGGCGCATGGCCTCGCCGTGGCCAGCGCGCGCCGGGGGGGCCACGAGCACGACCAGGGCGTCGGACTCGCCGGTGGCGGCCCAGAGCTGGCGTTCGGACGTCTGACTGAGGCACCGCGTCAGCGTGAGGCCCCCCACCGACAGCCCTCGTGTCGGACGCATTTCGCCGGCGGGGTGCGGGCCCGTCACAGGTTGACCCTACCCCAAGGCGCGACGCCGAGGCACCGCTCAGTCGAGGTCGGCCCGGGACGGCCGATGGAGCACGAGCTCCATGTACTCTCCGTCGCGGACGGCGATGAGGACGGTCTGCTCCCGGTCGCCGACCACCCTCGTGAGGTCTTGCGGCCCATCGACGTTCTCCCGCATCGCTCGAACGATGATGTCTCCGGGGCGAAGCCCCGCTTCCGCCGCCGGGGCGTCGGGATGGATGCGGAGCAGGACCACCCCGCGCCCAAATCGACCGGGGTCGGGAACGGCCGAGGGGTCGGATACGGCCTCGACCTCGACGCCGGAGAGGGCCAGAGCCTCCGGCCTCGCGTCCATCGCAAACGGAGAGCGAGCCGGCCCACCGACCGAAGGTTCCGGCCTCCGGACCGACGCTTGGGCCGCCTCGGGCTGCGCGTTTTCGGCACGAGCGGCGGCGGCTGGGTCACCGGTCCCGGTGGGAGCTCCCGATGGGTCGCCCGCCGCGACCGGCGCTCCGTCCGGTTCTCGAGGGTCGAGCATCGAGGCCGACATCCAGACCGCCCCCGCCGCGACCACGAGCACCCCCACGAAAACCCAGCTTGCTCGTCCCACCCGACGAGGAGGACCCGACTCCCCGGCCAAGGTCAACCGGCCTCGGGGGCTCGGCTCCACCGAGGTTGCTCATCGAACGCGCACGATGCCTCGAGCAGCTCGTGGGGCCGAAAGCTCGCCTTGTATTCGGAGGAGCGGCAGCCGAGCACCCGGTACCCGAGGTACACCCAGCGCCGACCGAGCGCGCGGGCTCGCTCGATCTGATGGAGGATGCTGACCGTGCCCAGGGAAAACGCGGCGTAGTCGGGATCGTGGTAGGTGTACACCGCCGACAACCCGTTCGGGGTGATGTCCGTCATCGCCACCCCGATGAGCCGCGGTGGGCCCGACCCGGACGACCGGTCGTCCCAATAGGTCAGCTCGCGGGCGGAGGGGTGATGAAACGCGAACTGGTATCGGTACTCCTCGGCGTCGAGGTGGTCGGACGCCCAGCCCCGGGTCGCGCCGCGGCCCAGGTGCCAGCGGTGGTAGAGGTCGAGCCGGCGGGCGTCGACCCTCGGCCGGCCCTCCTCGACCCGCAGCCAATCCTTCGTCTTGTTGTAGGCCCGGCGCTGGCTCTTGTTCGGCCGAAACTCGGCGACGGGGATGCGCAACGACACGCAGGCCTGGCAGCTGCCGCACGCTGGGCGAAAGTAGGCCGGACCGAAACGGCGCCATCCCCGGTCCAGGAGCGCGTCGAGCTCCGTCGGCGTGACGTCGAGCAGCAGCCGGTACTCGAGTCGGGCGATTCGGTCGGGGAGGTAGGCGCAGGTCGACGGTTCCGCGACCCAGTGCCGCAACTGGCGCGCCACGACCGGATGCTGCCCCAGCCCTGACCTCGGCGCGAGAGCGGACCGCCCCTGCGCCGCCGAAAGGAGGGCCACCGCGCGGCGACGCCGGTCCTAAGGAGCCACCAGTGGCCGAGGGGGCCGAGCCCCGGCAAGAGCAGCTCGCCGGACAATCGCCCCCAAATGCCTCCGCCGCCCGCGGCGCCGGTGGTAGCCAGGGTCCATGCGGCTCGCCTTCGCTCTCGCTTTCGCCTCCTGCGCCCCCGGTTCGGCCTACGCGCTCGTCGTCCCCGACGGCTCGAGCGGGGACATACGAATCCATGGGGCCCGGGTCGTCGTGCACGAGACGTCCTGGGTGGTCTCCTTTCGGGTGAGCGGCAGCGGGGACGCGTCGCTCCGCTTCGACGAGCCGGGCGCCCGCCTCGCCCCGGAGCTGTCGGCCGCGCTCGCCGAGATCGACCACGCCACGGCGCCTCGGTTTCAGGAGCGACCGCCGGTCGACCCGTGCGCCGTGGACGACGACGGGTTCGGAAAGATGCCGCGGCGCCACCGTGACGAGCCGTGGAAGCTCGGCCCTCTTGCGCTTCACGAGGGCTGGCCCCGGCCCGACGGCGAGAGCCTCCGCGGGGTGCTCCGTTCGGCACCAAACGGAACGAGGCTGCAGGTTCGGGTCACCGGCCGACCGAGCTGGACGCCGCCGGTGGCGTTCGAACGGACCGGTCCGCTCGACCTGGGGCCGTGGCTCGAGCTCGCTCCTCCGTCGCGGGAGCAGCGGGTGGACCTGTTCTTGTTCGGGCGGGGGCTCGGCCTCGCGCCCACCGGCCCGATCGTCGATGCGCCCGGGCTCATCAGCCTGCCCGAGCTCGCCTTCGAGCAGCCGCAGGACACGGAAGCCGCGATCGTGCGCCAGCGGAGGATGTCGGCCGGGGAGCCTGCCGTTCGCCTGTTCACCGACCCCGCGGACGACGCGCTGCCCCGCACGGTCCTCGGCGCGCTCGGTGTCGGCGCCGGGGCTCGGCTCGCGCGGTTTGCCCTGATCCAAGGTCCAGGTCCTCGGCCGCCGGTGAGCTTCACCGTTCCGGGCGTCGAAGACGCGATCCCCCTCGCGCCGGTATTCATCATCCACCGGCCGTTTCGCGGAGAGATCGAGTGCAACCGGCGGCGCGAATACCTCGGCTCGGTCTTTCGCCAGCAGCAGCTGGCGCACCGAATCTGGTCCACGGTGACCGGCCGACGCATGGACGTGCTGCTTCAGCTCAGCCAGGAGCGAGGCTATTTGCTGACCAGCGTGGAGGGCCTACGGCAGGTGGAGGTGGACCGGTCGGCTTGGGGCCGACCGGCGCGCCCGGCCCGACGGGCGGGAAAGCGATAGTTGGGTCAGGACCGCTTCTTCAGCTCTTCTTCGACGATCGTCTTGAACGCCTCGAACGGCTGGGCTCCGGACACCAGCCGGCCGTTCACGAACGTCGCCGGGGTTCCCCGGACCCCGACGCTGCCGCCCTGGCGAATGTCCGAATCCACCCACCCGTCGAGCGCCGGGTCGTCGAGGTCCTTCTCGAACTTCTCGACGTCGAGCTGCAGCTCCTTGGCGTAGCGGAGGAAATCCTCCCGGCTGAGCGCGCGCTGGTTCTCGAACAGCTTGTCGTGCATCTCCCAGAACTTGCCCTGGCGGTGGGCGGCGAGCGACGCGACGGACGCCGGCTTCGCGTTTGGGTGAAACGAGAGCGGGAAGTGCTTGAACGACACCGAGATCTTGTCGCCGTACGCCTTCTTGAGCTGGTCGATGGAGGGGTTCACACGGCTGCAGAACGGGCACTCGAAGTCGGAGAACACGACGATTTGCACCGGCGCGTCCGCCTTCCCGTAGGTCGGCGCCTCGCCGATCGCGACGTCGACCGGCTTGGCCGGCGGCGGGGGCGCCGCGGGCTGTGCCGGCTGCGCGGACGGCTGATCGACCGTCTCGCCCGCCTTCTCCATCATCTTTCCGTAGACGTCCTTTCGCTTCACCCCCTTCGCCACGAGCTCCTTGGCCGCAGCGAGCTCCTTGTCGATGACGGTCTGAAACGCAGGAAACGGCTGGGCGCCCCGGATCGGAACCCCGTTGACGAAGAGGGTGGGCGTGCCCCGAGCTCCGACCCGGTTCGCGTCGGCCTGATCCTTCTCGATCATCGCCGCGACTTCGGGGCTCTGCATGTCGGAGGCGAACTTCTGCTCATCCAGGTTCAGCTCTCGGGCGTAGCGGGTGAGATCATCGGCCGACAGCGCCTTCTGGTTTTCGAAGAGCTTGTCGTGCATCTCCCAGAACTTGCCCTGCCGGTGGGCCGCGAGCGCCGCCTTCGCCGCCGGCATCGCGTTCTTGTGAAAGGACAGGGGCTGGTTGCGGAACTGCACCTGCACGTCGTCCCCGTAGGTCTCGAGCACCTGCTTGATGGTCGGGTTCACCCGGCTGCAGAACGGGCACTCGAAGTCGGAGAACTCGACGATGACGAGCAGCGGGTCCTGGCTGCCCTTGGCTGGCGTCCCCTCGACGAGATCGAGCTTCTGCCTCGTCTGCGGCGGCGGCGCGGCCGGCGCGGGCGGCGGCGGCGGGCTGGTGCGGCCACCGGCGATGAGCGCGGCGTAGACGTCGGCCTTCTTGGTGCCGCCCTGGACGGCGGCTTCGGCTCGGGCTTTGGCCTCGTCGAGGACCTTCTTGAAGTTCTCGAAGGGCTGAGCGCCGGAGACCTTGACCCCGTTGATGAAGAACGCCGGCGTGCCGGTGGCGCCAACCTGCTGGGCCAGCGCCTGGTCGTCCGCGATGACCTTCTTGCCTTTGCCCGACGCGATGTACGCGTCGATCTTCGCTTGGTCGAGGCCGAGCGCCTTCGCGTAGCCCTTCAGATCCGCCTCATCGATCTGGCGCTGGTTCTGGAAGAGTTTGTCGTGCATCTCCCAAAACTTGCCCTGCTCCCCGGCGGCCAGGGCGTACTCGGAGGCCAGCGGCGCCTTGCGGTGGAAGGGCAGCGGCTGGTGCTTGAACGCGAGCCGGACTTCCCCGGGGTAGGCCTTGAAGATCTGGTCGAGCGTCGGCTGGACCCGAGCGCAGAACGGGCACTCGAAGTCCGAGAACTCGACGATGGTGATGAGCGCATCGGCCGGGCCCTTGGCGAGCGAAGAACCGACAGGCACCTTGTAGACGTCCTCCGCGGCCGGGACCGGCGCGACCCGGGCGGCCGAGGGCGGAGAGTCGGCCTGTTTCGAGGGTGGGGCGTCCCCCAGCCCGCGCAGCGCGTATCCAGCAGCGAGCCCGATCGCCGCCGAAAAGAAGAAGCCCACGAGTGCTACACCGGTTTTCATGAATCCTCTCGTTCCTTCGCTCGGCCGACCAGCGGCCGCCGCGACGTCGCGAGCGATTAGCGTTCGGCCGATGGACCTGTCAACCGAGCGTCGCTGCCGCAGCGCCTCGTCCCGTTGATTGACGAGCCCGGGGCCGTGGCTAGGGTGCCGAGCATCGGCGGGCCCGGGTGGCCCGCTCGACCAATCGGGAGGTATTCGACATATGGGCAAGAGAGTCATCGGCATCGACCTCGGCACCACCAACTCGGTGGTCGCGGTCATGGAGAGCGGCGACACCAAGGTCATCGTGAACGAGGAGGGCGCCCGGACGACCCCCTCGGTCGTGGCGTGGACCGAAAAGGGCGACGTCCTCGTCGGGCAGGTCGCCCGCCGCCAAGCCATCACCAACCCCCGCAACACCGTCTCGTCGGTGAAGCGCTTCATGGGCATGAAGTTCGACGACACCGGGTCGGAGCGGGAGCGCATGCCCTACGACGTGGTCCGGGCCGGAAACGGCGACGCCCACGTTCAGATCGGAGACAAGTCCTTCGCTCCGCCCGAGGTCTCGGCGAAGGTGCTCGCCAAGCTGAAGCGCGCCGCCGAAGCCCACCTGGGCGAAGAAGTCACCGAGGCGGTCATCACCGTCCCGGCCTACTTCAACGACGCGCAGCGGCAAGCGACGAAGGACGCGGGCAAGATCGCGGGGCTCGACGTCAAGCGCATCATCAACGAGCCGACGGCGGCCGCGCTCGCCTACGGGCTCGACAAGCAGAAGAACGAGGTCATCGCGGTCTACGACTTCGGCGGCGGCACCTTCGACATCTCGGTGCTCGAGGTCGGTGAAGGCGTGGTCGAGGTCGTCGCCACCAACGGCGACACCCACCTCGGCGGCGACGACTTCGACCACATCATCATCCAGTATCTGCAGAACGAGTTCCGCAAGGAGTCCGGCATCGACGTGTCGAAGGACCGGATGGTGATGCAGCGCCTGAAGGAGGCAGCGGAGAAGGCGAAGATCGAGCTCTCGAGCGCGTTCGAGACCGAGATCAACCTGCCCTTCCTCACTGCGGACGCGAGCGGTCCGAAGCACCTCGCCATCACCCTGACCAGGGCGAAGTTCGAGGCGCTGGTCGGCGACCTCGTTCGGCGCTCGTTCGAGTCGGTGCGGCGCTGCCTCGAGGACTCGAAGAAGCAGCCCCGCGAGATCGACGCCGTTGTCCTGGTCGGGGGCTCGACCCGCATCCCGCTCATCCAGGAGGAGGTGAAGCGGTTCTTCGGCAAGGAGCCGAACCGCTCGGTGAACCCGGATGAGGTCGTGGCGATCGGGGCCGCGATCCAGGGCGGCGTGCTCTCCGGCGACGCGAAGGACATCGTCCTGCTCGACGTCACCCCGCTGTCGCTCGGGATCGAGACCCTGGGCGGGGTGTTCCACCCGCTCATCGCGCGCAACACGACCATCCCCACCCGGAAGTCCGACACGTACTCGACGGCGGCCGACGGGCAGACCCAGGTGGAGGTCCACGTCCTGCAGGGTGAGCGGAAGATGGCCGCGGGGAACAAGACCCTCGGCAAGTTCATCCTCGACGGCATTCCTCCGGCGCCCCGGGGCGTGCCCCAGATCGAGGTGACGTTCGACATCGACGCCAACGGCATCGTGAACGTCTCCGCGAAGGACAAGGCGACCGGACGGGAGCAATCGGTTCGGATCGAGGGATCCACGGGCCTGTCGGAAGCGGACATCGAGCGGATGATGAGCGACGCCCGGGACCACGAGCGCGACGACGAGGAGCGCCGCCTCCGGGTGGAGAAGCGCAACAAGCTCGACCAGCTCGTGTACCAGGTCGAAAAGACGATGACCGATGCGAAGGACAAGTTGCCGGTCGAGATCGGCCAGGAGGTCAGCGCGGCGCTCGAGGAGGCCCGCGAGGTCTTGAAGGCCGAGGATGAAGCCCGGTTCGGACCGGCGGAGGAGCGGCTGATGGCCGCCTCGGCGAAGATGGCCGAGACCCTCTACGCGTCGAGCACCAACAACGACGGCGGACCGGGCGCGCCGGGCCCGGGCGGACCCTCGGCGAAGAAGAAGGACGACGAGAACGTCATCGACGCCGACTGGTCCGAGGCCAACTGAAGACAGCGCGATGGCTCTGGCCGAGCGGGCGTCGCTTCGAGGTCTAGGCCTCGCCCTGCTCGCCGGAGCGACCCTGCTCGCCGAGGTGACCTGGACCCGTCTGTTCTCGGTCGCCTACCTCCACGTCTTTGCCTTCCTCGCCGTGTCCACCGCGCTGCTCGGCGCCGGGCTGGGGGCGCGGTGGGTGGCCGCTTTTGCCGCCCGAACCGACCGTCAGGCGGCGATGGCCGCGGCCGCGTTCGCCGTGTTGGTCCCGCTGTCGCAAATCGTGGTGGGGCTCGTTGGATTCGACCCGATGGCGCTTCGGTCCTCGGGCTCGGCGTGGCTTGGGCTCGGGCTCGTGTACCTCGCCACGAGCCTTCCGCTGGCCGCTTCCGGGGCCGGGATCGCCATCCTCCTGTCGGCCCGCCCCGAGCGAGCCCCCACTTTGTACGCCTACGACCTCGTGGGCGCTGCCGCCGGGAGCCTGCTCGGGCTGTGGCTGGTGCCCGCGCTCGACGGAACCGGCGCGCTGTGGGCGGCGAGCGGGCTCGGGCTCGCTTCGGCGGCCTTGCTCGGCTTCGAGGCCCTCTGGGCGGCCTCCGTGCTCGCGGTTCTCGCCGCTTTTTGGGTGCCGCTCCCGCTCGGGATCGCGCCGAGCAAGACCACGGCGAGCGGCGCCTCGATCGCGGCGGTGCTCTCCGATCCAGGCGTTCATTTGGGCGCGGTGTGGACCGCCCACGCCCGGGTGGACCGGGTTCGGTTCGCGCCCGGCCAGGAGCGCCTGCTCATCGACGCCGGCGCGGCCGCCGTTCGCATCCCGCTTACGCCGATGCGGCGCACCCCGACCGACGCCACCCTCCCCTACGAGCTTCGCCCCGGCGGACGGGTGCTCGTCATCGGCAGCGGCGCCGGGTGGGAGGTCGCCGAGGCGGTCGCGTTTGGCGCCTCCGAGGTCGTGGGGGTCGAGGTCAACCGGGCGGTGATCGACGCCAGCCCCGCGTTCTTGCGCAGCGACCCCCGGGTCGAGCTCGTCCTCGAAGACGCGCGGACCTTTCTCGAGCGACCGGGCCCGGCGTTCGACGCCGTGGTCATGATCCACACCATCTCGAATGCGGCCACCGCCGCCGGCGCGCTCGGCCTCACCGAAGACCACCTCCTCACCGTCGAGGCCTTCTCTCGGATCCTGGGCCGCCTGGCCCCCGATGGGCTCCTGTTCGTCACCCGACCGGACGCGCAGATCCCACGCCTCGTCGCGACCCTCGAGGCGGCGAGCGGAGGGCCGATCGACGACAAACTCGCCCTGTGGCGGGAGCCAGGCGGCTTCTATGCCGCGGCGCTGCTCGGCAAGGCCGCCTTCGAACCGGAGACGGAGCGGCTCATCGCGGCCCGGCTCGCCGAGCGGAAGCTCGTCCTCGACCACCTCCCCCGAAGACCGGACGGCGGGGCCATCGGGGCGATCGCGCGGGGGGAGCCGCTTTCACCGCTCGAGCGCGCGCTGGGCCTTCGCCTCGCCCCCGCGACCGACGACGCCCCGTTTTTTCATCGAAAGACCCCGCTGACGAAGCTGGCCACCGCCCCCGCCGCCGCCGCCGCCCCGGGGGGCCTTCGCCTCGCGCTCGAAGAGCGTCCGCTGGCCGAGCTCGCGCTGCTCGCCCTGCTCGTCGAGAGCGTGCTCATCGGCGGGATCGTGCTCATGCCGGTCCGCGCAGCGCCGGCCCCGATCGGAGCCCGTCTTTGCTCCGCTGCCGCGTTCGGGAGCGTCGGGCTCGCGTTCATGGCGCTCGAGATCGGGCTCGTGCAGCGGCTGGGCCTCCTGCTCGGCGCGAGCAGCCGCGCGCTCGCCATCGGCTTCGCCGGGATCCTCCTCGGGGCCGGGATCGGCAGCCGGCTGGCGGCAGGGGCCGCACCCCGAGGCCGGGCCCTCATCGCCGCCGCCGGCGGGCTCGGGTTCGCTTTTGCGGCGGGGCCCGCGGTGGCCGCGCTGCTACCGGCCAGCCTCGGCGTGCGCTCCATCGCCGCCGCTGCCATGGCCGGGAGCCTCGGGCTCGCCCTCGGCGGGGTCTTTCCGAGCATGCTCGCCGCCGGACCCGCCGGGGGCGCAGCCGCCGCGTTCGCAGTCAACGCGGTGGCCTCGGTGGCCGGAACGGCGATCGCCCTCCTGCTTGCCCCCGAGGTCGGGATCTCCGGTCTCGCGCTCGGCGCCGCCGCGCTCTACGGGATCATCGGCGCGCTGCTCGTTCGGTCGCGGTAGAGCACGCTGCCCGCCCGGCCCACCATCCACAGCCTCCCTTGGTGGTCGGCACCGATCGCGTGCATGTCGATGGAACCAACCAGGTCCTCGGCGATCCAGACCTGGCCGTCGTAGCGGAGCACCTCGCCGTCTTCGGTGGTGACCCACACCTCGCTCGAGCTGGCCACGTAGATGCCCGTCAGCACTCGGAGCGGAAACTGGCCCATCACCTGCCAGGTGGCTCCGTCAAAGCGCAGCACGACGCCATCCCGACCCTGCCCGCCGCTGGCCCTCGGCTCGTGGCCCGCGATCCACACATTCGTCGGGCCGGTGCCGTCGATCGCCTCATACGCCCGGCTGCGGGGGCCGACCTGCCCGGGCGTCCACGATGTCCCGTCGTACCGGCTCACCAGCGCGTTCAGACCCACCGCGAACACGTCGTTGGGGGCAGCCCCCCATATGGCCCGGTACCGCCCGGCGAAGCTGGGCCCGGGCCGCGTCCGGAGGGTCGAGCCATCCCAGGACAGGGGAGCGAGCCCGTCGCCCACGACCCACAGCGCGTTGGGGCCGCTGCCCCATGCTCCATGAAGATCCCTCGAGGTGCCGAGGACCGGGGTCCAGCTCCCGTTCGCGTGCCGCAAGGCGAGCCCGCCCTCGCCCACCAGCCAGGTCTCGCCCGCCCCAGCGTAGCTCCCCAGGATGCCCCGAGTTCCCACCGAGGAGAGGGACACCGGCGTCCACATCCCCAGGTCGCGGCGCATCAGGATGCCGCCGAGGCCCCCGGCCCAGAGGGTCCGGGCGCCGGTCGCGGTCTCGACCACGGCCCGGAGCGTGTTCTGGCGGTTGCTGTCGACCCAACCGGTCCCGTCGTAGCTCGCGAAGCGGGCGGTGCCCCCCGTCGCCAGCACGTCGGCCGTGCGGCTGCCGAAGATGTCGTCAACGGCTACCGGCCGGCCTCCCACCGTGTATGGGACCGACCACGCGGCGCCATCCCAGCGAAGCAGCGCGCCCGCGAGCGAGCCGGAGGCGTACACGTTCTGGGGTCCGCTCATCCAGAGCGTCGAAAGACGGCTTGCGGAGGGGACTCCGGGGCCGATCCGCCAACCGGCCCCGTCGCGCACGAAGACCTCGCCCCGGTCCCCAGCGGCCCAGATTTCGCCGCCGGCCCCGTGCACGGCGTAGAGGCTCCGGGCGGCCGGGGTTGGTACGAGCGTCCACGACTGTCCGTCCCACTCGAGGACCCGGCCCGCGTTTCCGACCCCGACGGCGAGCGTGGCGCCGGCCACGAACACGTCGTTCAGCCCCACCGCCGCAGTGTCGTGCCGGAGCATCGTCCCGTCCCAATGGAGGGCTCGGGTCCCCCCGATCCAGACATTGGTGCGGGCGCTCCCATGAACGGAGGATGAGTTCGGGGAAGCGATGGGGCTCGCCACCGAGCTCAAGGCCGCGCCGTCCCAGCGGAGCAAGTCCGAGCGGCCGACGATCCAGACGTCGTCGGCGTCGGCGCCCCACACGGCCGCCAGCTCGTTGGTGGTGCCCGAAGGAACGCGGCGCCAGTCCTGCCCATCGAAGCGCAGGGCGAGGCCGTTCGCCCCCACCAGCCAAGCCTCGCTGCCGTCGGTCCAGACGCCACGAAAGTCCCCGTATTGCGGGTAGGGGTTGTCCCAGCACCATCCATCGGCGGTGCACGGCGTGGGCCCGGTGGCGACGAATCCACCGTCCGCGGTCGAGCCATCGGACGGCCCCCCGTCCATCGACGTGGCGTCGGGAAGCGCGCCGTCGAGCCCGCCCGCATCCGCCGCGTCGAAGCCGCCGCCGTCCGCTGCCCCCGAGTCGATGGGCCCGGTATCGAGACCGCCGCCGTCGGCCGCGCCCGCGTCGTCACCGCCTCCGTCGAACCCGATGTCTGGCCCCCCGCCGTCGAGACCAGCGTCCAACGCCCCCAAATCCCCGGTGCCCGCACCGGAATCGACATCGGACCCGGCGTCCCAAACCCCGAGATCCGCCGGCCCTGGGTCCGCGTCGAATGGACCCAAATCGGGCGCACCTCCATCCCCGGCACCCGCGTCCGGACCTCCGTCCGAGGCCCCGAGGTCGAGCCCGCCTCCATCGGCGGCGTCGAGCCCTCCATCGGCGGCGTCGAGCCCGCCTCCATCGGCGGCGTCGAGCCCGCCTCCATCGGAGTCGCCCGCGTCGGGACCGAGGTCGGAAGGGCCTGCATCGAAGCCGAGGTCGGAAGGCCCTGCGTCCATGGCCACCGTACCGCCGTCGCTGCCACCGTCGAACTCCGAGCCCAGGTCCGAGTTCCCGCCGTCCATCGGGCCGAAGTCGGGGCCCCCTCCATCCTCGGCGTCCCCGGCGTCGGCGGAGGCATCGACGGAGCCCGAGTCTCCGCCGTCGCTCCGACCGAGGTCGGCCGCCCCTTGGTCCAAGCCACCCGCATCCGCGCCGGCGGCGTCCGGGCGGAGGGGACGATCGGGCCCGTCGTCGCCGGCTGGCCCGCAGCCGGCGAGGACCGCGAGTAGGACGGCCGAGAGGAGCGCGCGCACGATAGGAAGGTGACCGATCTCCGCCCAACCCACCACCCCCCCGGCCTGGCCCGAGGATTCGCAAACGCAGGGCACGATTCCGGTCGCAGCCGGCTCCACCAGCGCGGGCACGGGAAGAATTGCCGCAGGGTGCCGCTCCGGTACCATCGGGCCATGCTGTCCGTCCTGGTCACGCTGTGGCTCGCCCAGAGCTGGCCGGCCATGGACCCGAACCTGTCCCCGGATGCGCTCGCCGATCGGCGGCCGAACGACCCCGGGTACGCGCCCTGGGCCTCGGGCGGGGCCTGCGTGGGGCAGATGTCCCTCTACGGATTCACCCCTCCCTGTCTGGGGGGGAGCGGACCGGTGGGGGCTTCGGTGGACCGGGCGTGGCTGCTCGAGCTCGGTCTCCCGAGCGTCACGATCGCGGTGGTGGCGGGCGGCATCGACCTGACCGACCGCGACCTCGCCCCCAAGATCCGCCTCAACCCCGGGGAAGCCTCGATCCCCGACCGGGACGGCGATGGAGTCCTGACGGTGCTCGACCTCACCTCGGTCACGGGTACCGCGGCCCCGACCGTGGAGGAGGTCATCGACCCGCGGCTGTTGTCCCGGCCGGACCGAGGCGACGTGGACGGTGACGGCTGGATCACCCCCGCGGACGTGATCGCCATCTTTGCCAATGGGCGAGATGACGACGGAAACGGCCTCGTAGACGACATCGCCGGCTTCGACTTCTTGGACGGCGACCCAGACCCATCCCCAGAGGAGGGGGACGACCGGGGCACCCGGGCGGCTCGGGCTGCCGGCGCCCGAACCCACGATGGGTACGGCGTCGCTGGCGCCTGCCCTGGCTGCACGCTGCTTCCGCTCCGGGTGGGGCGAGGCGGCCTCGCGATGGACGCGGAGCTCGGCGCCGCGGCGCTGTACGCGGCGAGGATGGAGGCCGCCGTAGCCGCGGTGCTCGTCGCGACCCCCGGTCCCACCCCCTACCTCGACCGAGCGCTCGCCCGCTCCACCGAGCGGGTCGTCCTGGTCCTCGATGCCGGAGACGGCCCCGGGCTCATCGAGGACGTTCCGAGCGCCGAGCCGGGTGCGCTTCGGGTGGGCGGGGCCGCCCCCCGGAGCGACGTCGCCTGCGGGCGCGGCGCGCTCGAGCTCGACGGGCTCCTCCCTGGCGTGGACTGCGGTGACGAGCTCGATCCACCCCCCTCAGGCGTGGTGGCCGGCATCGCCGGCCTGATGGCTTCGGCGGCCAGACGCCGCGGCTTTTCGCTGTCGCCGGCCGAGATCGCCTCGCTCTTGCGCCAGAGCGACCCGATGGCGCCGCGAAGCCCGAGCTCGGGCACAACCCGGTTCGACGCACGCCGGGCGGTGGAGCGGGTGATCGCCGAGCAGCGCCCTCCGGCGCTTCGGGTCCGTCTGCCGCGCCCCAAAGCGGTGATCGACCCCACCCCCACCCCGCTTCGGGTGGTCGCGGAGCTGCTCGAGGCCGCCCCCGAAGGGGGGCTTCGGTTTCGGTTGCTGCTCGGTCGCGGGTGGTCGCCCACCGGGTTCGAGGTGGTGACGGAGGGCGAGTTGCCGCCCGGTTCCCGTCGCATCGAGGCCTTGCTCGAGACCGAAGGGCTGCAGGAAGACCCGGCCCGGGTCCCGGCCGGCGCGGACGAGTCCGCCTTCGTTCTCCGGGTCGTGGTCGAGCGGCCGAGCGGGGTGGCCGCTCAGGTCGATCGGGTGTTTTTCCTCATGGCGGACCTCGACCTCTTCCCTGGCTTCCCGGTCGAGCTCGGCGCCGGCGTGTTCGGCGGACCGAGGCGAGCGGATTTGGGCCAAGGGCAGCAGATTTGGGTCCCCTTGCTCGATGGGCGGCTGCTCGCCCTCGACCCGACCGGGTCGCTCGCGCGGAGCATCCCGGCCCGGCAGCGACCGCCCGGTCTCGACGAACCGGTCGCTGCGGGCGTGCCCTACCTGAGCGCGCCCGCGCTCAGGCAAGAAGTTGGCGGCTGGCGGATCGGCGCCGTGGCCGAAGACGGCGTGCTCACCTTGGTCGGCGAGACCGTGCAGCGAGTGGGTCTGGACACCGCCGGTCCGGCCTTCGGTCCCCCGATGGCGGTCCTCGAGGACGAGGGCGATCGATTCGCGTGGGTCGCGGGCGGGCGCGTGGTCAAAGAGGACGGCGATGGGGCCTCGCCGTGGTTTGGGGCCGAGGCGCTCGGGGCGCTCGCCCTCGACGGTCGGCGGGCCTGGGTGAAGACGCCCACCGAGCTGGTGGCGAGCGACGGATCTCGCTTCGAGGTCGATCCCACCCCAGCTCGACACGGACTCGAGCGGCTCCGGGGGGAGGCACCGGTGGTCGCCCGCGTCGCCGGCGTAGGCGAGCGGGTGTTCGCGCTGAGCGGCTCCGACGTCGTCGGTCTGGGTCCCGAGCAGGAGACGGTTCGGTGGGCGCGGCCCGAGGCCTACGCCGGTCCTGCCCTGTCCGCGGACGGCAGCCGGGTGCTCGCGTGGTTCGTTCGCGAGGGACGACTCTTCCCCACCCCGGTCCCGAACGGCCTTTGGGAGCCAGCGGATCCGGGCTCGGGAGCGGAGGTGGTGATCGCCGACGTAGACGGCGGGGCGCCGGAGTGGATCTTCGGCGGGGATGCGCAACTGTTGGCGCTGAGCGAAAACGGCCGACCGGCGGTGGGATGGCCCAAGCTGACCGGCGCCCCGGTGCTCGGCGCTCCGGAAGTGGCCGACCTCGATGGGGACGGGCGCCCGGAGGTCATCGCCGCCACCCGCGATGGCCGCTTGTTCGTCTGGCGGACCCGCGGGCGGGTCGAGCAGGTTCGGTGGGCCGGCGAACGGGGCGGACCGCGAGCTTCGGGCCGTCCCGGGGAAGCGGATCAGGTGGCGGCGACCGAAAGGGGCTGTAGCGCCGTGGACCCCATCGGACTTTGGCTCGCGGGGCTCGCGTTCATGGCGCTTGCCCGACGTGGAGCTCGACCATCAGATCGTGGGCGATCTGCTCGAGCGACGCTCTGAGCTGCGGCTCGCCGACCGCGGCTGGCACCTCGAGGCGAGCGTGGGCCCGAAAGACCGGCTCGCCGCTCATGGCCGCCCGCTCGGTCCACGTCTCGAGCTCGGCGACGTTGACCCCGAGCATGGCCAGCGCCCGCCCGATGCTCTGGACAATCCCCGGGTGGTCGGAACCCACCACTTCGAGGACCAGGACCCGGTGCTCGAGCGGCGCATAATCGATGGCCTCCGCGACGGTCACGGTGAGTCCCTCGAGCGACCGGAGCGCGGCGGCGAGCCGCGCCACCGCACCTGGGGGAACCCCCACTCGCAGGACCCCCGCGAAGTGGCCATCGAGGCCGAGGAGTTTGCCCTCTTCCCAGTTGCCGCCGTGCTCGGCCACGCAGGTGGCGACGCGCTCGACGAGTCCTGGGCGGTCGGGACCGATGAGGGTGAAGACGAGGGTGGCGGCCACGGAGGAGCGGTACCAGCCGCCGCCGGGAAAAGCGAGCCGACGGGCCGCAGAGCGCCGCCCGGGTTGGGCCAACCCCCAGGTTGAGGTGCGCTCCCGGCCGTCGCAGGGTTTGGTCAGCCGACCTTGCCCTGAAGGAAGAACGCGATCACGAGCGCGAAGAGCACCAGCGACTCGGTCATGGCGAGCGCGATGATCATCGGGGTCTGAACCTTTGGGGCGGCCTGCGGGTTGCGGGCGATGCCCTCGAGCGCGGCGGAGGCGGTCTTTCCCTGGCCGAGCGCGCCGCCCAGGGTCCCGATGGCCATGCACAGACCGGCGGCCATCGCGATCATGCCCGAGCCCATCGCGGAGCCGTCCTGCGCGAAGGCAGGGGCGGCGACCAGGAACAGCGCGAGCGAGGAGAGGAGAGTGAACACGTTCTTTTTCATGGGTTATCCTTTGCTGGTATGCACCGAACCAGAGGCTGCTTTCCTCTACCTTCTCTCTACACGGACCCTTCGCAGCGGTTCACGGTTCGGAGTTCTTTCGCCGGCGACCGCCAGCGAAGTCGATGGGGTAGGCGGGCGACGCTCGCTCAGTGGGCGTGCGCCCCCTGCTCATGGTGGGCCTCGTGGTGGGCGATGTTGGCCTCCACCTCCCCGATGTACACGCAGGACAACAGGGTGAAGATGAAGGTCTGAATCAGCGCCACGAACAGGCCGAGGGCGATGAACGGGATGGGGAGCAGCAGCGGGAGCCCCCCGAACATCATCGCCGCGACGCCGATGAACACCCCGAGCACCAGGTGGTCGCCGGCGATGTTGCACAGCAGACGCACCGAGAGGCTCACCGGCCGGATGCAGTGGGAGATGAGCTCGACCGGGAGAAAGAGCGGGGCGAGAAACCAACCCCACGGCTCGCCCACCGGGTTGGCCATGTGAGCGAGGTGCCCGCCGCCGAGCCGAAGGAGCGCGTAGGTGTTGTAGTAGATGAACACGATCGTGCCGCAGGCGAAGGTCGTGTTGAAGTTCTCGGTGGGGGGGAGGAATCCAGGGATCAGCCCGAGCAGGTTGCTGAACAGGATGAACATGGCGAGCGGCATCACGATCCAGAAGTGGCGAAGCGCCGCCTCCCGCGACATCGCGCTCTGCATCACCGAAAGAAGGCCCTCGACGAGCAGCTCCATGGCGTTGCGCGCAGTCAGCGTCTCGTCGGGCAAGATCTGGTCGCGGCGCGACGCGAGCCCCCACCGCGCGAACAGCGAAAACACGAGCATCAGCAGCGAGACGAGCAGGATCGCCGCGATGTGCTGGACGTGGACCACCGACGCGAACAGCCAGCCGTAGCCGAAGGACTCCAGCCAGTGGGCCATCCCGGCGTACCCGGGGACGAACTCGAGCCAGTTGGGCGGATGGGGCATGTCCATGGACGGGGCGGACTTAGCGCCTTTCGTCTTCGCTGTCTTCCATCTTCTCGGCGATCCGCCGCGACGCATCGTCCATGGCCGCCTGCGCTTCCTTGGTCATGGACCCCTGGTTCACCCCGACCACCAGGCTCGCGAGCCCGAGCCCCATCCCGACGAGCAGCCCGACCTCATGGGGCTGCATTCTTGCGAGCACCCACCACAGCGCGCCGCCCACCGCGACGAGCTTCAGGACGAGCAGAGTGCCCATCACCACCTTCTGGGGGGTCCCCTGGTCGGGATCGAAGAGCTGCCCCACGAGCCAGATCTGCACCGCGCCCGAGCCACCGACCAGCGCCCCCCCGAGCGCGACACCGATGGCCACGTCCGGTCCGCCGAGCAGGAAAGCCAGCGCGACCCCCACCCCGACGATGACCGCCGCGGACCGCAGCATGGCGAGCAACAGGATCCGAGTCAGCATCGGTCGCCTCCGCCCCGGCGCCGCCCGCTGATCGGTCCCACCGGCGCGCGCGCGATCCGCTCCGATTCCTCTTCGAGCCGCCGCACCGCTCGAAAGAGGGCGCGAAAGCCGGCAGTCGCACCGAGCGCGAACCCGATCAAGGTCCCGAAGGGCTCGGTGCCGAGCCACCCATCCAGGCTGCTGCCGCCGACCATGCCGAACACCACGCACAGCCCGAGCTCGAGCCCCACCGACCCGACGCGCCCAACCGACCGGATCGCCCCGTCGTCTCTCATTTTTTCCCGGTAGCAGCCACGGCCGCGGGGAGGAAGCGCCCTCGTGCTCAGCGCCCGAGCAAGCCCTTGAGCTTGCCCTTCACCGACCGGACCCCCTCGTTCAGCTTTCGCTGCGCCGCCTCGGCCGGCATCTGCAGGAATTTTTTCGCGTATTCATCCGGCCTGGCCCTGAAGATCGTGGAGTGCGCCTTGCCTGCGTAGCCGGCGGGGGCCTCTTCCGTGTAGTAGTACGCTGCAAAAGACTTTCGGACCCGACCCGGAGGACAGGTGACGGCGGTCACGCCGTGAAAGCTCCGCTCGGACGTCTCGAAGATGACGGCCCGGCCCAGACTGGGAGCGACCGAGTGGTGGCACACCTTCACCGGCTGGTCCCACAGCTCGAGCATGCCCCCCCACGCCTCGTCCCATTCTTCGTTCAGATAGACGAGGATGTTGAGACGCCGGAAGCGGTCGTCGATGAAGTTGAAGTCCACGTGGACATCGAGGATCCCGGACTGCGACGTCTGGTGCATGCCTCCCCCGTGGTACTTGGGGTCCCAGAGCAGCTTCGGGATCCCGGTGATCTGCTCGATTTGCCGCATGAACTCGGGAGCGGCGAGCGCGCCGGCGAGTTGCCGCACCGGCTCAGGGAACAAGGCCTCGTCGGTGACCTGGATCTTGTTGCGCTCGTTCACGGTCTTGAACCGCATCCCGAGCCGCTCCGCCTCCTCGAAGGTGGGATAGGAGGCCGCCACCGTTCGGGCAAACTCCGGCTCGACCAGCGGATCGATGATGATGTGCGGGAACGGCTGGCTCGAACGAAACTGGTGGGTCAGCGCTTCGACGTCGATGGGCTTGAGCATTTCGAAACCTACCGAGCAAACGTAACACGCCCGCCCGAAACAAAGAAGGGGCGCTTGCGTGCCGCTCACCAGGGTCTCGACCGGCGGAGGAGGGCTGCTACGCTCCGTCCATGAGCCGAGCCGTTCGCGTGCACACCCCCGGAGGTCCCGAGGCGCTCCGACTCGAGACGGTGGACGTCGCCCCTCCCGGCCCGGGGGAGGCGGTTGTCCTCCACCGGGCGGTCGGGGTGAACTTCATCGACACCTACCACCGCAGCGGTCTGTACCCGCTGCCGTCGCTGCCCCACGGAATCGGGACCGAGGCGGCCGGCGTGGTGGAAGAGGTCGGACCGGACGTTCACGCGGTGCGACCGGGCGACCGGGTCGCGTACGTGACCAGCACCCCGGGCACCTACGCCGACCGAGGCCGGATCGCCGCCGACCGCCTGGTCCCCATCCCCGACGACGTGAGCGACGAGACCGCGGCCGCCTGCCTGCTCAAGGGCATGACCGTCGAGTACCTGGTCCGGCGCGTGCGCCGGGTGAACCGGGGCGAGCCCGTGCTCTTGCACGCCGCCGCGGGCGGGGTGGGGCTCATCGCCTGCCAGTGGCTCTCCGCGGTCGGGGCCACGGTCATCGGGACGGTGGGATCCAAAGAGAAGGCGGAGCTGGCCCGGGCCCACGGCTGCGCCCACCCGGTCGTCGTCGGCGAGGAGGACTTCGTGGACCGGGTGCGCGCGGTCTGCGGCTCGGTGCCGGTGGTCTACGACGCGGTGGGCAAAGACACCTTCGCCCGGTCGCTCGAGTGCCTCGAGCCCCGTGGGCTGTACGTGGGCTTCGGGAACGCCTCCGGCAAGCCGGAGCCCTTCGACATGGGGATCTTGGCCCAGCGCGGGTCCCTGTTTCTGACCCGGCCTACCCTTTTTGACTACGTGCGCTCCCGCGAAGATCTGCTCGAATCGGCCTCGACCCTGTTCGGAATGGTCGGCAGCGGCGACATCCGCATCGAAGTTCGCCACCGCTGGCCGCTCGAGGAGGCTCGAGCCTGCCACGAGGCGCTCGAAAACCGCATGACCTCCGGCTCGTGTCTGCTCATCCCCTGATCAGGGGCCGACCTGGATCGGGACGGTGACCGAGGCCCCCCGGACCGCGGGCAGCACGATCTCGCACCGGCTCGGGTCGGCGCCGTCCACGGTGCATCCTCCGCCGAAGGAGGCTGCGAGCGTCGAGCCCGAGACCTGCAGCGTCACCGCCGCTCCGGCGAGGAACTCGGCTGCGCACCCACCTCCGCCCGGTCCGCATCCCGAGATCCCGGCTGGGCTCGAGGCGACGGTCGCCGCCGGGTCTCCGGACACGGCGACGCTGAGGCTCGCGAGCGGCGCGTAGGTGAACGTCGCCGAGCGCGTGACCGAGGTGGCGCTCCCCTGGGCGTCGAGCCCGCAGGTGTCGCCCGACACCCCAGCGCAGTCCCCGCCCCAAGTCGTTCGGGTCGAGGCGACCGGCGCGCCCCGCAAGCTGACCGTCGTCCCGAGATCGAAAGCGAAGCTGCAGGTCCCCACCCCTCCCGGCTCGCAGTCGATGCCGGCCGGGGTCGAACCCACCCTCGCCCCAGCCCCGCCGGCCACCGTGACCGACACGGTGAGCGTCTGCTGGGTGATGGTCACCGAGGCGGTTCGATTCTGCGTCATGGTCAGGGTGCAGGTGGGCCCGGTCGAGCCGGCGCAGGCCCCGCTCCACGCGTAGCGGTAGGTGCCCGGGCCCGGGGGGCTCGCGGTCAGCGTCACCGAGGTGGCCTCATCGTAGGTCCCCGAGCACGTGCTGCCCATGCAGGCGAGCCCTGGAGCCGCGATCGTTCCCCCGGTGACGGTGACCGAGAGCTGGCGCTCGGCGACGAAACGGCCCTGGACCGAGCGGCTCCGGTCGAGCGGCGAGACCCGGCACGTGGCCGGCCCGGTCCCGGTGCAGGGTCCCGTGAACCCATCGAAGCGAAACCCGGGGGCAGGCAGCGCCTCGAGGGTCACGGTCTGGGTCGCGAGCCTCGGCACCTGGCATCGGGTGGGGCAGTCGATCTCGCTGACGGCGGCCGGGACCCCCGAGGTCAGCGACCGGATGCGCCCTGCCGCCGCCCCCGCCGGCGCCGCGTCGAGCCCGACCGACAAGCTCACCTCGTCGAGCAAGACCGCCCGCAGCGTGACCGCCTCGAGCGGGCGGAACCGGCACGGGTTCGCGTCCGTCGCGCACGGCAAGGCCCCCTGCACCGCCTCCCAGCGCAGGAAACGAGCCCCCGGGTCGGGGGTCACGGCCAGCGAGAGGGTCTCGCTCTCCCTGACCCTGGCCGCGCAGCTGCCGCCCGCCGCCCGGCAGCCCTGCACCGCGCCGCCACTCACTGCGCCCGGTCCAGCGACCTGCACGGTGACCGGAAAGACGACCTCGCAGGCGATCCGGGCCTCGACGTCGAGCACGCCGGGCAGCGGCAAGGTGAACGTCCCCTGGCTCGGCGGCGGGATCGGCGCGCTTACGCACTGCCCAAGAAGGTCGCACCGCTCGAAGGACACGACCTCCACCCCTGGGGCGCTCCCGAGCGCCGAAAGGTCGAGCGGAGCCGCGGCGTAGGTTCGGGTCGCTCGCCCGGGACCAACCGACAGCGCCGGCTCGTCGAGGCAGCTTCGATCACCCGCGGACCGCGGGGACGGCGCCGGCGCGGTCACGGTGCAAGGACCGTTGACAACCACGTCGACCCGGCGACCGAGCCGAACCTCGGGGCTCCGGCAGGCGTCGTTGCGCACGGTGCATCGGTCGCGGGCGAAATCTGCGCTGCAGCCGGTGAAGCAGAGCGGCCTCGACCCCACCGAGGCCTCGATCTCGACTTCGACGCCGGCGGGCAGCGGAAGCGGGCAGGTCGCCCCGGCGGCGCACATGACGCTACGGCCGCCGGGCGTGCTGACCGTCACCGAACCGCGGCCGAGCACCTGGGTCGAGACCGGAAGCCCGAATTGCGCCCTCACCCGCCGTCCAGCCTCGGGAGGAGGCAGCTCGCAGCTCGCTTCGGCGTCGCAAGCCGGATTGTCGTTCACCGTCCAGCCGAGCAGCTCGGAGCGGCACGTTCCCAGGTCCCGAGGGACCGCCTCGAGCGTCTCTGGCGCCCGGCAGCTCGTGAAGGCGCGGGGGCAGGGGCCAGGACCGTCGCACCGGCCCTCCGGGCCGTCCACCGAGCCCGGGCCGTCGATCGCGAGGTCCCGGGGGTAGGCGACCTGCGGGGACAGCTCGACCGCCCGGGTGGGCATCACGAACCGGACCCGCTCTGGCTCGGCCTCGCAGCCGAGCTCCCCGCAAGCCGGGCCCCAGTCCTCGACCCGCGCGTCGCGCCGGGTCTCGAGGGACAGCTCGACCGCGGTGAGCTCGGCGACGCGGCGGACGCAGTCGGCGGGGCGCTCGAGCCCGTCCCCGCACTCGAGCCGCTCCGGTCCCCGGATCCTCTCCCGGCAAAGCCCCTCCGCCGCCACCCGCAGGGTCTGCTCCCCCTGAGCAAAGCGCACCGCCACCTGCCGGCGACCGATGATCGGCCCGAGCGCGCAGGCGGACACGGCCGCGTCGCACGGCTCGTCCCCCCAGCGCGACAGCTCGAAGCCAGGGTCGGGCAGCGCGACGAGCGTCAGCGCCTCCCCGCAGGCCACGTCGAAAAGGCACGGCGAGCCCGCCCCGCAGATCGCCGGGCACGGGCCTTCGGGAGGGCAGGCCGAGGCCAGCGGCTCGATGCGGACCTGTCCTCCGCCCTCGACGGTCACCCCCACGGTCAGAGGCTCGCGGTCGAAGCGGGCCACCACTCGGTTTCGCTCACATCCCCCCGGCTCCACCTCGATCCGGCAGCTCGCTCCCGAGCAGGCGTCGGAGAAGCCGGCAAACTGCGAGCAGGCCCCCGCCTCGGCCTCGAAGCGGAGGACCCGACCGGCGACCAGCTCCTGCTCGTCGCACCGGGTCTCGGGGACGGCGGAGCTGGTGCGCACGCAGCCGAGCTCCGGAAACGGGGCCGAGCGGACCTCGCCCACGCCCTCCCCTTCGATTTGGACGCACACCCGGCCCGGCAAAAACGGCTCCACCTCGCCGCCGCACGGGGCGGGCGTGCCCTGGCGGCTGAGCTCCTCCGCGAACGCCGCCGACAGCCGAGCGAGGACGCGATCGTCTTCGGGAACGAGTTGGCCGTCGGGATCGGTCACGAGGGGAAAGTCGAGCCGAGCGAAGCAACCGCCGCCTTCGAGCCCGCTGCCTTGGCAGAGGCCGGCAGCACCGGTGGCGTACACCTCTTCGTGAGGCGGGCACTGCGGGCCGCGCACGAGCCGGAGCGTCGCCTCCACCCTGGCGTTTCGGTCGAGCTCGGCGCGAGGCTCGGCGCCGCGGGTGCAGCGGGGGGCCTCCCAGCCCGCAAACCGGCAGCCCTCCCCGGCGCAGAGCTGGTGGAGAGGCACCCTCAGCGCGCACTCGAGCTCGGGCAGGTACAAGCAGGCCGACACCTCGGTCTCGCCGAGGACCGCGCGCTGCTCGTCGAGGCAAGCGGCGGCGTCGGCCGGCAGCGGGATCTCCACGATCCCCCGATCCTCGAACGGGACGCACGAAGACATCGAGACGACCGCGGCCATCCACGACAGGCGCATGGGTGCGCCGTAGCATGGAGGGGGGCGTCGCGGGATCGGCTCGCCGGCGGGTCCGGCGAGGGGAGGGTCCCGTTGACAGGGACCTCGGAGTGGATTTCGTCCGGCTCGGACGAGCGCAGCGAGACGCGCCAAGGAGGATTCGAACCCCCGACCGTCGGCTTAGAAGGCCGCTGCTCTGTCCACCTGAGCTACTGGCGCCGAGCGGCCGAGGCCGCGGTCCCGAGTTCGGGGCGAAAGGATTCGAACCTTCGACCCCCTGCTCCCAAAGCAGGTGCGCTAGCCAGACTGCGCTACGCCCCGTTCGTCTCGAGCGCGCGGAGTGTGGTGGAGCCGCCTGCCCGCTTCAAGTGCAAAAGCGATCTTTTGCCTCAGAGCTCGGAGAGGTGGTGGAGCATCACCGCGAGCGCGGCCGCGCGGTGGGACCGAGCGTTCTTCTCGGCTGAGGAGAGCTCGGCCATCGTGCGGGTCTCACCGTCGGGGACGAAGATGGGGTCGTACCCGAACCCGCCGGTCCCGGACGGCTCGAGAGCGATGCGCCCGTCGCACCGACCGGACGCGAACACGGTGGGCCGCCCGGGGCGAGCGAGCGCGAGCGCGCAGGTGAAGTGGGCCCGGCGGTCCTCGGCCGACCCCAGGGCGGCGAGCAAGGCGGCGCAGCGGTCGGCGTCGGAGCCGGGCGCGAATCGGGCGGAGCGCACCCCAGGAGCGCCCCCGAGCTCGTCCACGCACAAGCCGCTGTCGTCGGCGAGCGACGGCTCACCGAGGCTCTCGGCCACGAATTCGGCCTTTATCCTCGCGTTTTCGGTGAAGGTCTCACCGGTCTCGTCCGGCAGCTCGAGGTCGGGATCGATCGAGCGGATGTCGAGGTTTGGCAACAGAGCTTGCAGCTCTCGAACCTTGCCCCGATTCTGGGTCGCGAGCCACAGCCGGGTCATCCGAGCGCGCCCCGCTGGGCCTCCACCAGCCGGCGGATCCCCTGCTCGCCGACCGCGAGCATCCGGTCGAGCTCGGCGCGGCTGAACGGCGCCCCTTCGGCGGTGCCCTGCACCTCGACCAGCCCGCCGTCTCCGGTCATGACGAGGTTCAGATCGGTGTCCGCCCGCTGGTCCTCGGGGAAATCGAGGTCGAGGAGGATTTGGCCGTCCACGACGCCGACGCTGACCGCCGCGACCGGGCGGATCACCGGGCTCACGGAGAGCCGGCCCCGGTCGAGCAGCCGCTCGACGGCGAGGGAGAGCGCCACCCAGGCCCCGGTGATCGCGGCGGTGCGGGTGCCGCCGTCGGCTTGCAGGACGTCGCAGTCGAGGGTGACGCTGCGCTCCCCGAGCTTCTCGAGGTCCACCGCCGCCCGGATCGCCCGCCCGATGAGACGCGAGATCTCGTGGGTCCGGCCCCCGACCTTGCCCTTCACCGACTCCCGCCCGCTGCGCTCGTCGGTGGCCCGAGGGAGCATCGCGTACTCGGCGGTCACCCAGCCCCGCCCCTGGTCGCGCAGCCATGGGGGAACCCGCTCCTCGACGGTCGCGTTGCACAGGACCTGGGTGTCGCCAAAGCAGGCAAGGACCGATCCCTCCGCCCATTTCGTGAAGTGGGGAACGATCCGCACCGGGCGGAGCGCGTCGTGGGCGCGCCCGCCCGCTCTCTCGATGGTCATCGGCCGGGGACGCTAGCACGGAGAAAGGCGAGCAGCCCGTCGGCAATGGCCCGCCCGGCCGCTCGCTGGCCGCCGGGCGAGCCGAGAAAGCTCGCTTGCGTCTCGTTCGAGAGGTACCCCACCTCGACGAGCACCGCGGGCACGGTGGCGTCGGTCAGCACGGTGAACGGGGCCTGCCGCAGGCCGCGGCTGGGCAGGAGGCCGGGCACCCGTCCGGCCGCATCCTGGATGGCCCGGGCGAGCCCGGCGCTTCGCTCGTGGGACACGCCGCGGGCGAGGTCGCCCAGGATCTGGTCGAGCGTCCCCTTCACCGGGGCGACGGGGGCCGACGCCTCCTCTTCGTCCTCCTCGCGGGCGAGCAGCCGGCGGATCCGGGCGTCGGGGACCTCCGCCGACCGCACGTAGGTCTCGAAGCCGCGCCGTTCCGGGTCCGGAGCGTGGTTCAGGTGGATCGACACGAACGCGTCGGCGGCGAGCTGGTTCGCGAGCGCGGCCCGGGCGGACAAGGGCACGTGGCGGTCGTCCCCCCTGGTCAGGCGGACCCGGACCCCGGCCCGCTCGAGCTTCTCCTTGACCACGAGCGCGATGGCGAGCGCCGCCGTCTTCTCCTCGACCCCGGCCCCGCTCTTCGCTCCGGAGAGGGAGCCCCCGTGTCCGGGATCGAGCACGACCAGCGCGCCGTGAAGCCGGGCGGACAGCGGAAAGGAGCGCCCCGAAGACCGGCCGCCGCCCTCCTGCTGGAGCCCGGCCGCCGACGCCCGATCCTCCGCCGGGGCCCGAGCCTCCGCCGGGGCCCGAACCCACGCCGGGGCCGGATCCTCCGCCGGGGCCCGGTGCCCGGCCAGGGCCACCGCCGCCGAGAGGGCGGCCGCGATGCCGACCGGTGTCATGCCCCCCAGCTCTCCGAGATGTGGGTCTCCACCGTCATCGGCACCCGTTTCACGAACTCGGCCCCCGCCGACACCATCTCCCGCCGGACGAGGGCCGCGACCGCTTCGGCCTCGGTCTCGGCCGTCTCGACGACCAGCTCGTCGTGGACCATGTTGACGAGCTTCGCGTCGAGCCCGCTCTCCTCGAAGGCTCGGACCAATCGAGCCATCGCGACCTTCACCATGTCGGCGTTCGTGCCCTGGATGGGCATGTTCCGCGCCACCCGAGAGAGGCTCGCCTCGTCGGCGCCGTCCCGTCGAAGATCGGTCAGCCAGTGTCTCCTGCCCGCGACCGTCTCGGCGTAGCCCCGCTCGAGGCTCTGCCGTGCGGTGCTCTCGAGCGTGTCCCGGACCCGAGGGAACGCGCGAAAGTAGGCGTCGAGCAGCTGCTCGGCCTCCCGCAGCCTGCAACCGAGCTGCCCGGCGAGGCCGGAGGGGCCCATCCCGTACACGATCCCGAAGTTGATCGCTTTGGCCCGGGCCCGCAGGTCCGGCCGCACCGTCTTCGATACCTCCCGCCCGAACAGCCGGGTCGCCACCCGGGCGTGCAAGTCATCCCCCCGGCACAGCGCATCGAGAAAATAGGGTTCCCCCGAGCGGTCGGCGATGATGCGCAGCTCCGCCGCCGCGTAGTCGGCGGTGACGAGCCGGCGGTCGGCAGAAGCTCGAAAACACTGTCGAAACCGGGAACCAGCCGGGATGCTCTGGAGGTTTGGCTCGCTGCACGACGCCCGCCCGGAGGTCGCCGCCCCGGACTTGAATCGGGGGTGAAGGCGCCCGGTCTTCGGGTGGACGTGGCCAAGAAAGCCCTCTCCGTACGTCGTGACGAGCCTCCGGTGCTCCCGGTACACGGCGAGCGCGGCGGCGGCCGGGTGCCCGACCGACTGCAGCACCTCGCGCCGGACCGTCCCCGGGTCCACCCCCAGCTTGCGCAAGGCGGCCAGCACCTGCTCGTCGTCGTCGTAGTCGAGCGTCAGCTCGCCGAAGAGATCCCGGTCGGCGACGGCGGCGAAGTGGGCGTCGAGCTCGCGGCGGACCTCCCCGCCCCGCGCGCTCGCGTCGGCGACCAAGGCCCGCCAAGCGTCGGCGTCGAACGGGCAGCCGGTGTGCTCGAGCTGGGCGAACCCGAGCTGGGCCTGGCCCTCGATCGCGCACGTCTTGAGCAGTCCGTCCCGCTCGAGCTCGGGCAGCTGACGCGCGAACACCTTCCACGTCGCCTCGACGTCCCGCTCGGCGTACGCGAGCTCGGCTTCGGTGAGCCGGTCGAGCGAGGTCGCGCCGTAGAAGCCCTCGCGGACCGACTTGTCGAGCTCCATCTGGGCGTACCGCTCCGCGAGCGCCTTGAGCGAAAACCCCTGCATGACGACGTCGGACTTGCGACCGTTTCGCAGGATCTGCTCGGCGAGCATCGTGTCCGCGATCCGGGCCGACCCGAGCCGCAGCGCGGATCCGAACCGGTGAAAGAGCATCTTGAGGTCGAAACTCGCGTTGTGGAGGACGACGACCCGGTCGGGGTGAAAGATGGCGGCGAGTGCCTCGGCCCCCACCGCCCGCGGATCCACCAGCGCCTGCCGGCTCGCGGTCCCGAACTGCACGAGCAGCAGCTCGTCCTGGTGGGGGTCGAGGCCCGCGGTCTCGGTGTCGAGGGCGAGAAAGGGGGCGTTCGACACTTCGGCCAGGAAGGCGGCCACCCCTGAGGGCTCCCGGATCACCGCCGACGGCATGACCGGGGTGACCTACCCGCAAGGGCCGGCCGTCGTCATCCGCCGAGCGCCTCCCCTCCGCTGCCGGTGGCTCCCGGGCGCTGGCTGCTCTAGCCTCCCCGCCGTGGGGCGGATCATCGGCATCGACCTCGGTACCACGAACTCGTGCGCCGCGGTTGTCCTCGACGACCGAAAGGTGCGGCTCATCCCGTACCGGGGCGGCGAGTACACGATCCCCTCGATCTATGCGGTGGATTCGAAGGGCAACGAGCTGGTCGGACACGAAGCCAAGCGCCAGTGGCAGCTGAACCCGGAGCAGACGATCTACGGCAGCAAGCGGCTGATGGGCCGCGAGTACGATCCGGCGAGCGCCGACCGCATCCATAACTACTTCATGTACGGCATCGAGCGGGACCAGACGAGCGCCGAGGTCTCGGTCCGGGTGGGCGCCCAGACGCTGGCGCTGACCGAGGTCGCCTCGAAGATCCTGCAGAAGATACGGGACGTGGCCTCCGACTTTCTTCAGCTCCCGGTCGAGCGGGCGGTGGTGACCGTGCCCGCGTACTTCAACGACCGGCAGCGTCAGGCGGTGAAGGAGGCCGGTCGCATCATCGGGCTCGAGGTGGTGCGGGTCATCAACGAGCCCACCGCGGCGGCGCTCGCGTTTGGCGTCGGTCGGTCGCTGAATCGAGAGTTGGTCGCCATCTATGATCTCGGCGGCGGAACCTTCGATGTATCGATCATCGAGATCCGCGACCGGGTGTTCGAGGTCAAGGCCACCGGGGGCGACATTTTTCTTGGCGGGGTCGATTTCGACAACCGGATCATCGACTGGGTGCTCGGCGAGTTCGAGGCGAGGCACCCTGGCGTAGACCTCCGGACGGACCCGATCGCGATGCAGCGCATCAAGGATCTCGCCGAGCGCTCGAAGATCGACCTGACGTCCCGGATGGAGTGCGCGTTCAACATCCCGTTCATCACGATGACCGCGAGCGGGCAGCCGCTCGACGTAGACTTGATGCTGACCCGCTCCATCCTCGAGGCGCAGACCGCGGACCTCGTAGCCCGGACGATGGCGACGTGCCGGCGGGTCTGCGAAGACGCGGACATCCTGCCCACGGGCGTGGACCACGTCCTGCTCGTGGGGGGAATGACCCGGATGCCGCTCGTGCAGCGCACCGTCACCGAGTTCTTCGAGAAGTCCCCCTCCAAGCAGGTCAACCCCGACGAAGCGGTCGCCATCGGAGCGGCGATGTTCGCCTGGTCGCTCGAGGATGACAGCAGCCAGGTCCAGCTGCTGGACGTCATCCCGATGGCCATCGGCATCGAGGAGGCGTCCGGGGCGCTGCACCCGATCTTCGAGAGAAACGCCCCCACCCCAAACCTCCGCCAGCTCGAGTTCACGACCAGCACCGACGACCAGGTCGAGCTCGAGATGCGGATCTATCAGGGCGACGACGACCGGGCCCGAAGCAACGAGCTGCTCGGGGAGTTTCGCTTCGCCGGGATTCGGCTCGCCCCCGCCGGCGAGGTGCGAGTCGAAGTCACCTTCCGGCTCTCGCAGGACGGAATCCTCTCCATGACCGCCCGAGATCCGGACACCGGCGCCTCCATGGCCACCACGGTGCGGGTGGGGGCGAGGGAGAGCTGAGGACGCGCGCCCGGTCTTGGTTGACACCGGCCGCGGGATTGGGTCGCCCTCTCCCCATGGACCTTCGTCCTCTCGGCGCCGCCTGGGGCGCGCCTCGGTCAGGAGCCCCCGTCGCTCTTCACTCGGCCACCTTTGCCGCCTTTCGCTTCTCCGCCCTCTTCTGCCTCTCGGCCGCTCTCGCCGCCGGCTGCACGAAGAAGACGGAACAGACCACGATCGTTGTGTACTGCGGCCGCAGCGAGGCGCTGGTCGGCCCCTTGCTCGAGCGGTTTCGGTCCGAACATCCAAACCTCCGCCTCGACGTGCGGTATCAGCCCTCGCCGGCCACCGCCACGCAGCTGCTGGTCGAAGGGGCGCAGACCCCGGCCGACGTCGTTTGGCTGCAGGACGCCGGCTACCTCGGCGCGCTCGCCGACGCCGGCCGGCTCGCTCCAATTCCCGAAGAGATTCGAGCGGCGGTCGATCCGCGCTTCGTCGGTCCCGAGGGGCGCTGGGTTGGGGTCTCGGGGCGGCTCCGGGTGCTCGTTCACGACAAAAAGCGCACCCCGGCGAGCGATCTGCCCCGACGCCTCGAAGACCTCGCCGACGAAAAGTGGGCCGGCCGCATCGGCTGGGCGCCGGCCAACGCGAGCTTTCAGTCCCATGTCACCGCGCTCATCGCCCTTTGGGGCGAGCCGAAGACCCGGGCGTGGCTCGAAGCGATGAAGGCGCTCGAGCCGAAGACGTTCCCGAAAAACGCTCCCCAGGTCCAGGCGGTCGCGAGCGGCGAGATCGACATCGGCTGGGTCAACCACTACTACCTCCACCAGCTCCGCCGCGGCGGCATCTCTGCCGTGAACCACAGCTTCGCTGAACCGGGCGACGCCGGAAATCTGCTCATGCTGTCCGGCCTGGGCCTCGTCGCGGGGGGCGACGCAGCGGCCCAGCGGCTCGCCTCGTTTCTGTTGTCGGAGCCGATCCAGCGGCTCCTGGCCGAAGAGGCCTTCGAATATCCGGTCATCCCCGGGGTGAAGACCCACCCCGACGTGCCCGCCCTCTCCGCGATCCCGCTCGCCGACATCGACCAAGCTCGCCTCGCCGACGTCGCCCCGGCCCTGAAGCTGCTCCGAAGTCTCGGCATCGAGTGATCTCGAGCCGAAGGCCGCCTGCCGAGTACCGCGGCGGGCCCGGCTTCGGTAGCCTCCGCGGCGTGTCCGAGCCCGGCGACGACCGTCTCACCCGGATCATCGGCAGCGGCAGCATTCGCGGCTCGGAGGGGGTGCTGCTGCTCCGCATCCTGAACGGGGACCTGAAGGGCAGCGAGGCGATCCTGCTCGGAGAGGAGCCGTTCGTCATCGGGGCCAGCTTCGAGACCACGCTGCGCCTCCCCGATCCCTCCGTGTCCCGCCGCCACCTCGAGCTCGTCAACCGCGGCGGCTACGTCACCGCCCGCGACCTGGGCTCGACCAACGGCAGCTTCTTCGAGGGCACCCGCTTCGAGTCGCTGGACCTCGGGCCCGGCTCGGTGTTCCGGGTGGGCGAGACGGAGCTGCAGCTGGTCGCGCCGGCCGAGTCGGCGCCGCTGCCCCCCAGCGAAGCCACCTCGTTTGGGCCGCTCCTCGGTCGGTCCCGGCGGATGCGGGAGGTGTTCGCGGTGCTCGAGCGGGCGGCAAAGAGCGACGCGACCGTGCTCGTCACCGGAGAAACCGGGACCGGCAAGGAGGTCGTGGCCGAGGCCATCCACCACGCCTCCCGCCGGGCCCGGGGGCCGCTCGTGGTCGTGGATTGCGCGAGCATCCCCGAAAACCTCATCGAGTCGGAGCTGTTCGGGCACGTCCGCGGCGCGTACACGAACGCGGTCTCCGACCGGACTGGCGCGTTCGAGGCCGCTTCGGGGGGGACGATCTTTCTCGACGAGCTCGGCGAGCTCCCGGCGACGCTGCAACCAAGGTTGCTACGCGTGCTCGAGACCCGGCGGGTGAAGCGCATCGGCGAGAACCTGCAGCGCCCGGTGGACGTGCGGGTCATCGCCGCCACCAACCGGAACCTCGAGGAGGAGGTCCGGGCCCGCCGGTTCCGGAGCGACCTGTACTTTCGGCTCGCGGTGGTCCGGGTGGAGCTCCCCGCGCTGAGGGACCGCCGGGACGACATCCCGCTGCTCGCCGAGGCGTTTCTCGAGCGCCACCGAGCCCGGGGCGGCGACCCGCCCGCCCTCGACCGAGAGCTGCTCGCCGCGCTCTCGAGCTACGACTGGCCGGGCAACGTCCGGGAACTCCGAAACGTGGTCGATCAGGCGGCGTCCTTGTCGTCGGAGGGCTTCGACATCGCGCTTCGCCTCCGATCCTCTCGGCCCTCTGCGCCGGCCGGGCACTTCGCCGCGTTTTTCCACCTCCCCTACAAGGACGCGAGAAAAGCCGCGCTCGAGGCGTTCGAGACCGCCTACGCGAGCCACGTCATGGAGCGGGCCCGGGGCAACGTCACCAAAGCGGCGGAGCTGGCCCAGGTCCACCGCAACGTGCTCCACCGCATCCTGGGCCGCGACAAAGACGAGCTGCTCGACAACCCGCCGGTGGACCTCTGACCGCGGTCCGCGATTCGAAAAGCGCGCCGCCTCGCCCCTCCTGACCCTCAGCGGCCGACCCGACCGAAATCTCAGAGGCCTCGGTCCGTCGACCGGCGGGCGTTCGTCCGCGGCCGTGCATCAGCGGCCGTCGGGCAGGCGGCGCTTCAGCGCGTCTCCGGTGTTCGGGAGGCCGGTCGCGTCGAGCTCTTCGGCCGTGTAGACCCTTGACGGAGAGATGCCCGCCGGCGGTGCCGAGACCGACGGCGGGCTCACCGTGGGGACCTCTCGAACGAGCGTGCCGCAGCCGCTCGCGAAGAGGAGAAAGCCGCACGCTCCGGCCCACCCCGCTCGTCGCGCGAAGAGGGTCGAAGCAGCGCAAACAGAATAGGTACTTTTGATTTCTGTGATGCTCGATCCCATAGACCGAGCATGCACCGATCAGGGGGCGGGGATCAAGACCCGGTCGATGATGTGCACCACGCCGGTGAGGGTCCGGACGTCGGCGGTGGTCACCCGAGCCGCCGGCATGGTCCCAGCTCCATCGGTCAGCGTCACCATGCCGCCGGCCACCGTGACCTGGATGGGCCCGTTGAACGTGGGCAGCGCCCCGGTGCTCAGATCCGTGGACAGCCGCTGACCCCGGACGATGTGATGCGCGAGAACCGCCGATAGAGTCGAAGTCCCCACCGTCGCGAGGTCGATCCCCGCCGCCATGAACGCCGCGTTCGTGGGAGCGAACACGGTGATGGGCCCATCCCCATCGAGCACGTTGGGCGAAAGCAGCGCCTGCACGATGCTGTTGGCCCCGCCCACTGCCGTGACCAAGGTGGAGAGATCGGGCGTCGCCGCCGCCACCTCGAGGATCGTCGGGGGCACGATGACATCGTTGATGACATGCGCGATCCCATTGCTCGCCTCGACGTCCAGCGTCATGGACAACCGAGCGCCGCCCACCGTCGGCGGCGGACCGGCCACCACCGCGAGCGGCGTCCCCGCCACGCTGGGCAGCGACGTCGCGGCGAGCACGTCGGCGCTGCTCACCTCGCCGGCGACCACGTGGGTGAGCAGCACGTTGGCGAGCACCCGCGGGTTCAACAGCCGAAGATCCACCCCGAGCGCGGCGAACGCCTCGTTGGTGGGCGCAAACACGGTGAACGGTCCCGGACCGCTCAAGGTGCCGGCCAGGCCCGCCGCGCTCGCCGCCTCGACGAGCGTGGTGAGCCCAGCCTCGGTCGCGATCTCGACCAAGTTCAGCGGCTCCGGGTCCGCCGGCAGCAGGACCCGGTCGATGAGATGCACCACCCCGGTCAGCGTCCGAATGTTGGCGGTGGTCACCCGGGCTTCGTTTCCTTGCCCGTCGGTCAGCCGGACTTCGCCGCCCACCACCGACACCTCGAGAGGCCCGTTCAGCGTCATCAGCGTGGTGCCGTCGGTGAGGTCCCCCGACAGGCGCTGGCCCATGACCACATGGTGGGACAGCACCGGCGAGAGCGCGGCCGCGTCGAGCATCGCCGGGTCGATCATCTGACTCGTGAACGCCGCGTTGACCGGCGCGAACACGGTGATGGGGGCGTCGCCGGCCAGGGTATCCGGGTCGAGCGCCGCCTGGACCGCGGGCGAGGCGCGACCGACCGCCGCCACCAGCGTCGAGAGCGTCGGCGTGGCCGTCGCCACCTCGAGGATCGTCGGCGGCACGATCACGCCGCCGATGACGTGGGCGAGCCCGTTGCTCGCCTCGACGTCGAGCGTCTCCGACAGCTCGACGCCACCGACCGTCGGCGGCGGACCGGCCGCCACCGCCAGCGGGGTCCCGGCGAGGCTGGTGAGGGTCTCGGCCGCGAGCACCATCTCGCTCGACACCTCTCCGGCGACGACGTGGGTGAGCAGCACGTTCGCGAGCACCGCCGGATCTGCGGCCGACGTGTCCACCATCCCGAACGCCGCGTTGGTCGGCGCAAAGACGGTGAACGGTCCGGCCCCAGAGAGGGTCTCGGCCAGGCCCGCCCGCTGGGCCGCGGCCACCAGGCTGGTGAGCCCTGCTTCGCTCGCCACCTCCACGAGGTTGCCCGGAACCGGGGGCTCAGGCGGCGGCGGGGGCAAGAGCACGGCGTCGATCTTGTGGACGAGCCCGTTTCGCGCCCGGAGGTTCGTCGCGACCACCTGCGCGCTCCCCATCCGGTTGGAGATCCGGACCGTCTCTCCCGACACACGAACGTTCACCACGGTGCCGGTGGCCGTCCGCAGGTCGCGGGAAAAGACGATGAGGCTCTCTTCTAGGAATCCCCCTAGGGTGTGATAGAGGAGCACCCGGCGGAGCGCCGCCGCGTCCGCCCTGAGGGCCGTCAAGGTGGCCGCCGGGACCGCAGCGAACGCGGCGTTGGTCGGCGCCAAAATGGTGATGGAGTTCCCGTTGTACTGCCACGGGAACGCCGTGGTCGACTCAGCTCGTTCCTCCCCCTCGGTCATGAGACCGGCGACGACCGCGAGCTCCGTAAACGTGCTCAGGTCGGGGTCGTTTCCGATCAGCTGAGCAAGGTTGTTTTCGAAGCTCGGGTACTCGGGACGAAAGTCGTCCGGGTCACAGGCGAGCGCGCCGAGCCCCAGCGCGATGATCCATTGCGAACGGCGAAACATCGTTGGTCCTCCTCGCATCACAGCTGGTGCCGCAGGGACACGTAGAAGAAGCGTCCCAGGTAGTCGTAGTTGGCGGCGTCCGAGTTGGCCAAGAGACCAGCGTAGATCGTGGGCGGCTCCTGGTCCAGGAAGTTGTTGATACCCGCCTGGAGGGTGGAAAACCCGAGCGGCGTCGAGAACGAGTAGCGCGCGAACACGTCCATCACCACGTTGTCGTCCACCGGCCGGGCGAAGGTGTTCGCCTCCTCGCCGCAGTTATTGCCCTCGCACTCCTGGATTGGCCCAACGTAGCGGATGTTATACCCGAGCCCGAAGCCCTTGAGCGACCACTGGGCCATCGCATTCAGCCGAATGCTGGACACGAAGCCCACCGTGTCCCTGAGGTCGTAGCGGTTGAGGCCGCTGACCTGATTGCCATCGGGCAGGGTCGCCGTGAAGTCGTAGGTGAACACCCCGTCTACCCTCAGCCCGAACCGCCCGAACGGACTGCCCTTCTCATACGCCAGCGAGACATCGACGCCGGCGGTGTCGAAGCCACCGATGTTGGTGTTGCGGTCGTCGATCTGGGTGATGATGTTCGATGTGTTCCGAATGATCTGGTCGCAGCTGCTCCGTTCGCCGGCGGGCGAGTTGTAGCAGTTGTTGAGGATCACGCTGGCGCCAGTCGGCTGAATGGCTTGCTCGATCCCGATGTTGAAGTAGTCTACGGCCAGCGTCAGGCCGTCGAGCACGTTCGAAAAGGTCGGTCGCCACACCACGCCCGCGGTGATGATCTCCGCTGTCTCCGGGTTCAATCGCGGGTTTCCACCCACCAGGGTCCGGATTTGGGTTTGCCCTGTCACCAACTCGGCAGGAAGTCCATCGGCCGCGCAGTTCACGGCCGCGAATTCGCTTCGACCGAGCGCGGTGTCGCAGGGGTCGGTCACCGGGGGGAAGCTATCCGTCGCACCGTCGAACAGCTCGCCCACCGAGGGCGCGCGGAACGCTCGCGAGTAGTTGCCTCGGATCGATAGGTCGCTGTAGATCTGCCAGAGCGCGCCGACCTTGGCGATGAAGTCCGTTCCGAAGCTATCGAAGTCGAACACCCGGCCGGCGGCCTGGATCTCGAGCAGTTTGAAGCCGGGCACGTCGGCGAGCAGCGGCATGTTCACCTCCAGATACGCGGCGAACTCCTCGAATGATCCAAACGTCGGCAAGGCGTTGTTCCCGGTGCTGTCCCCGATGATCTCGATCGTGTTCGGGAGGTTGCCGCCCCGCTCGACGCGATGCTGAAAGCCGACGACCAGGGACGCCGCCCGATCCCACAAGTCGAAGAGCTCGCCCGTCAACTCGAACGTCAACAGCTGCTGCTCGCTGTAGCCCCGCCGCACTCCGGTGAAGGTCACGTAGTCGAGCATCTCTTGGGTGATGGTGCTCGGGCCGCCAAAGATGTTGAGCGGTACGCAGCCGGCGATCACGCTGCCCGGGGTACCGCACCGGGCGACGCCGCCGGCGTCGAAGAAGCTCGGTCCGAGCGCGTTTTGGAGCCGAGACGCGATGAACAGACCTTCGGAGGTCTCCGTCGACTCGTTGCGGCCGTAGTTGAAGTGGAAGTCCCACGTCCAGGTGGAGAGCTTGCCGAGTCCTTCGGGAAACTCGCCATCGACGCCAAGAACCAGCCGAAAGGTGTGGGCGCTCGCGATGAAGCGTCGGTTACCGGCTTCGACCATGCGGCGCCGGACGTCGACGAAGTCGCGACCAAACGGGTTGTATACGTTTTCGCCGGACGCGGTGAGTCCTTCGCCGATGAACAGGGTGAAGATCGGCTCCGCCGCCTGAAGCCGATCGGATTGCCGGTTCGAATAGAGCGCTTCGGTATAGAGACGAACCTTGTCCGTAATGGCGAAGTCACCGGTTGCAAACAGATTAAAGCGCTCCGCCGGGGTGACCAGATAATTCTCCGGCTGGTAGTTGTAGAGATCTCCCTCGTCTACGTCGAAGTTTCCGGTGAGCCGGCCTGGCCGCCACCCGTCCTGCGGATCGTTGAACCAGATTGTACCGGCGCCCTCCTGTTCCTGGAGCCCTTGCCAGGTGCTGTTCCCCCCCGGTTCGCCTCGGTTGATGAGCAGGCCCTCTGGTGGAGCGCTCGAGCCGAGCGTGGTCTCGTCCCCGGACGGGGCCGAGTTGGCCGTTCCTTCCCATGTGAGGTCCGATCTCGCGAAGGACCGCTGACCGGCAAAGATGGGCTCCTGCCGGTAGTATTGGGCGCTCACCAGGAACGATGCCCGCTCCGTCGTCTCGCCCGCGGTGAGCCTCGCGTTGAAGAAGCCGCCGCCGTGCTGCGAGCTCCCGTAGTACGCGTCGCCGCTGATCCCGCTGTAGTTGCGCTTGGTGATGACGTTCACCACGCCAGAGAGGGCGTCCGAACCGTAGATCGCGGACGCCCCGTCCCTCAAGACCTCGATGCGATCGACCGCTTCGATGGGAAAGATGTTGAGATCGACCGACGCGTCGGCCCCGAGGCCGCCGGGCACCACCCGCCGGCCGTTGAGCAGCACGAGCGTCCGCTCGTCCCCCAAACCGCGGAGGTCCACCCGGGTGGAGCCGTCACCGCCGTTGTTGAACTGGGTGTTGATCCCGTTGCTCTGCGAAGGGAGTTGCTGGAGCACCTGGCCGACCGTCGCCACACCGGTGGCTTCGATCATCCCCTGGTCGATCACCGTCAGCGGCGCCGTTCCTACGAAGTCCCGGCGCCGAGTCCTGGTCCCGGTCACCTGGATCTCTTCCATCGCCGCCCTCTCTTGTGGTTCCGAGAGCGGCCCGACCGCCGACGGCGTCGAGGTCTGAGCCGCCACCAGCCCGGGCATGAACGCCGGCGCCGCTGGTTTCGGCTCTGGAACCTTTCGGACCGTCAGGTCCAGGACTTGCGGCGCTTCCTCCGGCTCCGCGGCGCTCGCGACGCCGCACAAAGCCCACGCTCCTACCATCCATCCGAACCGCCCCATGGGCACCCTCCGTCGCGCTCCTGGTCGAATCGACATGACCTTCCTTCCTATTTTCCCGTCCCCCGCCCGGGGGCTCATTCGCGATTCCCCGGGGCGTTAGCCGCCAGGTTCGAAAGATATTTCATCCACCCGACCGCCGCCTTCTTGGACGAAGGGGACTTGGCCGCTCGCTCGAACGCTTCGCGGGCGGCTGCCGGTCGTCCCCGCCGCGTCTCGGCGATCCCTACCAGTAGATGGACGGCACCAGGATCATCCAGCTTGCCGGCCGCCACCGCTTTGTTTCCCGCCTCCACCGCTGCTCCCCACCGCTCCCGCTCGACCTCGAGCTGCGCGAGCCGAAGATACAGCTTCCCATCCTTTGCAATCTGCGCCGCTCGCGTCAGCGCCGGCGCCGCCTTCTCAGCATCCCGAGCCAGGTACCATGCGTTGGCCAGAAGCGCCGCCACCTCGGCGTCGAGCGGGATCACCTTCGCCGAGATCGCGTCTTCCAGCGCCCTTGCCCCGAGCGCTGGCGCGTTCGCGCCCATGAACCGCTGGGCGAGCTGCACCCAGTCTTGCTTCTCCTCGAAGACACCCTGGAACCGGGCGAGCTGAAGCGCGGCGAGCGCTTCGTCTTCCTTCTTCGCCTCCGAGAGAAGCGCGGCGAGCTGCATCCACTCCAACCGCTTGGCCGGGTACCGCTCGACGAACTGCTTTTGAATCTCGGACGCCGGGCCGTAGCGTTTGGTCTCGATGTAGGCAGCGAGCAGCAGCTGCAGGTGGGCGTCTTTCGGCCGGCGCTGCGCCGCCACCGCCCGCTTCCCGAGCGTGATCGCCCCCTGCACGTCCTTCGCTTTGTATTTCGCGGCCGCCGCGGTGTAGACCGCATCGGCGGATGGGTTCTCGGCCGACGCGAGCCACTGGTCGAAGCGCTTCGACGCTTCGAGGTAGCGCTCCTCCGAAAGGTGGATCTGCCCCATGGTGTACAGCATGCTGTCGAGCGTCGCCTTCGGGAGCTCGCCGATGTCGTACGCTTCACCAAGAGCCGCGAGCGCTGGCGCCTTCTTGTCCTGGCCGAGGTAGACGTAGCCGAGCGCCTGGAGCGTCAGCGCCTTCTCGTGCTGGTTTGGCTTCATCCGCTTCTGAACGATGGTGAGCTCGCGAATCGCTTCGTCGTACCGCTTCGCGTTCAGGTGATCCTGCGACTTCGTGAGCCGCTCGTACACCTCGGGCCGAACGATGAACCGAGACCGGTCCTCGTCCGCCGCGCCGGGGCTCGGCGCGATCAGCGTCGTCACCAACAGGGCCATGGCGCAAGGTCTCGTCATTGGCCTTCCAAACCAAAAGAGAAGCGCGTGGTCAGGCCCCTCATGGCCTGTGGCTTCCCGTCCACGATCCTGGGGTTGTACTTCCACCGGCTCACCGCCGCCACCGCCGCCTTGTCGAAGATCACCCTCGGGTCGGATTGCACGACCCGGACGTTGGCGGTGCTCCCATTGGCCAGGACGTCGAAGCCCACGACCACGTACCCGGAGATCCCTTGTTCCTGCGCCATCTGCGGATACATGGGATTGACCCGGACCACCGGGACCGGGTCTCCGTCGGACGGCGCCGGTCCGAGCTGGAAGCTCCCCTTCAGATCGACTCCGGCCGACACGTCGGGCGCCGACACCGCCATCACGTTCGAGCCGGTCGCGCCCCCTTTGGGCATGTCGGTCCGAGGGGCTTGGGGCGGTGGCTCCGGCTTCTGCTTCTTCGGCAGCTCGCGCTTTCGCACCTCCGTGCTCGAGTCCTTCTGGAGCCGAACGAAGTCCGCGATCCGTCCCCGCTCCTTGCCGTCGAGCGAGGCGTCTTTGCCCATGACCATCGCCTTCATCCCGAGGAACAAGCCTCCGGTCACGGCGACAGCGGCGGCAAGAGACACCAATGAGCGAACCAGCACCGCCATGTCAGTCCTGCTTCGGGCTCGCCGCCAGCGCCACGTTGTAGACGCCGGCCTGCCGGGCCGCGTCCATGACCTTCACCAAAGTCCCGTTGTTCGACTCGGTGTCGGCTTGGATGACGACGCCGCCTTCCGGGTTCTCGGCCCGCAGCCGCTCGATGTTGGCGCGGACCGCGCGGACGTCCACCGGGCGCTTGTCCACCCAGACTTGGTTGTTCTCGTCGATGGCGACGAGGATCGATGCCCGCTCCTTTCTCTCCGCCGTGACCGCATCGGGCCGGTTCACGTCGATGCCCGATTCCTTCACGAAGGACGCGGTAACGATGAAAAATATGAGCATGATGAACACGATATCGATCATTGGGGTGATATCGAGCCCCTCATCTTCAGCGGACCGACCTCTTCGACGTCGCATGTCAATCGCCCCCGAACAGGTCTTCGAGACGTCGCCGCTCGGCGTCGGCCCCGCGACGTAGCCGCTCACCGAAGTACAGCCCAGAGAGCGCGACCACCATCCCCATCATGGTGGATACCGTCGCCTGGGAGACCCCGGCCGCCATGGCTCGCACGTTCCCATTGCCGGAGATCGCGACCACGTCGAAGACTTCCAGCATCCCCAGCACCGTCCCGAGCAGCCCCAAGAGCGGGCAGACCGCGATCAAGCTGCGGAGGATGATGAGGCCTCGTTCGTACGCGACCATGAGCTCGGAGATATCCACGCTCCGGATCTGCCGGGCGTACCAAGACCTGCGGTCGGGGCGGGACCGCCACGCTTCGACCGCGACCGAGCGCCGACGCGGGTGCTCGAGCCGGGTGTAGAGGATGCGCTCGAAGATGAGAAACCACATCGCAATGGAGACTGTCGCGAGCGGGTAGGCCACCCCCCCGCCGAGCGCCATGAACGCCCGAAGACCTTCGTAGGTACCTTGGAGGTCAACCATCGACGACCGCCTCCCGCTCCGCCTGCCTCGCGACGGCGCCCGCCGCTTGCTCATCGAGCACGTCCACGATCCGCCGACTGGTGTTCGAGAGCACGGCGTGGACCAGGACGAGAGGAACGGCCACCACGAGGCCCAACATGGTCGTCACCAGCGCCTCCGAAATCCCGCCTGCCATCAGCTTTGGGTCTCCGGTGCCGAACAGAGTGATGGCCTGGAAGGTGCGAATCATGCCGGTGACGGTCCCCAGGAGGCCAAGCAGCGGAGCGGAGACGGCGACGACCTTCACGATCCAGATGAAGCGATCGACCTTCGAGGACTCCCGGACGATCACCTCGTCGAGCTTTCGCTCGAGGTCCTCGGGAGGGATGCCGCGGTTTTGCTCGTAGACCCCGAGAATCCGCCCGAGCGGGTTGTCGGCTCGGGCGATGCGAGACCGTTGCTGCCGGCGGATCTTCAGATCGGCGAGAAGCAGCGAAACGAACTTGGCGAGCCCGACGAGCAGCGCAAAGAAGCCGAGACCGAGGATGATGTACCCGACCGTGCCTCCGAGCTGCAGCCTCTCCTCGAGGGTCGGGGTCTCGACCAGGAGCCCGAGGATCGCGCCCCGGGAGGGGTCGAGCGCGAAGCGGACGGGACCGGAGGTCGCGCCGGCGAGGCGGCGAGCGGACCCAACGTAGACGTCTGGCGGTTGCCGGGCGAGCATCGCGAGCTTCTGCACTTCGGGGAGGAACTGCAGGTAGCCGTCCTCGCTCACCGCGTTGAAGTTGCCCACGCGAACCACCTGACGGCGGCCGGTGGCTCCCTTCTCGTCGATGACCTCGGCTTCGACCCGTACGACCTTGCCGCTCTCCGCCATCTCCTCGAGCAGCGTGTGCCAGATGTGCTCGAGCTCCGCGATCCGCGGGAGCGATTGCGCTTCCGCGAGGTCGCGCAGGCGCTGGACACGACCGGGCCGGTCGACGCTCGCGAGCGAGGTCCGGACCTGCTCGGCCGTGTCCCCCGCGACCTGGCGCACGACGCCGAACAGCTCGCCCATCGTACCCAGCCGGACCCTGAGGGTCTCCTCGAGCTCGGTGAGGCGAATCTCGTTGTTCCGAAACGCCTTCTCGAGCCGGACGCTCTTCGCCTCTTCGTCGGCGAGCGCTTTTCGGGCAGCGGCCAGCAGCTTCTTCTGCTCGTTCTTGTTGGCCACGAACTCCGCCTCGCGAGCGGCGATGGCTTTGGACTCCGAAGCGTAGCGGTCCTTCACCCGAGCCAGCAACTCCTCGATCGAGGCGGCGGGCTCGGCGGCCAGAGCCGACGCGGGCAGAAGCGACAGCAGCAGCGGCCCAACTCCCCAACCCCTCATCGGGAAGGCTCCTGCGGTGCCGCGATCGGGACCGGGAACAGATCGGGAGCGGCTTGCTTCTGGGCCACCCGGAAGCCCTTCTTGACCGCCCCTTGGTAGCCGCTCGGGAGGTCCTCCCACCGCTTCTCGCTGGTGTTCCAGGCGGCGATGCGGCCTCCGTCGGTCGTTCGGTAGACGAGCGCCACGCGACCGACCCGAAGAAACTCGACCGTTCGGGTGTTCCCATCCTGCTCGAGTTCGCCTCGGTACGCCTCGATCGTCCGACCGTACTCGTTTTCGATCTGATAAGCTTCCATGATGCGCCGGTATTTTTCCGCTTCTGTAACGTCTGGGCGATCGAGCATGCTCCGCAACTGGGCGACCCGCTCCTTTCGCTCGGCTTGCAGGAACGGGACGTCGAGCCGAACGAACTGCTCGAGCGCGTCCACCATTCGGCCCATGAGCGGGGTCACGCCCCGACCCACGTTGGTCGCCTCACCAACCTGCGACTCGAACTCCGCCACCTGCGCTTCCTGAGCATCGACGAGCTTCTGGGCCTGCTCGTTGTACACCGACAGGGACGCAATCTGCTCCTGAATGGCGCGGTATTCGCTTCTCAGGTCCGAGGTCTCGTCGTCCAATTTCGCAACCTTCTTTTGCGACTGGGCCGCGGCCTCGTTCATCCGCACCACGAATCCGAGCGCGGCATCGAGGTCTCCGGCTCGGGTTGCGCGAATGGGGGATGACGCCATCATTCCGAGCAGGAGCGCCGCCGGCCATCTCCCGGCGTTGGGGCTCCTGGAGGCGCGAACAGGTCCCGACCCATCGAAGGCTGTCTTTGCGATGGGTAGCCCGGGCGGGCTGACGCGGTACGGCACGGCAACAAACGACCTACCATGCGGCACCAAAGTGACGTCAAGGGGGTGGACCCGCAAAAAACGACCGATGCTCGGCGCATCCGTCAAGTGGTTTTGATTTCGCGACGCAAACGCAAAATCGGGAAAATCCTGGTTCTGGGGGGATTGACGCCGCCCGGGTAGCGGCCGTAACCCTACGCGCTATCAAGAGAGCGCTGGGCACCGCCCGGCGTCGAAGAGGGCCGAGATGCCCGAGGAGATGGACCGAGCATGGACAGCAAATGGGTTGTGGGTTTGGTTGCGATGGCCGGGGTCTGGGCGTGCGATGCCGGGCCAGGCGCGGTGGAACGGGTCAGGAATGACCGGGTGGTGGCGGGGACTGCGGACACGCCCACTCGCGGTGTGGCGTTCGACTCGATCCAGCTCCGCTTTCGCGGGGAGCGGGACGGGGTGGTGGGGCCGACCCCATCCGGCGATTTCGGCCCCAGCATTCTGTCTGGAGCGCTGCCCGCGCCGTCCATTCCGTGCACCGGGGACGAACAGTGCGGGGAGGAGGTGTGCGCCGGCGCCAGCGACGGTATCCCCGGTCTGTGCTCGACCTCGGCAGACATCACCTCGGTCGAGTGCGGCATCTACGACGTTCGCTTCACCTCAGGGGGCACCACCTGCGAGATCATCGTGAACCCATCGGGAACCGATGGCAGCAACCAGACCTGCACCGTGCGTGCGGACTGCCCGGCGAGCCACCGGTGCAACGAAGGCCAGTGCGAATACCAGTACACCGGGGACGGCCTCTGGATTTGCTTCAACCTCAACCGCTGGGATCTGGCTCGGCACCTCGCGACTCGCTGCGCAGACCTCTTCGCGGCGCCCTGATCGATCCTGGCCTCCTCTACAGGGAGACCGTGATCGAGAGCGGACCCACCTTCAGGTCGAGATCGCCGCTCAGCTTCGGGACCACGCCGATCCGGTCGGAGTGGACGTCGAGGTTTCCGGCCTCTCCTCGGACGCGCTCGAGCCACCACCGCGTCTCCGCACCGTGCAGCCAGGCTTGCGCACTCACCGAATCCGCGTCCTCGATGAGGATCTTGGCGCCGAGCTGGGGGAAAAACGTCGGGACGAGAGCCACGAGCAGCCCGGCTCGGGTCATCGAGAAGTCGAGCGCGACGCGGTTCTCCTGACCAAAGGCCGCTACCCCTCGCTTCGGCCGAGCGCGAGCGGTCACCACGGTGTCTGGGAATCGGCGCAGCTCGTCGTCTTCGTACCAGGGGTCGCGAAGCTGCAGCACGGTCGGAGACGGGGAGGTCGCAGAGAGTTGGACGCTCGCCTCGAGCGTTGCTCCCAGGCCCGCCTCGGCAGCGGCGATGGCGATGGGGCCGATCGACGCCTCGACGCTGCCGAACTCGCCGCCGGCGACGGAGATCGTCGCGGTTCCGGCCGGCATCGATCGGCCCTTCTCGACCTTTCCAAAGTGGAAGCCACCGAACTGCAGGCGGGGAATGTCGATGCGCCCGCGCACGAAGATCTCCCGCCTCATCTCGTCGAAGCTCATCTCGCGGAAGCGGACGAGCCCGAAGGTGGCGGCGAGGTCGAGGCCGAGGCCAGCGAACTGCACCCCGTGGCTCCCTTCCGTCTCGGCGCTGTCGACTTCGAGCCGGCGGACGTCGACGCGGGTCTCCACGGTGGGCCAAAACCACCAGGTCCCCTCGAGCCGAGCGTTCATCTTTACCCGAACGCCCTCGATCTTCGCCGCTGTCGAGAATTGACCCGGGTCCGCTGACGAAAAGTGATCCACCCGG
>DAIQNR010000037.1:0-27589 GCA_036788295.1 Myxococcota bacterium
GCACGGTGATGGACACCACCACGAGCCCGAGCGACAAAGCGGTGAGCACCTGGCCGAGGCGGCTCGGCGGGGCCGGGGTGAAGCCCTGGCTCGAGAAGCTGCCGAGCCCTCCCGTAGGAGCCGCGACGCTCGGGAGGGAGCGGGCGGCCACGCTCGGCAAGCCCGAGGTGCGCTCCTCGTCGAGGAAGGCGGCCTCGAAGTCGTCGCGCGACGCGCGCTCGCGAAGGCGCCGCTTCTCCTCGATTTTGTCCGCAAACATCGCCTGCATGTAAGCGGCGACCTCAGGGTGACCAGCCCGGACCGGGCTCGACCGAAGGTGGCTCTCGAGCGCGAGCTGCATCTCCTGGGCGGTCTGAAACCGCGCGTCGGCGTCCTTCTCGAGCGCCCGCAGGATGATGTCTTCGAGGGAGGATGGGATGTTCGGGCTGACTTGGGAGGGAGGTATCACCGAGCGCTTGGTGATCATGTCGAGGATCATCAGCTCCGACTCGTGCTTGTAGAGTCGCTTGCCGGTGCACAGCTCGTAGAGCAGGATCCCGAGAGCAAAGATGTCGGAACGCCGGTCCACTTCCGCCCCGAGGCACTGCTCGGGGCTCATGTATGAGAACTTCCCCTTCAGCATGCCCGTCTTGGTGACCTCGCTCTTCGAGGCTGCCTTCGCGATGCCGAAGTCCACGACCTTCACCTCGCCGTCGTAGGTCACCAGGATGTTCTGCGGCGACACGTCCCGATGCACGATCCCGAGCGGCCGGCCGTCGATGGCCTCGAGGTCATGGGCGTAATGCAGCGCCTTGGCCGCGTCTGCGAGCACCCTCGCGGCGAAGGAAGGGGGAAAGGGGCGCCCCCGCTTCATCCCTCGCCACGCGATCGCGGCGAGGTTCTCCCCGCCGATGTACTCCATCGCGATGAAGTAGGTGTTCTCGGCCTGGCCGAGCTCGTGGATCTGGACGATGTTCGGATGGCTGAGCAGGGCCGAGGTCCGGGCCTCGTCTTGGAACATGCGGACGAACGTCTCCTGCTCCGCCAAATGGGGCAGGATCTTCTTGACCACCACGAACCGGCAGAAGCCAGCGATGCCGGTGCGCCGCGCAAGCCAGATTTCGGCCATACCCCCGGTGGCCAGCTTCTTGACCAGCGTGTAGTCGCCGAAACGCTTCACCGGCCCGAACTCCGGTCGCGGCGGCTCGCCCCTCGAGAGGGGCCCGGGGGCGGGCAGGGCGGTGGTGGGCGCCCGAGCGAGGGCTTCGCTGCCGGTGCCGATCACGATCCTGCTGCGGGCGGGAGCCCGTGGCCGGTCGTCGGGAGGGCTTCCGTGGGGGGATCGGGGGGAGGCCATCGGTCCTCGTACGGGACGCTACCTGGCTGGCGCAGTTCGGGAAACGGTCGGGTGACGGCGTGGGCGTTCGCGCTGGCCCTCTCGGCCGGGGCGTGGGGTTCAGCCGAAGCGCGGCCGCCGGCGGTCTTCACCTCGACGACCGCGCTCGAGAAGCTCCGGGCGAGAGTGGGGGCGACGTTCTTGCCCATCGAGGGGGCCGAAGCGCTCACGCGGTCTCTCGACCGGCTCCGTGCGCTCGAGGCCGGTGACGACCGAGTTCTGCGCGTCCTTCACCTCGGAGACTCCCACCTCGCTGCGGACCTCATCGCCGGGTTCGTGCGGGCCAAGCTCGCCGACCGCTACGGTGACGCCGGCCGTGGTCTGGTCGTCGCCGACCAGCGCTGGTCGTTTGGAGGCCGCCGGACCAGGCGCAAAGAGGCGGACTGGAATCGGCCCCGGGTGGTCGATCCGAGAGGCCCGGGCGGACGCTTCGGGCTGTTCGGTCAGTCTCTGGAGGCGACCCGCGCCGGCGCCCGGGTCGCGTACCGACTGCTCGCCGAGGACCGAAAGATCGAGGTCCATCACGAAGTGGGGCCGGGCCTCGGCGGGTTCTCGGTGATCCTCGACGGCGAGGTCGCGGGGCGGATCGAAGGCGAGGCTTCGGCGCCAGCGACCCGGGTCGCCGCCTTCGAGCGGGCCGGCGGACCGGGCACGCTCGTGCTCGTCGCGACCGCGCCGCGGGCTCGAGTGCACGGGCTCGGGTTCGAGACCGGGGCGCCGGGCGTCCTGTGGAGCGCGATCGGTCCGGTCGGCGCCGACGCGAAGGTCTACTTGCAGCTCGATGGGGACAGCTTCGGCCAGAGCCTCGCCCACCACCGGCCGGACCTCGTCGTCCTGATGGTCGGGGGCAACGACGCCCTCAAGGTCCGCAAGCGGTGGACCACGCTCGACCGGGTCGAGGCCGACCACAGGGAGGTGGTGGCCCGGCTCCGGTCGGCGCTCCCGCGGGTCGAGGTGCTGTTGGTCGCGCCCCTCGACGCCGGGTCGCGGTCGGGGGGCAAAGTCCGCTCCCTGGCGTGGATCTCGGACGTGCGGGACCGGCAGCGCCGGGTCGCCCGGGATTTGGGGCTCGCCTTTCACGACCTGCATGCGGCGATGGGCGGGGAGGGTTCGGTGGCTCTCTGGGCCCGGGCCGGGGTGATGGCCGCGGACCTCGTCCACCCCCGGGCGCCGGCCGCGGATCTGGTCGGCCTGATGCTGCTCGAAGCCATCGGCTCAGCCGCCGATTTCGAGCGATGAGCGCCTTTGACAGCGGTCCTCCGTCGGTGCCAAGGCACGCGGATGCGCGCGCTTTCGTGGGCGGCCCTCGCCGCTGCCGCTTCAATCGCCGGGTGCGGAGGGGAGTACCTCCGGCGTCCCATGGATCTGCCGGTGCGGACGTTCTCGACCGGCGAGGCGGTCACCCTGACGGTGGTGATGTCCAACTGCAGCCGCTCCTGCGAGCGCTTCCAGCCCGCGACCTGCGAGGTGGAGGTCAACGAGTCGGAGCGCCTCATCCGGATCAACCCAGAGGTCGAGTTCGAGCGGGAAGGGGACTGCGAGCTCGCCTGCACCGGCCCGGCGGTGGTCGCGAGATGTGAAGTGGGCTCGATCGCGGCCGGCGAATGGACGGTTCGGACCGACGGCGGCGTGTTCTCCCGGACGATCACCGTCGAATGAACGTTGGGCGGCCGCGCTTCGGTGCGCCGGCCAAAGGCGCCCCGCCGCGTGGTACCGTTCGGGAGAGTTTCCCGTGACGAGCGCTTCCGCCAACGCGCCCCCCGTCGTGGTGCGCCGAGTGGAGCCGGGCTCGGATCCGGCCGACCAGATGAGGGGACTGGACCGCTGGGTGGGACTCAGCCTCGATGGCTGGGTCGCCGCGGTGGAGGTCCGCCGAGTGGGGGCCTCGATCGAGTTGTGGGAGCGGACCTTCTCGGGGCGCTGCCTCGCGGAGATCTTGCCCGAAGCCCTCGGCCGGATCAGCACCACGGTCGCGCTCGGTTTGGCCAGGGACGTGGCCGGCGCGCTCGAGCGGCTCCACGGTCTCGACCCGGGCCGGCCGTGGGTGCACGGCTCGCTCGACCCGTCCTGGGTGTTTCTCTGCCCCGACGGCTCCGTTCGCCTCGGCGGGTTCTCTGCGCGGCGCGGGGAGCCGACGTCCGACGTCCGGGGCGCGCTCGACGTGTTGGCCCGCTTGCTCGCGGCCAAGGCGCAGCGCCCGGGTGGCCGCGAGCTGCTCGACCGCCTGGCCGGGCTTCGCTTCGAGTCGGCCCATGATCTGTTTCGGACCCTGGATGCCCACCTGCGGCGGCAGCCGATCGAGCGCCTCGAGGAGGCGCGGCGCCGCTTCGCAGCTTCGGTGTTCGAGGCCTCCGGGGGGCCGATCTCGTGCCCGTCAGGGTTTGGACCCGACTCCGATTCGGACCCGCTGCTCGTGACGGTGCCGGCGGCGCGGGCGTATTCGGCGACGGTCGCGGACGGCAGCGCGCTCGAGCCGGAGGAGGCCACCATCCAGTCGGCGGCCGAGCAGCACGCTGCGCTGCAGGTGGCCATGCGGCTCGCCCTCCTCGAAACCGAGGGCGACCCGCCCGACGTCGACCGGGAGCCCACCGAAGCGGTCTCGGCGGCGGCCCTGCGCCAGGCCGGCTTGCTGCTGTCCGAGGTCGATTCGGTCCCGCCGCCGGCCCCGACGGACTCCGCTCCCAGCCCCCGGTTCCCGCCTCCGCTGCCCCCCGCCGATCCCCCCGAAGCGCCGGACGGCGGGCCGGCCTTGGCTCGAGCCGATCCGTCCGACCAGGCCCAGGCAGCCCGCCGGGTCGGGCCTCCCCCGGTGCCGAGAGACGCTGCGCCGAACGCTCCCGGGGCCACCGACGCCAACGCGGCCGCGGGCTTGCTCGCCCCGGCGGCGGCCCGCGAGGAGCGCGAAGAGGCGGTCCTGGTTGGGGACTACCGGGTCGTGGCCGCGATCGGGCGAGGAGGCATGGGCGAGATCTATCTCGCCCGCTCGGGGGACCGCTTGGTGGCGCTGAAGGTCCTCGGCGCGAGCGAGAGCGGGGACGACGACGCCCTGGGCATGCTGATGGACGAAGCGGCGATCATGGCCCGGATCGAGCATCCGCACGTGCTCAAGGTGCTCGACTTCGGGCAGGCCTTCGGCCGCTACTTCTTGGCCACCGAGTACCTGGAAGGGCGGCCCCTGGTTCGGGTGATGATCGAGAGCTACGACCGGGACGGGGGCATGGACCACGCGTCGGTGGCCTGGGTGGGGGCGCAGGCCGCACGCGGTCTCCACGCCGCGCACACCGCGACCACCGCCTCCGGCGCTCCGCTCGAAGTGGTGCACCGGGACGTGAGCCCCCAGAACATCTTCGTGACCTACGCGGGGGTCGCAAAGGTGATCGATTTCGGGGTGGCTCGCGCGACCGAGAGGTTCAGTCGCACCCAGGTCGGCCTCGTGAAGGGCAAGGCGGCCTACATGTCTCCAGAGCAGGCGGAGGGCCGAACCCTCGACGCACGCAGCGACGTGTTCTCGCTCGGGGTGTGTCTGTGGGAGATGGTGGCCGGGCGCCGCTTGTTCAAGAGGGCCCAGGACTACGATACCCTGCTCGCGGTGCAAACCGCGCCGGTTCCGTCCCCGACCGAGGTCCGGGGCCGCCCGGATCCGGCGCTCGATCGCATCATCCTCCGTGCGCTCGAGCGGGACACGGAGGTGCGCACCCCCTCGGCCGAGGTCCTCGCCGAGGAGCTCGAGGGCTACGCGCGTGCGGCGGGGGCGCCGGATGGGGGCGAGCGGGTCCGGGGCCTCATGCAGCGGCTGTTTTCGGAGGAGGCCGCTCGGGAGCGAGCGCTCGTCTCGGAGCTGAGCGCGCGGGTGGCGACCGAAGCGGAGGTGGCCTCCTTGAGGGAGCTCTCGGGGGTCTCGCCGGGGGGCGGCAGCGAGTTCACGCTGGTCGGCGAGCCCGACGCGCTCGGGGTGCTCGACCGCTACGGTGCCGAGCGGGAGATCACGGGGGAGCGGGTCATCCAGAAAGTCCGGTGGCACGAAGCAGCCCGCCGGTCTGGAGAGTGGCCGAGTCCGCCGCCGCCTCCGACCCCGCAGACCCCTCCGCCCCCGCCCCGGTGGTGGAGCCGCGCCCGAGGCGCGTGGCTCGCCGGGGCGGTGTGCCTGGCAGCGGGGGCCGCCGGCGTGCTCTGGGCCCGCCTGAGCGGGGGCGAGGGCGATCTCCAGGCGCTCGGCACCCGCGTCTGGCTGCTGCCCCGAACCGAGGTCATCGAGCAGATCGAGGCGTGGGGAGGCCGGGTCGATCCGGCCTCCGGCGCGGTGCGCCGGGTCTCGGGCCTCGACATCGAGCCGCTCATGCTCGACAGCCACAGCCGGGTGCGAGGGGTCGAAGCCGGGCGCTCCCGGGGGTTCCTGTTCGAGCTGACCCCGATCGAAGGGGGACCGGCGGTGGTGTGGGTCGATCCGGACGGCGCTGCCCGCGGCCTGTCGATCAACGACTGCCCAGCTCGGGCTCGGGTCGAGGCCCGGGGGGTCACCGTCCGGTACGGCGCCCGCTCCTCGCTGGTTCCCTACGGTGTCTTCGTCCGGCCCGCCCTCTCGGTGCCGGTGCCCGCCGGCGCCACCGGGGTGGTTCTCGAGCCGCTCGCCCTCGGCTTTGGCACGCTCGACCGCCCACGTTCGGGCTTGGTCCAATGTCCGACTGGGTTCGAGGGGGGACAGCTCACCCTGCAGCGGATCCCGGTGGGCCAGTACCGGCTGGCCTGGTCGGGCCCAGGGTACCGTTCGACGTTTTCGGTGGATGTCACCGAAGACGACGTCCAGGTCCGCCGCTGATGGTTTCGGGTCGGTACCGGTCCGTCACCGCCGGGTGCCGCAAAAAGCTGGGATGCGCCGTCGATTTGCCCCAAAACGCACCGCTGTCGAGTGGCGTGGCGCTTGCGTCGGGGTCGCGGTCGATGGGCCAGCTTCGATTCGCCCCGCCCCATGATCCGGCCTCCGCCCAGGATGGCCCGGACCTGGTCGAGCAGCTGGCCGCGATGGCCCGCGATGGCGACCACGCCGGAGCGTGGCGCCTCGTGGAGCAAGCCAGGCACGAGAAGGGTTCGGCGCTCGAGGTGCTCGGATCCCTGCTCACCCCCGCGGCGCGCAAACTCGAGGCCTGGTGGGCGGAAGACCGCTGTACCTCGGTGGAGGTGATGGTTGGGACGTGCAAGCTCCGGACGCTGGCCCTGAACCTGGTCAGCGCGGCCTCGGGGGAGACCGAGGTGAGTTTCGGCCGCACCGCCTTCGTCTGGGCGCCGAGCGGAGACCGCCTCGGCTTCGAGTCCACGCTGCATGAATGCAGCCTCGAGCTCATCGGCTGGAACGTGGAGACCCTCGAGGGCCTGCCGACCTCGGCCATGCTGCGACGGGCCCGGACCACGAGGGTGGACCTCGCGGTGTGCGCGCTCGACGACGAGCGTCGGGTCAAGGAGTGCTGCCAGAGCCTGCGCCACCTGCGGCGGGCGTCGGGCAACCCGAGCCTGCGCGTGCTCGGGGTGGGTCGAGGCTTCGCTTCGTGCCAGGTCAAGCAGGGTTGCCCGCTCGACGGCATCATGAGCGCCGCCGAAGACACGATGGCCTACGCCCGCGCTCTCGAGCGTCCAGATCCGGCGTTTCTTCCTCAGCGGCGTCGCCCGAACACGTCGTCGCACGCCGAGACCAGCTGGGCATAGAGGGTCGCGGCCCCGACCAGGTGGCTCCAGGGGAGCCGCTCCCCCGGCGTATCGGGGCCGAGGTCGGGGCGGGCGGTGGCGGCGCAGACGACCGGCGCGACCTCCGCGAACCGCGCCGCCTCGGGGAGCGGCTCCGCCTGGCGCACAATGACCCCCCGGGCTCCGAAGGCCCTCCGGTACGCATCTCGGACCGCCTCTTCCGCCGGCTTCGCCAGCCCGCTGGTCCACGGCGGGGTGTCGTCGGTGAGCTGCAAGCACACGTCGGGGGCCGCTTTGGCCACGAACGCCGCCACCCGCTCCATCACCGCCCCGGGGTCGAGGTCGGGTACGAGGTAGACGGCGAGCCGCGCCTCGGCCTCCGACGAGACCCGGTCGGCGTCGCCGTCGCCGAGCAGGCAGAGCAGCTCCACCGCCGGCCTCGTCCACAGCGCCTCCATGGCGTCGAGCGCGTCGTCGTGACGACGGACCCGCAGACCTTCCCGGTCGGCGAAGGCGTCGAGGTCGAAACCGGACAGAGCGAAGTGCTGCGCTTCGGCCACTCGCATGGGCTGGGCCTCGAGAAACAGGTGCGCGGCCCCGGCGAGCTCCGAGCTGAGCGCGGCCAGCTCGGCGAGCGGGTTTCGGGCCGCCCCCACCACCCGGTCCGCCGCGCACGGCCGCTGCGCCGTCGCGAGGTTCAGCCTGAGCCCGAGCCGTCCTCGGGCGCCCCCGACCACGGCCGGGCGTCCCCCCGGCCACGTCCCCGCGCCGAGGATCACGCCATCGAGCGGGGGGACCTTGGCACCAGCGGCCGACAGTTCGGCGCCGGGCCACGACAGCCCGAACCATAGGTCGGCCCCCTGCGGTTCGATGCCGTACAGAGCCGCCAGCATCGGTCCGAGACCCCGGACCACGTCGGGGCCGGCGTAGCTGTCGCCGCTTCGGATCACCGGCCCGGGTCGGGCCCAGATCCGGTGGTGGACGAGGATGCGCGCGCCGCCCGGCGGACCCGGACACCGGGCGAAGACGGGCTGGCGCGGTCCCCCTCCCGACAGTTCGAAGCCGAGCCGGGAAAACAGGTCCCGGGCAGCTCCGAGCCGGTCGTGGGCGGTGGACAAGGCCTCGAGATCCCGCTCGAGCGAGGGTCGCGCCCGCTCGAGCCGGGCCGCAACCTGGGCTCGTTCGCTCATGGGGTCCGTGTCGCCGGGAGGGAGCATGAGGTCGGGGCTCGTTACCCGCCGGTCGGCCCCCTGGAAACTCCAGAGGGCCAAAACCCGTGGGAGGGCAGGGCGAGGACCCGAGGTCCGTCCTCGGGCGGGGCTTCGAGAAAGCCTCGGTCCGGGGGCCAGGGCCGACCGACGTGGGCCACGACCACCAAGAACCCGCGGGGGGGACGCTCGGCCAGTTCGATCCAGCGAGCGGCCTCGCCAGGATGGAGGGCCTCGCCCGGGCCCAGCAGCCGAACGAGGTGCCGGACTCCGTCGTCCGCCTTCACCACGGCGTCGGCCTGCAGCAGCGCCGCTCCGCTCGGGATGCGCCGGCCGAGCGCCTCCACTCGGGCGCCATCTCCGAGCGCGGCCAAGACCGCCCGCGCCGTCTGCAGCTTCGCGAGCAGGAGTCCGCGCTCAGCGACGTCGGCCCGAGCCAGCGCCGCGTGAAGGGGCAGGTCGGTGGGGTCGTTCGGGTCGTCGAAGCGAGCCCGGGGGAGGCCTTCAGCCCTCGGACACACGGCGGCGGCGATGCCGAGACGCGAAGCGACGTCGGCGACGAGCGACGCGGCCTCGTCGGCGGGGTCTTCGCCAAGAAGGCGGTTCGCGGCCCGAACCGCCGGCCCTCCGAGCGACGAGCGCCGCAGCTGCCCCGTGATGCGCTCCCGGACCTCCGAGAACAGGGGCGCGTCGGCCCGCAGCAGCTCGGCCCGTGCGGGCAGCTCATCCCAATCGACCCTGGAAAAGGCGGGTGTCTCGCCGAGCACCCGGGCCAGCCGATCCCAGGCGAGGCCATCGCCTGAGGCGAGCAGGGCGATGAGGGCCACGTCGACCGCGGCCTCGAGCTCCGCTCCATCGTCTCCGAACCAACCGCCGCGCACGACCCGATCGTACCCGATGTGGGGCGCGGAGGGCCCGCCGCGGCGAAGGCCTGGGCTTGGCATGGACGACGGCAACCTCCGCTGCTACGCCGACGGGGTGGACCGAGCGGATGACCTGGCCCGTCTCGACGAGCTGTGCGGGCAGCGGTGCTGGAGCGCCGCGGCCGGGCTCGACAAGGAGTGGCACCTCGTCGTCGACCTGGGGACTCGCGAGCGGAGGTCGCTGCGGCTCGCGAACCCCCTGCTGTCCTTCGAGCAGCGCACGTTCGAAGGAAGCCACGGCGTCGTGGTGGAGGGGGTGTGGCGGCTCGATGGACCGGAAGGGGTGATCGCGTCGTGCCTCGACGCCCGAAGCCCGTACGACTGGGTGCGGGAAGGTCTCGAGCGCATCGAGGGCCTCACCCTGGTGTCGGCCCGGGCCGAGCCTCCCGGACACGACCTCGAGCTTCGCTTCGACGGAGGGTTCATTCTCCGCTCCTTCGTGCTCGAGCCGGCGCCACGGCAGCCTGAACCCGTTCCCGGCGGCGAGCGCCCGCGGCCCCCGCCACCCCCGCCCGGGATCGCGTGGGCGGCTTGGACGCCGACGGGGTTGCTGATGGTGGGACCCCACGGGCGGCTCGGCGACCCACGGTCCCCGTCCCCCAGCCCCGGCGGCCCCCGCCTCGCCCTCGTGGATGGCGAATGACCGGCGGCCGCGCGGGAAATCGATAACCGAGCCCGGCGCCGTCCGGACGGCGATGAGGGTCTTCGCAGTTTCCGCGCCGCGCCGGCTGCGCTAGCAAAGCTGTCCATGGCCAAGAAGGGGCGCCACGACCCGAAAGCGGAGCTCGCCCGGCTCTCCGACACCTCCCAGGCCCGCGCCAAGGCCACCGCCCAGGCCCGGTCCCAGGTGCGCAGCCTCGCTCGGCTCGCTCTCGGCGTCGTGGTGGTGACGTGGCTGCTCGCGCTCGGATTTTGGAGCGGGCTCGAGTCCACGATCCCGCTGTTCGTGGCTTTGGCCATCACCGTGGCGCTCGGCGGGGCCGCCCTGTGGGTCCGCCGAAACCTCGGCCGCTCCGAGGCGCTCGGCGAGCTGCTCGGCGACGGGGACCTCACCCCCGAGGAGCGGTCGCGCCGGGTCGAGCAGCTCGGAGCGAGGGTGGACAAGGGCGAGCACGCCGCGATCATCGCCGCAGCGCAGCTCGAGATGCAGGACGACCCGAAGGCGGCGCTCGCGATCCTCGAGCGGGCCGACCTGGCGAAGGGGCAGAAGCTCGTGGTGAACCAGATCCGAGGGATGCGGGTCATGATCCACCTGAACCTCGGGGACCTGAAGGCGGCGCGGCTGATCGCCGACGAGGTCGAGCTCGAAAAGACTCCGGACCTCGCCACCCGTGCGAACCTCGCCGGGGTGGTGGCCGAGGCGTGGGCGCGCTCGGGCAACCCCATCGAGGCGGACGAGCTCCTCGCCGGCTACGACCCGGGCGCCAAGGCGCTGTTCGATGTGCGGGTGCAGCTCTTTCGGGCCCGCGCCTTCGTCTCCGCCCACCGCAACGACCTCGCTCGCATGCGCCGGGCGGTCCGGGACCTCGAAGGGGTCTCGGTGCAGCTCTTGGCCGGTTTCGTGGGCGGAAAGCGGGTCCACCCGCTGCTCGCGCAGGAGGCGAAGCGCCGGCTCGAGCGCTCCGGGGCGATGCCGCGGCCCAAGGTTCAGATGCTGCGCCGTTGAGGGGTGCGCTCGAGGCGCAGCGGCTCTCTGCGACCCCCGCTGACGAAAGCGGCGCCGATCTCGAGGTCTTCGGACAAGCTCAGCTCGAGCCGGAGTGGATCGGACCCCTCGAAGAGGTGCGGCGCGAGGTGGAAGATCCCGAGCACGTTGCGCTCGCTCGAGGTCAGCGACGGCCCCTGCCAGACCCCCACCGCGAGATCTGGCGTCCGGGTCGGGCGAGGGACCGGGATCGAGATTTGGGCGGGCAGGTTGCAGCCGGCGTCGAAGATGAACTCGGTTCGACCCCCCGGAAACACGAGCCCGATCGGCACCGAGAGCACGTCGAGCAGCACGGCGCCGTCGAATCGGCCTTCGCCCCGGGCGACGAGGGCGGCGCCATGGGCGACGCAGGTGTCCGGGTTCAGGTGGGTCAGCGGGGTCTGCCCGAGCACCTCCGCGATCCGGCGGAGCACCAGCGGCATGCGAGACTGCCCTCCCACGGCAAGGATGTGGTCGATTTGCCGGCCTCGGGTCATCTCTTCCACGATGCCGACCGTCTTCTCCACGAGCGGAGCGGTGCGGGCTTCGAGCTCCCGGCGGGTCAGCGGGTAGTCGAGGTCGAACCAGGCCCCGTTGCGGTCGGTGCCGATGCCGGGGACCAGGATGCGGGTCTCTTCGGCTTCAGAGAGCCTGATCTTGGCCGCTTCCGCTGCGTTCAGGACCCGCTGGGCCACCACCGGCTCGGCGGACAGATCGACCCGGTGGCGGTGCTCCAGCATGTCGAGGCACCGGTTCATGATCGCGCGGTCGAAGTCGATGCCACCGAGGAAGCCCTCTCCCCTGGTGACCCGCACGTCGAAGATGTTGTCCACCAGCTCGATCAGGGTGGCGTCGAAGGTGCCTCCCCCGAGGTCGAAGACGAGCAGGTGGGCGTCGAGCCTCTGCTCCATGCCGAACGCGAGCGCGACCGCGGTCGGCTCGTTCACGAGACGCAGCACCTCGAGCCGGGCTCGGCGTCCGGCCTCGAGCACGGCGTGGCGCTGGGCGGCGGTGAAGTGGGCCGGTACCGCGATCACGACCCGGTCCACCTCCTCGCCGAGCACCGCCACCGCCTGGAGCCGGACCTGGTCGAGCACGAGCGCCGCGATGTGCTCGAACGAGTACACCTGGGGGCCCACCACGGCGCCGAGCGCGCCGCTCGGGTCGGTCTGAATGCGGAAGGGGAACCGGTGGCGGTACCGCTGCACGTACTCGCTGCGCTCGCTCCTCCCCAAGAACCGCTTCCAGCCCGAGATGGTGGTCAGCGGGTCGGTCAGGAGCATGTCCTTGGCGAGCCAGCCCACCAGGGGCAGTTGGGGGTTCTTGAGCGAGACGACCGACGGCATCACCGGGCGGTTGCGGCCGTGGAGCACCGAAACGGGCTCGTCCGAGCCGTCCGTCAGGGCGACGGCGGCCGTGTGGGTGGTGCCGAGGTCGATGCCTAGCACCCATCTCGACCGCCGTCGGCCCATGGTAGCGACGGAAACTGGCACGGGCCGGCGCTGACGTTCAAGAGCCGTTTCCAAGCAACCTGGCCGATGTGCGACCGATACCCACCATGCGACCGTCTGGGTCGCGCGCCATGAGCGTCATCACCATCACCGCGGCTGGCAATGCGATGACCCGTCTTCGGACCGGGGAGCACCTGAGCGCACCGGTGGCCGAAGCGACCGACGGGGATGGCGATGATCCGGTCGTTCTCGCCTTCCTCGACCCGGCGAACGCGCTCGACGGGCAGTACGACAGTGATGCCGACATCCAAACGATTCGGACCGACGTCACCCGGGCGGTGGTAGGTGCCCCGCTCGGCGGCCAGCACAAGCGGGACGAGCAGCGGCGCCGAGAGCAACCGGGTCGGGCCTCGGCCGAGCGGCGCCTGCGTGAGCGGCTCGTGGCGCGGCGCAAAGAGGGGCTGCGAGGGCTGTTCGTCGCGCTGGCCGAGGAGGCCCAGGCGGCCGAAGAACCGGTCGAGCTGTTCTTTTCCGCCCCGGTGCCCGGCGGGCACCTCAAAGGACGGCTCAAACTGCACCAAGGCCGCGTGCACGCCCGGTTCAGCCTCCGGCCGGCGGCCGAGGGGGCCACTTCGGCTCGGTGGGCGAAGGCGGTCGTGAAGCCACCGGGGCTCGTACTCGAAGCCGACGGGAGGATGGAGGCGGGCGGGATGGTTCGGGACCTGTCGGTCGAGGTCGAAACCGACTCGCTGCCTCCCGTTGCCTTGGAGCTGTCGTCGATCCTGGACCGGCTGCTCACGGCGGCCCCGAGCGATGCGGCTTCCGCGCTTCGGGCGCTCGCCGCCGAGGGCCGGCTCCCGAGCGCGGCTCCGGAGTTTGCGCTCCGGGTGTTTGCGGGTCTCGAGGTGCTGGGGGCCTTGCTCGCCCCGGGTCGGTCGGCGCCGCTGTTCGGCGACGTCGCGGCTTGGGAGGCGGACAGCGAGCGGTGGAGGCTCGGCTTTTTGCCCTCTGGCCATCTGGTGGTGGAGCCCGAGTCGAGATCGCTCCCCGAAGCGGCGCTCATCCGGGACCGGGCCCGGCTGCTCCACCTCGCCGCGACGTTCGCATTTCGGGACGAGGTCTGAGTTTCGAACGAGGCGAAATCCGCGGCCGGAGAAGCTTCGGTCTGCCTGCCCCGGGTCAGATCGGGCGGTCGAATGCGGCCAAGAGCGCGTCGGCGGCGGCAGCGGGGGGGAGCCGGCCATCGAGCACCGACGCCTCGATGCCGGGCAGAGCCTCGGCGACCGCGGGGTGGTCGCGGAAGCGGGCCAGCAGCCGATCCTCGACCATCGCGCGCACCCACCTGAGCTGCTGGCTTCGCCGCTTGGCGGCAAACGCCCCCGAGGCCTCGAGCGTTCGCCGGTGGTCGAGGACCTGCCTCCAGACCTCATCGAGACCTTCCCCGGCGGCCGCCGAGCAGGTGAGGACCGGGGGCTGCCACGCCGCGTCCGCCGGGGTCATGATGTGCATCGCCGAGCGGTATTCGGCGGCGGCCTTTCGGGCTCGCACCCGGTTGTCGCCGTCGGCTTTGTTGACGGCGAGCATGTCGGCAAGCTCGAGGACGCCCTTCTTGATCCCTTGGAACTCGTCGCCGGCGCCGGCCAGCATGAGGACGAGGAAGAAGTCGACCATGTCGGCGACCACCGTCTCCGACTGGCCCACCCCGACCGTCTCGACGAGGACGACGTCGTACCCCGAGGCTTCGACCACCGTCATGGTCTCCCTGGTCACCCGGGTGACTCCGCCGAGCGTTCCGCTGGATGGGGACGGCCGAACGAAGGCGGCCGGGTGCTGGGTGAGCCGCTCCATCCTCGTCTTGTCGGCGAGAATGCTCCCCCCGGAGCGGCTCGAGGACGGGTCCACCGCGAGCACCGCGATCCGGTGGCCTCGTTCGACCAAGAACAGCCCGAGGGCCTCGATGAAGGTCGACTTGCCCACCCCGGGGACGCCGGTGATCCCCACCCGGTGGGCGCCGCCGGCCTTCGGGCCGACGCGGCGGAGCAGGTCCGCGGCCTTCTCCCGGTGACGGGGGTTCTTCGATTCCACCAGGGTGATCGCCCGGGCGAGCAGGGCGCGGTCGCCCCGCTCGACGCCCTGGGCGAGCTCGTCCACGGTTGGGCGTCGGCCGGCGGGCGTCACCCCCGAGACCCTCCGCTCTGCCGGTCGGAGGATCAAGGCGCGACCGCCGGCTCAGGGCGCGATCACCTCCACCCAGCGGGTGCTCGCTTGCCCGGCGCCGTCCATCACCAAGACCTCGTGCCGTCCCGCGGAGGGGGTCCACCACAGCCGCTCGGTCGCTGGCGCCGAGCCGAGGTAGGTGCCGTCGACGAACCACGTCAGGTCGCCCTCTCCATGGGCCTCGAGCGGTACTTCTTGCGCGTCTGGGGCCACGCCGGGCAGCAGCATCTTCACCCCGACGGGCGGCGAGCGGATCTCGGGCCGACTCCGCGGGATCGCGGCGCATCGAGGGTCCCTCGCCGGGGGCCCGGGGAGCCGGCGCACGCCGGGCCCCAAGTGCCGAAGCACGTCGGCTGGCCACAGCTCGAACACCTGGCGCTCGGGCGCGGCGCCGGCGCACCCCGGATCCACCTCCAGCCCTGATTGGGCATCGATCCACAAGGCCCGATGCAGGGGGCAGGTCACCGTCGGCACCCGGTGGCGGGGCGCGAGCCCCGTTCGGCGATGAGGACAATCCGGACCAGCCACCGCGCCGCTGACGGCGCAGACCTCGATCGCAGCCAGACCGGCCGGCGGGCTCTTGTCCTTGGGCCTCCCCCCGGGGAGCGCCTCGAGCACGTCGAAGAACAGAGGCCCCGCCGCTTCGGCGCCGACCAAGGCCGGGCTCGAGCGACGGTCCGGGTTGCCGAGCCAGACCACCACCGTGTGAACCCCGTCGCTGCCGGCGGCCCAGGCGTCGCGGTGGGCGAAGCTGGTCCCGGTTTTCCAGAACACCCCGGGGGCGTGGCCACGAGCCCGAGAGCGGTCGGCGAAATCGGGCCGATCCCGGTCGTCGAGCGCGTCGCGGACGAGGTGCGCCACCGCCGCCGACACGAACGGGCGGGCAGGCCCGGGCTGGGCTCCAGCCCTCCAGAAGAGCGGCCGCACCGCGCCATCGGTCGCGATCGCGCCGTAGAGCTGGGCGAGCTCGAGTGGGCTCAGCTCGACCCCCCCGACGGCGGCCGACAGCCCGTGCTGGCCGAATTCGCCGTGCAGGGATTCGACCCCGGCCGCCGCGAGCGCGCCCACGAAGCGGTCCACCCCGAGCGTCGCGAGCAGGTCTACGAACGGGAGGTTCAGCGATCGGGCGAGCGCCTCGTGGGCCGGGACCGCCCCCTCGAACCGGCCGTCGAAGTTCTCCGGATGGTAGCCAGGAAACGATCGAGGCACGTCGGCGAGCAGGGTCGTCGGAAGCACCAGCCCTCGCTCGAGCGCGAGCCCGTAGATGAGCGGTTTCAGCGTCGATCCGGACGAGCGGGGCAGAAAGAACCCGGGAATCTGGGATCCGTGCGCCCCGGACCAGAAGTCGAGGCTGCCTACGAGGGCCCGGACCTCTCCGGTCGCGTGCTCGGTGACCACGACCGCGCCCCCATCGATGCCGCGGCGCTGGAGGCCCTGACGCCGGGCCGCGACCTGGGCCTCGGCCGCCCGCTGCGTCGCCCGGTCGAGCGTCGTGCCGAGGACGGTCCGGGACGAGAGACCGTTCGCTGTCGCCCCGGACCCCGAGGCTCGGGCCTTCAGGTCGTACGCGAGGTGAGGGATCTCCCGCGGGAGCGGCTCCACGGTGTTTGGGACCGGCCGTGGATCGGGCGCGTCCACGAACCGGCCTCGGGACCGAAGGACGGCCAGGACGTGGTCCCGGGCTGCCGTCGCCCGCTCGATGTTGCCCGGGCCGGGGGCCCGCGGGGTGGGGCGCTGGGGCACCGCGAGCAACAGCGCGATCTCGTCCGGGGACAGGTGCCGAGCGCCGTGCCCGAAGAACGCGAGCGACGCGGTCTCGATCCCCTCCCGGTTGCCGCCGAACGGAGCGTAGGTGACGTAGGCCTCGAGCAGGGTCCGCTTGTCGAAGCGGGCTTCGAGCTGAAGGGCGCGAAAGACCTCCACGATCTTCGCGCCCAGCGTGCGGCGCCGCGGCTCCCGCATCCGCGCGAGCTGCATGGTCAGGGTCGAGGCCCCCGACACCACCCGCCCAGCGACGGCGTTCATCACCGTCGCCCTCAGCACCGCGAGCACGTCCACGCCGGGGTGGGAGAAGAAGCGCTGATCCTCGAAGGCCAAAAGCGCGTCGAGGTACGCCGGGTCGACCGCATCGAGGGACACCGGGACCCGCAGCTTCTCGTCCGGGGACAAAAAGACGTGGGCTGGGGTCCCGTCCGCCCAGGTCACGACGGTCGAGGGCGGGGAAAAGAAGCCTTCGGGAAGGGGAACGAGCCGGGCCGCCCCCCCGACCGCCGCCACCGCGAGCGAGGAGGCGACGACCGCGGCGATGGGCCACCGTTTCACGGGCGGCGCACCTCGATCGGCGCCGACGCCGCCCTCGCCCAGACCTCCGGGTCGTACATCCCCTCGGCGCTCACCGGGGGGTGGGCTTGCCTCGCACCGGCGCTGACCGCTCGCAGCGGCACCACGAGCTGCGCCTTGGCCCGAGCAGGGAGCTTGCCGAACGCTTCGATCCGGTCGTCCCTGAGGTCTGCGTGCTCGAACGCCCATCGCGCATCGACGAAGGACGGCGCCTCGTCGGGGCTCGGCAACCCGTCTGGCTCGAGCCCAGCCGGGAACGGATCCACCACCGCCAGGTCATCGAGCCTGGTCGGGCGCAGGTTCTCGATCTCGGTGAGCGAATAGAGCCGCTCGCCGAGCCTCAGCGGCCGGTCGATGGGCTCGCCGCGGGCATTCACGAGCCGGCGGGTGATGCGCAGACCCTCGCCCCCGAGCTTCCAGGCGCCGTCAGGAGACACTCCTTGGGACAGAAGCATCAGAAACGGCGCCGGGCCGTCGCCGGGCTCGAACTCGAGGCGCAGCCGGGGCCGCTCGCTCGCCCGAAGGACGGTCCAGCTCATCGTCGCTTTGGTGCCCCCCGGGTCCGGCGCCACGACCCGGCCCCCGTCCCGCAGGCTCGCTTTCGGGAGCTCGTTCGGCGCGGAGACGTACCGGGCGATGGCCGTCACGGCCCAGGCCAGCTCCTGCGTGGTGTACGACGCGCTCGACCGCTCGAGCAGGGAGCCGAGCTCGCGCACCCTCGACTCGAGCCAAGGAGCGGCCCCGAACGCCTCGGCCAAGACCGCGACCTCGAGCGCGCGCTGGCGCCGAGCCGACGCGTACCCGTACCGGTCCCGCTCCGCGAACGGCCGGCTCGCGATCTCCTGAAGCTCGGAGTCGGCGCGGCGGTCCCCCGCCCGGCGCTGCGCGGCGAGCAGCAGCAGCCGGGCCTCTTGGCGCCGGTACTCGGGGTAGCGAGCGAGCCGCTCGACCGCAGCCTTCACCAGCGCCGGCTCCGGCTGCCCCGCCTTCGCGAGCGCGTACAGCAGGTACGGCGTGCTCGGGTCATTCGGATCTCGTCCCGCCACCTCCTTGGCCCAGCGCAGAGCCCGGCTCTTGGCTTCGCCCGGAACGGGCCAGCCGTCGCTCTCGAGGTCGAGCAGCAGGTCGATGACGTAGGGCGACGCCCAAGCGGAGGGCTCGCTGCCGCCGGGCCAAAACGCGAAGCCCCCACTCGCGGTCTGCATCGACAGGAGCCGCTCGATCCCCTCCTTGATGCGGGCTCGCCGCCGCTCCTCGTCGGCCACGCCCACGAAGCGGTCCATCACGAACAGCGCCCGCAGCCGGGAGCTCGTCTGCTCGGCGCAGCCGAACGGGTAGTCGAGCAGATGCACGAGGTGGGCCCCGGCCTCGGCGTAGGGGTTCGTGGTGAAGACCACGCGCGTGGTCTCGGTGCCGGGGATGAAAGGAGGCAGCAGAGCCCCGATTTCGACCGGTCCGGTGGGCCGCTCGATCCGTTGAAACCGCTCACGGGGCCGATCCGCTCGCAGGACCGCGGTCTGGCTGGCCCTCGTCGGCTCTCTGCTCCGGCACGCTTCATCGGGGCAGAACTCGGTCGTGGCCTCGAACCGGACCGCGCCGGCGCCGGATCGGCCCTCGACCGTGAACCACACCGTGGCCGAGGCCCCGTCCTCGAGCCGGAGCTTGGACGAGGCAGGCTCGATCCCGATTAGAAGCTCGGGCTTGGCGTCGGCGTCGAGCCCCCCTTCCGCGGGCCCGAGCGGCACCGCGGTCAGGTGGACGTCCAGGGCCTGGGGCCGGCCGGAGACGTTCGTCACCCGGACGGGGACCTCGACCTGGTCCCTGGGCTCGAGGGTTCGGGGCACGGTCGGCTCGAGTACGACCGGGTCGCGGACCTGGACCTTGGCCTCCGCTCTGCCCACCCGGCGGGGCGAGATCGCCGCCGCCATCACCCGAAGGGTGCCCCGGTACTCGGGCACGTCGAACGTCACTCGGGCCGCTCCGTCCTCGACCGCCACCGGCCCCGACCACAGCGCGACCGGCTTCACCGGCATCGCCGCGCCTGGTTCGCCGCTTTCGCCGTCGCCTCCGGTCTTTCCCCCCGGGCCGCCGGCGGGGAGCACGAGCTTCCAGCCGACCGTCTCGTACGTCGTGACCCCGAGCCGGCGCTCGCCGACGAGGTCCGACAGCGGGTCCGGGGTCTTGAAGTTGGTGAGCGACAGCACCCCTTCATCCACGACCGCGACGAACAGCTCCGTGCCCGCTTCGGCCCCGGGAAGCTCGAACGCGAGGTCGAGCCGGCCGCTCGACCTCAGCTCCTTCGGCGCGGCCATCGTGAGCGGGAGCATGAGCGCGTCGGGTCGCACCGCCGCTTTCGCCACCCCGAGTCCGCGTGCAGGCACGAAGCTCTCCGCCGAGTCGGCGTGCGGATCCCGCAGCACGAGCGCGGTGACGTACACCGTCGGGACCGATCTCTTCAGGTTGAACGTGAACTCGAGCGGACCGGGGCTCACGTCCTTCCACACCTCCTCGATCACTTCGTCCGCTTCCACCGACAGCAGCGCCCGCCCGGCGTAGGGGATCCGCACCTTGGCGACGACCGGCTCTCCGACCCCGATTTGCGCAGGCAGGTCGATGGGCACCGCCGTCGGCGCCTCCGGACGGGGGGTCATGTGGGTGCTTCGCTCCCCGTACGACCAGTCGTAGTAGCTCGATCCGGTGCCGCGCCGCTCGATCTCGGCCGACGCCGCGCCGAAGCGGGCGGCGATCACGTAGGTCCCGGACCGCCGACCGGCGACGACCACCGCCTCGAATCGGCCCCCGTCGGTCGTGACCTCCACCTCCTGCTCCGTCGAGAGCCGGTGGTGCTCCCTGTAGGTCCAGCGGCCGGTGTCGGGGTCGAAGGTCCAGTCCTGCTCCCGCTCGACCCGAGAGAGCGAGACCTTCACCGAGGTCTTCTTGGCCAGCAGCTGGCCCTCGCCCCCGATCACCACGCCGCGGACGGTCACCGGGCGCCCGACCTCGATCTGGTCCCGGTCGGTGGATAGACCGATCTGCACCGGGGTCGCGATGAGGGCGGCCGCGCTCGTGCCGCGGGTCGCCCGGCCTCCTTCGCCCTCGAAGACGGCGACCCGGGCCTCCACCCTGGCCGCGCCCAGAGCCCGGGCCCGGGGATCGAGCGGCGGACAGGCGAGCGCGGCGACGCCGTCCGGTCCAATGGTCCCCGTCACTTCGCCGAGCGGCCGGACCTGGGCCCCTTCGGGCGCCCGCCGGCCGAACACGAAGTCACCGAAGTCCGGAAACCTCGGCCGCTCCGCCCGAAGCAGGCAGGACAGCTCCACCCGGCTGCCGGCCGCGGACCCTCCGAACAGCCACGCCGCCTCCACCCGAAATTGGGGCGATTCTTCGACGAACAACGGTTTGGTGGGCTCCACTTCGACCCGCATGCGCTCGGGGACGAACGCCTCGACCGCGAAGCGGTGGCGGGCGACGAAGCGGCCGCCCACCCGCACCTCGACGACGTAGGCGCCCGTGGCGGCGGTGGGCGGGAAGCGGTAGTCGCGGTGCACCGCGCCGCTCGTCGGGGTGCTCAGGACCGCGCGCTCGCGCTCGGTCCCTCGGGGGTCGATGAGCCGCAGCTCGACCGGGAGCCCGGCCGGCGGGGCGCCGGCCCGAGCTGCGGTCCACATCGCCGCGACCACGTGCGCGGTCTCGCCCGGCCGGTACACCCCCCGGTCGGTGAACAGGGCGGCGCGGTAGCTCGCCTCCGCCTCTGCCTCGCCGTCCTCCTCGCCGTGGTCGGGCAGGTCGCGGGCCGGCGTCTTCAGCTCCGAGAACGCGAGATAGGCCACGTCGCCGTCGGTCTCGGCGATGATTCCGAACGGCTCGGGCAAATCGACTCCGCCCGGTCCCTGGCTGGCGTAGTGCAGCACGCACCGCCCGTCCGACCTCGCCTGGCACTCGCCCCTCGTCGTCCCGCTCGGCTGAACCAGGCGCACCCGCACCCCGGACTTCGGGGCGAGGCTATGGGTATCGATCACCCACGCCCGGACCACGCCCGGCGCCCGCTTCACCACCAAATCGAGGTCGGTCACCACCACCGAGAGCTGGGCCGAGGCCGCCGATCGCTCTCCTTCGGGGGGTACTTCCTCGAGTCGAACCTGAAAGAGGCCCCTCAACGGGCCCTGGTCGCCGCTGAGATACGGCGACAGGTCGATCGGGAGCCGGTGGACCGCGTCCACGGCTTTTGGGAGGTCGAGGACGGCGCTCGCGATGGGGTCCGACGTTCGCTCCGAGATGTGCTCGTCTCCGCCCGCCCACGCGGTCAGGTTCTCGGGCGGTACCCGGTGGATCGAGAGCCGAGCCCGGGACACGTTCAGGGCCCGGACCGGGATCTGGTCGATGCGGTCGCGGGGCAGGTACCGCCCGGCCACGGCGAAGTCGAGGCGCGGGGTTCGCTGAGGGACGGTCCAGGTCGTGCGAAACCGCTCCCGCACGGTGCCCCCGTCCACGGACCGGGCGCCGACGTCGATCGTCACGCTCGCGCTCCCCCGAGGGATGGGGTTCAGGACGCGAAATCCGCCCCGAGTGGCGCTGACCCGGAGGTCTTCGACCCCGGAGATGCGCAAGTGGCGCTCCACCGAGGCCTCGTCGAGCACGCAGCGGGGCGAGGTCTCGTAGTAGTTCCCGTGAAGGTAGACGTAGATGCCCGCTGGGCCGGAGGCCTCGTCGGTGCACACGATCTGCGCGGTCCATCCGTCGGAGCCTTCCACCAGGTGGGCCCCGAGGATGCGGACGGTGCGCTTCGGTCCGCCCACCTCGAGCTCGAACTCGGCCGTGGGGGCCTCGATGCCGGGTCGCCCCGCCATCGGCACCCCGGGGGCGAGCCGCACCCGGAGCGCGCCTTCGTCCCCGATCATTCGGTCCTTCACGTCGAGCCGGAGGGTTCGGGCGTCGTCGGTCGGTCGCAGGCCGAACCCGCCCGGCGCTCGCCCGCCGAGCCGGAGCTTCAGCGCCTTTCGCACGCTCCTCAGGGCGACGGGGCCGCTGAACGCGAGCGTGACCTCGGCGCTTCCGGCCTCGAGGCGCTCGAGTCGGGCCTCGAGCAGCGCAAAGGGAGGGGTCTTCCACCGGAAGTCGAGCGCAGGCCCCTCGGTGAAGCCCCGCCTGGTCCACAGCCGCGCCACCTTCAAGCGGACCTGGGTCTCGGGAGGCAGCGCCTCCATGGCGTCCACTTGCATCGTCCGGTCGCTGATCCAGCGGACCGCGCCCACCCCGCCGGGGAGCAGCTCAAGCTCATCCGGAGCGGGTCCGGATTCGCTCGGCGAGACCGGCTCGGGGAAGCTGAGGGTGAATCCGGTCGGGATCGTCCCCGCGGGGTCGGCCGGCTGCACGACGACCCCCGACTCGGTGAGCACCAGCGGCGGGGGGGTCTCGGCGGGCGTCGAGGCCGGGGCCTCGGCCAGCGGGTCGGACGATGATCCCTCCGGCGGGGGGTCCTGGGGGGTGCAGGATGCGAAAACGAGGGTGGCGGTGAGGAAAGTGGAGGCGGTCTTCATCGGGCTCCCAGGGAAAGCACCGGCAGTGTGCGCCGACTTCCCTTCGGTCTCAACGACGGGGGTCAGCGCTTGCCGAACCAGCGGGCGATGCGGTCCCCGAGGTTCGCGCTGGCCTGCTTGTGCCTGCGCCCCTGGGCCAAACGGAGCAGGCGGCTCGCCTCCACGTCCCCGGGCGACCACTCCAGGCATCGTCCGAGCCACCGAATGGCGCCATCGAATTGCTCGGCCTCGAGGCAGATGGTGCCGAGGTAGCGGTAGGCCTCGGGGAGGTTCTCCTGGGTCTTCAGGGCCGCCTTCAAGCCCGCTTGGGCGGACTTCACGACCTCCGGCCGCTTCGGATCCATCCGGTAGGTCGCCCAGGCCAGATGGGTCCGGATGAGCGGGTCGTCCGGGTTCATCTGCGCCGCCTCGGCGAAGGCCTCCCTGGCCTCCGCGAAGCGCCGCCGGCCCAGCTCGACGAGGCCCCGGTCCACGAGGCCCTCGGCCTTCAGGATCGCCTCGACGTCGGTGCTGAGGCCCGCCGCCTTTCGGGAGAGCAGGGTGAGGTGCTCGGTTCGGCGCTCCGGATCCTGAAGAGCCTCGTTCGCTTGGGCGATGCGCTGGAAGATCGCGTCGAGCTTCGCCCGGTGCTCTCCGAGCTCGATGCCGGAGAAGGCGTCCGCGTGCCAGCGCTTGGCGAGCGCGACGTAGCGGGCCTTCACCTGCTCCGGGCTGGCGTCGCGGTCGAGGCCGAGGAGGCGAAAGTGGTCCTCCTCGTCGATGCGTGCATACATGCGCTCGATATCGGCAACGGCGCGAAAGATCCGGTCATCGTAGCCGGGCGCTGTCATCCGCGAAGCGTGCCTCATCCACCGGGGCGAGGCCAGCCAGAGCTTCGGTGCGGAGCGCTCAGGGGCCCGGCCGCCTTCGTGGCAGGAGGGCCGCGAAGCGCTTCGCGGCGGCGATGGCGCGGTCCACCGACGCGTGCAGGCGGTGGTCGTCGTCCACGACTTCAAGCTCCACCGCCGGGTCCGACGCGCTCACCACCGCTTCGATGAGGGCGAGGGGGACGATCGCGTCCTGCCGCCCAGCGAGAACGTAGGCGGGCGATCGGACGGGGGGCCGGCCGGGATGCCGCGAGGTGTCGTCGAGGAACGCCGAGCTGATCGCCATGGGCGAAAGACCTTCGGCGCGGTCGAGGACCAGCTCGCCTTCGGCCCGCCACCGAGCCACCCGATCTGTGCCCTCCCGATGCTCGATCCGCGCGCCGAAATCGAAGGCCGGGGCCATCAAGACCAGGGCCGCGACTCGGGAGCGGGGCCGCGCCGCCTCCTCCTCGGCGAGCAGCGCCCCCAAGTACCCGCCCATGCTCGAGCCGATGTACAGTGTGTGGTCGAACAGGCACCGGCGCAGCCGCTCCCTGGCTCTCGTGACCGTGAAGCCGAAGAAGTCGCCGTCGTCGAGGGCCGGGGCGCGCACCTCGAGGCCCTCGGCGGTGAGCGCGGCTTTCACCGCGAGGGCTTTGGTGGACATCGGCCCCGAACCGAACCCGTGCCCGTACACGACCCCGGCCTGGTGGACCCGCGGTGGAAGCAAGGACGGCAGGGCGCCCCCGTCGCCGAGCAGCGCGTCGGCCGGCCGATCGAGCCCCTCCGCGAGCCCAGCGACGTCGAACCCGAGCGCCGCCGGCCGCATCGAGGCCGCCTCGAGCACGCCGCGCCGGGCCTTGTCGAGCAGGCGCCGGCCCCCGTCGGTGGGGCCCTTCACCCGGGCGGCGGCGAGCTGCACCAGGGCCTGGGCGAGCGCGGCCTCCTCGGGGCCTTCCCCTTCGTCTCTCTGCCGGCCCCCGAGCCGGTGCCACGCCGCCTCCCACGCTTCGTGAGCGGGGTGGGGCTCGGCTCGGTGCCACAGCTCGAGGCCTCGGTCGAGCAGGTCGTACAGCGCGCCGCGGTCGGTCATCTCCGGACCAACGCAGCTCGGCCCGTAGAAGGAGCTATCGCGGCCGGCGCAGGAGCCGCAACGGGTTCGGGTGAAGGCTGACCCGCATCGTCTCCCCGAACCCGATCGGATACCGGCGGTGGCTCCCATCCACGAACACGCTCGCCCCGAGCGTTCGGCACTCGATCCCGAGCTCCTGGCCTTCGGCGAGCACCGCAGACCGAAACCGGACCGAAGCCCCGGGCGGCGCGTACGGTTCGCGCACGAAAAAAGCGAACTGCTTGGCGGTGAGGGGCAGGATCGGCCCGCCCGCCGACGCGAGCGCGGACGTGCTCCCGGCCGGGGTCGCGATCCAGACCCCGGAGCTGCGCTGCACCTCCTGCCCATCGGGCCAGATGAGCAGGTATCGGGACATGATCGCGGGGTTGTCGGCGCAGAACAGGAGGTCGTTGAGCACCGGCTCCGCCACCGTCCTGTCGCCGAGCACGAGCTGAAGCCGCTGCACCAGGAGCGGCTCGAGCTCGGCCGCGTCGAGCGCGTCGAGCGTCGACTCGAGCGTCGACGACGTGCACCCCGCGAGAAACCCCACCGAGAAGCTGGGGGCGGAATTGACGCCAAGAAGGGGGGTCGAGTCGCGCACGGCGTGGCTCGCGCCGAGCACGAGGCCGTCCCCGCCCACCGCCAGGACGAGGTCGTAGCCGCGCACCCCGCGGGACGGCAGGTCGGAGCGCTCGGTCACGTGCAGCCCCCTCGACTTGAGCACCCGGCGCACCTCCCGCATCGAAGCGGCGTGCTCCGCGTCCGAGCCGCGAAGGTCCTGGACGCTGCGGTCCTCGTCTTCGAGCAGCTGCCTCAGCCGGGAGGAGCCGTGGTTCTCGAGCGCGTTGACCCGCTCGGCCGTGCTCTGTTTCACTACGAGCAGAACCCGGGCGATCGAGCCCCCGGTGCGCCCCGCGACGGACCCCTCCACGTCCCCGGCTTGTACCTGCGACCGGAGGGTGGGGCAAAGCCCCTGGGTTCGGGGCGTGGCTCCGGTTTTCGGGACCGCGATGCGCTGCTAGCGTGAAACGCGATGCGAACGGTTCGGGTGGCCGAGGTGTGGGAGGAGACGGCGGTGCTCCAAGGGGCCAGGCTCGATGCGAGCCCGGAGGTCCGCGCGGAGCACACGAAGCCGGGGCAGGTGATCGCGGCGACCGCGGCCGACGGGGGCAAGGTGTACCTGGCGCTCGCGTCGGTGCCGGGCGAAGACCGGCTCGAGCTGCTGGTGGCCGCCCCGGCGTCCGCCCGGCTCGGGCTCGCCGTCGGGGCCGAGTTCTCCATCGACGGCCCGATGGGCAAGGGCTTCCCCCTGGATTCCGCCCGGGGCCGCGACGTGCTGCTGTTTGCGGTCGGCTCGGCGCTCGCGCCGGTGCGCCCGCTCATCGAAATGATTCGCAAGGATCGCTCCGACTTCGGGCAGGTCACGCTGTTCATGGGCGCGCTCGCCGCGGACGCGTTTCCGTACCGGAGTCACTACGACCGGTGGCGCCGAGACCGGGTGGACGTCATCGAGGTGGTCGATCCTCGGTGGGTGCAGGATGCTTTCGCCGACGATCCGGTCCCGGTGGACGACGCGGTCGCGTTCGTGTGCGGGATGAACGCCATGATGGACGGGGTCACCGAGGCCCTCGGGCGGCTCGGGCTCCCGGCCGACCGGGTCCATCGAAACTGGTGAGAGGCCATGCAGAACGAGAGCGACACAGCCCCTCAGCTGCCACCTGAGGTCGACTCCCAGGTCCGGGCGATCCGGACCGGCGCGGGGGCGCTGCTGCGCCCCGAGCAACTGACCTTGCGGGTCGAGGGCGACGACATCATCCGCTTCCTCAACGGCATGCTCTCGAACGACGTGAGCAAGCTCGAGGTGGGGCAGGCCCAGCGCGCGGTGAAGGCGTCGGCCAAGGGCCGGGTCGAGGGCGTCCTCCGGGTCCGGCGCCGGGCGTCGGAGGTGCTCATCGAGCTGCGCGAGGTCGTCGCCGCCCGGGTGGCCGGCGAGCTCTTGAAGTTCATCGTGATGGATGACGTTCGGCTGTCCGACGGGTCCGGGGACCGGCAGGTGGTGTCGATCCACGGTCCGGCGGCGGAGGAGGTGCTCGCCAGGGCCGGGTTCACCGATCTTCCTCCCCGCCCGCTCGCCTTCGTCGAAGGCCCGGCCGGCGTGGTCATCCGCGACGACGAGCTCGGTGTGCACGGCTTCGAGCTGCACGTGCCCGACGCGAGCGCGACGCTCGACGCGCTCGTGGCGGCGGGCGCGGTGGCGGTGTCCGACGCGGCCATCGAGGTCGTGCGGGTCGAAGCGGGGCAACCCATCGATGGGGTCGACATCGACCTCGACACCCTCCCACTCGAGGCCCGCCTCGACGAGGCGATCGACCAGCAGAAGGGCTGCTACCTCGGACAGGAGGTCATCGCTCGGGCGACCCACCGGGGCGGCGTCCGGCACCGCCTGGTCGGCCTGCGCTTCGGCCTGGTCCCTCCCCCTCGGGGCGCCGAGCTCTGGCCGCCGGACGGGGAGAAGGCGGCGGGCGAGCTCACCTCGAGCGTCTTTTCGCCCACGGTCGGCGGGGCCATCGGGCTCGGCTACCTGCGGGTGGAGCACGAGGCGCCGGGCACGAAGGTCGAGGCCCGATGGGACGGAGGCCGCGCGGCGGGCGAGGTGGTCCCGCTTCCCCACGTCGGCTGACCGCGCCCCGAAGGCCGGTCGCTCCCTCAAGTCTTCGCGGCGCCGACCGACACCGAAAACATGCAGGTGGAGCCGGCGCCGTCCACGAACCCGGTCCGGGCGGTCGTGGGTCACGCAGCGCGGCTGTCGGAGGACATCGTAGAACTCGCTGGCCACCTCGAAGCGGTCGCGAGCGGGGTGCAGGCCGAGACGGCGCAGCTTGGTGAAGTGGGGGAGGCGGCGAGCCGAATCGGCGCCCACGCGGACCAGATCGCGGCCGCCGCCGGGGCCTCGGCGGAGCAGATGCGGGCCGCGCGGTCCCAGCTCGGGCAGAGTCGAGCGCAAGTGGACCAGGCCCTCGCGGGGGTCGATGACCTGGTCGAGCGGGTCGCGCGAATGGCCTCCCGGCTGTCCGGCGGCGAGCAGACCCTCGTCGAGGTCGCTCGGGTGACCAAGCAGATCGACGGGATCGCCGCCCAGACGAACCTGCTCGCCCTGAACGCTACCATCGAGGCGGCCCGAGCCGGAGAGGCGGGCAAGGGCTTCGCGGTGGTGGCCGGCGA
>DAIQNR010000037.1:27689-57285 GCA_036788295.1 Myxococcota bacterium
CCCGGGCCCATACCCTGATCCACAGCTCCGAGGAGCTTGGCCGGGTGTTCATCCGGTCGGGGGTCGAGACGCCGGACACCCCGTTCGTTCGTTTGGCGGAAGAAGGCGCGGCCTTTGCGAGCGCCGCGTTCGAGGCTGCGCTCGAGCGAGGAGAGCTGACCGAGGCGGAGCTCTGGGACCGCGACCACCAGCCGATCGCGGGCACGAACCCACCGCAGGTCCTCACCGGATTCACCCGCTTCACCGACCGGGCGTTCGCCGACTTTCAGGAATCCTTGCTCGGCCGGGTCCCCGGAGTGGTGTTCGCGGCCGCCGTCGACGACCACGGCTACCTCCCCACCCACAACCGGGCGGTCTCCCAGCCGCAGGGGCCAGATCCGGTGTGGAACCACGCCCACTGCCGCAACCGCCGCATCTTCTCCGACCGGGTGGGGCTCGCCGCCGGCCTGCCCCGGACCGACCCGCTCGTTCAGACCTACCGGCGCGATCTTGGCGGAGGCCGCTACGCGCTCATGAAGGACGCGTCGGCTCCGATCCGCGTCCGGGGCCGCCACTGGGGCGGCTTTCGGGTCGGTTACCGGCCCGAGGGCTGACCCGGCCCGGCCGGCGCCGTGCCAAGCTCCCCCGGTGGTGGCCGATTCTGGGCGATTTCGCCGGAGGCCAAAGCCCCGGTCGGTCGCCGACCACGCGGTGCAGGTCTTCCTGCGAAGCCGGCCGCTGTTCGCCGGCGCCGCCACCGCGGACCTCGAGCGGGTCGCCGAGCGGGCCCGGCTCGTGTTGGTCGAGCCCGGAGAGTGGCTGTTTCGGGAGGGTGAGCCGGCTGCGTTCGTGTACGTCGTGCAGGAGGGGCAGCTCGAGCTCCTGCACGAGGCCCAGGGCGTGGCGCCGCGGCAGGTCGTCACCGAGCTGCGGCGGGGCGCGGTCGTCGGCGAGCTCGCGGTCATGCGAGGGGCGGTGCGGGGGACGAGCGTCCGGGCGCTGGTGTCGAGCCGGCTGCTCGCGCTGCCCGCCCGCGACTTCGTGGCGTTCGTGCGGGCCACCCCGAGCGCCGCCATGCGGCTCGCCGAGATCCTCGCCCAGCGGGTGCTCCCGATCGGATCGGCGGAGTCGCCGCCGGGCGAAGTGTGGGGGCTCGAGCGCACCGACGACCTCGACGGCGAGCTCGGCGCCGCTCTGGCTCGGGCGGCCTCTCGGCCGGAGGTCGGGGTCGGGCCGCCGTCGGTCTGGTGCACCGAAGGAGCGAGGGTCTCGCTCGGGAAGCGCTACGGCCTTCGCTTCGAGCCGCTCCCGCAGCGTCTCACGCCTCCCCCCGGTCAGGTGCAGATCGTCATTGGCCCCGCCGACCACCTCACCCGCCTGCCGGTGGACCTCGCCGCCTTCATCAGTGGGCCGGGCGCGACGGCGCCGCCCGGACTGCGGCAAGGGCGGCACGTTCGGGTGGTGCGGGCCGGTCCGCCGGCCCGGGACCGGGTCCGCTTCTTCCCCGGTCGGCCGCACGAGGTGGCCGAGCGGGTGGTGCGGGTGCTCGAGCGTCGCACCATTGGGCTCGCGCTCGGCGGGGGAGGGGCGCTCGGGCTCTCCCACCTGGGGGTGCTCGAGGTGCTCGCCCGGGAGCGCATCCCCATCGACGTGCTGGTCGGAACCAGCGCCGGGGCGATGGTGGGCGGCCTCGTCCTCGCTCGGGGCCTCGGCGACGCCCTCGAGCAGGCCAAGCGCATGACCCGGACCCGGTTGTTCACGCTCGTGGACCCCTCGTTCTTCGTCAGCGGGCTCATCGAGGGCCGGCGCGTATTGAAGTACTTCCGTGAGCTGCTCGGACCGGCCCGCATCGAGGAGCTGCCCATCCCCTTCGCCGCCCTGGCCATGGACCTCGACACCGGCGAAGAGCGGGCGCTGACCGGCGGTGGGCTCGCGGAGGCGGTTCGGGCCTCGGTCTCCTTGCCCAGCGTGTTCGCTCCTTACGTCCATCCCGGCGAAGACGGCGGACCGCCGGGCACCTACATCGACGCCGGCGGGGTGAACAACGTACCGGTGGACGTCACCCGCGAGCTCGGCGCCGACCGGACGATCGGCGTCAATGTCATCAACCGGCCCAAAGGATGGAACCGCGGGGTGGCCCCCTGGCAGAACTGGAGCCCGGTGCGCCGAGGCAAGATGATCGCCTACGCCGAGCTGGTGGGTTTTGCCCGAAACGGGGAGCGACAGGCCTACACCGCCGACATCCCCATTCTCCCCGACACCCGAGACTTTGGCTTCACGCAGTTCTATCGAGCCGAAGAACTCAGGGAGAAGGGCCTCGAGGCGACCGAGCGGCTCTTGCCCCAGCTCCGCTCGCTCGCCCGCAGCCGACCCTGACCGGCTGGACCTCGATCGTCGAGACGGAGCCGCAGGGACGTGGAGCGCCTCGATGTACGACGCTGCCCTTGGCCCCGTTTGCTCAGCCTCGCTTCGGGGTGAACCGGGGCCGCTTCAGGGTGCCCGAGATCTGGTAGCCGTAGAACCCATCCGCGCCCTTGTAGGGGTCGATGTTCTTGAGCAGCGACGCAAAGAGCGGCTCCTTTTGTAGGAACGCGGGGGTTGGCTTGAATCGGATGACGAGGTTCACGAGGCTGCGACTGAGCGGCTTGGCGAGCACGATCTGGCCGTCGAGGACCGCGTCCACGTTGGGACCGGAGAGCCGTTGGTTCGACACCAAGAGCTTTCCTTCCTCGACCGGTAGATCCCAGTCCAGATCTCCGATCTCGAGGGCTGGAACCGGGAATCCAGCCAGCTTTCCCCCGTCCAGGGTCTCGAGACCGGCGGCTCGAAGCCGGATCTGGCCCTCGCTCTTCTCCGGCGTGTCGAACGCGAGCTGCACGTCTACGTCGAGGCCGACGACGCCCGCGAGCGCCAGATCCGTGGCCGCCCGCAGGCCGGGCATCATCGCCAGCTCGAGCCGCTCGACTCGAGCCACCACTTTGCTCTCCTTCTTCGTCCCTCGAAGCTCGGCCTCGACCTCGCCGCCCGCGACCGGAAAGCGCACCGTTCCCCCGAAGCCGCCACCGAGAAACGACAAGACGTTCGCCCGGGCATCGATGCGCTGAACCGCGAACGGCTCGCCGGGCTCGAGTTCGAGCTCCACCTCCTCGGCGTGGATGCCGGTGATCCACCGAGGCTCGAGCGAGCGGGCACGCACGGGAATGCCGGTCGCAGCGGTGACCTGCTGCAGCGCCCTCTGCTTTACCGCCGGCCACGGAAAGGTGAGATAGAAGCAGGTCAGAAAGCTGGCGAGGAAGAAGCCCCCGTACATCAACGCTCGGATCACGGCACCCCCACGGCGACCTTGAACGTTCCGATGGTGACGGTGGCATCCAGACGCTTGTTGTTCTCGTAGTTCGGGTTCACGCGGACCTCCCGGACCTGAATGAGTCGGTTGCCGGTGTCGAGCCGCCGAAGAAAGTCATCGAGGCGGTCGATGCTGACCGACTGCACGGTGACCTTCGCCGACTCCTCCCGCACCTCCGGAGAGCCGGTCGGTTGGCCCGGTCGCTCGGTCGCGTTCTGCAGCTGCACCCCGCTGTCGTTCGCGACCCGCTCGACGTAGGAGAGGATCCGGGTGTTGGCGTTGGAGCGGACCTCCCCGGTGAGCCGCTGCTGCTCCCGCAGTCGGTTCTGGTAGTCGGCCCGGAGCCCCGCGATCTCCTCGAGCTGTCGGATCTTGGCCTCGATGCGCTTCTCCTGCCGCTCGATGCCTCGAGAGAAAAAGTAGCTGCTGAAGAACACGCCGCCGCCGAGCAGCAGCACGAGCACCAGGAGCAGAAGAGATTGCTCCCTCGAAGACAGCCGCTCGAAAGCGGAGAACAGCTCATCCACGCGCTCTCGCATCACTGGCACCCAACCCGCATCTTGACTCGAAACTCGACGCCATCCCCAACCATCTTCTTGCGGAGGCGGTCCTTCTCGATCCCCTCGAGACAAGGGCTCTCCGCGTAGGCGCCGACCAGCCGGTCGACGGCGTCGAAGCTGTCCGCGTCGCCCTCGACCATCGCCCGATCGCCCTGGACGTTCAGGTCGGTCAGCTTGATCTTCGTGTCTTCGGGGACCCGGCGGGAAAGCTCGACCATCACTCGGTAGCCCGATACCTTGGGCAGGCTGAAGGTCCCGAGCTCGCTCGGGGGCTGCCGCATCACGGACAGGGCCACGTCCGGCTCACAGATCTCTCGGCCCACCACCTGCTTCGTGATCCGGCAGAACTCTCGATCCACCTCGGTCTCCCTCGCGGCGACCGCCCGGCTTCGCACCGCCCCGTAGGTCATCAGCAGGATGAGGAGCGAAGCCACCGAGACCGCCATGGTGGGCGCCCGGCGGCGCAGGTGCTGAAGCCCGCCGACGTAGGCGAACTCGCCGCGCCGCAGGTCGAGCGGGCACACCGGCGCCTCTCCGCTGGCCCGCAGCGCGGCCCCGATCGCGGTCGCGAAAGCCGGGGCCCGATCCGGGTCCGCTGCCCCCTCCAACACCTGCTCGACCGCCACCGCCCTCCCCACCGGGACGCCGAGCGCCTCGGCCAGGAAGTGGGCGAGGTTGCCGAGCCGCGCCGTCCCCCCGAGCAGATCCACGCGGCGGATCTCGACCCTTCGCTCATGGCGAATGGCGGCGAGCGTGCGTCGCAGCTCGCCGATCAGGGGCCCGAGACCCTGGCCGATGACATCGCTGAGCTGCTGGGCTTCGTCGCTGACGGCGGGGTGGCGGGCGGTGCACAGCTGCCCATCGGCGTGTTTTCCCGCCTCCGCGTCCGCGAAGCTGATTCCGTAGGTTCGCGCGATCGACCGCGTCACGTCGGCCCCCCCGGCCCGGATCACCCTCGCGTGGGCGATGCCCGCCGATGAGGCGGCGAGCACCAGGGTCCGGGTGTGCCCGATGTCCACCAGCAGCCGAGCGTCCGGGCGAGCGGCCGGGGCATCGAGCGAGAGCGCCGGGTCGAGTTGCGGCTCGTCCACCACCGCCTCGAGCTCCTCGGTGTCGGGCGAGCCCGGAGTCTCCGGTCGGGTCCCGTCGGTGGCGAGAAAGTGGGTATACAACCCGTACAGCCCGAGGACGTCGAGCGGCAGAAACTTCGGATCGACGCCCGCCTCCTCGAGCCGAGCGAGAAAGTCCCGAACCGAGTCCTCCTTGGCTGCGACCGCGAGCGAGGCCGAGCTCCCCGGAGCTCCGCGCACCGGTCGCCGCTCGACGATCTGGTGGTGGTGAACCGCCGCGTCGAGGTCGAAGGGGATCAGGTCGGCGAGCTCCCCCTCCATGAGTTGGTCCACCCGCCGGGAATCCGAAAACGGGAGCCGGACGAACCGCACCGCCGCCTGCTCGCCAGGAAACGCGGCGACCTGGGCGTCGGAACGAAGCTGCTCGTCGGCGAGCAGCTCGGTGAGCGCGAGCGCCTGCCGCTCCGGAAGCGAGTCGCCGTCCGGGTCCTCCGAAGCGGCCGCGAGGCAAAGCTCCGCCGCCTTCACCACCCGAAAGCCGCGAAAGCCCGTCTCGAGCAGCACCGCCTTGACCGAAAAGCTGCCTAGGTCCACGCCGAGGATGCGCTGGGGCATGGCTCAGTCCTCCCGCCAATACTTGAACTCACCGTTGGCCCCGTTATCCCGCCAGACCACGGTGAGCTTGCTCGAGGCGTCGTTCACCCGGCCGACGGTCGTGATCTTGTACACGCTCGAGACTTCATCGAAGCGCAGCGCCCGCTGCCCCATCAGGCGCTGCAGCCGGGCGGCGTCGTGGGGCAGGCCGGCGGCGGTCATCGCCGCCACGAAGGTCTGCTCGGTCATGAGATTTCGGCCTCCGGGGACGGCGGTGATGAGCGCCCACTCGTCGAGGAACCGGCGAAAGAGCTCGTCGTCCGCCGGCTGCACCGGCCGGGCCATGATCGACCGGGCCACCGCCACCAGCATCCACGGGTCCGCGGTTCGAATCGAGATCCCGCCGTTGTCCCCCCACACGGTCAGATACTTCGAAAACACCTGCATGAACGCGTCGTTCACATGGGGCAACAGACGCAGCTCGGCCAGGGAGTCGAACATGCCGTTCTTCGGCCGGTACCGAGCGTCGAAGGGGAGGTTGTTGAAGCGGGCGTCCTCCGCCGAGCCGCCCACCTGCTGCCGGGTCAGAACGCACACCGGATCCTGGGTGTCGTTCCCGTCGGTCCAGTCGGTGATGCTCGAGATGAGATCGATGCGGTTTCGGACCGGGTCTCGGCCCTCACCGAGCCGCTCGAACAGCGGGTCGTAGCGAGGGTCGTCGAACACCGCCGCGAGCAGCAGGTGGAGCATGTTCTGGCAGCCCACCCCGAGGTCGGTGGCGTTCAGGTTGATCTTGCGGTTCTCGTCCACGACCTCCTCGACCCAAAACGAGCCCATGAAGTCGCCGATGGGGATGTCCATGCCGAACGCGCGGTCCTCCCTCGCGAGCTGGCGGTCCTCCGGATCGGCGTCGCGGTCGAGGATGCCCTTCACCGTGTCCGAGCTGACGAGCAGACCGGACAGCTCGAACAGGGGGATGGGCAAGAAGGCGCCGATGCTCCCCTTCACCAGGTTCTGAAACCTCAGGACGAACAACTCGAGCTCGAGGGCCGAGCGGGCGTGAAAGTGGGCCTGTAGCTCGTCGCGGGCGTTGACCGCCGCCCGGGCGTTCACCTGCGTGTCGTTCGATAGATCGGCGGCCAGCGCGCTCAGCACGGTGGTGATGACCAGCACCATGATGAGCGCCACCCCCCGCCGCCGTCCGTCGCCTCGGCGGCGCCTCGCTTGTCTCATCGGTCTCGCCATCAGATGGTCCCCAGCTCTTGGGTGAGGTTGATGCGGGTCTTCGTGACGAACTCGAGGTCTTCCCCGGCTTCGTCCGTGACCGTCATCTTGATTTCGACGATGGTGGGCAGCCGGCCCACGAACTCCGATTTCTCGGTGTCCCACTCGTCCGTCCAGTCGTCCTTCCTCGGGTCGAAGAACCGCAGCGCGAAGTTCTTCACCCCCTCGGCGAGCACGTACGCCCGGCCGCCCTCGTCGAAGTCCATGTCGATGCGCGGCGCCTCCCTGCGCATGAGGTTCGTGATGTTCGGGTCATCGGGGTCCTTTTCCCCGAAGTAGGAGATCTCGGCTTGGTCGGACTCCTTGGCGTCCTTGAGAAAGATCTGTCTCGAAAAGGATGAGAAGTGGAGGACGGACAGCGGCGAGCCCCGCTCGTACTTGAAGTATTGCACCACCTGTCGCTCCGGGCCGCGGTGCCGGCGGGGAGATGTGATGTACGCCATCGAGAGCTCCTTGGCCATCCGGTTCAGCGCCACGCGGACGTTGTGGTACCGGTCGTCGATGTCCTTCACCGTCTCGTAGGCGTCGAAGGAGCGGGCGATCGATCCCCAGGTGATGGCTCCGATCATGGCCAGGATGGCCACCGCGAGCGCGATCTCGATGAGGGTCATGCCGCGGCTACGGGGTCGGGGGGTGCGCATGGTTCGGTCACCTCTTCGGGACGAAGGGCTGCTGCGCGGCCGGGTTCGGCATGCCGCCGGGCAGGGTAGGGGGGAGCATGTTGTTCGGGTTCTCGCGGGTGCCGGCCCCCGGTATCACCGGGATGGGAGAGCCGCCCCGGGGCCCGGACAGCCGGCCCTGCGTGGTCAGGTACTGCACGAATTTGACGCTCTCCTCGTCGTAGCCCTTGCCCCACGTGATCTCGAGCGTGATCTCGCGGATGGAGTTGCCGAGGGTCTCGGACACCTGCTTGAAGACGTTCTCGATCTGGCTGCCTCCGAGCAGGCGGGTGATGTCGCTGCCCTCGAGCTGCTTTTGCACCTGCGGGTCGCTCGCGCTGTCGCTCGAGCTGCGCCCGCCGAGCGCGCCGAGAAAGGTCTGCATCTGGGCGGGGAGGTTCTCGGCGGACAGCTCCCCTCCGAAGAAGCTCTCCACCAGCGGGGTCACGTCCACCTTCACCGGGCGGGCGACCGCCCGAAACGTCACCTTCGGGAAGCCTTCGTCGGAGAAGTCTCCGTCGAAGGTCTTGTCGGTGTCGCCAAAGCCGTCCTTTTGCAGCTCCTGCTCGAGGTCGAGCATCTTGCTGCGGGCGAGCAGCGTCGCCACCGTCACCCCGCGGGCGTAGTTCGACGCCTGAAAAGAGTTGGCGTTGATCGCGGCCATCGCGGTGAGCGAAAGGGCGAGCATGGCCACCGCCACCATCACCTCGAGCAGCGTGAACCCTCGTCTCATCGGCGGTCCTCCTCCCATACGGGCCGAGCCCCTCGCTTCTCCTTCGATCGCTCGGAGCGCATCTTCACCCGCCCGGTGAGCGGGCGAACCTCGATCGTCACCCAGTCCCGGCTGTCGAGGTCGCTGCCGATCTCCCCCTCGAACAGCTCGAGCCGCAGCGGCTCGGTGAACCCACCCCGGAAGAAGTGCAGGTAGACCGTCCCCTTCTCGAACGGCTCCTCCCTCATCCCCGTCCAGGTCCGGCCGAAGTGGACCCGGCCAGGCAGCGTCATTCGGGCGGGGAACGCCGGGTCGGGGGTGAAGGTGGCCGCGCGGCCCCCCTCGAGCGCCTGCCGCAGCTCCTCCGGAGCGTCGTCGTCGAGACGAAGGTCTCGGTCCCGGCCCCGGCCTCGCTCCCGCTCACCGCCGAGCTGCGATGGGTCGAGGGTATAGGGATCCTCGGTGTATTCGACCCACCACTGGTGCTCGTCGAGGTCGAAGGCGATGCGCTGCGTCCGCTTCTCCATGATCGCGGTGTCGTAGGACTGCTTGATCGCTCCGGCGATCTGCACCGACGAAGAGCGGAGCTGGGAGTGGCCGAGCGACTGCACGGACACCAGCGCGAGCCCCGCCACGAGGCCGGCCACCAGCACCCCGATGGTCAACTCGATGAGGGTGAAGCCTCGCCGCGCTCGCCGCGGATGTCGGGACCAGCTCGCCACGGGAACCTACTTCCCCCAGTTCGTGATGTCGTCCTCGGTGCCCCCCTGCTCGTCGGGGCCCTTCGAGTACAGATCGAACTTGCCCGGGTTCTGCTGCCCCGGGCTCAAGAAGACGAAGTCGTTGCCCCAGGCGTCCTTCGGGATCGTGTCCATGATCGGGCGCTTGCCCCCGGGGGGGCTCGCGAGCACCCCGAGCCCCTCGGTGGACGTCGGGTACTTTCCAAAGCGCATCTTGTAGATGTCGAGCGCCCCCTCGACGTTCTTCATCTGGGTTTTCGTCGTGTCCACCTTCGTGTCGTCGAGCACCCCGACCACCGCCACCCCGACGATGCCGGCGATGAGCCCCAAGATGGTGACCACCACCAAGATCTCGATCAGGGTGAGGCCGCGCCGCCGGCGGCCGTGTGGGCCTTTTCGTGAGTCTTTCATAAAACCTCCTCAGCGTACATGCTGCGATAGCTGCAAAATGGGCATCAGGATGGAGAAGACGACAAACGCCACCGCCACCCCCATCCCCACGATCATGATCGGCTCGATCAGCGTCGTGAGCTTCTCGACCCGCTGGTCGACCTGGAAGTCATAGTTGTCGGCGACGTGCTCGAGCATCTGCTCGAGCTGCCCCGAGGCCTCGCCGGTCGCCACCATGTGCACGACGATCGGCGGAAACTCCCCGGACCGCTTCAGCGGGGCGGCGATCGACTCGCCCTCCCGGATCGCGTCCCTCGCCTCGGCCACCACCTCGGCCAGCCGGACGTTGCCGAGCACGTCCTTCGTGATGTCGAGCGCGTTGAGCACCGGGACCCCGGAGCGAAGCAGGGTGGCGAGCGTGCGAGAGAAGCGGGCGATCGCCACCAGCCGCACGATGATCCCGAACACCGGCGCCGCGAGCGTGAACCGATCCCACACCGGGCGCCCCGACTTCGAGACCTTCCAGCGCAGAAATCCGAAGATGAGGATCATCGCCATCGGCAGCAGCAGCCACCAGTACCCCTTCACGATGTCGGCGGTGCCGATGAGGAGCTTCGTCTGGAGCGGGAGCTCAGCCTTCACCTGATCGAAGATCTTCGTCACCCGAGGGATGACGACGACGAACAGGACCAGCATGATCACGGACCCGACCCCAACCATGATGAGGGGATAGAGCATCGCCGACATCACCTTCGACTTCAGCCTGGCCTGGGCCTCGGTGAAGTCGGCGAGCCGGTCGAGGACCTTGTCGAGCGCGCCCGAAGCCTCTCCGGCCCGGACCATGGAGACGTACAGCTGGTCGAAGACCGCGTCGTGTTTGCCCATCGCGTCGGCGAGCGACGAGCCCTCGTTCACGTCGGTCTTCACGTTGCCGAAGACCCGCTTCATCTTCTCCCCGTCGACCTGGTCCACGATGGCGCTCAGGGCGTCGATGAGGGTGATGCCGCTCTTGAGCAGGGTGGCGAGCTGCCGGGTGACGAGCGCGATTTGGGCGGTGTCGACCCGGTCGAACAAGCCCTTCAGGTCGATCTCGGTCTCCGAGAGGTTCCCGAGCAGGGTGGTGGCCGCCTTCTTGTCCTTGGGCCGACTCCCCTTGGACCGCGCGGTCTCCTCCCGGTGGTCGATGACCCGGATCCCCTGCCGCTTCAGCACCGTCCGCAGCGCCTTCGGGGACTCGGCGTCGAGCAAGCCTTTTCGCTCCTTTCCCCGAGGGTCCAGGCCCTTGTATGCGTAGACCGGCATCAGACCACGACCTCCTCGTCCTTCGCCACCCGGAGGACCTCCTCGGGGGTGGTCTTGCCTTCGACGACCTTTCGAACGCCGTCCTGGAGGAGCGTCTTCATCCCCGCTTTGCGGGTCGCGTACTTCTTGATGGTGCCCGCATCGACGTTCTTGATGATGAGACGCCGGACCTCGTCATCGACCATCAACAGCTCGTAGATGCCGGAGCGGCCGCGGTATCCGGTCTCGAGGCAGTTGCCGCAGCCGACTTCGCTGTGAAACACCACGCCCTCCTGGTCGCGAGGCAGGCCGAGCTCGGCGAGCTGATCCGGGTTCGGGTTGTACGGCTGCTTGCAAGCGGGGCAGAGGTTCCGGACGAGCCGCTGGGCCAGCACCCCGATGAGAGTGGAGGACACGAGGAACGGCTCCACTCCCATATCCACCAAGCGGGTCACCGCGCCAGGGGCGTCGTTCGTGTGCACGGTGGACAGCACCAAGTGGCCGGTGAGCGAAGCCTGGATCGCGATCTCCGCGGTCTCGCGGTCTCGGATCTCTCCGACCATGATGACATCGGGATCCTGCCTCAGAAACGCCCTCAGGCCGTTCGCGAACGTGAGGTCGATCTTCGACTGCACCTGCATCTGACCCACCCCGGGGAGCTGGTATTCCACCGGATCCTCGACGGTGAGAATGTTGATGTCCGGGGAATTGATCCGGGTGAGCGCGGCGTAGAGCGTCGTCGTCTTGCCCGAGCCGGTCGGACCCGAGACGAGCATGATCCCGTGGGGCCGGGTGATGAGACCTTCGATGCGCTCGTAGTTTTCCCGCGAGAAGCCGAGATCCTTGATCGAGAGCAGCGTGCTCGACCGGTCCAGGATTCGCATGACCACCCGCTCCCCGTGGGAGGTGGGGATGGTGCTCACCCGGACGTCGATGTCCTTTCCGGCGATCCGCCGCCGGATGCGGCCGTCTTGCGGCAGGCGCTTCTCGGCGATGTTCAGCCCGGCCATGATCTTGATGCGGGCGATGATCGAGGACTGGGCGTGCTTTGGGACCTCGACCTTCTTGTAGAGGATGCCGTCGATGCGGTTTCTCACCACCACCGTGCGCTCGTAGGCCTCGATGTGAATGTCCGAGGCCCGCGCCTTCACCGCGTCCCGCAGCAGCGCGTTGACGAATCGAATGATCGGGGCGTCGTCGCTCGATGCCTCATCGATGAGGTCGATGGCGTCGAGGTCGTCTTCGGCCTCCTCTTCGGACTGCAGCTGCGCCGCCGCTTCGTGGGCGAGGCCGGTGGCCCGGTCGTACACCCGGTTGATGGCGTCGGCGATGGCGGCCTCGAGCACGATGATCGGCATGGGCCGCGTGCCGAGCAGCAGGGAGAGGTCGTCGAGCGCTTCGGTATCGACCGGGTCGGCCATCGCCACCAAGCAGCCCTCTTCCCTCGGCTCGAGGGGGAGGATGCGGTGGTGCTTCGCGAAGCCGATCGGCACCTTCTGCACGAGCTCGTCGGGGATCTTGTCGATGTCGATCTTGGCTTCGAACGGCATCTCGAGCTGGGTGGACAGGACCCGCGCCACCGCCTCGGCGTCGAGCCGCCCTTCGGCCTGAAGCACCTCGCCGAGCCGGGGCGGCTCGTCGCCGAGCTGCGCGGCGAGCGCCTCTTCGACCTGCTCCCGGGTCGCAAACCCGAGGGCCACCGCGATCTCCCCGAACGGCCGGCCGGCCAGGGACCGCGCGGGCAGGGCCCGGCGGATCGCGGTCATCTCTTCGGAAGGGGCGAAAGGCTCTTGCACCGAGGGTCTCCTTTTCTTGGCTCGAGGTATACGGTCAGGGCGTCTCGTCTGGGGGCACCGGCGGCGGCTCGAACACCTCCGGGGGAGGCAGACTTCCGTCCCCTGGAGGAGGCATCGAGCCCTCCGAAGGCGGCGGAGCTCCGCCGTCGTCGCTGTCGCTGCGGCGGGGAATGGGGATGCCCTCCACCCCTTCCTCTTCATCGGGCCTGATGATCACCTGCCCCGGCAAGCCCGGGCCGTCGTTCTCCGCCTTCAGCAGCTCCCGCCGCATCGACAGCCGGTAGGCGGCGACCGGACCGAGCTTCTGGCTCCAGTCGATCTTGGCCCGGTACTCGTCGGTCATGCCGTAGAAGCGGTCCACGAACTCCTTTCGCTCCTTCATCTTTCGCTCGAAGATCTGCTGGAAGTCCTTCGGTCCGCGGATGATGTAGGGGGTGAGCACCAACACCAGGTTCACCTTCTCCATGCTCCGATTCTGCCGCTTGAACAACCATCCGAGCAGAGGAATGTCGCCGAGAATCGGGAACTTCGACTCGTCGCGGGTCTCTCGGTCCTTCACCAGGCCGCCGATGACGACGCTGTCCTGGCTGCGAACCACCACCGTGGTCTTGGCCGAGCGCTTCGAGGTGATCACCTGCTGCGTCACCTGGTCGATACCGGCCACGTCCGACAGCTCCTGGTCGATCTCGAGCCGAACGTAGTCCTCGTCGTTGATCTGCGGCTTGATCTTGAGGGTGAGGCCGATGTCCTCCCGGTTGAAGGCGACCTGCCCGAGGCCGAGCCCGGCCAGGTTGCCGATCGCGCCGGCGGCGCCGCCCTGCTGCTGACCGCCAGCCATCCCGCCGAGCCCGCCGAGCCCGCCAAGGCCCAACGTCAGCCCGGACGGGAACGGCCGCTTCTCGTTCACCTGGATCTCGGCCTCCTCGTTGTCCATCGTGAGCAGGTGCGGCGTGGACACGACGTTCACGTCGTTGCTGCTCTGCAGCGCCTGCAGCACCACGCCGATCGCGGGAATGCCGCCCTGAGGGACGCCGGGCAGGCCCTCCGTGCCCTCGAGCGTCGGTCCCCGAAACGCCGTGGCGAGCCCGAGCAGGCTGGCGAGCCCGAGCGGCTGCACGGTCGCGAGCAGCGAGGACAGCTCACGGGTGGGCGTGTTCGCGAACAGAAGCGGCGAAATCTCGCCGTCGAGGTCGACCGGAACGCCCGCGTGCCAGCCCACCCCGACGTTGCGGTCCCGGCTCGTGGACACCTCGAGGATAGCGGCCTCAACGAACACCTGGAAGCGGGGCACGTCGAGCTTGTCGATCACCCGCTTCAGCGAGGCGAGGTCGCTCTTGCTCGCGGTGATGACCAGGCTGTTGGTGGCCTTGTCGGCGGTGACCTTCACTTCCCCCTGAAAGAGCTGGCCCGCGGCCGGGCCGGCTTGACCCGCCTGGGCCGGGGGGCGTCGCCCGCCCGCGGCCTGAGGCCGACGTCCCGGGGACGTCGGCTGGCCCTGGGCGAGTGAAGACAGAGTGGTGGACAGCTCCTCGGCGTCGGCGTGCTTCAGCCGAAGGACATGAATCTGGCCATCGGTGATGTCCTCCGGCACGTCGAGCTGCCGCATCAAGGCCAGGATCTGGCGAAACACGTCCTCGGAGGCGATGACGACCAGCTTGTTCGTGCGGTCGTCGGCGATGATCTTCGAGACCGACCCTCCGCCCGAGGCGTCGTCGGCGGCCTGCCCCCCCTGAACCGGAACCGGCTGCGCCTGCGCTCTCGCGAGCTGCGGTGTGGCCTTGCTCTGGCCAGCCGCCTTTCGGGCCTGCGGGTTCTGGGGCTCGAAGATCTGGGTGAGCTTCTCCGAGATCTCCGACGCCGAGGCGTAGCGGACCGGAACCACGTGAATCCTCTCGAGCACCTCGGGCTGGTCGAGCTCGGCCAAGATCCGCTCGAGGCGCTCGACCGAGCTCGCGAAGTCGGTCATCACGATGAGGTTGCTGCCCTGAAACGGGTGGATCTGGCCTCGGTTGCTCTTGAAGATGTTCAGGTAGTTGACGATGTTGTTCGCGTTGCCGCCGTGCTCGACCCGGAAGATCTTCGTGACCATCTGGTCATCGGTCGCGAACACCTCCCCCCGTCCTCGGATGTCATCCCCGGCTTGGTAGAACGGGATGGGTGAGCGGGTGCCGTCGTTGGCCTGGATGACCTTCCAGAACCGTCCGGAGGGCACCACGGCGAAGTCGTTGGCTTCGAGCGCGGACAGAAAGACCCGCCACACCATGCCGGCCCGAATGGGGGACGGGGATGTGACCTTGAACTTTTGACTTCGGATCTTGTTCGTGAGGATGAAGTTTCGACAGGTGATCTTCGAGACCGCCTCGACGAGATCCTGCACCTCTCCCTCGAAGTCGAAGGCGACCTCCATGTCGGGCGGCATCGGCCGACAGGCCTCCCCCGGCTTCGTCTTCAGATCGGAGAACGAGACCGCCTCCGACCCCCTCCGGGCCGGGGCCGGCGGCTGCTTCGGTGAGGGGGCGGGCGCGGGCCGCTGAGGATCCGAAGAAGCCGGCCTCGGCGGCTCGATGCGAGGCGCGAACCGGCGTGGGTTTCTGAGCTCTTCTCCGGTCAGCGACGGGAGCTGGGTTGGGGTGGACAGCCTCCGGTCCACGCCGAACGGGGTCACCGGCTTGACCTCTAGAGGCTGTTTCGGGGGGTCCTGCGCGGCGGCCGGGGCGGTCCCGGCGAGGGCCTGCAGCGGGACCATGAGGAGGGCAGCGGCGGCGCGCCAAGCGCTCGCGGACTTCGGGGTTCGCATCGTTGTCCTTGGCGGTCGGTTCAGCGAATGGAGTATTTCATGGTCTGGGGTTTGCCCCGACGCACGAGATCCACGGAGATCGATTCCGCATCCTTCAGCTTCGAATAGATCTCGAGCGCTTTGTCCGGGCTGTTGATCTCGTAGCCGTTGATCTTTTGCACGATGTCGCCGTTTTGGATGCCGATCTTCGAGTAGAGGCTGTTGGGCCGGATGGAGAACAGCTTGAAGCCGTTGGATTTCCCGTCCTGAAACGAGGGGACTATCCGAGCCTGCTTCGCGATCTGGTTGAGATTCGACAGCACGTTGTCGATCTCCTGTTTCTCGATCTCGTAGCTCTTGTCGTCGAGCTTCTTGACCCCTTGGCCCAGCTCCGACTCGGCGGGCTCAGACGGCGCGGCGACGGCGACCGGGGCGGAAGTCACCCCCTTCTTGGCTTGATCCAGGCTGAACAGCTCGCACGTTCCGGCCCGGTTCACGCACACCGAGTTTCGAAAGATGGCGGTCACCGCCGCTTGGTCGAGCAGCATCCCCCGCTCGGACAGCACCACCACTTCGCCGCCCGCGGTCACCTGAAAGACCGCCCGCGACGCGCCCGGAGTGGGGGACCAGAGCGTCGCGAGCAGGTTCGCCGGAATCGAGGAGGCGGCGCAGCGGTCGAGGTCACAGTCCCCGAGCGGCCCGTCGTACCCCTCCGCGCCCGGTTCCCCGTCCGGGCCGATCCCGTCTTCCCCTTCGGCGCCACCGGGCTCCGGCGGGGTGAGGTCCTCCCGCTCGGCGTCGAACAGGTTTCGAGCCAGGAAGGCGTCGGACAGCTCGAGGGGACGGTCGTCTCCTCGGGTCGCCGCCGCCCGGGTCGGCCGGACTTCCTGCAGCATCGTGGTCACCGGCGGCTGCACCGCACGGGCCACGAAGACGTTCGTCACCTTCGCGCTCAGCCAAGCCCCGCCGAGCAGGCTCGCCAGCACGAAGCTCGAGAAGTAGCTCTTGAAATACGTGTCCAGCACGTCATCGCTCCTCTAAGCAGGAACCGTGCCCGGGTCCTCCAATCAGGAGAGTCGCTCGATTCGGGCCGAAGCTTGCCAATTTGGCACGACGCGTCGGTGGCCTCGCCACGCTGTCTGGAGTTGGGCACGATCCTCAGGATGTGCGGACGCTTCGTGCTCTCGACCCCAACTGAGACCCTCGCCCGCCAGTTCGGGTTTCGGATGCCGCTCGTCTCGCCCGAGCCAGAGTGGACGGGGCGAGCCCGATACAACGTCGCTCCCACCCAGCCGGTCCTCGTGGCCGGGTTGAACCCCGAGGGCGAGCTCGAGGGAGCCTGGGCTCGCTGGGGCATCCCCGCGGCGGGGGGACGGCTCGCCATCAACGCCCGGGTCGAGACGCTGCGGGCAAGGCCGGCGTTTCTGGGGGCGGACCGGGCCCTGCTCTTTGCCGACGGGTTCTTCGAGTGGCGGCCGAGTCCGGGCGGACGGCAGCCGAGCGCACGGCAGCCGCTCTACTTTCAGCGGGCGGACGGCGCGCCGCTGGTGTTCGCGGCCGTGGTCTCGGGCCAGTCGGGCGTCGTCTCTGCGGCGATCGTCACCGTCCCGGCCGGGGAGGACGTCCGCTCGGTGCACGACCGGATGCCAGCGGTGCTCGACGGAGATAGGACCGCGCTGTGGCTCGACCCGGCCACCCTGCCTCGTGATGTCCTCGGGCCGGCGCCGGCGGGCACGCTGCGTTCCCGCGAGGTGAGCCCCAGGGTCAACCGGGTGGACCACGACGACCCGTCGTGCCTCGATTCGCCGCCGCCCAAGGCGCAGCTGTCGCTGTTCGACTCCGAGTGAGTCTCGATCACCGGGCGAGCGCGAACTGAACCGGCACGTCGAACGTCGCCCCCGGCGCTCCGGGGGGGAGCGGGCCAAACGGCGCCGCCGCCCGCACCATGCGCAGCGCCTCCCGGTCGAGCACGTCGTAGCCGCTGCTCGCGACCAGGACCGGATCGTTGGCGAGGCGGCCCGACGCCCCGAGCTTCACCCGGACGGTCGCGACCCCCTGGTACCCCATCCGCTCCGCCACCCTCGGATAGCGGCGGTGGTGCAGCAGGGCCCGGTACAGCCCGTCCCGGTACGGTCCGAGGTCGGGCGGTCCGGGCTCGGGACGGGGCGGGGGGCGAGCGGCAGATAGATCGGCGGGCTCGGTATCGACCGGCTCCGGTTCTGCCGGCGATTCGGACGGGGCGGGCGGTTCGGTTTCGGCTGCTTCGGCTGGCGGCTCGGGCACGGCCTGCTCAGGCTCCACCTTCTCCGGTTCCTCGAGCGCTTCGACCTCGACCGGCGCTTTTGGCTGCACCGGGCGCGCCGCCGGCTTCTTTCGGGGACGCTTGCGCGCCGGGCGCGGAGGCGGAGGGGGAGGGGGAGGGGGAGGCTCCGGGGCCGGCGTGACCACGGGCTCGGCCGCGGCGGTGGAGTGCAGCGCGACCTTGACCGGCGCGTGGGCGGGGTTTGGGCGGGGCGGCTCCTTCATCGCCAACGGCACCAGCGCGAGCGCAGCGTGCGCGCTCACCGCCACGAACATCGGGGGCAACCAGAGTTTCACCGCGAGTCCTCGGCGCATCGCTCGGCTCCTCTCATTTTGGGCGGGGCTCACGGGTGGCGATCGACAGGTTTTCGAAACCGGCGGCCGAGGCCTCGCCGAGAACCACCGACGCCCTCTCGAAAGGCACCGACGCGTCGACCAACAGCAGCAGGGTGTCGCGTTCGCCGCGGAGGGCCCGAAGGCGCTCGCCGAGGCCCGACTCCTCGAGGCGCTCGCCGTCGAGCCGAATGGTTCCGTCGGCGGTGATGGTCAGGCTCAGCGCCTCCCCGGAAGCCTCGCCGGACGCTTTGGCCGCGGGGAGCTGGATGTCCTGGCTGCGGATGCGGTCGAAGTTCGCGGCCAGCACCACGAAGATGAGCAGGATGAAGACCACGTCGATCAGCGCGGACAGGTTGAGTGAGGGCGGCTGCCGGCGAACGTCGTCAAAACCCATCGGCCGACCTCGGGGGCACGAGCGCAAGGGAGCCTTCGCTGCGTGGCGGCGGGGCAGCGGTCAGCACCTGCTGAAGCGCGTCCCCCATCACCGCTCGCACCCGGTCGATCCGGCTCGTGAGCCAGGTGTGGGCGGCCAGGGCGGGAACCGCCACCATCAGCCCGGCGGCGGTGGTGAGCAGGGCTTTCCAGATGCCGGAGGACAGGCGCGAGGCGTCCACCTGGGTTCCTCCGACCGCGCCGAGCCCAGCGAAGAGGTCCACCATGCCGATCACGGTTCCGAGCAGCCCGAGCAGAGGGGCCACCTGCGCGATGAAAGCGAGCAGGCCGAGCAGGTCCTCGAGCCGGCTCAGCTCCCGCTTCCCCACTCGGATCGCCTCCGGCTCCGCTCGCTCCGGCCGAACGAGCAGGGTGCCCGCGACCGCACCCACGACCCGGGCCGCCGGGTGGCGAACGTCCGCGCAGTGGGTGCGAGCGCCGGCGAGGTCGCCCTGCCGAACGTGGTCGATCGCTCCGGCCAGCCACGACACGTCGCCCAGGCCCTCGACCCGAAACTGGATGAGCTTCCGGAGAAACACCGCCAGCGCCACGAGGGAGCACAGGAGGATCGGCGCCATCGCCCATCCTCCCTGCAAGAGCAGCGCCCCCAGGTTCATCGATTCGAGCTCCGCTCCCCCCATGGTTCTCGCGCTCGTTGAGAGTGACTCTCAACGGCACGGGACGGCTACCGCGCCGGCTCTCGCCTGGCAAGGGGCATCGGGGTCAGCGAAGGAGTCGGAGGTCGAGGAAGTAGCTGGCGGTTCCGCGGTCCTGCCAGCCCTGCACGCGCAGGTAGTAGGTGGCCCCGGACGGGCCGCCGACCAAGAACACGCCCCTCAGCTCCGAGCACCAGACGTTCCGGGCGGTGTCGATGTCGTCGTTGAACGCGATCTCGCCGGTGCCGGGGCCGGTGGCCTCGACGCCCTCCCGCTCGACGAAGATGCGGGTGTCGGTGAGCGCTCCGTCGCACGACAGCGGCTGCCCGCTCACCGTGTAGGTCCGAGCGAAGAGGCGAAGATTCTGCCCGGCCGGGACCTCGACAGCGAAGACGTCGTCGTCGCCGGACGGCCGGATCTCGCCCCTAATCTGGACCGATCCAGGCCCCCGTAGGCCGGTGAAGTTGGCGTCGGCTTGGCGGTCGTTCGGCTCGCGCTCGGGCAGCGCGCCGCCTTCGATCTGGCAGGTCGCCGAGCAGCCGTCGCCAGACACCTGGTTGCCGTCGTCGCACTGCTCGCCCGCCCGCGACTCGAGCAGCCCATTTCCGCAGGCCGGGTTCGAGACCGTCACCCCGAGCCGCACCGGGCCGCCTCCATCGGACCGCACCCGCACGAAATACGTCCCTGGAGCGAGGTCGGCGGCCGCTCGGTCGGCGAAAGGGTCGATGCCGCCGCAGTCGCCGGCGGTCCCGGTGGGCCCCCCGGACGCGCGCTCGACCCGGACCCCGCCGGTTCCATCGAGCAGGGCGACCACCGTCCGGGCCCCGTCGCAGCGGCCGGAGGGGGCAGCCGCCGTCGCGGTGATCGACTGGCCGGGCTGGTCGAGCACGACCCGAACGGTGGCGGCGCTGGTGCTCGACAGCGTGCCGAAATCGACGCTCCCGCCCGGGGGCGAAAGCGAGACCCGAGGCTCGAGCTGGCACCGGGCGTCGCACCCATCGCCCGCCGCGCGGTCGCCGTCGTCGCACTGCTCCGGGGGTTGTCGAACCCCATCGCCGCAGGTCTGGGCGCCAGGGCCTAGGGTGAGCACGTAGGGCGCGGCGGACTGCGCCCTGATCTCCACGAAGTGGCGGCCGGCTTCGAGAATGCCGGCGCCAGCGTGGGTCTCGGGTCCGATCCGGGCGCAGGCGCCGGACGCGCTCGCGAGCAGGGCGCCGTTGCCGTCGCGAAGGCCGATCTGCGCGTCGGGGCCGCATCGGCCCGGTCCGGCGCCGACCCGAGCCGAGACGCTGGCCCCGTCTGCGACGTCGATTGCGAACACGTCGACATCCGGGGGCGGCGCGGTGCCCAGGTAGTCCTCCGTGGTCCCGATGGGGGGAGGGGGCAGGGCGGTGGCGGCGCTGTCGTTGGGCTCCACTTCGGCCCGCCCGACCACGAGCAGCGCCTCCTGGGTTTCGGCGCCGGCGGCGCTCGCTCCGTCGAGCCGGACCACGGAGGTGACGGTGGCGGTGACGCTGACCGAACCGGTCACGTCTCGCTGGGGCCCGGTGGTCGCCGTCAGGGCCGAAAACCCGAGCACCGGCCGCCCTCCGGCGAACAGCCCGAGCTGAAGCACGTTGCGGGCGGCGTATCGCACCGTCCGGGGGGTCGCCGCCGCTGCGGCCGGCGGCTCGACCGAGAGCGGATCGAGCTCGGGGGTGTCGTGCACGTGGGCCACCACCGAGCGGGCCCGTTGCTCTCCGCCGCCCTCGGCGACGAGCCTCAGCGTGGTCTCATCCTCGGAAAACAGCACCGGCAGGCGACCGGTCGCGGCCGCGTTCGGCTGAATCACCGCCCCATCCTGCTCGATGCTCACGCCGGTGGCGCCGCGCACCGTCCAGGAGAGCTCCGCCGGCTCGCCTCGGGCCGACGGGTTCGGCTCGACGAGGAGCCGATCGATCCCGAGCGCCTCTGGGGCCCGGACCGAGATCGCGACCGTGGCGCTGCGGCTTCCGCCTGGACCGTCGGCGGTCAGGACGAAGCGCTCGGCCGCGGTGGGCCGAAGGATCTCACTGCCTTGCTCGCGGGTGCCGTCGTACACCGGCCCGGTGCCGTCGAGTCCGCGGACCCGGATCCGGTCGGCGCCGAGCACCTGCCAGGTGAGAGTCATCGGGGCCCCGGCGACCACCTGCGGCGGCACCGCCGAGAACCGCTCGATGCTCGGCGGGCGGTTGCCGACCCGGACGGCGAGCGTGGTGGTCGCGTTCCCGTCCACACCGCGCGCGGTGAGCTCGTAGGTGGTGCTCACCCGGGGCCTCACCACCTGTTGCCCTTCCTCGAGACCGGCCTCGAGCACGACCGCGCCGGTGGAGGTGCGGATGTCCACCGCGAGCGCGTTTTCGGTTCGCCACCTGAGGGCGGCCCCCTGACCGGCCAAAATCTGGGAGGGGATGACCTCCGCCTCCACGAAGACGGGATCCGGCAGCTGGACTCGGACTTCCACGGTGCGGCGCAGCGGCGCGTCCACGGATCGGCTGATCTCGAGCGTGAACCGGGCTCGTCCCGTGACCGCGGGGCTCACGACGGATCCGGTCGTCTCCGGTGGGTCCCCCTCGGCCAGGGTGTCTCCGCGCTCATCGAAGACCCGCAGCCGTTCGGCCCCTCGGACCTCCCACATCAGGACCGCCCGCTGCCCGACCGCGACCCGCTCCGGCTCGGCGACGAACTCGACGATCGCGAACTCTTCGGGCGGGGGCGGGTCATCCCCGCAGCCCGCGGCGGCGCCGAGCGACGCGAGCAGGGCTGCCGGACGAAAGAGGGGCCAAAGGGGCAGGGCAGAACGAAGCATCGGCGGCTCGATGCCCCGGCGGACCGGGGCGGACGCCACGAGGTGTACGGTCGGGACCTCCGGAAGGGCAAGAGGCCACCCGGCGTCCGCCCCGGAGCCGCCGCTTTGGGTCCACCCGATCGGGGCTCTGGACTTGGCCCTCGGCCCCGGAAGCATCCCTCCTCAGAAGAGGCGCCCGACCAGGGCGTGGACGAGCATGTCGCCCGCGGTGATGGCGACCGTGGCCAGCGCGAGGGATCCGAGGCTCTTGATCTCGAAGCTCGAGAGCAGCTTGTCGGTCACCCAGAGGAGAAACCCGTTGATCACGAGCAGGAACGCGCCGAGCGAGAGCAGCACGAAGGGGAGACTCAGAACGATCAGAACCTCCTTGAGGACCACGGTGAGCAGCCCGTACACCGCGGCCACCGCGATGGCGGCGCCGTAGCCCGCGACCCGCACCCCGGGGAGGAGGCGCGCGACGGCGAGGACGACGAGCGCTTTGAGGAGAAGGGTGGCGACCAACGCGAGCATGGCCCGACCCTACGCACGAAGAGCCGGGCCGTGAAGGCCTCCGTCGTGACATCCCCGGGCCCCGGCCCAGAGGGACGCTCGCGGGCCTTGCTCCCGGCCTCCCACATCGGCCACCGAAGTCGCGATTCCAAGCTCGGACCTCGAGAATCCAAGCCCCGAGGTCGCGGTTTCGAGCTTCGACCTCACCAATCCGACCTCGATTCACGGGTTGGCTCGCTCCACGGAATACTCGAGCGAGAGTTCGTCGAAGCGGAAGCGGTAGAGCGCCGTGTCGGGCACCGAGATGCGGACATTGGGGCCGCCGCCCGTCGTCGATACCAGGGTCCCGCTGAAGCCTTGTCCATCCCCCCAATCTTGCCCGCTCCAGTCCTGCGAGTTCGCGAACTTGAACGCCTGCTCGCCCTCGGGGATCTCGACCTCTTCAGCGACCCAGGCGTCACCCTGAAACTCCATCGCGATGTCGGGCGCCCAGTTCGTGAAGGTGCCTCCGATGTACATCGCTCGTTGGCGCCCCCCCAGGACGGCGAAGGATCCGACCACCGGCACCGCCGCGCACCACCGTTCATCGCCCGGCTGGCGGGCGACGACGTAGACGATGCCGGATGCCCCGGTCGGCTGCGTCTGCGCCCCTTCCACCGTCGCCGGCCCCAGCGCGACCTCGAACTCGACCGGCAGGTCCGACGTGGCGCTCGCCGACAGCGTCGGCCCTGAACCATCGGACTGAATGTCCGCGATCGGGCCGAGCTCGACGGACTGCGCAGTGCAGGCGCTAGGTCCAGGCCTCATCTGCAGGACCATGCTGGCATGCGGCGCAAGCTCCACGGAGATCGAACTCATGGACCCGAGCGGTGCGTGCTGCCACAGATCCCGGACGGCCACCTCGCCCGGCAGGCCGATCTCGGCGAACGACAGCGACCGCGTTCTCGGCGTCGATTCGCGATTGAACAGACCGACGATCGCGTTGCCGTTCGACATCCGCCCGGTCCAGATCTGGCTCTCTTCGTCCATTGGATCGTTGGTGCGCGGCTGGCCGACGAAGCTGTCCCGGTTGAGCGCGAGCAGCTCCTCGTTTTGGTACACCCAAAGGTTGTCGCCGATCGTGTCGTGGCGGTCCGCGACCGCGACCGGCCCGCCGGCGATGAGGTGCATCGAGATGACGGTGCGCCGCTCGGCGTCGCTCGAGTACGTGTTCATCCGGATGAAGTCGCCGTCGAGGCGCACCCGCTCGCGGCCGGACAGAAAGGACCAATACGTGAATCCATCGCTCGCGGTGGCCCACTGCGACCAGTGCTCGAACCGAATCCCCCGATTCTTCTCGCTGAAGTGCCACCACTCGCCGAAGGCGACATCGTCGTTGATTCGGACACCGTGGGCGTACTGCCGCTAGATCTCGGCCTCTTCGTACAAGTGCGGCATCGCAAAGCTGAGCTGCATTCCGTACAGATCGGCCGCTTCCCGCATCCAGCGCAGCGCCGTGGCGTACTCCTCCCTGGGCCGGTCGGGCGCGACCTGCCCGAGATTCCGGTCGAAGCCGTCCTCGAACCAGGAAAGAAAGTCGACCCGGAGATGATCGACGCCCATGTCCCCGTAGAACTTGATGTAGCCCTTCACGTACTGTTCGGCGCCCGGCCGGTCGACTTGCACCCACCGAAACGTCGACCTCTCTTCGGAATCGGCGAGCAGGCTGCTGACCGGGATGTCGGTCCCGACGATCATCGTCGTGGTGTCGAAGGCCTGGACGTGCACGAAGAGCGGGTTCTCGTACATGCCCAGGCGCATCCCGCGCTCACGGAGGTGCGCGGCCCACCATGCGTAGTCGTGCTCCCAGTTGTGGGAGTGGGAGGCGCGGTAGCCGTTCTCACTGAGCCTCTGGGTGTCACCCCAGCCGTCGATCGCCACCATGTCGTAGCCATAGGGCTTTAGATTGGTCTCGACCCAGTCGATGTTCGCGAGCCACTCGGATTCCGGGATGTAGTTCTCGAACGTCGGCGGGTTGGGCGTGTCGCCGGTGGGTGCGGCGGTCGCCGCTTGCTCGCGAATGATGTGGTACTCATAGACATCCCAGTAGAGAGGAGGCTTGTAGGTATGGGAAATCTCCCTCGGCGGCCGGGTCGTTCCCCCAGTGCAGCTGGCCAAGACCGCGACACCGGTCATCAGGACCCGGGTCGAGGGCACGGTGGCCAACATCGAAAACAAGGTCACGAAGGGACGCCGGTGGCTGGCGCCACGATGCCCCGCGCGAGCGCCGATCACTCCTCCACCTGCGGCTGTACCGAGTACTCGAGCGTGATGTCATTGAAGCGAAGGCGGTAGAACCCGGTTTCGGGCACCGAGAGGCGGACATTGGGGCCGCCGCCGGTCGTGGGTACGAGGGTGCCGCTGAAGCCCTCCGCGTCGCCCCAATCTTGATCGCTCCAGTCCCCCGAGTTCGCGAACTTGAACGCTTGCTCGCCCTCGGGAATCTCGATATCTCCCGCCACCCAGGCATCTCCCTCGAGCTCCATCTCGATGTTCGGGACCCAGCCGGTGAAGGTGGCGCCGATGTACATCGCCGGCTGGCGTCCGCCGAGGACGGCGAAAGATCCCACCACCGGCACCGCCGCGCACCACTCGTCATTGCCCGGCTGGCTCGCGATGACGTACACGATGCCGGACTCCCCGGTCAGCTCCGTCTGGCTTCCGTCCAAGGTCGCCGGCCCCAGCGCGACCTCGAACCGAACCGGCAGGCCCGAAGTGGCGAGCGCGACGAGCTTCGGCCCTGGGTTGCCGAACCGAACATCGGCGAGCAGGCCGAACTGAACCGACTGCGGCGTGCACGCGCTCTGGCCGGGCGTGAGCCGAACGACCATGCTGCCGTGCGGCGCGAGCTCCACGGAGATCTCGCCCCTGGACCCAAGCGGCGCGTGTTGCCACAGGTCCCTGACGAGCACTTCCTCCATGACGCCGATGTCGGCAAACGACAGCGTCCGCGTTCTCGGCGTCGATTCGCGGTTGAAGAGACCGACCACGGTATCCCCGTTCGACATCTGCCCAAACCAGACCTGGCTGTCCTCGTCCGTTGGATCATTGGTCCGCGGCTTGCCAACGAAGCCGTCCCGGTTGAGCGCGAGCAGCTCTTCGTTTTGGTACACCCACACGCTGTCGCGGACAGTGTTGTATCGGTCGGCCACCGCGATAGGCCCACCGGCCATCAGGTGCATGGAGATCACGGTGCGCCGCTCGACGTCGGTCTCATACGTGTTCATGCGGATGAAGTCGCCATCGAGGCGCACCTCCTCGCGGCCCGATATATAGGACCAGTGGGTAAATCCATCCATGACATTTGCCCACTGCGGCCAGTGGTAGAAGTGGGTCCCGCGGTCCTTCGAGCTGAATTTCCACCACTCACCGTAGTCGGTGTCCTCGCTGATGCGCACGCTGTGGGCGTACTGGCGCTCGATCTCACCCTCATTGTACATGTGGGGCATAGCGAAGCTGAGCTTCATCCCGTAGAGGTCGGCCGCCTCTCGCATCCAGCGCATTGCCGTCGCATAGCTCTCCCGGGGCCGATAGGGACCCACCCGGCCGAGATAGCGGTCAAAGCCGTTCTCGAACCAGGAGATGAAGTCGATCCTCGGAAGATCGATGTCCATGTTCGCGTAGTACTCGATGTAGCCCTTCACATACTGCTCGGCGCCAGGCCGGTCGATGTTGACCCACCGGAACGTACACCCGGTCACGGGATCCGAGAGGCTGCTGACCGGGATGTCGGTCCCGACGATCAACGTCGAGACGTCGGCAGAGTCGACGTGCACGAGTCTCGTTGACTTCCAGCGTGAAGAGAATCACTAACCCCGTCTCTTTCTCGGCGGCGCGCAGATAGGCCGAATTTGGGCGTAGGCCCGGTCCGCCGGTTTCGAGGATTGGGCCACAAGCCGCTGGGGCCGAACCCTATTCCCGCAGAGGAGTCGAGGGCCCGGGGGAGACCTGCGATTGGGCGGCGTCCGCTTCGGCGAACCCGGACGGGCGCTGTCGGAAGACCGGCGGTTGACCGGGGCTTCGACCCGCGTTGGCGTGGGGCCATGCTTCTGCTGCTCGCCGCGCTGTCGGTCCCCGGCCCCGCCGCCCCAGAGATCCCCAGACCCACCCGGATCGAACTCGACGAAATCTGGGCCCGCCGAAGCCAGCTGCAGCAGGCGGGCATGCTGACGCTCGGGGCGTGGGCGGCCGGCAACCTCACGGTGGGGCTCATCGGCGACCTCGGCGGACAACCGGACCGCCCCGAGCGGTACTTTCACCAGATGAATTGGATGTGGGGCGCGGTGAACGGGGTGATCGCTGGCTTCGGCATCGCGGGTGCGTTCGCTGAACATCGTACGGGCGACGGGTTTCTCGACCGTCTCCACGTCGCGCGGACCACGGAGTATATTTTTCTATTCAATGGCGCCCTCGACCTCGCATACCTGGGGGTGGGCGCGTGGATGTGGGAGCGGGGGCTCCGAACCGAAGAGCCGGTGCTCGAAGGCTATGGTATGGCTCTCATCATGCAAGGCGGGTTTCTTCTCTTGTTCGATGGGATCATGTTCACTCTGTCCCATCTGCTCGTGACCAAACCCCTCGACGATCTGCCCATTCGCCTCGTGCCCACCCCCACCGGCGCCGCCGTCGCCGGCACGTTCTGAGCGTTCAGCGGCGGGCGAGGCGGGCGGCGAGCCGCTTTTGGCGGCGGGCCAGGGAGCGGCCGACGACGATGCCCCGAAGGCCTATACCGAACAAGAAGCTCCCTCCGGTCAGCCACATCCCGGCCGATACGAGCGGGTCGTGCCGCTTTGGGTCGAGATCGGGGAACACGAACGGCGCGAGCGCGGCGGCGATCGTCGCGACGAGCAGGGGGAAAAACGGCGCCATCGCGAGCCGCACCGCGAAGCGCCGCCGGCGGTCCACCGGTCGGTTCCCGCCGGCCCGGCCGGCGTCCCGGCCGCAGACCATGGCCCGAAACCGTTCGCCCCGGTACGAGAACGTCGCGATCCAGAAGGGCAGATAGATGCGCTCGGACCGGTAACCGGCGTCGTCGAGATGCATCCTGAGATCCCGATGCTCGTCTCCAGGGAGCCGGGTCTCGATCTCGGCTTTCGCCCGCTGCTCGAGTCGGGGCTGCACCCGGGCCTCGAAACAGGCGTGCTCCTCGAGCTCGTACGGCTCGATGCCGAAGCCCCGGGCGTCGGCCTGGGCGAGCTGCCGGCCCCGCTCGAATGGGGAGCTCTCGGCGAATTGCATGAGGTTTTCGTCGGCGAGGTGGGGCGAGGCGAGGCCCAGCTCATCGAAGCGGCCGCGGTGGGTGCCCGATTGGGTCCGCCAGTCCACTTTGGTCTTTGTGCTGCCGCTTCTGTCCCGGACGTGGCGCTCGTAGCCGATCCGGGCGGTCCAATGGGCCGCGAAGGTCCCGGTGTACCGGTAGAACGGCAGGTAGGTACCCTGCACGTGTTCGAGCGTACTGTCTTCGATGGCGTCGTCGGGGGTGTATGTCCCCTCGGAGAGCCACCTCAGCGCCGTCTCCTCGAACGAGCTTCGGTCCACCGAAAACGGCACCACCGACAGCCCGCTGCCCTCTGGGTCGAGCACGACCTGGCGGGGCGCCTCGACCACGAACTGGGTCCCGCAAAACGCGCAGACCCGCACGTCCTGGAGATGAATTCTCCCGGTGCCGGCGCCGGGCGCGACCGGATCTGGGCTCGGCTGCGTCCCCCTGGGCGTTTCGCTTGCGAACTGGACCGGAGCTCCGCAGTTGCGGCAGTTGGTCTCGCTGAGAAGCACCCGGAGGTGGTAGCAGCCAGGGCCAGGTGCGCTCAACCGCAGGGCGCGCACGCGCCGGCCTCGGGTGTGGTCGGTCGCTGGCAGATGCCGCGACGCCCAACCCCGTGTTCGTGCGCCGCTTGACCGATGTCCACGGGAGGGTCGGGGCGGTCAAGGTGTGGGGGATGAGCGCACCTCGTCGCCTCGCTCCGGGGACCGTCTGGTTCGTGACGGTCCGTTGCGCCCGGGCGCAGTTTCGGTTGAGGCCCGATCCGGCCCGCGTGGATGCGTTTGGACGAGCGCTGGGGCGGGCGTTCGAGGTGCATCCAACCGTCCGGCTGTTCGGGGCAGTGCAGATGTCGAACCACCTCCATCTCGTGCTCGAGGACGGTGCCGGCGTCCTCGACCGATTCATGTGCCTGTTCCTCGGACCGCTCGCCAAAGCGGTCAATGGGCTCGATGGCACTTCGGGCCAGGTCTACGAGCGCAGGTACTCCGCCATCGAGATCCTCGACGACGAGAGCCTTATCGACCGCATCGCCTACACGGTCGCGAACCCAATCGCCGCGGGTCTCGTCGAGCGGGTCGAAGACTGGCCTGGGCTCGTCCTGGGACCGGGGTATACGGAGGAGCGGGCGTTTTCGAGGGGGGAGGGCGGCGACGTGGCGGTCACGGTGCATTCACCGGTCTCAAGGCAGCGCGTCCGAGCCCGGGTGGAGGGCAGGATTGAGGAAATTGCTCGAGTGCGGGGGAGGAGGCCGGTCCTCGGCGCTGCGAAAGTGCTGAGGCAGAACGTGTTCGGGGCCCCGGAAGAACCGAAGCGGAGCGCTGCCCCCGAATGTCTCGCCGCCTGCGCCCAGCTGCGGGAAGCCTTTCGGAAGCGGTGGCGGGAGTTCATCGACGCGTACCGCCGAGCCTCGGCCGCCTTTCGGTCCGGATCCCTCGACGTCCCCTTCCCGGACTGGTCCTTCCGACCATCCCTTCCCGTGCTCTACCCCGAACGGTGAGAGATTGACGGTGCCTCCGCCCGAACAACGCCGGGGCCCGCCGAGGTCCGAAAAGCGAGCGGCGCCCCACGGAATCCCCAGGGATCCTGCGATTTCCGGCCGCCCGCTACCGGAAATCACGGAAGTCCCACCCGAAACAGAGTCCGCCTCCAATTCACCCCCGCGCACCCAAGGGGTCTCGCAGGCCATCCTGCAGTTGGGGTGGCACCTTCTTTCGGACGGGCTGGCACCTTCTTTCGGACGGGCTGCACCTTCTTTCGGACGGGCTGGCCATCCTGCAGTTGGGGTGGCACCTTCTTTCGGACGGGCTGCACCTTCTTTCGGACGGGCTGGCACCTTCTTTCGGACGGGCTGCACCTTGCACCTTCTTTCGGACGGGCTGCACCTTCTTTCGGACGGGCTGGCAAAGACGTGGGTCCCCCGAAAAGGACGCAGCTCGAGCCCAGATAGGGGGTGCTCGCGGAAAAAAGGCGACTTCCAGCACCAGAAAACGGCGGCCGCGCCCGTAATGGGGGGTCAGGACGCGATCGAGGCCGAGCCGGCCCTCGTTCGGGCGGTCGGGCGGGCG
>DAIQNR010000038.1:0-55058 GCA_036788295.1 Myxococcota bacterium
GAGAGTGCGTTGGCACAGCCGCGGGCAACGTTCGACGGCGAAGACCTGTATTCGGGTTTGGTCGAGAAGGCTGCCGCCCTGGCCCATGCGCTTGTAATGGGGCATGGATTCGTGGACGGAAACAAGCGAGTCGGTCATGCTTCGTTGGAGGTCTTCCTTCTGTTGAATGATGTGGAGCTAATCGAGTCGGATGTGGACCTCCATGAGGCGTTCTGGCTCTCGCTCGCAGCCGGTGAAGTGTCGAGGGCCGAGCTCGCCGGTTGGCTTGAACCACGAGTGCGAGGTCGTGCCGAACCTGCCTAACCTAACGATCCGCGGCAGGTTGCGGCCAGGCACCGCTGGTCGCCAGGTGCTCGCGAGCCACAGCTGGGGCTCCTCGGCGACGTCGGCGGAATGCTCGACCACGGCATCGAGGTACCGCAGCGGGTCGATGTTTTGGAGTCGTGCCGTCTGGCCCACATGATGGAGCCGGTGCCGCCCTTCGAGCCTACCCTCGGGGTGCCGCCCGGGATCTCGTCCGAGGTGAGGCCGAGAGGCTGGGGGCCAGGGCGAGGGTCCCGAACAACGACCGCCACCACGCCACCCGCGGCGAGCGAAGCGGAATCCGCGCCCGGGGGGAAATGTGACGCCGGCACCGATCATCCACCGCCCGGCCCCGCTGAGATGGCAGCCTTATCGGCCAGGCGGGTTGGGTAGGGGCCGCAGAACTTTCGGCCAGCTCGTGAGGCCCCTATGGCTCGATGGCGGGTATGTGTCCTCGGCTTGTCGTCGAGGGCTCGGCGGTCCTGTGGGAGCTTGCCCTTTCGCTGGTCGGCGAGCACAAGGATCGGGTGATGGCGTTCGGTTCTTGGGTCGCGGCGGTGTCGCTGTTCGTCTTGGCGCCGGGTGAGGCGGTGGTGAAGAGTGAGGGAGAGCTGAAGCTGTTTCGGGAGGCAAAGCTCGTCACCCTCCAGTGGGTCGAGGTGCCGGCCGGGAAGCTCACCCAAACCAACGAGAAGGGGAGGATTCGGCTGCGGGGCGAGCACCGGGACCCGAAGACCGGCAACTACCTCGAGCTCGATGGGTACCTTCTGGAGGTCCATGACCGCCGTCTGGTGTTCGAGGGCGAGGTCGTGACCCGGGTCGATCACATCGAAGACGGGCTCGAGTGCACCCGGTCCGGGCGCCTCGAGTTTCGCCGGTCCGGCAAGCGCCGGTTTTGGCGGATGCAATCGATGCAGAGCCCGTGCAGCGTCGTCACCGACTACGTAGACCTTCGGCTTCCCGCCAAAAAGCAGCCAAAAAAGCGCCGCTAGCCCTCGGGGCCGACGGCAAGGCCTTCCGGGATTGATTCGGAGCCGATTTCGAGCGCAAGTCGGCGGGATGCGATCGGTCCATGGCCTCTCCTCCGCGCTGAAGCGAGCGGTGAACGAGCTCCGAAGCGAGGCGGGCGAAGCGTTCGCCCGCGTGGCCGTTTTGGCGTCTTCGCCGGCGGGCTGCGAGCTCGCCAAGCGGGCCCTGGCTGGCGCCGGACCTTGGGTGCAGGTGCGGTTTCTCGAGCCGGAGGGGCTGCTCGCCGAGCTCGGAGAGCCGGCCCTCATCGACGCTGGCCTCTTCCCCGAGCCGTCGGGATTCGCGGCGGCCACGCTGCTCGGCGCATCGGTGGGGGCCTCGAGCTACGCCCGGGCGCTCGGGGATCCCCGGTGGGCGGTGCAGTTCGCCGCCGCGCTCGACCGGCTCGAGGGGGCCGGGGTGACGGCGGAGCAGCTCGAGACCTGCGGGGCGGACGACCGTGACCGGGCCGAGCTGCTCGCGGGCCTGCTGCGTTGGCTCGACTCGGCCCGGACGGAGGCGGGAGTGTACGGGAGATCGGCCGTGTGGCGCGCGGCTCGGTCGCCTTCGGCGACGGCGGTGCGCGTGGCCCACCGGGACCGGGGCTACGTCGTGCTTGGAGACCGCGCCTTGGCCCCGCTCGCGTTCGACGCGCTCTCCGCTTGGCTCTCGGGGCGTCCCGGCCGGCGGGTGGCGCTGCCTCCGGGCCTGTTCGAAGGACCGTCGGCTTTCGTCGAGACCGGGTTGCAGGCTGCGGCGGCGGCGTACCCGGTGGTTGGTCTCGACGAGCCCGCGGGCGAAGCGGCCGACCTGCGTAGGCTTCAGGGAGGCCTCTTCTTGGTGGATGGCCCTGCCGCAGCCGCGCGGGACGGGAGCGTGCGGCTCATCGAGGCCCTCGACGAGCGAAGAGAGGCCCGGGAGCTGGCGCGGGTGGTCTTGGGCGCAGTCCGCGCCGGCACCGCGCTCGACCGCATCGCCGTCGCGCTGCCTTCGGCCGCTTCGGTCGATCTGTTGTGGGCGGAGCTCTCGGCGGCCGGCGTACCGTTCGTGTCGCTGCTCGGCCCGCCGCTCACCGCCACCGCTGCGGCCGGGTGGCTGCTCGATGTGCTCGCGGCAAACCCAGAGACCGTCGCGCCGGCGGAGCTGCTTCGGCTGCTCGATCACCCCGAGCGCTCCGCTGCCGCGACGGGTGCGGGTGCGGAGGCATGGCGGGCCGACCTTCGGTTTCGAAACCGGTGGCGGGCCTTGCTGGCGTCCATCGATCCCGCGCCTGGGATCCATTCGATCCGCGTCGAGGTCGAGCGACGGGTCTCGTCCGATGAGGCGGCCCCAACCCTGCTCGCCGCGATCGATGGGTTCACCGAGGTTTTGTCCAAAAACGCGCGCCCGGCGGCCTGGCGGGAGCATCTATCTCGGGCCCACCAGATCGCCGGACGATGGCTTCGGGAGAGCGAAGCGCGCTCGCGGCTGCTCGAGGCGCTCGACCCCGGCCCGCCTGCGGCCCCGGGTCCCACGCTCGAGGCGGCGGCGGCGGTTTTGCTCATCACCGAGCGACTGAAGCTTCGATCGGTTCTACGGGGAAAACTCCACGACCGGGCGGTTCGCATCCTCCCCCCGTTCGAGTTGTTCTCGCTCGACGCCGATGTGGTCGCCGTGGGCGGCCTCGCCGAGGGGATCTTTCCGGCCAAGAACCGGGAAGATCCGGTGCTCTGTGACCCGCTCATCGCTGCGCTCGCCGCCACGGGGGCCAGGCTCGAGCCGGCGTCGATGCGGGAGGGGCTCGAGCGGCGGCGGTTCGCGGCGGCGGTCGGGGCCGCCCGCTCGATGGTCGTTCTGACCAGCCCCCGCTCGGAGATGATGAGTGGCCGGCCGCTCGCTCCGGGCCGGCTCATGCTTGCAGCCGCGCGGGCCCTGGGATGGGCCGCCAGCCTCGAATCGCTGGCCGGCGCCGTCGAGCCGGCGAACACCGACGCCGCCGGAGTCACGCGCTGTCCGGACGACGCGGTCCACGAAAGCGAAGCCCAGCTCGCCCGCATCGCCCAGAGCCCCGAATCCGAGCTGCCGAGGGTGGCGGGCCACCGGTTCGCTGGGCGCTTGCTCGCAAACGCCAGGGCGAAAGACCGGGTCCGAAGCGGCGCTCGGTTCTCGCCGCTCGCCGGCCAGGTCCGCCCTGAAATCTTGCCTTCGCCTCTTCTCGCCGGCGAACCCATCCGACCCGAAGTGCTTGCCCGGGCTCTCGAAGATCCGCACCTTTATTTCTATCGAGACATGCTCGGAGCCTGGGGGCCGCGCCGCTTGGCTCCGGTCCCCGATGAGTTCGAACGGATCGAATGGCTGGAGCGCGCCGTCCGGATCCTCCGGGAGATCAGGACGGACTCCGTGGGCCGGACAGATGGTTTCGATGCTTCTTCGGCCGGTCTCGTTCGGATGCTCGAGATGGAGTTTCTCCGTCCCGGTCTTCTTTCTGTCCTCGCCGGCCGAGAGGCCCCGCCGCCCCCGGTTGGGTCCAAAACCCCCGGCTCGCTCGCTCGCTGGGCCATCCTGCGGGCGGCAAATGTGATCGGCGGGACGGAGTTTGGTCGGGCTGGACAAACCGAGGCGGAGGTCCTTGGATTGCGGCTGCCCGAAGCCCACCTGCTCGTGGCCGAGGCCCGGGCGCTCACCGTGACCACCAAGGGCGTGCTCGGGAGGGATGCATGCGCTGGTCTTCAGCTCGAGGACGCCGTCCGCTTGCTCGCCCACACCGGGCTCGATCTCTTCGCGGTGCAGCTTCGCGGGGGAAAGTCCCGAACCTATCGGCGAGCCGAGATCGAAGTGCAGCTTCGCGAGCTCGTCGAGCGAGCCCGGGCGCGGGCCAAGGCGGGCCGCTTCCTGCTCTCAGAACGAATGAAGCCGGCGAAGAACGCCTACCCAACCCCCATGTCCCTCGACGGCGACCTTCTCTTGTCCGAAGTCGAAGTCCCAGCCCCGGCCGACTTCGAAGATCTCCTTGTGAACGTCCTCCGATAGCCTGGCGCCTCGAGCAGCTCGCGGGTCAGCTCGATCCGAGAACGAAGCAGCGCCACCAGCGGCTCATGTTTTGCCGACTCAGCCATGGACCGCTCGAACGTCTTCCAGGTCGGACGGGCCGTCCATCCATCGCTCGTCCAAACGCTCGAGCGGGCTATCGACCCCCTCGTACATCCAGCGGGGACATTCGGGGGAGGTTCGATGGGTTTTGCGTCGTCTCCGCCTCGACCGCGCGAGCAGGGCGAGCAAGGCCAGCGGGGCGAGGCGGGATGGCATGGAGGCGGATGGATGCGAGCCGGTGTGGGAGCAGCCGGAGGTGGGCGCGACCCGAGCCAGCGCGGCGGCGACGTCGATTTGGCCCGCGCCCCAGCGAGGGTCCGCGTCCGAGGGAGGCTTTGCGCTCCCGATGAGATGCTGCCGCAGGGCGCCGACGTCGAGTCCGGGCTCGGCTTCGAGCAGCAGCGCCGCGGCGCCGGCGACCATCGGCGCCGAGACCGAGGTCCCGGCGGCCGCTTCGTAGAGCGGGCCGTCGCCCGAGGGCCGGGCCCGGGCCGCGATCACCCACCCTCCGGGGGCGGACAGCTCCGGCTTGGTGGAACCTTCTGCGAGCGACGGTCCGAAGCTGGTCGAGGCCAGGATCCTGCCTTGCTCCCCGAGGGGAGTCTGTCCGTCGAGCGAGCTTCGGCTCACCACGCCGGAGACGGCCACACCTGAGGCCGCGGTCGCCGGGTCGGACAGGGTGTGCTCGGTGTCGCCTCCGACCCGGATCGGTCCAGGGAGGACGTCGGTGGAGGCAAAGCGGAGCAGGGACGGCTCGCCTTCGCCGGGCTCGACCCAAGCGTCCACCCGGCCGTCTCCGCTGACGTCGAGGGCGACGTCGAAGGAGGTCCATCGCAGCTCGAGCCGGACCACGAACTTTCCGTTGTGGGGGTTTGGACCGGGGGCGTCGAGTTCGGCGAACGCGACGGTGGCGCTGCCGGCGAGCAGCGCCTCGGTCCGCCCGGGCTGGCCAGCCCGGATGGCGCCGCTCTCTGCGATCATCCTGGGCCCATCGAACATCCGGATTCGCGCCTCGACCGGACGCAGCCCCCAAAGCTCGACCACCGCCGCCCGGGGCCCGGGGGCAGGAGGGATTTCGAGCACGAGCCGGCGGGTCTGAGTGGGTTCGAGGTCGAGCTGGGCGTGCAGGGGAACTTGCCCATCGTTGCCGGCGGCGAGCGCCACGAGATGCGGGGTGGCGTCGATGGCCCGGGCGAGCGCCGAAGTCCCGTCGTGCGGGCCCTCTTGGGTGACCAAAGAGAAGTCTATCACCATGGGCCGGCCGAGCGCGCGTGCCACCCCGGTCATCCACGCGAGGGCTTCTATCGGCTGTTCGAGCCGATCCGAGCGGGCCACGACGAGGCCAGCGTCCGGCGCAACCCCCCGATGGCGGGGCCCGCTGCTCGCGGCAACGGCGAGGGCGTGGGTTCCGTGTCCGGTGGGATCGGTCGCGGCGCAGGCCCTCCGGGCGAGCACCTCTCGGCCGCACGCGGTCCCCGTGGAGCTGCCGACCGGCGGGGGGCCGGTGGGGTCGTCCTGGTCCCATACGGCGACCGCCCTGGTCGGGCCGTCCAATCGAAAGAAGTCGGGGTGATGAAGGTCGAGCCCCGAGTCGTAGATGCCGATGAGCACCCCGGACCCTCGGTACCGGGATAGAAAACCCTCCCCGAAGTCGGCCCGGTCGGCCCCGATCTGGACTCGGGCCCGGTCGAGGGCGGGACGCAGGCGGGGCGGAGCGTCGAGGTAGGCTCCTTCCCGGGCGAGTCGATGGGCCCCGTCCCGGTCGATCCGCGCCACGACGAAGGGCCCATGCTCGGCCCGGACCAGCCCGCCGGCGACCCGTACCTGAGCGGGGCTCGCCCCCTCCACCCAAACCTGGGTGGGGCCTTGGTCCCTCCGGAAGCGAGCGGCGAGCCGAGGCCCAACTCTGGCCACTTCTCGAGCGGAGACGGCGTAGACCACTGGACGGTCCGCCGGGACCGCGAGCGCCGACCCCGGCTGCGAAGCCGCGAGCAACAGGCACACCTCCAGCACGCTCGAAGGCTCTCCCATCCGCCGCGCTCGTGCCAAGCCGCGATCCGCCGGACCCTCTTGTCATCGACGAAGGGGGGCGGACGCGAGCTCGGCCGGCTCGAGCTTGTGAAGGCCACCGCCGTACACCCGGCCTTCCCCGGCGAGCTCGGCCGGGTCGAGAGCGTTCAGGCGCTCCCAGGCCTCGTCGAGCTCGGCTTCGGTCATGGGGTTTCGGGGGTAGAGCAATAGATAGGTGTTCGGGGCGGTGGCGACGGAGCGGTTTCGGAGGAAGCGAAACGGGCGGGGGCCGCGGCCCATGTAGGTGCACAGGATCGGAGCCGGCGGCCGCTGCTCTTGGGCGTACCACGGCCTGCGCCGCTGGCATAGATAGCCCTGGCCCACCGTCGGTCGACCCGACTCGAGGTAGTTCCACAGAGATGGATGGTGTGCGCGCACGTCGGCGGGCGAAAGTTTGCAGTCGAGCAGGAAGCGCCGGGGCACCCCGATGGGCGCTCCGTCCCCGTCGGCCTCGATTTCGCTCGACTTCAGCCACCGGGGGCTCGGGAGCATCGGACGCAGGCACTCCCGGGGCAGGTCGAGGGCCTTTTTCTCCTCGAGCACGAAGAACCGATTGCCGCCGGTCGCGATGCCCCGCTTCACCGCGAAGATCTCGCCGAGCCGCTCTGGGCAAGGCCCGCCGCTCGTCCGAAGCTGGCTCCACTTGGGAGTTTGGCCGAGCCGCTCTACCGGGACCTCCACGATGCTCTCGGACGCTTCGGCCGGCGACCCGAACCCGAGCCTGGCCTCATGGCCGGGCGGCGGCGCCCGGCGAGAGAATACGATGGCCGCGGATGTGACGAGCGCGTCCGAGAAGGCGGGCGTCGTCGGGTCGAAGCGATGCAATTCGAGCAGGGTGACCCGGGTGGACAGGAACCTTCTCAATGCGCCGCCGTAGCCGACGTCGAGCCACTCGGCGGGGACGAGCCAGACCCCCACCGCGCCCGGCTTCATCCACGCGACCGACCCGAGGAGGAAATGCACGTAGAGGCCGGACAGCCCGCTCACCGGTTCGCCGGCCACCGCGGACGACCGCGCCACCCACAGAAGTTTCTTTTCGGCTGGGATGTGGTGATGGCGTACGTAGGGAGGGTTCGCGAGCACCAGATCGAACCGTCGTTTGGGCGGAAGGGAGAGAAAATCGGCGGTGCTGACCTCGGCTGCGGGAAACGAGGCCCGCGCCGCCGCCGCGTAGTCCTCGTCGATCTCGACGCCCCGCAGCCGGGCGACGCGCCCGGGCAAAACGCCCAGCGCGGCGGAAAAGAAGCTGCCGGTTCCCACCGAGGGTTCGAGCACCGACAGCGGTCCCGGCGGCAGATAGGGCAGGGCGAGCCGGGTCAGGGCAGAAGCGAGCTCGGGCGGAGTCGCGAACTGGCCCAGCCGGTTTCGGGCCTCGGCGGTTCGGGCCCCATCGAGCCTCGCCTGCCACGCGAGCCGCGCCGCCTCGATTCCGGCCCCATCGGTCTTCGGCGTCACGCAGGACGTCGATACCATCGGGCGCCATCGAGCGGGCAACCGTGGCGCTTCGCCCCGGGCGTACGGCGGCGTGGCCAACGCCGCGACCGACGTGTACCCCTTGGTCATGGCTGGAGACTGGCGCGACACGGGCGAGGCGGTGCTCAACGCGGTGTTCGGGGACCACCTCGAGCAGCGGGGGTCGGAGCTCGCCATCCCGATGGCCTTTTACGCCGAAGGCCGGCCCACGACGGTGCCGCCCGCGGCCCGGCGGGTGGCGGTGCTCCTGCACGGCATGGCCTACACCGAGAAGAGCTGGGCGTTTTCGGTCGATGATGCGCTCGATATGCAGGAGTCGCAGGACTACGGCCGCCTGCTCGAGCAGGCCCGCGGCTTCACCCCGCTGTACATCCGCTACAACACCGGCCGCCCGATCCAGGACAACGGCCGGGCGCTCTCGGCGCTGCTCGCGGACGCGGTCACGGCGGCCCCGATCGAAGAGATCGTGCTCATCGGCCACAGCCTCGGCGGACTCGTGGTTCGCAGCGCCTGCTATGAGGGACAGGGACAGCGGTGGCTCTCCTTGGTTCGGCGCGCATTCTACCTCGGGTCGCCTCACGCTGGCTCGCCCTGGGAGCGGCTCGGACGAACGACCACCCGGATTCTGAAGACCGTGCCCGACCCGGTGACCCGGCTCGTCGGCGATGTCGTGGACATCCGCAGCACGGCCATCAAGGACCTGGGGGACGGTCGGCTCACCGAAGACGGGGCGAAGATCCCGCTCGACCCGAACATCGAGCACTTCTTCGTGGCCGGGGCGCTGTCGTCCCCGCGCCTGGCCGGTCTCATCGGCGACGGCCTGGTTCCGTCCGCGAGCGCCATCGAAAACGCCCTGTCCGAAGACCACATCGGCCGCTTCCCCGGGCTGAACCACATGGCGCTCGCTCGCCACCCGGCGGTGGGCGCGTGGATCCTGGAGCGCGCCGGGCCGCCGATCGACCTCGATGAGGTCCCGGCCCTTCCTCGCTCCGTGGTCGATGCCCAGGCGCCGGAGCGCCGCCGCTTCGGGGCCACGCTGGCGCTGGTGGCGGAGGGGGTCACCGAAGGCGCGAGCGCCGTGCAGAAGGTGCAAGAAGTGTTGACGTCTCGGCCCTACGACCTGATCGAGGCCATCCCTCCGCTCGCGGCGCCGGCGCGGGCGGTGCGGGCCGTTCACTTCGGGCTGACCCGCGGGGTCTTCGGGGCCGTGCGGGCGGTGAGCACGATGGTGGAAGCCGCGGCGACCCCGGGCGGGGCCCCTTCCCGATCTTGGACGCCAGGTGGCGCCTCTTCCCAGGGCTCGGATCCCAAGACCCTGGAGCTGTCGCTCGGCGAGCCGACGCCTTTTGGCCCCGAGCCAAACCCGCCCCTGTGAGGGATGCCATGGGAACCGACCCTCGATTCTGGGACCGACTCGCCCCCAAGTACGCCAGCATGCCGGTCGCGCGGCCGGGGGCTTTCGACCGCAAGATCGAGCACGTACGCGCCCGGATGGGGCCCGGTTCGGTGGTACTCGACATCGGTTGCGGCACTGGGAGCTTGGCTCTTCGCCTCGCCGAGGCGGGCGCCGAGGTGCACGGACTCGACGTCTCGAAGGAGATGATCCGCATCGCCGAAGAGAAGGCCAAAGGCGCCGTGAAGTTCCACGTGGGGGGCTTCGACGAGAGCTTCGATGGGTTCGGTCCGGGAACGCTCGACGGAGTGTGCGCGTTCAGCCTGCTTCACCTCATCGAGGACCGACCGGCCGCTCTTCGTCGGATCTTCGATCTTCTGCGGCCGGGTGGGTTCTTCGCCGCCTCGACGCTCTGCCTCGCCGATTCGTGGGTCCCCTATTCGCCTCTGCTGTGGTTTCTGCGGCAGATCGGCCGCGCCCCCTGGGTGGGGCTCGTGTCGAAACGCGGGCTCGACGCCGAGATCGAGGCGGCGGGCTTCACCGCGCTCACCGCGCCCGACGTGGGCGCCCAGCCCACCGTGCACTTCACGCTGGCCGACAAGCCCAAGTAGGGGGGCCTCGGGTCTCGATCGGGGCTCGACCGAGGTTCAGTCCGGGTTTCGGCGCAGGATGCTGGACAGCTCGCCCACCGCCCACAGGTCGTCGAGGGTTTGGCCCCAGACCCCGAGCAGCCGGTTTCGGGTGCCGCTGTTGCTGCGGCGAAACGGCCCGCCACCCTGGCGAATGAGCACGGTTCCGGCGTCGCCGACGACGATCACGTCGTCGGGCGAAAAGGCCCACAAAGCGTAGAGGGTCTCGGTGGTCCCGGTGTCCACCGCGCGCCAGGAATCGCCGTCGAAGTGCAGCAGCGTGCCGCTGGTGCCGAACGCCCACACGTCGCTCGGCCCGGTGCCGCGAACCCCGAGCAGGGCGGCCTGCGTCGGCGGCGGCAGCACCGTCCAGCTGCTGCCGTTGCCTCGGAGCACGGTCCCTGCCAAGCCCACCGCCCACATGTCCTGGGGGCTCGAGCCGTACACCCCGTACAGGTCGGCGCTCACGGTCGTGCTCTCGGTCTGCCACCGGGTCCCGTCGAAGCGGGTGAGCGCGCCCCGGGCCCCTACCGCGTACGCGAGGTCGGGCGAAGCGACCCACACCGAGAACAGGCGCTCCGAGGTCGCGCTCACCCCTGGGGTCCAGTCGGTGCCGTCGTAGCGGGCGACCACCCCGGCGTCCCCGACCGCCCACACGTCGGTGGGCGAGCTGCCGGTGACCGCATAGAGGTCCGCGCGCGTGACCTCGCGGACGTCCGCCCAGGCGATCCCGTCCCAGCGCAGCAGCGTCCCGTTCAGGCCGACCGCCCAGGCCGCGCGGTCGCTCGCCCCCCAGATGCCCTGGAGGTCCCGGGCGCGGCGGTTCGCCTCGAGGTTCCATTCCCCGCCGATGAGGCGAAGGAACAGCCCTCCGTCGCCGCCGGCGAGCGTCTCGGATTCGGACAGCGGGGTCATGAACCACAGCGTGTTCACGGTCCGGCTCGGCATCAGGGCCCAGCTTCGCCCGTCGAAGCGGCGGATCCGCCCGAAGTCGCCAAACGCGTACACCTCCGTGGGGCTTTTGGCCCACAAGCCCCGCAGCGCGCGCACCGTCGGGGCGTCGAAGGTCAGGAACTCGGTCCCGTTCCACCGCCGAATCTCGTCCCTTCGGCCGGCCATGAACGCGTCGTCAGAGCCCAGGGCGAAGACCGCGAACAGGTCGGTGTCGAAGCTCGTCTGCAGGGCCTGCCACGCTCCGCCGGAGCGCCGGAGCACCGTCCCTCGGTCGCCGACGGCATAGACGACGCCTCCCTCGCCGTGCACCGACCACAGCTGCTGCACGGTGGGCGAAGCCTCCGGGTTCCAGGCGGCCCCGTCGAAGCGGAGGATCGTGCCCTGCGAGCCGACCGCCCACCCCTCGGTGGAGCTCGCCATGTACACGCTGCTGAGGTTCGCGTCGGTCACCCGGCTGTGGCGCCACGCGCTGCCGTCGTATTGAGCGACCGTGCCCTCGTCGCCGACGGCGACCACCGCGCTCTCGCCGGCGCCGTGGGCGGCTCGCAGGTTGACTTGCACTCCCGTCTCCACCCGCTCCCACGCCGCGCCGTTGTAGCGAAGCGCGGCTCCGCCCTCTCCGACCACCCAGACCGCGTTGGGAGCGGCGGTGTAGGCCCCGTACATCGTGTTGCCTTGGGGCAGGGGGCTCTGCCAGCACCAGTCGTCGGGGCTGCAGATCGGGGGAAAGGCGGTGGCGCGGAAGGTTTGGGGCGAGCCTTCGAGGTCGCCCGCGGTCGCGGTGAAGAGGTAGTTTCCCGGGCGGAGGCCGAGGCTCGCCTCCGCCTCGGCGATGCCGTTCGGGTTGGTCAGGGCCTGGTTCGGGGTCACCGAGGACCCCTCGCCGGTGGCCGCGGCGAAGCTGACCGTGCTGCTCGCTGCGGGGTTGCCGAAGCGGTCGGTCACCCGGACCCGCAGGGGCTCGCCGAGCCGCTGGGTCGGCAGGCCCGCTTGCCCGTCCCCCGAATCGATGGCCATCCGGGCCGCAGGGCCGGCCACGGCGGAGGCGGAGAAGTTCACCGCGGGGGCGCGGACGCCCTGGGCGTTGGCGTTGAAGACGTAGGTGCGGTCGCCGGGCATCGTCCCGAGCGTCGCGGTCGCCGCCGAGTACCCATCGTCGTCCGTGATGTCGACGTTGGGCTCGATTTGGCCGCCGCCGGCGGTCGCCCGCCAGGTGATGCCGGCGGCGGCGATGCCGTTTCCGAATCGGTCGGTGAGCCGGACCCTGAGCGGGGTCGCGAGCGCCTCTCCGACCGCCCCGGTCTGCCCGTTGCCTCCGGCCATCTCGAGGCTCTCGGCGGCGTCGGGGCTCGCGACCGCGGTCCATTCCACCCGCGCCGCGGGCAGGCCGTCCACGGTGGCGGCGAAGCGATGACCCCGGCCGGCGACGGTGCCGATCGTGGCCGTGGCTTCGGCCTCACCGGCGGCGTCGGTCGTCGATTGCTCGGGCTCGATCCGGCCTCCGCCCTCGACCACCTCCCAGCGCAGGGAGACCTGCGCCGGGGCTCCGGACTCGTCCAGGGCCCGGACCCGCAGCGGGGAGGGCAAGGCCCGGCCGGCGACCTCGGATTGGTCGTCCCCGGACACGATCTCGAGCACGCAGGAGTTCTTCTCGAGGCAGGTCGGCGGAGGCGCGTCCTCCCCCCCGCAGGCGAGGAGGGCGGCGGTGAGCCCCAGGACGGCGAGCGAAACCGAGCGATGCATGGCCGGCGGACTCTACCAGGCGGGACGGACAACGGGTCAGCCCTCGGTCACGGGTCGAACAGTTGGTGGATGTGCCGAGCCTCCCACGCCTTCGCTTCCCCGTAGCCGGGGAACCGGGCTTCGTCGCGGCGAAAGGCGGCGGTGTGGAGCCGGCGGCGGCCGGCGGGGGGGGATTCGGCCCCGTGCACCGCGTGGAGGAGCTCGTGGAACACGACGAAGGCGACGTACACCTCCGGGACGAAGGCTTGGTCGAGCGCGGGGTGGACCCGGATGAGATGGGCCTCGGCGACGTAGGCCCCGAGCTGGATCGACCGGCGGCGGCGGCGCTCCCTCGACCAGGTGATGCGCGCCCCGACCTTTCCCGCGAAGAAGCGGCGGTCGAGGTCGAGCAGGATCCGCTCGAGATCGTGGAACTCGCCCTTGGGACACGGCGCCGCGTCCCCTCCCGGGGGCCTTATCCGGGCCCGCCGCTCGGCCACCCAGCGGCCGAGCACCGCGCTCGCCGGCTCGGGCCGGGGGCCGAACAGGAACTCGGCGGCGGCGTCGAGCACTTCGTCTGGGGCCTCGGCGAACACCGCGTGGGCGCGGACGTGGCGAACGCCTCGGCGGACGGAGCTCGACAGGAGCCGAGAGCGGTTGTCGGTGAGCTCGACCCGCACCGGACGTCCGAGCCGGCGCAAGAGCGCGGCCTCGACCCGGGCCGCCCCCGAGGCCGGCTCGAGGCGGGGAAAGGAGAGCTGCTCCACGGTCAGCGCAGGGAACGCCCGGTCAGTCCGTCCACCGGGTGCCCGCGGGCGGCGGTCAGCGCCGGAAACAGGGTGGCGAAAAACGCGAGGACGAGCGCGCCGCCGATCACCGCCGCCAGCTCGGTGGGTTCCACGACGATCGGGAGCCGCTCGAGGTAATAGACCCGCGGATCGAGCCTCAGGCCGTACTCCTGGAGCACCGAGCACGTGAACAATCCGAGCGCGGCGCCGACCCCGCAGCCGAGGACGCCCACCAGGATCCCATCGATGACGAAGACGCCTAGGATCGAGCGACGGGTCGCCCCGAGGGACTCGAGCACCGCGATCTCCCGCCGCTTCTCGAGCACGAGCAGCATGAGCGTGGCCATGATGTTCAGGGCGGCCACCATCACGATGAAGAACAGGACCACGCTGATGAGGCTCTTTTGGCTGCGCACCGCCCCGAAGATGCCGGCGTTGGTCCGCGACCAGTCCTTGAGCTCGAACGCCCACGGGTCGTCGGGAGAGATCCGGCGCAGGGCCTCGCCCAGCGTGTCGTAGGAGGCGAGCGGGTCGTTGCTCCACACCTCGAGCCCGGTGACGGTCTCAAAGAGCCGAAAGAAGGACTGCGACTCGGACAGAGCGATGAAGACCATGCGGGAGTCGAACTCGAACATGCCCGAGTGGAACACCCCGACCACCTCGAAGGCGGCGGTCCTCGCCTCGCCGTCCCGGCCCCCGTATGGGGAGATCACGGTGACCGTGTCGCCGGGGACGACGTGCAGGGTCTGTTGCAGCTCGGTCCCGATGATCATGCCCGGCGGGGTCCGAGCCGGCGCGTCCCCTGCCGCCCGACTCGACAGCTCGCCGAACACCTGCGGCGCCTCCTCGCCCACGTAGCGGGACAGCGGCAGGTCCACGGCGAGGTCGGGGTCGATGCCCTTCAGCGCGACCCCCTGCACCCCCCGGGCGCTCTGCACGATGACCTCCGAGTACACGAACGGGGCGACGGTGAGCACCGCCGGGTCCTGCCTGAGCCGATCGGCCACGCTGCGGTGGTCCCGAAACACGTCGTGGCTCTTCAGGACGATGGCGTGGGCGTTGATGCCGAGCAGCTTGTCGAGAAACTCGGTCTCGAAGCCGTTCCACACCGAGGTGACGACGGTGAGCGCCCACACCCCGAGCGCGACCCCGGCGACGGTCAGCGCCCCGGTGAGCGAGACCCCGGCCTTGCGCTTGGCGGTGAGATACCGAAGCGCGATGCGAAGCTCGAACGGCAGACCCATCGCGAGCCCTGTACCACGGCGGACGGGGAAGCGGCGGACCCACCGCCGGCCGGCGAGCACTGCGGCTTGACTCCCGAAGCCGAGCCTGGGGGAGCCTGTCTGCATGGACCTCGCGTCGATTGTGGTGGCGGTGCTCGCCCTCGGGGTGCTGGTCGTCATCCACGAGGGCGGCCACTACCTGGCCGCCCGCTCGGGGGGCATGTCGGTGAGCCGATTCTCCGTCGGCTTTGGCCCGGCCCTGTATTCGGCCTTCCGGGGCGGCACCGAGTGGCGAATCGGGGCGATCCCGTTTGGTGGCTACGTCCAGATCGACGGAATGCACCCCGACGACGGCACCGACCCGTCGGACCCGCGCAGCTTCGCGCGGCGGCCCCGCCACCTCCGGGCGGCGGCGATCCTCGCCGGCTCGCTCGCCAACTACGTGCTCGCGTTCGTGATGCTCTGCGTCTTCTACGCTGGATTCGCGACAGAGGAGCGCCCGCCGTTCGAGCTGACGTCGGTCGTCAGCGGCAGCGCGGCCGACGAGGCCGGCCTGCTCCCGGGGGACCGGCTCGTCGGGGCCGACGGCCAGCGCTTCGAGGCCTACGACGACCTTGGGCGGGCGATCGAGGCGTCGAAGGGGGGCCCGCTCTCCCTCGAGATCGAGCGGGACGGGGCGGCGAAGACCGTCGAGCTGTCTCCGAAGGGAGGGGCCGGGGGCTACCGGATCGGGGTCAGCTTCACGCCGCTCGGATCGGTCCCGATCGAGCTTTCACCGGGGGAGGCGATCGCGCGGGCGGGTTCGGACCTGGTGCGGGTCTCCGGCCTTCTCCTCGGCGGGCTCGCTGCCCTGGTCCAGAGGCCGTCGGAGGTGGGGGTCAGCGGACCGGTCGGGATCGTGAAGGGGCTGTCGGGGCAGGTGAAGCGGTCGCCGGTCGATGCGTTTCGGTTCGTGGCCCACCTGTCGATCATGCTCGGCTTCTTCAATCTGCTGCCGATCCCGGCCCTCGACGGGGCCCGCCTCGTGTTTCTCGCGGTGGGCGCGGTGCGGCGCCGCGAGGTCGAGCCCCGGCTCGAGGCGGTGGTGCATGGGGTCGGGTTTCTGTTTCTGCTCGGCTTGATGGTGGTGGTGTCGTGGTTCGACATCCTGAAGTGAGCGGCGCTTGACATTCCCCGTCGGCCACACCATTTCCCGCAGACCCGGGCCGGCCCGGACAAGGACGAGACGATGCTGATGCTGAGGTTGTCGCGCGCTGGATCGAAGAAGCGCCCCGTGTACCACCTGGTCGCCGCCGACCGTCGGGCCCGCCGCGATGGGCGGTTCATCGAGAACCTGGGGTACTACATCCCCGGGCGAAAGGTGCTCGAGCTCAAGCTCGACCGGGTGAACCACTGGCGCTCGATCGGGGCCCAGATGACCGACACCGCGGCAGCCCTCGTCCGCAAGGCGGGCAAGGTCCAGCCCGGGTCGCCGGACTGAGCTTCGGATTCCCATGAAGGAGCTCGTCGAATTCGTAGCCCGCGGCCTCGTGGACGACCCTGAGGCCGTCCATGTCGAAGAGCGAGAGCAGCGGGGCGAGCTGGTCCTGGCCCTCGAGGTGGGCGAGGGCGACATCGGCAAGGTCATCGGCAAGAAGGGCCGCACCGCGAAGGCGATCCGGGTGCTGCTCGCCGCCGCGGCGGCCCGTTCGGACCGCCGAACTTCCCTCGAAATCGTCGAGTGATCGGTGAGCGACGGCGAAGCGCCCGACCTCACCGCCTTCCCGTACCGCATCGGCCGGATCGCCCGGGCCCATGGGCTGAAGGGCGAGCTGATGCTGCAGTGCTTTCGGCGCCGCGACGACCGGACCCTCGCTCAGCGCCGCCTCGCCCGCCCGATGGAGCTCGAGCTCTCCCACCCCGATGAGCGGCTCGAGCCGGCGACCCTGACCCACCTCCGCTGGATCGACGGCAGCCGCGTCATCCTCCGACTCACCGGATTCGAAGACCGAGACCAAGCCGAGGCCCGGGTGGGGTGCTACGTGGACGTCGATCCGGCCCGGCTCGCTCCCGAGCTCGGCGACGAGGTCGACCGCTGCTTCGGGGCCGAGGCCTGGGACGAGGAGCAGGGCGCGCGCATCGGCACGATCGAGGCCATCCGGGACAACGGGGCGCAGGCCCTGCTCGAGATCGGGCTCGACGGCGGCGGGGAGGCGCTCGTCCCCGCGGTGCCGCCGATCCTGCTCGGCATCGACGCCGACGGCCGGGTGTTGCTTCGCCCTCCCCCGGGGCTGCTCGAGGTGAACCGTTGACCGGGTACCGGTTCGACGTGGTGACCCTGTTCCCAGAGTTCTTCCCCGGTCCGCTGTCGGTAGGGCTGGTCGGCCGCGCGTTTCGAGACGGCCGAGCCGAGGTCGGATACGTGGACCCTCGCGATTTCACCCAGGACCGACACCGGACGGTGGACGACCGCCCGTACGGGGGCGGGGCGGGCATGGTGATGGCGGTCGAGCCGCTCGCCGCCGCCATCGCAGAGGTCCGGGCTCGCGGTCCAGGGCCGGTGGTGCTGCTCGGCCCGGCTGGCCGCCCGGTTCGGCAAGCCGATTTCGTGCGGTGGGCGGAAGGCAGACACCTCGGCCTCGTCGCCGGGCGCTACGAGGGGTTCGACGAGCGGGTGGCTGGCCTCGTGGACGAGCAGGTCTCGCTCGGTGATTTTGTGCTCACGGGAGGAGAGCCGGCGGCGCTGGCCGTCATCGACGGGGTCGCCCGGCTCCTCCCCGGGACGCTCGGCAACGCCGGCTCGGCGATGGCGGACAGCTTCTCGGACGGATTGCTCGAGCATCCGCAGTACACCCGGCCCGACCGTTGCCGGTTCGGTGCGGTGCCCGACGTCCTGCTCGAGGGGGACCACGCTCGGGTCTTCGCGTGGCGGCGGCGGCTGCAGCTCGAGCGGACCAGGGCTGAGCGACCGGACCTCCTCGAAGCGGTGCGGCTCGGCGACGAGGACCGCCGAACGCTGGCCGAGCGGCCCCCGTCGCGGCGGGTGCGGCTCGTGGTGGGGCTGCCTTCGCCCGATCCCCTCGCGATCGAGCAGCTCGCCCGCCTCGCGCTCGCCTTTGGGCTCGAGCTCGTGGTGGCGGTGGGCGAAGACGTCGAGCGGCTCGTGGAGGCGGCGCCGCCGATCGTGCAGCTCGGCTTGCCCGGCCCCCGGCGCCGGGATCGGCCGCCGCGGCTCGAGCGGCCGGTCTCGGAGCTCGTCCAAGCGGCGAGGGACTGGCCTCAGGCCCGCGCGCTCATCGGGGAGGGGCCGGTGCGCGTCGGCGTTCGTCGTCGGCCGACCGGCCCCTGCATCGATCCGGCGCAGGCCCGCCTCGCCGCCGGGCGCGGCGCCGGGCTGTGCCTCGGCCTCGGCCCGGCCGACGATTTTGCCGCTCAGGCCGAGCTGCCCGCGCTTCGGCAGGGGACGGAGGCCCATGACCTGGGGCCGGTGCTGGCCGCCGCGCTCGCCCTGGACCGGGTGCTCGGGGAGGGCTGAGCGCCCGCCTTTTCGCTTGACGCCGGTGCACCGGGACGCGAGAAGCCCGGGCTCCCGGGGCCGCCCCGGACCTCGAGGTTTGTGCCATGAACAGCGTCATCGATGACATCGAAGCCCCGTACATCCGCAAGGATCTGCCCGAGCTGAGGGTTGGTGATGCCGTACGGGTGCACACGAACGTCAAGGAAGGCCAAAAGGAGCGGCTTCAGATCTTCGACGGCATCATCATCGCCTACAAGAAGGGCGGGAACCGGGCGAGCATCACCGTCCGGAAGGTGTCGCACTCGGTGGGCGTCGAGCGGATCTTCCCGCTTGCCTGCCCCGCGGTGCTCAAGGTCGAGGTGAAGTCGCACGGACAGGTTCGCCGGGCGAAGCTGTACTACCTGCGCCAGCTCAGCGGGAAGGCGGCTCGGATCAAGGAGCGCACGAAGCGCCGTCCGGGCGCCGCGAGCTGACCGGTTCGATCGGTCTCGGTTGCGCCTTGGCCCGGGCAGGGGGACGGTTCGGCCATGGAACTGGTCGAGCTCGTGGCCGACGGTGTGCGGGGCCTGCCCCCGCGCGCACGGCTCGGGTTCGACGGCCAGGTGAACGTGCTGCGTCTGCCCGACCCAGCCCGGCGTTCCCTGCTCATAGACCTGCTGTTTCACCTCCTCTTCCCCGATCCGGACCGCCCCGACGCCACCCGTGACCTTGGGGATCCACAGCAGCCGAACCGGCGCGCCCTGCTGACCCTGGTGGGTCGCGACCGGGTCGCGTACCGGGTGCTCCGGCAGCTGGAGTCGGGCCGGACCCGGCTCTACCGCTTCGACCGGAGCCGAAAGGGGCACGTGCTCCTGTCCGAAGATGGGCGCGAGGTGGCCCAGTTTCTCCGGGTGGAGTTTGGGCTGCCCGACGACCCGAGCTACGAGCGGCTCTTTGTGCTCGCGGAGGACAACCGCCCGTCGCTCGGGGCAAACCTGCGCTCCCGGTCGGGGGCCGAGCTGGTACCGGGCGCGTGGGTGCCGCCCGCCTCCGGGCCTGGTCTTCCCGGCGCGGCCGGGATCTCCGACGCGAGCGCGCTGTCTGGGCGGGCCGGCCTGCGGACCGCCTCGGTCGCGGGTCGGGATCCGTCGCTGTCTCGGTTGACCGGGGCGTTCCCGCTCCCCGAATCCCTGCGCGAGGGCGGTCCGCTGCCGAGCCTGCTCGCGAGCAACGCGCTCGTGCAGCAGGAGCTCGAGATTTCGGGGACAATCGATCTTGCCCCGGGCGACTCCGACGAGGCCTTGCTCTCTCGGCGCCGGGCCCTGTCGGACGAGCTTCACCGGGCCCGCCGGGCCGAGCGCCTCGCCGCCGATCTCGAGGCGCTCGCCGTCAAGGAGGAGGCTGCCCGGGCCGAGGCCGCCGAGCTCGAGAGGCTCGAGGCCGAGGTCGAGCGGCGGCGGATCGTGCGCCCTGGCGACCGCGGGACGCCCACCGCCGAGACCCTCGAGCGGCTTCGGCGACTCGAGGCTTCGGTCGAGCGGGCGCCGTCCGAAATCGCCGAGCTCGAGCAGCAACGGCACGCGCTCGGCCCGACCCTGCCGCCGCCGGGTCGATGGAGCCGGGACCCGTGGGTGGTGCTGGGGCTCGCCGGCGCGGCGGTTGGAGGCGCGGGCGCGGTGGCGCTCGCCGCGCCCTGGCTCGCGCTCGTTCAGGCTGTCGGCGGCGCGGTCGCCGGGTACGGTGCGGTGCGCCGGCTCGATGCCCAGGGCCGCTTCGCCGCCCGCTCCGCCCAAGTCCAGGACCTCGAGGAGCGGGCCGAGCGGCGGCGCCGCCAGCAGGGGAGCGACACCCAGGCCCTCGACCGGGCCCTCGCCGCGCTCGCGGTCGAGGGGCTCGACGAGCTCGAAGCTCGGCTCTTTCAGGCGAGCGAGGCGGAGGCGGAGACTGAGCGGCTCGAGCAGCAGATCGCGGGGGCCGCCGGGGAGCGAGGCCGGCAGGCGCGGGCTCGGCTCGCGGAGCTGGCGGAGCGGCGGCGCTCGCTCGAGGCTTCCCTGTTCGGGGTCGAGGTGGACGGGACGCCGGCCTCGCTCGCGAAGCGGATCGAGGCGGTGGACGCCGAGCTGCTCGCTCGGGGGGTGTCGCCGCAGCCGTCGGTCCGGGCATGGGCCGCAGACGACGACGACGAGGAGGAGACGTCCCCCCTGGCGCATGGCGATGGCTACCAGTGCGCGGCCGGGTCCGCGTCCCCGGTGGGTCTTGGCTACCGGTGCGCGGCCGGGGCCGGGGGCCTAGGGGGCGGATTTTCCGGCGGCCATTCGTACGCGGCCGGGCCGGAGCCGTCGCGCGCGGTCCAGCTGGTGACCGCTGCCGCCGACCTGCTCGGGCGGGACCTCGACGAGACCTGGGCCGAGGTCCGGGATCGGTTTTCCCGGTTCGTCCACGCGATGAGCGGCCGGCGCTTCAGCGGGGGCGAGCTCGGCGTGAACGACCTCGCCCTGTCCGGGGAGGAGGCGACCGCGTACCAAGACCTCTCGGGCCCCACGCTCGACCGGGTCGACGCCGCCCTTCGGTTCTCGCTCCTCGAGTCGGTGCTCCGGGTGCGGGCGGTCCCAGTGCTGATCGTGGACCCGGTCGCGCCGCTTCCGCCGTCCCGGCGGCGCCTGCTGCTCGAGATCTACCGGCACCTCGGGCGCTTCACCCAGGTGCTGGTGTTCACCGCGGGGACCGACGTGGACGGGCACCGGATGGCCGGCCCCGACGCGGGCCGGAGCGGCCCAACGGACGCTCTGTGACCGGCCGATGTCGCGTCGCTTGCCCGGATGGCGCCGCCACGCGATGACGAACCCATGAGCGAGCCGGGCAAGGACTTCATTCGCGCGCAGGTGGAACGGGACCGACTCGTGCAGCCGGGCGTGGTCACCCGCTTCCCCCCGGAGCCAAACGGCTACCTGCACATCGGTCACAGCAAAGCGATCTGCCTCAGCTTCGGGGTGGCCCTCGAGTACGGGGGGCGCTGCCACCTCCGCTTCGATGACACGAACCCCCTGAAGGAGGACACCCGCTACGTCGAGGCGATCAAGGACGACGTCCGCTGGCTCGGCTTCGACTGGGGCGATCACCTCTACTTCGCCTCCGACTACTTCGAGCGGCTGTACCGCTACGCGGAGGCGCTCATCGAACAGGGGGACGCCTACGTGGATGGGACCCCGGAGGAGGACATGCGCCGCCTGCGGGGGACGGTGACGAGTCCGGGGGAGCCCTCGCCAGACCGCGCGCGCTCGGTGGAGGAGAACCTCGATCTGTTTCGGCGAATGCGGGCCGGGGAGTTCGAGGACGGCGCGTACGTTCTTCGGGCCAAGATCGACCTTGCCTCGGCGAACATGAAGATGCGGGACCCGCCGCTGTACCGGATCCGGCGGGTCCGGCACCACCGGACCGGCGACGCGTGGTGCATCTATCCGCTCTATGACTTTGCCCACGCGCTGTCCGACGCCGAGGAGCACATCACCCACTCGCTGTGCACGCTCGAGTTCGAGAACAACCGGGAGTTGTACGACTGGTTCATCGCGAAGCTCGACACCCCCAGCAACCCACGTCAGATCGAGTACGCGCGGCTCGAGCTGACCCGCACCCTGATGAGCAAACGAAAGTTGCTCGAGCTGGTGGAGGAGGGGGTGGTGAGCGGATGGGACGACCCACGCATGCCCACCATCGCTGGCCTACGGCGCCGGGGCTACCGGCCGGAGGCGATCCGGACCTTCGCCGAGCGGGTGGGGATCGCGCGGGCCAACTCGGTCGTCGAGCACGCGCTGCTCGAGTCGGTGGTCCGAGACGACCTCGACCCGGTGGTGCCCCGAGCGATGGCCATCATGAAGCCGCTCAAGCTCGTCCTCACGAACTATCCAGAAGGCGAGGAGGAGACCTTCGTCGCCCCGAACTACCCGAACGAACCGGAGCGAATGGGGAGCCGCTCGGTGCCGTTTGGCAAAGAGGTGTGGATCGACGAGGACGACTTTCTCGAGGACCCTCCGAAGAAGTTCTTTCGGCTCGCCCCCGGCCGCGAGGTCCGGTTGCGATGGGCGTACCTCGTCGTCTGCACCGGCGTCGTCCGGGACGAGACCGGCAAGGTGGTGGAGGTGCACGGGACCTATGACCCGGACAGCCGGGGGGGCGATCCGGCGGACGGGCGAAAGGTCAAAGGGACGCTGCACTGGGTGTCGGCGAAGCACGCGAGGGAGGTCGAGGTGCGCCTGTACGACCACCTGTTTTCGGTGGAGCGCCCGGGGACGACGGAGGGGGTGCCGTGGCGGGACGAGCTGAACCCGAGCTCGCTCGAGGTGGTGCGGGCGAAGGTGGAGCCGTCGCTCGCCGCCGCCCCGCCCGGGTCTCGCTACCAGTTCGAGCGGACCGGCTTCTTCTTCGCCGACCCGGTAGACAGCCGCCCCGACGCCCCGGTGTTCAACCGGATCGTGGGCCTCAGGGACGGCTGGGCCAAGGTCGCCAAGAAGGGCTGAGCCGGAACCCGGACCGGCGGCCCTTGGCTCAGACCCGGCTGAGCACGGGCAGCCGGGACCGGATGATGTCGAGTCCGGCCGAGTACTGCCCGGTGAAGCACGCGTTGCAGAACCGGCGCTCGGCGCCGACATCGCCGATGGCTTCGTGCAGCCCGCTCTCCGACAGATAAGCGAGGCTGTCGCAGGTGATGAACCGCCGGATCGACTCGAGATCCTGGCTCGCGGCGATGAGCTCCTCCCTCGTCGGGGTGTCGATCCCGTAGAAGCAGGGGAAGCGGCTCGGCGGGGAAGAGATGCGCATGTGGACCTCGCGCGCCCCGGCGTCGCGGAGGATCTTCACGATTTTTTGGGAGGTCGTGCCCCGCACCACCGAGTCGTCGACCACCACCACCCGCTTGCCTTCGAGCACCGCCCGCACCGCGGACAGCTTGAGCTTCACCCCGAAATTTCGGATCGACTGCTCGGGCTCGATGAAGGTGCGGCCGACGTAGTGGCTGCGGATGAGCCCGTGGCGAAACGGGAGCCCGGACGCGTCGGCGTAGCCGAGCGCAGCGGCGACGCCGGAGTCGGGCACGGGGATGACGAGGTCCGCGTCGACCGCCGCCTCGGCCGCGAGCTGGCGGCCCATCGCGACCCGCGCCTCGTACACGCTGCGGCCGAACACCTCGCTGTCGGGGCGGGCGAAGTAGACCAGCTCGAACACACAGGCCCGCTCCGGCGCGTCGGGCTCGTGTACGAGCCGCTCGGACCGGACCCCTTCATCGTCGATGATGACGATCTCGCCCGGTTCGATCTCCCGGATGGGCTCGCCCTCGATGAGCGCGAAGGCCGAGGTCTCCGAGACGAGCACGTGGGCGCCGCCGACCCGGCCGAGCCACAGCGGGCGAAACCCGCTCGGGTCCCGCACGCCGACGAGCTGCTGCTCGGTGAGCAGCACCAGGCTGTAGGCGCCCTCGACCTGGGCGGCCGCTTCCCGCAGGCGGTCCTGCACCCTCGGAGCCCGGGAGTGGGCGAGCAGGTGGAGCAGCACCTCCGTGTCGCTGCCGGTGGTGAAGATCGATCCCCGGTTCTCGAGGTCCCGCCGGACCTCGGCTTCGTTGACGAGGTTTCCGTTGTGGGCGAGCGCGAGCTGGCCGCGGGAGGTCCGGACCCGGAACGGCTGGGCGTTGTGGATCGATGTCCCACCGGCGGTCGAGTAGCGCACGTGGCCGATCGCGTGGCGGCCAGCGAGCCGGGCCAGGGTCTCCGCGGAGAAGACGTCGGCGACGAGCCCCCGGCCGAGGTGCCGCCGAAAGTCGGGGGCCGCATCGTCGGGCCGGCCCGAGCACACGATGCCAGCGGTCTCCTGACCTCGGTGCTGCAGCGCGTGAAGCCCCAGGTAGGTCAGCTTGGCGGCTTCCGGGTGGCCCCAGATGCCAAATACCCCGCACATCGCGGTGGTGATGGGGGCCGCGGGGCCCTCCGGTCAAGGGGACAGCGGCTGTCGGCCTCGAAGCCTCGGTGGTACAGGACGTCCATGCCGCCCACCTTCGGAGGGGCGGCGGCGCAGATCCCGGCGCCGTCGCCCGAGCCTACCGACCGGTTCGCGGAGCGGGCCCGGGCCCTGTTCCACGCTCGCCTGGTCTTTCTCGCCGTCGCGCTCGCCGTGCTCGCGGTGCCGCCGTGGAGCGTGTTCCTCGGAGCGACGTCGCCGCTCGGGTTCGCGGTGTACTTCGGGGTGATCAGCTACTCGGTCGCGAACTTCCTGCTCGTCGAGCATCCGACCTTCGGGCGGCCGATCACGTACGGGACCTTGGTGCTCGACCTTCTGGTCGTCGGGCTGCTCGTCGGCCAGAGCGGCGGCCTCCGGTCTCCGATCATGGCCGCCTACTTGCTGCTCACCCTGTTCTTCGTGCTCCTCTTTCCTCGGCTGCTCGCGCTCATCCCGCCGTTTGCGTTCCTGCCGGTGCTCGCTAGGATCGACCTTCGGCTCGGCCAGGAGGCGCTCGTCTCCGAAGGGCTGTTTCTCGTCCTGTGGTACACGACGCTCTCCTTGATCGTCGCCTATGTCATGATGTATCTCACCACTCGGGACAACCGCCGGAGCGAGCAGCTCTCCGATCTATCGAAGGCGCAAGAGGAGGCGATCATCACCGAGGAGCGGCTGAGGCTCGCAAGGGAGATGCACGACGGGCTCGGCGGGAACCTCTCTTCGCTCATCATGCAGCTCGAATACATCGAGCGGATGACCCGGGGGCAGCCGAAGCTCGCGGTCGAGGTGTCGGAGCTGAAGGGGCTCGCCGAAGAGTCGATGGAGGAGCTTCGGCGCAGCCTGACGATGATGCGGCGGGATTTCGACCTGCACCAGGCCCTCGAGGAGCAGTGCGCGAGGCTGGTGGAGCGCAGCAAAGGAGAGATTGTCGCCGACTTCAAGGTCCGGGGCCGGGCCCGGCGGCTGCCGAGCGCGATGCAGCTCGCGCTGTTTCGGCTGCTCCAGGAGTCGCTCGCGAACATCCAGAAGCACGCGCAGGCCAAGGAGGTGCGGGTTCGCCTCCGCTACGACGCCGACCTCGTGAACCTGACCGTCGCCGACGACGGGGTGGGTTTCGACCCCCGGCCGCAGCCAGCGCGGGGGCACTACGGTCTCACCAACATGGAGGAGCGGGCCCGCAAGTTCCGGGGCACCCTCCAGGTGCAGTCGGCGCCCGGGGAGGGGACGACCGTCCACGCTTCCCTCGTCATCCCCGACCAGGGCTCGCACGTCATCATGCTCCCGAGCGGCTTCGCCGCCTGACGAAAAGACCCTTTGGGCGAGCGCAGGACGGGCAGCGCCAGAGTTTCAGCCCGGTGGCCAGGCCAGCGGGCGCCCGCCGAGCAGGTGGAGGTGGATGTGGAACACGCTCTGCCCGGCGTCCTCGCCGTTGTTCATCACCAGCCGGTAGCCGGAGCCGAGGTTCTCCTGGCGCGCGATCTGGGTGGCGACCCAAACGAGGTGGCCCACCAGCGGGGCGTCTTCGGCCCGCATGTTCTCGATGCGGTCGATGGGGCGCTTCGGGATGACGAGCACGTGGCTCGGCGCTGCCGGGTGGATGTCGCGAAAGGCGAGCGCCTGCTCGTCCTCGTACACGATGTCGGCCGGGATCTCGCGGTCGATGATCCGGGCGAAGATGGTCTTGTCCATGGCCGGCATCCTAAAGGCTCGACCCTCGACACGGCGAGGCCCGGGGCGCGTGCGCTCTAGGGTGGACGGCGGCGCGGCGCTGATGTACTGAACGGGTGTGCGTGCCCGAATCATGGCCGTGCAGCTGCCGGATCTGGCGATCGAGGCGGTGTCGCTCGATCCGGCGGCGGCTGGAGCCCCGGTGGCGGTTCGGGCGCCGGTCCGAGGGCGGTTCAGCCTCGTCGCGGTGTCGGCTTCGGCCGCGGCCGCGGGGGTGCGGCCGGGGATGACGGAGGCGGAGGGGCGAGCGACCCTGGCGTCGCTGCGGATTCGGGACCGAGAGCCGGCGCTCGAGCTGCTGCGGCTCGAGCAGGCGGCCGAGCTGCTGTTCGCGTTCGGGCCGGCGGTCGAGGTGGCGCCGCCGGCGACCTTGCTGGTGGACATCGGCCCGGTCCGACCGGAGCCGGAGGAGGCGGCTCGGGTCCGCGAGGCCGAAGCGGCCCTGCTCGGGCTCGGCCACCGGGCCTTCGCGGCGATCGCCGACGATCCGGACACCGCCCGCACCGTGGCCGCCCACCGAGCGGCGCGGGCACCGGAAGAAGCAAGCGAAGCGCGCAGGGAGGCGCAGCCGACCAAAGTCCGGTCGCGTCCGGCTCCGCCGGCGCGGGCACCGGAAGAAGCAAGCGAAGCGCGCAGGGAGGCGCAGCCGACCAAAGTCCGGTCGCGTCCGGCTCCGCCGGCGCGGGCACCGGAAGAAGCAAGCGAAGCGCGCAGGGAGGCGCAGCCGACCAAAGTCCGGTCGCGTCCGGCTCCGCCGGCGCGGGCACCGGAAGAACTCTCCCCGGTGGTGGCGGCGGGCCGGGCCCGGTGGGCGCTGTCCTCGCTTCCGGTGCGGGCCTTGGCCTGGGCGGATCGGACCGAAGATCCGGAGGGCAAATTGTCGGCCGAGCTGCTCGCCGCCGCGGAAGCCCTGTTTGGGCTCGGGGTCAGGGACGGGGCGGGGCTGGCTCGGCTGTCGGCGGCGGAGCTCGGCACCCGCTTCGGGCGAGCCGGCGCGCTGCTCGCCGAGCGGATCCGGGGGACGCGCTGCCGGCCGCTCCGCCGGTTTCAGCCCTCGGATCCGGTGGTGGAGGCCTTCGAGCTCGACGGCCCCACCGAGGGGCTCGAGGTGGTGCTCCACCTCTTGCGCCGGCTGCTCGACCGGTGGGAGCTCCGCCTCGGGGCTCGGCAGCGGGCCGCCTCCGCGGTGCGGCTCGAGCTGTGGGTGGAGCCGGGGCTCGAGCGGACGGTGCCGCTCGACGGGCCGAGGGCGGCGAGCTCGCGGCAGCGGGTCATCCTGGATCTTCGGCTCAACCGCCCGACCCGGTCGGCGGAGACGGTGCTCTCGGTGGCGCGGGAGCAGCTCGGCGGGGCGCTCCCTGGGGCGGTGCTGGCGATGGCGGTGGAGGCGCTCTGTCCCCAAGTGGACCGAGGCACGCAGCTCGACTTGTTCTCGCGCCGGGCCGACGCGGCGGAGGCGCTCGGGGCCCTGGTGGGCCGGCTCGGGGCCGCGCTCGGACCGGACGCGGTGGGCAGCCCGGTGCTGATCGACACCCACCGGCCCGAAGCGGCGTGGTCGCTCGCACCCCTGGCGGTGGAGGCGGCGCTCGCTCCGCTGCGGCCTCCGCCGCGCCCGGCGCTGCCCCCGCCTCCGCCGCGGGTGGTGGCGGAGGAGGCGGGCCGCCCCCGCACCTTGCCCGCGGTCGAGCCTGGGCTCTCGGTGGTGGCACCCCAAAATTCGTCCGGTGCCCGCGCCGGCGGAGCCGGACGCGACCCGTCTCCGGTCGGCTTCGCCTCCCTGCGCGCTTCGCTTGCGAGATCCCCCAGCCCGTCCGTGGTGGCATCCCCCCCATCTTCAAGCCCGTCCGAAGGATCCGAGGCCCGGCCCCGGTGGCCCCGCCCGGTGCCGAAGCGCCCCGACGCCGATCCGCCCCCTCCGCTGCCGCCTCGCCCGCTCGAGCTGCTCGATCCTCCGGAGCGGGCGGCCCTGCTCGAGCAGCGGTCCGTGCTCGTGTGGCGGGGCCGGCGGTACCGGGTGGCCTCGATCCGCGGCGGGGAGCAGCTCGCCACCGAGTGGTGGCGCCCCGAAGGGCCGCTCGAGCGAGACTACCTGCGGCTCGACACCGAAGCCGGCCCGGCGCTGTGGGCGTTCATCGCGCCGTCGGGCTCGGCCTTCGTCCACGGGATCTTCGACTGAACCCTCCCCGCAGGCTTGCTTCGTTGCGCGGCGCTGAGACCCCTCCTCCGAGAGATCGCCAGCTCGAGTGTCCACGGAGATCAGGGATTTCATCGATGACACGCTTCGCCACCGCGACTCATTGACGAAGGAGAGACGTCGCTTTCGAGGTGCCTTTTTCTCGGAGGCCGACTTGACCTCCTTCCCGATTCGGAATACCGCCTCTCCATGCGGACAGCCTCTCTCTCTCTCTCGGATGTTCCGAGCTGAGTGACGTACCCTTGGCAACGACGTCCTCCGCCATCAGCGGTCAGACGCCCGGGCAGACGCAGTTCATGGGTCGGTGGAGCAACACGGACCCCTCAGTCCCGGGTACGGGCAGCGGGTATCGCAGTCTTGGATTGATCGGCGCCAACTCTGACCATCTCTACTGGAGCTACGCGACCGGTACCGTAGACGGGTGCTCAGGTACCTTTGTGGGGCCCAACGTGCTCCTGGGGGCCGGCCACTGCGGTCACCGCGGATTCTCTGGCGCGCCCGACGCTTCCTTTCGCCCCCTCGTGTACGCTGAGGCGAGCGAGCACGCAAACGGTCTGGCGCTGCAGGTCCGGTGCGAGACGCTGGTGCAGAACAATGAGGAGGGCGATTTCCACTTCTACTGGTGCGACGATATCTCGCTCCCGGGCAACGGGGGCTTGACCCAGCCGGGGGCCGGTTCAGGCTCCGTCATCCCACCCGGCTTCCGGGTGCGCAGCTTTCCGGCGGGCAACAGCGGGCACGGCGTCGTCGTCTTGGGAAATGGGAGTCCCAACCAAGGGCCTCAGGTTCCGTCCCCGGCGCTCGGCCAGATCTATATTGACGAGCACTTCTCCATACCTGGTTCCTGGGAAGACCGCTGCACCGACTTCCATGAGGTTCTGGGTTCGGACAATCTCCTGAAGTTCGGACACATCAACGGAAACCCCGAGTACCTCATCGACCGGGTTCGGCTGGTGAAGGGATGAGGTTTTCCATGGGTCGGCTGTTTTCCTCATCGCTCGGGCTCGCCGCGCTCGCGTTTTGCGGGCTCGGGATCGCATGTCAGGACGGCGTCGAGCGGCTCGAAGACCCGGCGGGAGCCGACGGGGGGACGGTCGATGGCGCGGTGCCGGCCGCCTACTGTCCGAGCACGTACTACGACCTCGATGGTGCGGGTGAACTCGTCGAGGTGGAGAGTCGCTGCGCCGAGGGCGCGCTCTGCGGAATTACCGGGGGTTACGGCGCCTGTGCCGAAGAGCGGGATGGTTCGGTGAGAAGGGCCCAGCCCCTTGTCGGCTCGTATGGTCCCCCTATCTTTGGAAGGTATGTCGCAGAGATGAAGAGTCAAGCACCACACTGGCCACTGTGTGCATTGACGTCCGACTGCCCTGGTTCCCAGTGCTTCTTTCACCCCGGGTGTGGAGCCATTCCTGAAGGGATTTGCTGTGGAAACATCTATACCATCTGCTTCGGCATTCGTCCGGAGAGCGACGCCATGAGGAACGGCATCGATACCTACTGCGGCTGCGACGGGGAGACTTTCATCGGCCTGCCAAACCGACCCTACGCCCATCCGGGAGCGTGCCCCTGATCCTTCGCGCTCCGCCCAAACACTTTGGTTCAGTAGGTGCCCCCCCCTCCCGCTCTGCACACCGAGGAGAAAAGCCACCAGACGCAGGGGGCCGTCAGCGACCTAAAGGGTTTTGTCGGAGCAACCCTCAGCAAAGGGAAGCGCACCCACCTGCGGAAAGAGGACATTCCACACCCGCCACGAGAAGACGCGGTAGCCAGGATGGACCTCTACGGCACATCGAAACTCCTGCCGCCTATCCTGCGCGCTACCTATTTCGGCCCGAATCCGCCTCGCCTCGCTCCTCACATCATCGCTTGGTTCCCTGAGCGCCTCGAAAATCCGCAGTTCCGCCTGGAGCAACGCGGTCCGAGAGAGCCATCTATGCGTGGCAAGAAGGCTACTTTCCCTTATCGCGAGAACGCTGTCTGGGAAAATGAGGAATACCGAGAACCAGGCCATCGTGGCGGTTGAAAACACGGATCGAGCGAACTTTCGCCCCCAGCGCTTATTGGCGGGCAAAGCGAACGAACGGTGCCCCGGAGTCGAGTGCTCCGAAGACTGGCCATGACGGGCCCCGCCGGGGCCGGTATGGGAAGTGCTACCAGCGCTCATGATGGATCCTCCATGTTCCTGAGACTCGCCGGAGCGCCGCGACGTCCGGTCTGTGCTCAAGCCTTGTCACTCGCACGGCGAGGTCTTGGTCCAAAGCAGGTGCATTCCTACGGGAAAATACCCTTTGAGCTGCCGTTTTCGGCACCGAATGGCCTCGAGGCGCCGCTCCGCCTCCGCTATGCTCCTCTTCGACTCGGAGGGTCGCTCTTCTCGGCGCTCGAGTTCGCAGTGGTCTCCCAAAGTGTAGAGGGTGGAATACGTGCAGCGGGCCGCGCTCCTCTCCGCCTCGAGCGCCATCGACTGCTCGGTCAACTCGAGGCTCTCCCGCAGAGCTAACTGCACACAGATCTGGTTGACCAAGAGCGCCGCCACCGCGAGCGCGAAAAGCGTCCGGAGCACCAACAGGGTGCGCGATTCCGTTGCGCCGAATATCGAAATAACCATCTGACCTCCCCGCCATGAAGCCGGCATTCTGTTCGGTTCGAACCCAAACGGCCCCGATGCTCGAGTACATGCGTTCCGGCTGACTCAAGAACCCAAGTGCGGCAAGCTCACCTGCTCGAGCCGCTGCCTCTCGGCGACAAGGGACTCGAGGCGCGCCTTGACCTGGGCGCGACGCTCCTCGAGCGCGAGCATGGCTCGCTCGACTTCGGGCGCATCTCGGCTCGGCCATCGGGAGAGGCGGGCTGCGGCACACGGGATCCCGCTCGACTCGGCGTTGAGCGCCACGGACGCCTCCAAACGCTCCACGGCCATCCGCAAGGCGCGCTGAACGAGGGCCTGGTTCGCGAACAGGGCGCCGGGCATGTGGGCGCTCATGGAGAGAGGCATATGGGGTTCCGTGCGGAGCTTCAACCCGTCGGGCTCCAAAAAGAATCGCGAGCCGGCTCCCTTTTCCCTTGGGCGTCCCCCGCTTCGCACTGTGGGTTGGAGTCTCGGGGAGGGGCTCGGGGTTCAGTCCCCAGGCGGGAGTGCGAAAGGATCCTCACCCGGGGCCGCTCCCGACCAGCCTTCGTAGCGCCTCAGTCAAGGTGATGTGCAGGTGGTCGCCGATGAGGAGCTGCGGCGTCATCCACGCGCGATTGGTCCGAGAACAGCAGTTTGGTCCCCTCTGCTCACCAGGACGTCGGGAACCAGGGGGTCGTTCGTGGGCCGATCGAAGAGCCCCACGTTCGCGGTCGCGAGGAAGGGCCTCGCGCCCTCTTCGAGGATCTCGCCATCGATCTCGACGGGAGGGGCGCCCTCCCAGCTCGCGTAGAGCGCGCTCACGAGCAGGCGCTGGTTCTTCTCGGAGGGGATGTTGTCCACCGGATCGTCGTTCTCCGTGATGAGGTGGGACGTATCCGGCATGGGCGGAAGCTCGAGGTCGCTCTTCGCCGGCTCGTTCACGAACCGGAAGATAGCAGAAGCGGCCTCCCGTCGCTCTCGATCCGCGGCGGGGAGCGCCTTCGGCCATCGGGGCTTGCGACGGAGGGGTTCGCGGCTTGTCGTTGCGCGGGGCCCTGGGTCGCTGCATCGAGGGGGCATGCCCATCGCCGCCGCGTTTTTCGTCTCCGGGGCCGCCGCGCTCGTCCTGCAGGTCCTGTGGACGCGAATGCTCGGGCACGTGCTCGGGGCCGACGCGCTCGCGGTGTCCACCGTGCTCACCGTTTTCATGGGCGGGCTCGCGCTCGGCAGCCACCTCGGGGGCCGCCACGCCCCGCGCCTCCGCCGGCCGCTGCTCGCCTTCGCCGGGCTCGAGGCGGCGGTGGGGCTGTACGGCCTTTTCGTCCCCGCCGGGCTCGACGCGATGGTGGCGGTGCAGGCCGGGGTCGTGGAGCACCTCGGGGACGGGCGCTGGGGCCCGGCCCTGCTCCGGTTCGCGCTGGCTGGTCTCTTGCTGCTGCCGCCGACGACCCTGATGGGCGCCACCCTCCCGCTGCTCGCGCAGGCCTTGGTGCGGCGGTCGGAGCGGCTCGCCGAGCGCATCGGCGGTCTGTATGCAGCGAACACCTTTGGCGCGGTCGCCGGGGCCCTGCTCGCCGGCTTTTTCCTCATCCCCGAGCTCGGGGTGACGGCCACGGTCCGGATCGCGGCCGCGCTCGACCTGTCGGTCGCGGCCGCGGTGCTCGCGTTCTTCTCGGTCGGCCGCGTGGACGCCCTGGTGAAGAGCCGGCCGTCGCCGCTGTCGCCCACGGCGCGGCTCAGGCTGCTCGAGCCGACGGCCCGAATCGAGCCGACGGAGGCCGAGCGGCGCCGGGTGCTCTTCGCCTTCGCGCTGTCCGGGGCGGCAGCCATGGCGCTCGAGGTCCTGCTCACCCGGGCGATCGGGGTGGTGATCGGGGCGAGCACCTACGCGTTCACGGCCATCCTGGTGAGCTTTCTCGTCGGGCTCGCCGGCGGCGCCGCGGTGATGAGTCGCCGCGTCACCGGGCTCGCTCACCCGCTCGCCGCCCTGTCGAGGGCAATCATCGCCGCTGGGATCGCCACCCTGCTCGTCCTCTTCGTCGTGGATGCGCTCCCCCTGCTCATGCACTCGGTGGCCCGCGTCCCGGGGCTTCGGCACGAGGGGCTCCATGCCGCGCAACTTGGCTTGTCGCTCCTGGTCGCGCTCCCGGCGACGCTCGTGCTCGGCACCATCTTTCCGCTCGTGCTCGCCTGCTTGTCCGCCGGGTCCGAGCCGGGGCCGCTCGTCGGCCGGGCCTACGCGCTCAACACCGTCGGCGGGATCGTGGGCAGCTTCGCCGGGGGATTCGTGCTTCTTCCCATGCTCGGGGTGGAGCGAGGCCTCGCCGGGTGCGGGCTCGGGCTCGCGCTGATCGGGGTGTGGGTGATGAAGGACCGCCTGCGCCCCGCTTCGCTCGAGCTCTCGGCCCTCGTCGTCGCGGTCGCGATCGTCCTGTTTCGGCCCCAGTGGGACATCGAGCGGTGGACCGCGGGCATGTTTCGCTTCCATCTCGCCAAAGAAGCCTACGCCGATGGCTGGGTCCCCTCGCTCGACCTGCTCTACCACCGGGACGGGGTGGCGACGACGGTCACCGTCGGCAGGAGCCGGCACCGGACGGATGGGCTCGGGGTGCTGCTCAAGGTGAACGGCAAGGTGGACGCCAGCGACGTCGGTGACATGCCGACCCAGATCCTGTCTGGGCTGCTCCCGCTGCTCGTCCACCCCACCGCGAAGGATGCCCTCGTCATCGGCTACGGCTCCGGGGTCACGCCGGGGGCCCTCTTGCGGGCCCCGCTCGAGCGGCTGTTCGTGGCCGAGCTCGAGTCGGCGATCTACGAGGCTTCGAATCGATACTTCAAGCACGTCAACCACGAGCCCTTCGCCGACCCGAGAGCGAGGCTGGTGGTGGATGACGGCAGGAACTTTCTTCTCACCCGCAACATCGATTTCGATGTCATCGTCTCCGAGCCTTCGAACCCATGGATGAGCGGGGCGGCGAGCCTGTTCACGCTCGATTTCTTCGAGATCGCGAAGCGGCGTCTCCGGGAGGATGGCGTCTTTCTTCAGTGGCTTCAGCTCTACGAGCTGTCCGAAGAGAGCATCCACACCCTCGCCCGCACGTTCGCCGCCGCCTTTCCTCATGTCCTGGTGATGACGCCGGACGGGCGGAGCAACGACACCTTTCTCATCGGCTCGCGGCGTCCGCTGGTGTTCGACCGAGAGACGGTCGCCGCCGCGCTGTCCGATCCCCGGGTCGGACCGGAGCTCGTCCGAGCCGGCGTCGAAGATCCCGACGACCTGCTGGGCCTGTTTCACGCCGACCGGCCCCGGCTGTCAGCCCTGGTCGGACCGGGGCCGCTCAACACCGACGACAACGCGTGGATCGAGTTTCGCGCCCCCCGCGACCTGCTCGACTACGCGACCCGCGACGCGCAGGTTCGGTTTCGGGAGGATGCAGAAGGCCGGCGCCGAGCCCTGCTGAAGAGCGGTCCTTTTCGCGGGTATTCGAGCGATCCGGTCGCGCTGCTCGGCCGCGGTCTTCGCCTCGCGAGGCAGGGAAGGCTCGCCGACGCTCGGGACCACGCGAAGGCCGCGCAGAAGGACGACCCGGAGGCCCAGCGGCTGCTCTTGGCGCTCGGCGCCGCGGTGGGGCCGGACGACGAGCCGATCCTGAACCCGGACGACGTGGTGCGGGGGCATCGGGCCTACGCCGAGGTGGCGGTGTCGATGATCGAGGGACGGGACCGGGAGGCCCTGACGCTCGCGCTCGCCGACGGCGCCGATGAGCGGTGGGAGACGTCGCCCGCCCACCGGCTGATGCTCGCCTATCTATACTACCGGGAAGACCGCTCGGAAGAGGCGGAGCGGCTGTTTTCTTCGCTGCTCTCCTCGCAAGAAGACCCATCGGCGGCGCTTCTGTACTACGCCGGCCGAAACTCCGCCGACCGAGGGCTCTGGCCGGAGGCGATGCGGCGGCTGCTTCGATTCGCGGAGAAGAAGGCGAAAGGTTCCGACTGAGCTCACAGTCCCCAGCGCCGCTTCTTCTCTCGATCTTTTCTGCTCTGGGCGAGCCGGACCTCGCGGAGGGCCTCGGCGTGGCTTTCGTCGTATTCGAGGACCTTCTTGAAGTATTTCACCGCCACGTCGGGCTTTTGGACCGTCTTGTGTAGGTAGCCCAGGTAGAGATAGCCCCGAATGATGTTGCCGTCGGTCTTCATCGCCTCGAAGATCGCGCGAATCGCGGCCGCTGCGGCGGCCTCCGCCCCGCCCCGCCGGGCCGTGTCGAGGTAGACCAGATAGGCCCGGAGCACCTCGAATTCCGGGTCGGACCCGGCGAGGCGCCGGGCTTCGTCGAGGTGGTCGAGCGCCTCTTTGTACTTCTTCACCCGCAGTAGGATCTCCGCCTTCTTGAACAGCGTCTCCGCTTCGAGCGCGGCTTCGACCTTGGCCCGGTCCGCGGCGCCCCCGACCCGGCCGGAGTCGAGGTCGAGCGCGTATTGGTACCGCTGATCCGACTCCTCGATCTGCTGGAAAGCCTCTCCGATGAACGCGAAGAGCCGCTCCCTCGCGTCGCGAAGCTCCTCGGCCGCGCCGGGGGCGAGGCCGTCGGGGTGAAGGCGCTTCGCGAAGTCGGTGTACCGCTGGCGCACGTCCTCGTCGGAGGATCGCTCGCTGATGCCGAAGATCTCGAACAGGTTCTTCTGCTCGAGCTCGCCGAGCTCTCGCTCGAGCCGGGCCGCCTCCGCCCGATCCCGCTCCATCCGAGGGTCCTGCCCCAAAACGACGAAGCCGGAACCGACCGCGAACAGGAGGGCCCGCAGGACCTCGCGGTCTCGCTCCTCGGTCCCCCCGAACCGCTTCTTCAGCTCGGCTGCGGTCAGCACCCCGTTCACCGCGTTGAGCGCGCGCAGCTCACGGGGCCGGGGGTCGAGGTCCTCGATCCCGACCCCCTCGACCTGCGACGGGATGAGAGGCGCTTGTCCCCACGCGGCGGTTCGCTGCTCGAGCAGCGTGCGGTCGGCGGCCTCTCGCACCGCCTCGAGCAGGACCCGGTAGCGGTCGAAGCCGAGCGGCACCGCCGGGGCCTCGACCTCCGCTGGCTCGAACTCGAACTCCGCGTCCGCCTCGAGCAGGCACCGTCCCAAGGTGACCGTCGCCCAGCGCACCCGCTGCTCGAAGTACGAATCGGGGCGCAGGGCCCCTTCCGCCACGAGCGCCGCCCCGATGTCCCCGCCGAAGGCGCCGGACCGGACCCGCGCCGCCGCGAGCTGGGGTTCGGGAACGAGGCCGCGGCTGCTCAGCCACGCTTCGAAGCACAGGTCGGGGTCATCAATCGAGAGCCCGACGATCTTCCCTTCGCGGTACTGGAGCCGAATCTCGCCGGCGGGGCGCCGAAGCGTCGCGTGACCCCGGGCTCTGCGAGCGGCGAGGCCGAGCGCGGCAGCGAGCGGACCCCTTGGGCCCCCAGCCGGACCGCTTTGCTCCTTGGCCGGGGGCGCCCGGACGGCGAAGGGCTCCGGCCACGGCTCCTCCCCTCGGCCGAGCCGGTCCTTCACCGCCTCGAGGTGCACGAGCAGCGCCGGATCGTCCTCGAGAAGCGCAAAGGTCTGGCCATCGACGGAGATCGGCGTCTTCCCGTCCACCACCCGGGCGTCGTACAAGACCTCGAGCGCCTCCGGGGTGATGGGGCCGAGCGGCGATCCGGAGCGGTGCCGAAGAAACACCATCGTGCGACCGTGACGCCGCTCGGTCCCGGGGTCAATCCGCGCTCCATCCCATGAATGGGTGGCTCCGGCCGCCGCCGATTCGTGGTACGTGCCCCCCAAAGCCCCATGCGGTCCTCGAACTTCTCTCGACGCTTCGTCGTGCCGTGGGTCACGGTGCTCTCGCCTGGGCTCGCGTGGGCCGAGCCGGTGGTCGAGACCCTCGATCACGCCCAGATCGACTGGACCGAAGGGTTCGTGCTCGCCACCGGCAGCGGCGCCCCCAACCTGGAGCTGTCGAACGTCGCCCAGGCCCGGATCGCGGCGGAGCGAGCGGCGAAGCTGGACGCCTACCGCCATGTGCTCGAGGCGCTCGGCGGGGTCCGGGTCACCGCTTCGGCCAAGGCCGACATCGGCGCTCCGGAGGTGAAGGCGCAGGTGGAGGGCAGCCTCAAGCGGTGCCGGGTGAAGGACACCCGGTACTTCTCCGACGGAGGGGTGGACGTGGTCCTGCAATGCCCGCTCGACGGGGGGCTCGCCACCGCGCTCGCTCCCACCGGGCCCCGCTCGGCGCCGCTCGGCGGGGGCGGCGGCGAGAGCCGCTACACCGGCCTCGTGCTCGACGCGTCCGGGGTGGCCGCCCAGCCGGTGCTGCTCCCGACCGTCTCCGGGACGAATGGGGAGCCGCTGCTCGATGCCCGGACCTTCTCCGCCGAAGCGCTGCTTCGGCAGGGCGGGGCGGTCTATGTGACCCGGCTCGAGGACGCCAAGGCCCACCCCCGGGTGGGCGCTTCCCCGGTGGTCCTGGGGGTGAGCCAGAACGACCCGAAGCGGGGGTGGCTCGTGGCCGACGCCGAGCTCGAGAAGCTCCGGGGCGCCGACCTCGGCTTTCTGGAAGAGGGCCGGGTGGTCGTGGTGCTCGCGGCGGAGGAGCCCCGATGAGGCCGGTGGCGCTCGGCCTCTTCGCCGCGCTCGTCCTTCCCCGGCTCGCGCTCGCGTCGGCGCAGACGGTGGTGGTGGAGGGGGTCGCCGCGGTGGTCGACGGCGACGTCCCCATCGCCCGGGACCGAGCGCTCGACGACGCGAAGCGAAAGGCGGTCGAGCAGGTGGCCGGGACCGAGATCCGCTCCCGGACGGTGACCGAATCCTTTCAGCTCGTGGAGGACGAGATCCTGGCCCGGGCCAGCGGGTTCGTGGAGGCCCACCGGATCCTCGACGAGGCCAGGGAGGGCGACGTCTATCGGGTCCGGATCGAGGCTCGGGTCCACGCCGAGGCGCTCGCCGAGGACCTGTCCGCTCTGCTCGGATCCAAACCGCGGGTGATCGTGCTCGTCGCCGAGCAGAACATCGGTTCCGACCGACCCGAGGCGTGGTGGGGCAGCTCGGGGGCGTCGGCCGACCTCTCCTTGTTCACGAACGCGCTCGTCGAGGCCTGGCAGCCCCGCGGCTACACGTTCGTCGATCCGGAGCTCCTGGCCGGAGAGCTGAAGGTCCGGGGCCCGATGCGGAGCCCGGAGCTCTCGAACGCGGCGGCGCGAAAGCTGGCCCGAGGGGCCGACGCCGACGTCGCCGTCATCGGGCAGGTGCTCGTGAACGACGCCGGTCCGGTCATGGAGGGGGTTCGCATGAGGGCCTACCACGCGGTGGGGACCTTGCGGGTGCTCGGGGTGGACACCGGCGAGATCCTGGCCGTGGCCGACGACACCGGGGTGGCGGCCCACGTGGATCCGAACCTCGGCGGGCGGCTCGCCATCAAGGCGCTCGCCAAGAAGGTCGGGGGGGCGCTCGAGTCGAAGCTCGTCGGACGGTGGACGAAGGAGACTTCGAGCCGCGAGGTGCAGCTCGAGCTGGTCGGCCGGCTGTCCGGGGCGGAGGCCCGGCTCGTCGAGCGGGGCCTGCTCGACCGGGTCCGCGGGGTGGAGCGGGTGAAGACCCGGCGCCGGACCAAAGGGCGGGCCTTTCTGACCGTTCAGGTCCGGGCCCGGGTCGAAGACTTCGCCCGGGATCTCGAGGCGCAGCGGTTTGGCGAGCTGGGGCTCGCCCTGACCGACGTGAGCGCCCGGCGGATCGTGGCCGAGCTCGACCGGGGGGCTCGATGATCGCGCTGCTCGCGCTGCTCGCTGCGGCCCAGGGCGACGCGCTGCGGGTGACCTTCGTGGAGGGGGACGCCCGCGCCGCCCCCACCGCCGAGGAGGCGAAGCCGCCTCGCGCCAAGGAGGCGAAGCCGCTTCGCCTCGGCGGGCGCATCGAGCCCGGGACCACGGTCGTGACCGGGGAGGGGCGCATCGAGCTCACCGCCGCCGACGGTTCGGTGGTGCGGCTCGGCCCCCGGGCTCGCCTCGTGGTGGACCGGCTCTCCGGAGAGAAGCGGCGCTCGATCGGCCTTGGTCTCGAGCTCGGGCGGCTGTGGGCGAAAGTCACCCGCGCGGTCGGGGGGACCTTCGAGGTTCGCACCGCCAACGCGGTGGCCGGCGTCCGCGGGACCGCGTTCGCGGTCCTGGCCGAAGCGGACCGCTCCGCGCTCGTTCAAGTGTACGCCGGCTCGGTGGGGGTTCGCGGGGTCACCCAGACCTCGGTGAGCGCGCGGGTTCGGGTCCCGGGCCCCTCGAGGGTGAGCCGGGCCGAATGGGAAGAGGTCGTGGCCGCGGCGATGACGCAGGTGAAGGTTTCGGCCCTCGGGGACATCAGCCCGGCCGAGCGCTTCGAGGACGAGGGCGAGGCGCTCGCTTGGGCGGAGTGGAACCAGGCCCGGGACGGCCCCGCCCACTGAAGCCGTTTCCCTCCCCGGCGTTCTGCCGTAGGGTCGGGTCTGCGGGTGGACGGACAGAGCCTCCATCGGTTCGGGCCCTTCCTCATCGTCCGCACCCTCGGTCGCGGCGGCATGGGGGAGGTGTTCCTCGCCCGCACGCCCTGGCCCGGGCGGCCGCTCGCCGCGGTCAAGCGCCTCCGCCCGGACGTGGCTCGGGTGGCGAGCTTCGCTGAGCGGTTTCGCCATGAGGCCGAGCTGGCGGTCCGGCTCGACCACCCGAACATCGTCTCGACCCTCGACGTCGGCTCGGTGCACGACCAGCTCTACGTCGCCACCGAGCTCATCCTCGGCAAAGATGCTGGATTCATCTCCGACCGGCTCCGGTCCCGGGGACAAGGGGGGCCGTTGGCGGTGGCGGTGCGCCTCTTGCTCGACGGGCTCGCCGGCCTCTCATACATGCACGGCGCCCGCGACGACGACGGACGCCCGCTGGGGCTCGTGCACCGCGACGTCACCCCCGGCAACGTGCTCGTCGGCTACGACGGCCGGGCCCGGCTCGCCGACTTTGGGCTCGCCAAGAGCCATCTGTCCGCACAGAGCCGTCTGACCCTGCAGGGTGAGATTTTGGGGACTCCCCACTATCTGCCTCCGGAGGTCGTCAAGGGAGACACGGCCATGCCCGCCGCCGACATCTATGGGCTCGGCGCGGTCGTGTACCGGTTTCTCACTGGGGTCGCTCCGTTTCAGGGGGGCACGTCCGAAGTCCTGATCAAGGTCTTGTCCGAGCGCCCCCGGCCGCTGTCGGAGCTTCGGCCCGATCTTCCCCGATGGTTCGTGGAGCTCGTCGAGCAGATGCTGTCTCCGTCGCCGTCCGGCCGGCCGGCCGACGCGCGGTCGGCGGCCGAGCGGCTGCTCGAGGTCGCCCGCACCCACCAGGTCCTCGTTCCCAGGGACGCGGTCGGGCGATGGCTCGCCCAGCTGTTCGAAGCCGAGCACGACGCCGAGCAGGCCGAAGCGGAGCACGTCGTGGCCGCGCTCGACCCTGGCTCCCCCGCTCTCGCCCGTGAAGGGACGGTGGTCCTCGCTCGGTCGGCGGCGGCGTCGTCGGTGGACTCGGGCGGGGATGACGAAGGCGCCGGGACGCTGCTCGAGCTCGACAGCCGCAGCCTCGGCAGCTCCCCCCCGGTCGAGCCCGAGGCCGAGGAGCCGACCCGGGCCGTGGAGGTGCGGCGCGAGGAGCGGGTCGGCCTCGAAGCGGAGGCGGTGCTCGACGACAACCGGACCCTCGACATCGAGACCGTCCGGAAATCGGTCCTCCGTTCGCTGCTCCCCGGGTTCGCCGAAGAGGTCGACGCGCCTCTCGGCCCGTTCCCGGACCACACCGACACCGGGCTCGACCGAGACGACTTTCGGGCCGTCGGGCCCGAGTTTCCCGACACCACCCCCGAAAGCGACCGCACCGTCGTGCCCCCTCGGAGCGGGGCGCGGGTCGTCGCCTCGCCGGGGCGACCCGAGGAGCAGCTCGTCACCCCGGTCGAGGACGGCAGCCCGCAGCGACCGGCGCCGACCCGGCTTCGGCCTCGGCTCGAGCTCGGCGTGGACGGAAGGCTCGGGGTGGTCCCGGGGGATCCGGGCGCCTCAGGGGTCTCTTCGTTCCGTTCTCCCACCCGCTCGGCGTTTCTGCTCGTGGGGCTTCTTGCCCTGGCGGTCGCGGGCGGGGTCGGGCTCGGCAAGGTGGTGGCGGTGCTCTGGGGACCCGAGCTCGAGGCCCCACTGGTGAGGGACCGCTCCGCGCTGAAGGACCGGCTCGACGCGCTGACGCGGCGATGCGAGCGGCTCGACGCCTCCGGCGACCCGGACGCGCTGTCGGCTTGGCGGGATCTCGCGAAAGCGAGCGTGGCCGCGCTCGAAGGCGACGACGAGCGCGCCGCCCGAATGGCCGACGCCCTCGAGCGGCGTCTGGCTCGGCCCTGAGGAACTGGCTCGGCCCTGAGGAGCCGGCTCGGCCCTGAGCAGCGGCTGGGTCGGTCTCGATTGACCGGTGAGCCGCAGCTCAGGGTGTTGCGGGCGGCGTATAGTTGGTGCGGCGGCCGTCGTGGCGGAAGCTGGCCCACCCGTCTTCGCTCATGCGCCCGCCGTTGGTGCGCACCCCGATGATGCGGCGGCTGGCTTCGCTGATGAGCAGAACCCCGTCGTCCCGCAGAAGCGGGACCGTACCGGTGAACGCGTCCGCAGACAGGCTCGACTGGAGGGACCACCGCACCCCGCCTCCGTTCGGGTTGAGCGCCCAGAACTGATCTCCATAGCCCACGTAGACGATGCCATCGTCGGCGACGGTGGGGAAAGGATCGTCCCGAAAGTCCTCGTGCCTCGTCATCCCGAACTCTTCGGGGAACGTGTACGGGAGCCGGGTGGTGAACAGCACCTGTCCGGTCGCGTCGAGCTCGACCCACTCGAGGTGGCTCGGAACCCGCAGGTCTAGGTTTCGCTGCATCATGACCCCGATCCGGCCGGTGGCGTCGATCACCGGCTCGGTCCGCGGATAGTACAGGTCGCTCGGCGTCGCCGGGAACTGGAAGATCTGCCTGCCTTCGAGGATCTCGACCCCGATGAGCTGCCCGAACTCCCCGATGATGGTGGGTTTGGTACGGATCACCCCGAGGTTCAGCCCGGTGGACAGGGCCATCTCGTCGGACGTGAACGGCGTCTCTTGGCTCCACACGGTGGCCCCAGTGTTGAAATCGAGGGCGCCGAACCGGCCGGACGCCCAAAACAGCACCCGCGGTCCGGCGACCCCGAGAAACTCCGACCAGTGGCCGGAGGCCCGCTCGTGGCGCCACAGCACGTTGCCCTGCGCGTCTTCCCGCACGACGACCAGGTTCTGGCGGCTCGGGACCTCGGGGGTGGGCGGCCCGTTGGTCAGGGGGAACACCACTCCATAGACTTCCGAACCGTCGGGCAGAAGCGAGCGGCCGGTCTCGCCCCCGAGCCGTTCGATCTGCGACAATCGCACCCGGCCCCGCTCGTCGAGCACATAGGCCGTCGTCTGGGGCCGAAACCCATCGTCGGGGCGCTGGCGGACCCCCACCACCATGCGGAGCTGGTCGTTCGGGCGGACTTGAATGGCCCGGCGGACGTAACTCACGAAGACGTTGCCGTCGGTGGGCCGGTAGCTGAACTGATAGTCGATGGTCCCGCACTGCCGAAGGGCAAAGACGACGTGGGTGAGCCCCTCGCCAGGCGGCATGTCGAGGTGGTCGAGCCCATAGAACGTGCCCTGGTTCCCTAGGCTCACCTCTCGGCGGTGCAAAAACGCGCGCTCCTGCCACGCGACGAGCGGGTGCTCGAAGACGATGTCCCCTTCTTGGGCCGACGCGACGATCGACGTGCCCGCGCAGACGCCGTCCTGGCACAGGTCCCCGGTCGTGCAGCTGTCGCCGTCATCGCAGGGCTCGCCGTCGGCCACCCCGGCTCCCTCACATCGACCGAAGAAGCACGCATCCCCCACCGTGCAGGCGTCGCCGTCGTCGCAGGAGGTGCCGCTCGGCACCGGCTCGTGAAGGCAGCCTTCGGGGGTGCACACGTCCGCGGTGCAGGGGTTCTGGTCGTCGCAGATGTCCGGCGTCTCGAGGAACACGCACTCCCCGTCCACCTGCCGGCAGAGGTTTCGGGTGCATGGGTTTTCGTCGTCGCAGACCTTGCTGCGGCCGAGGCACACCCCGAGCGAGCAGCGGGCGTCGATCACGCAGCGATCGGCCGGGGAGCAGGGCAGCCCGTCGGCGAAGCTGTGCACGCATCCCCCCTGCTCCGGGTCGAACCGATCCTCGGTGCAGACGTTTCCGTCGTCGCACGGCGGGGGCTCGACCCCGAGCATCGTCACCCGGACCCGGATCACCGGCCGGGCTGGGTCGTCGGACGCGATGCGGAGCTGAGCGTCGTAGAACTCGACCGCCTCGGCTCGGGCGGTGACCACGAGCGCCGCGCTGGCCCCGGGAGGGAGGACATCGGCGCCGCCCTCGACCGTGAAGCGATCGTCGATCGTGACCTCCTCGACAGAGAGCGCCAGGTCGCCTCGGTTTCGCACGGTGACGGTGCCCCGGCCGACCGCGCCCACCGGCACGTCTCCGAGCGCGAGCAGCTCCGGCTCGACTTCGATCCGAGGTCTCAGCTCGCTGAGCCCACCGGCGTCGTCGCATCCATTGCAGCCGGAGAGGAGGAGGGCGAGGATCGACAAGCGCTTCATCGGCGGTTCGTCCCAAAGTTGTCCCGGCGATGCCGGGGCCAGGAGGAGAGGGCGAGCCCCTCGAAGGTCTGCAGCCCGTAGACCCGGCCGCCGAGCACCGCCACGAGCAGCCCGTCCTCGCCCAGCGCGAGCGCGGCGCCCGCGACCGGACCCTCCGGCTCGAGCGGCGCGTCGAACAGCCGGTTTCCGTCGGCGTCGCGCCCATGGACCACGCCCGCCTCGTCGAGCGCGAAGATCCGGCCTCGGCGGTCGACCACCGGGCTGGTGCCTGCAGCGAGCGGCGGCAGCGCGATCCGGCGGGCGACGCCCCCGGTGGAGGTCCGGGCGACGAGGCCCATCGATTCCGCGGTCCAGATCCAAGGCCCGAACAGCACGGGGGACCCGGCCTCGCCGCCGTCAGGGGTGGCGAGCGTCGTCGGTTCTCCGTCCCGCGCCACCCGGGTGAGGCCCGCGGTCCACAGGACCTCGCCAGCCGCCCCGATCGCGAGGTCGCTCTTGCGGCTGGGCAGGGCGCCGGTGCTCCAGCTGCCTTGGGCGAGGCCCTCGATGCCGAGCCGGACGACGCGGTCCTGTCCGCCCTCCGCGAGCAGCAGCACCGCCGACTCGTCCCGGTCGATCGCCACTCGGCGCACCACGGTCGGCCCGAGCGAAGCGAACAAGCTCGCCGCCCGGCGGGGCGCGTCCACCTCGACCAAAAACCCCTCGACGTCCCCGTTCGAGCGGCGCTCGACTGCGGCGAGCAGGGCGCCGGAGGATCGAACGGCGAGGTCGAGGATCCGGATCTCTCCGGAGCCTTCGTCTCCGGGGCGGCCGGGGAGGAGCGCCGACAGGTCGAGTTCGGCCTCGATCCCTCCGTCGGTCGCGTCGAGCTCGAACAGGCGGGCGCCGACCGCGACCGACAGCCTCCCCGGCCGGGCCACCGTGGCCGCGCCCCGAGGCGGCGCCGCGGTGGTGGCGGTCCAGACCAGATCGCCGCAGCCGTCCACGGCGGCGACGCCGGCGGCGAGCCCGACGAAGATGAGGCCATCGCCAGCGACGAGCGGGTTCTCCTCCGCGCCGGGAGCGAGCGGACCGAGCTCGGTCACGAACTTCAGCCGGCCTGGCGTCGGCGGGACATAGTCTGGATCGACGCAGCGGCCGTCGAGGCAGCGCTCGTCCGTCGAGCACGGGTCGCCATCGTCGCAGGCCGTCCCCTCGGGCACCGTCACTCCCCGACATCGGCCGCTGACGCACACGTCACCGGTCGTGCACGGCTCGAAGTCATCGCAGGGGGTGCCATCGGGCAGCGGCTCGTTCGCGCAGCCCCCGACCGCGTCACAGAGGTTCGCGGTGCAGGGGTTGTCGTCGTCGCAATCGACCCGCAGCTCGTGCACGCAGCCCTCGCGCGGGTCACAGAAGTCATCGGTGCACAAGTCCCCGTCGTCGCAGGAGAAGCCTTCGCCGAGGCAGATCCCGTCCACGCATCGGTCGTTCCTCGTGCACTCGCTGAAGTCGTCGCACGGGCGGTCCACCGCGATGTGGCGGCAGCGGCCGAGCTCGAGGTCGAACAGGTCGTCGGTGCACCCATTTCCGTCTTCGCAGTCCGGAACGAGCAAGCCTTCGGCCCACAGCTCGGCGGTGGCCGGGGTCGATCCGGGCGCATCGAGCACGAACTCGACCCTGGTCCGAACCGGGCCCGCCTGCTCGGGGCGGTAGGCGACCGGGATCCGAACCCGAACCCCCGGGCCGAGCTCACCGGTGGGGCCGAAGAGGAAAAACCCCGCGGCCGGGCCCACGAACCGAGCGACGTAGTCGGCGGGGCGCCCCCCGCCCCCGACGAGGACCAGCTCGCCTTCGGCGACCTGCCCGAGGAACACCCGGCCCAGGTCGAGCAACGGCGGTTCGATCGACGCGGTGGGCGGTTCCTGGGGCGAGACCGACAGCGAATCGTCGCAAGCGGCGAGGGCCAACAGCCCGAGCGCCCCCGTCGCAGCGAGCCCTCTCACCCGAGCGAGGGTGCCACGGCCCGGGGGTCGATGGCCACCTCGGCCGACCGTCAGCCCGGTCAGCCCGGTCAGCCCCTCAGCTGTTTCGGCGGGCGGTCGTGGCCCGCAGCCGCTGGCACAGCACCTTGATGATGCCCCGGGCGATGTCGATCCGCTCCTCGAGCAGCCCGTCGAACTCCTCTCGCCCGAGCCGAAGCGCCACCGTCGGCGCGCTGGCCCGCACCGTCGCGCTGCGCGGCTCCGAGTCGAGGATCGACATCTCCCCGGCGCACTCCTTGGGCCCGAGGCGCGCGATGGTGGCGCCGCCCTTCACGACGTCCACCCGCCCCTCGATGATGAGGTACAGCGAATCCCCGAGGTCCCCCTCCGTGATGAGGCTCTCCCCGGCGTCGAACTCGCACTGTTCGGTGATGCTGGCCACCTGGGCCAGATCCTCGCCCGGGATGAGCCGGAACAGGTCGATGGACTTGAGAAAGAGCACCTTCTCGACGGTCGAGATCACGAAGGCACCATGCCGCCCCGCCGCACATCGGTCGAGCCCCGCGCTTTCTGTCCGGTCTCGGGACAGCTCGAAGTTTCGCCGAGGTGGAACTCACCAGGCGCTGAGCAGCTGGGCCATGGACAGGGCAGGTTGGTCGGCGCAGGCAGCCTTCAGGGCTTGCCAGGCCGCCTCGTCGAGGACCGGAGGACCGAGCGGGCCCTGCGCCGCCGCCGCCGCCCTCGTCGCCTGGGCCCGGTCGTGGCTCGGCGGGTGGCTGCGAAGGAGCCTCGAGCCAAAGATGCCATCCGTCCCTTCCTCCTCCTCGAGCTTCTCGAAGAAGCGGGCGAACGCGGCCGCGTCCACCCCGGCCTCGACCAGCGCGGCGGTGCCGATCCGGTCGGCCTCCGCCTCGTCCGCCCGGCTGAATTCGAGCGTCGCGATGGAAAACAGCGTCGTCGGATCGAGCACGAGCAGCCCGGTGTAGTCGCCGAAACTCACCGCCCACAGAAACGTCAGCATCGACATGCGGACGAGGCGCCGAATGGCGTGGCGCTCGGTGAGATGGGCGACCTCGTGGGCGAGCACCCCGGCGACCTCCGCTGGATCCTCCGCTTTCCTCACGAGGCCCCGGGTCACCCCGATGACGCCGCCGGGCAGAGCGAAGGCGTTCACGTCGTCCACCGGTAGAAGGTGGATGCGAGGCTCGATGGGATAGGACTCCGGGCGGCCGATGCGCTCGAGCATCGCGTCGAGCGCGGCCTTCGCTTCGGGCGCATCGCAGGCGTGGCGCGAGAAGCGAGATCCGATGCCGGCCCCGAGCTCCGCCTCCCACGCGTGGGGAACCTGCTCCGCGACGACGCCGGCGAGCCACGGGGTGGAAAACCAGAGCCCGGCCGCGGCCGCGATCACGGCAGCGCCGAGCGCCGCCACCGTGAGGGCGGGGAACCGCCCGTTCACTCGGAGTGAGCGGGCGAGCGCCTCGACTTCGTCCGCGGTCAGCTCGAGCAGGAGCTCATCGTCTCCCCGAAACGTGAGGCGCCCTCCGGAGCGGCCGTGGGCCTCGAGCCGGGCCCGCCCGGTCAAGAACCGCCCTCGCTCCCGCCCGGTTCGGTCGTGAACGAGGATGAAGGTCCGGCCAACCCGGACCTCGACCTCCTCTGCCACCGGGCTCTCGCCGTCGAAGAGCCGGGCCGATACGGGTGAGAAGCTCATAGCCCGAAGTCGGCCTCGAGAAAGTCGGCGGCGCCGTCGGCTGCGGCTCCGCCCCGAGCGGCGAGGCCCCGCTCGATCCGTTCGAGGTCGATGTCCCCCTCGAAGGACACGCTCCCCAGGAGGACTTGCATCTGCCAGGTCGCGTACCACGGGTAGGCGAGCCCCAACGTCAGCGGCAGCGCGACGATGCCAACGAGCGCGATCGCGAACAGCTGGCTCCCCCTCAGGTTGCACGCCAAACAACCCCCTTGAAGTCGAGTGTGGCTCAGGATGTACCGCGTTCGCTCGGCTTGGTACCAAAACGTGTAGAGGCCCAGGGTTGGAATCGAGAGGAGGACGGCTTTTATGGCCATCCACATCATGGCGCCGCCCTCTCCGTCGTAGTCGAGCGGCTCGGTGCCGAGCCGGCTCGCGCGGGTGAGGTGCTGGCGCATCCAGTGGCTCATGTACGGGGACATGATCCCGAGCGTGACCGCGACCAGCAGAGCGCTCTTCCAGAAGAGCCTCGCGAAGTCGAAGGCGCGGCCCTCGAGCCCGAGCCGGATCCCCCGCCACTTCGTCCGAGAGAGGCGGTAGCGCCGCGACCCGAAGATCGCAAATGGAATGATGAAGATGAGGACCGGATAGATCGCGAGGGGAGCGATGTCGGAGAATTCGAGCCCCGACGAGCCTCCGGTCAGGAGCCCCGAGACCTCGAAGAGCACCCAGAACAGAACCACCGAAGCGAGCACGATGGCGAAGAAGCGGAGGTAGCCGAGAAACAGCTCCTTCCCCGTCCCGCTGTATTGAAGCGTCGAGCCCCCGAAAGAGACGTTGGACCAGATGTACCGCCTGACCGCGGTCTTGGCCCACGGATAGTAGATGCCGACGGTGACCAGGGTGAGGAGAAGGTTCTTGAGGACCACGCCGAGGAGGTCCATCGGGGTCCCGACGTAGGCGAGCTGCGGGTCCCTCAGGAGCTCGGCCGGTTGGCCGGGCCGAGGCGGATAGAGGTCGGAAGGGCGAAGCGCGCCTTGGTACGGGTCCATGCTTGGGGGCATGAGACCAACGTAGCACCGGCAGCGTCCCGGTCCACTCGGCCGAAGAACAATTTCGAGGAAAATTCTTCAGGCGTCCCCTCACCCGCGCCGTTGCTCGTCGGCGGGGGGTCGCGGACCGCCCGCCCGGACCCGAAGCACCGATCCTCAACTGTCGTCGATCTCGGCGCTGCTCGCCTGCACGGCGGAGAGGACGGCCCCGGACGCGCCCTGCGCGGGACCACCAGAATCGGGCCTCGAAAGTCCCCAGCGCCGGGGCGGCTATAAGCCGAGTTCTGTTCGCGGGCCGAAGCCCGCGCCGCGACCATTCCTCTAGGCCCGCCGTTGCCGACGGGCTCGTGCAGCCTTACCCGGGTCCCGGTCCAGGCGCCGTTGCCCCGCTCGAGAGCGGGACGTGGACCCCTATTCGGCCTTGCTCCGGCTGGGGTTTACCCTGCCACGCGGGTCACCCCGCGCGCGGTGCGCTCTTACCGCACCGGTTCGCCCTTGCCCCGTAGCCCCGAAGGACAGAGAGGCGGTATGTTTTCTGTGGCACTTTCCTGCAAGTTACCTTGACTGGCCGTTAACCAGCAACCTGCCTGGAAGGAGCTCGGACTTTCCTCCCGTGGCCCGAAGACCACCAGCGGCCGCGCACCGCCCCGACGCCAGGGACCCACACCCTTACCCGCCGCGGGCGGCGCTGCCAAGCGTTGCCGTGTCGGATGGCGCGAGGTGATGCGCCGGGCGAAGGCCACCACCAGCGTCCGCTTTTTCTACAGCCGCCCCGAGACCTCGACTCCGAACGTTCTCGGGTCGTTGAGGAACCCGGTGAGGTTGTTGAAGTCGACTCCGCCGGTGCGGGTGAGCGTGTCGAGGAGGTTGCTCGCGAAGACGGAGACCTGGAGCTGGTCGTCCCTGCGGTAGCCCACCCGGACGTCCCCGAGGATCATCTGCGGGTCGGTGAACTCGAGCGATTGGTACAAGAAGAAATGAACCCGGCTTCGGTACGACCAGTTCGTGAAGGCGAACAGCGCGTCCCGCCGATTGAGCTCGAGCTCGTAGCGGGCGCTCAAGTTGACGATCCACTCCGGCGCATGAGGCAGCGGGTTTCCGTTGATGAGCACGGTGTTGGCGACGGGCCCAGCCGGATTGGTGACGGTGCAGCCACCTCCACACGGGGTGATGGCGAGGTTTGGGTCCTGGATCTCGGTGAAGTTGTAGGACACTCCGAGGCCCAGGTTCAGACCTCGGATTGGGAGCGCCTCCGCGTCGAGCTCGAGGCCCCGGCCGGCCGAGCGGGCCGCGTTGAGCAGCCGGTTGAAGTTCACGTCTCCGCCGACCGCGGTCAGCTGTTGGTCGTTCAACTGAAACCAGTAGCCAGCGACGTTCGTGCGCACCTTTCCCCCCGCGAACAGGGCCTTCAAGCCGGCTTCGAACGAGAGGATGTCCTCGGACTGTGCGGTGGAGAGCTGGTCGCCGAACAGAATTCGGCCCTGAATGCTCGGTGCGCGGAAGCTCGTCGATGCACGAGCGAACGCGGAGATGTCGGGCGCAAACTCCCATCTCGCGCTCAAGTCCCAGCTCACGAAGTCGGCCTGGGTGCGTTCGCTGAGCTCGATCGGGCTTCCGCCGATCGGCGATTCGGTCCGCTCGGCGCGAAACCGCTTCTGGTCGTTCGAGTAGCGGAGCCCTCCGGTGAGCCGCAGCCCCTCGAATGGGTCCACCCACGCGGTTCCGAACGCAGCCCACCCCGTCGCCTGCTGACTCTGGCTCGCGAACCCATTTTGGACCCCTCCGGCGAGCGAGTCGAAGCTCCGCGATTCGATGCGAAGGTCTTCGAGGAACAGAAAGACCCCGGCCTGAAAGTTCACGAGGTCCCACTCCCTGCTCCCGAGCCGGAGCTCCTGGGAGAACTGGGTGAGGTCCGGGACCGCGTCGGCGGACTCGGAGGGAAACGGGATGAGACCGGGGCCGGACGGGGGGGCAAACACCGCGCCGAAGCCGCCGTCGATGTCCCCGCGGGAGAACAGGTCCGCCTTCTCGAGGCCGGTGAGCGATGTGAGCCGGAGAGGTCCGAGGTCCTGCTGGATCTCGGCCACGAAGCCGTACTGCATCACCCGCTGCTCGTTTCGACCGTCGTGCGTCACCCGGTCCCGGCGAAAACCGGCCACCGTCCGGTCGGTCCCCGGCTCGATCATGTTCGCGTGGAAAACCCGCGCGGTGCCGTCGAGGCAGCGAAAGTGCGCGCTCAGCAGGACCTCCGTGCTCGGGCTCGGGACGAGGCGAAATTGAAGACGCCCCGCGAGGTCGTCGAACCCCTCGAGACCAGGCTCGGGAGCAGCGTCGAGCGCATTTTCGATCCAGTCATCCCTCCGCTCGAACAGGACCGAGACCCGAGCAGCGAGCACGTCGTCCACCAGCGATACGTTCCCTACCCCCTCGAAGCCGAAGAAGTTGAAGCTCCCATAGGTGAGCCGAGCCTGGCCCGAGGTGTCGAACGTGGGCCTGCGACTCTCGAGCTTGACCGCCCCGGCCGGCGTGTTGCGCCCGAAGAGGGTTCCCTGGGGGCCTCGGAGCACCTCGACCCGATCGAGGTCGAACAGCGGGAAGCTCTTGATGATCGGGTTCTCGAGCACGATCCCGTCGAGGAGGATCGACACCGGCTGCGAAGCGTTCAGGTCGAAATCGGGGTTGCCTAGGCCTCGGATATAGAATCGGGGAAAGGTCCGCCCGAACGAAGACTCGACGTACAGGCTAGGAATTCGGAGGGACAGGAAGCGGACGTCGGCCCCGCTGACCCGCAAGAGATCCACGCGCTGCCCTTGAAGCGAGGCGACCGAAGACGGGACATCCTGCAGATCCTCGATTCGCTTCTGGGCGGTGACCTTCACCACGTCGAGCGAAAAGAGCTTGTCGAGGTCCAGCCCCTCGAGGATCTCCACCTCTTCAGCCAGGGCGTCGTCTCCGAGGCTCTCTTGGCCAAACGCCGAGACCGGCGCCAGGAGCAAGGCGGCGAGCAGCGCGGGTCCCCGGTAGAGAAGCGAGTCCGATAAAGAACGAGCAGGCTCAGCCTCTCGGCGAGCGCGTGTGGGGTGGTCAATCAACGACTTCATCGACCGTCTCGAGTTCCCGCTCCACCAGAGCCAAGTGCGCCCGCGCGAACTCCAGATGGAGCACTTTTCGAACCGCAATGGGGTATTCGAATCGGGACCCTGCCGGAAAGACCCAGCCCCGGCTCGCAGCGGCACCCAACATCTGGCCGACCTGCACTCCGAGCCCGTAGTGGTCCGGAAGGACCGCAAACGTCCCGAAATCGACCCTCCGAGAGAGCAGGGTGCGAATGTTCACGAGCACCGGGATGTCGTTGTTCTCGAGCGCGGGCACCCAGCCTCGCCGAATCAGATCGGGCGTGAGCATTCGGTTGTCGTTCAAGACCCAGATCGCGTCGACCGGTGTGTCGCCCTTGAGCTGGTTTATCCCCTTCCGGATGAGGGACGGGGTGGGTTCCTCGACGGGGATGGCCACGATCTCCACCCCCTCCGGCGCGGCGAGCTTCGTCTGCTCTTCGAGAAACCCGGAGAAGACCGGCCGATGGAGAACTCCCACTCGGCGGATCGGCTTTTCGACGAGCGCCCTCAGGTTGACGACCGAGGTCAGCAGCGGGACCTCATAAATGACGCCCCCGAACTGGGCGAGGCCGCGGCTCGACTCCCGAAGAAACGAGGTCAAGACGGCGACCGCAGGCACGGCAGCGGCGCCTCTGGGCGCGGCGCTCTGGTACCTCCGATAGAGCCGAAGGCTCGTGTTGTTCATCAGGACGACCGCGCGGGGGCGAATCGTGGCCATCCATCCGGATACGTCCTCGACGCTCGTCCCTTCCTCGATCCATCGATAGCTGACGTTCGCCGCCGCGCCCAGCTCCTCGACCAGCCCGCGAAAAGCCTCTCGGACCGCAGCGGAGTCGGGCATCAAGACCAACACGGCGGGCGCGGCTTCGGTTCGGGGAGGTTCGGGGAGTGGGGGAGAAGAGCCGCCTCGATCCAAACCGGTCGCGGCGCAGGCCGAACCGGCAAGCGCGACGCAGGCGAGCGCCGCCGCGGTCCAGCTGCGTTTCATTCCGTCCATGACGAGACTCCCAAGGCGCGTTGCGCTCGCTCCGATAGCGCGCCGAACGCGTTTCGCAGAGGCGCCACCCGGTCTTCCCCGCCGAGGAACGCCACGGCAAGGGGGCGCGGGGAAGATTCGAGGTCGAGGGTGTGAACCTTTCGCTGGGTTCGCTCTCGAAGCCGAGCCACGACGGCGGACTCCACCACGACCGTCTCGACCACCCCGAGCTGCAGCAACGATATGAGGTCCTCGACCTTTCCCACCCTGCGAGCGGGCGGGAGGCGATCCGCACCAAGGAGCCGGCTCAGAAATGGGCCGGTGGCCCCCGGGCCCAGCTCGTCGAGCACGCCCACCGGCGCCGACACGAGCTTCGCACGCGAAGGAGGGTTGTCGAGGCTCGCGGCGACGAAGGATCGCTCCTCGCGGCCGGCCGCGCGCAGGGCTGGGGTCAGACCCAAGGCGCGAAGCTCCGAAGGACTTCCCAACACCGCCGCGACGAGCGGCTCCTTTTCGAGGGTTGTCCGCGACATACGCGCTTGGGCTTCCACCCGTACCCCGGGCATTTCCGCCGACAGGAGCCTCGCGACCTCGGTTCTCGCCCCCTCGCGCCAGAGAACCACGAGCCTCGGTACCCCCTGGGCCGGCGTCGCCGGTGCGCGTTCGGGCGCGGGTGCTTCTGCGTCCCCACCAGGAATGGGGGTTCGCTCGAGGAGGGCCACGAGGTCGAGGTCAGCCTCGGCGGTCAGGTTCGAAGGAGGCGCGCTCGGCCGGGTGTCATCGCCGGTCGCCCGCGCGGGCGTCTTGAACTCGAGGACGCCTGGCTCGCCCCCCACGAGGTTGATGGACCCCTCGTACAGGGTTTCACCGCCGCGGCGGAGCTCGACCCGGTGCTTCCCCGGTGGGAGCTCGAGCCGCGTGGGTGACATTCCCGCCGCGCGACCATCCACCCGGACGAGCAGGTTCGCGGGCTCCGTACTGACGAAGAGCTCCGCCGTGGCCGCCCGGGAACTGTCCTCGCGTCGCGGTGGGTTGCTCTGCCGAACCCTCGGCCGCGGGGGCGACCGCGGCGCTTCCTCGAGCTCCGGTGCCGGGAGCGCCGGGCTCTCGACGACGGCTTCCAAACCCTCCCCTTTCGGCTCCGGCGGAGCGCTGTCTGCTCCATCCTCCGTCATCCTGCGCGCAACGTCGGTCAAGGCGTCCAGGTTCGGGAGGCTGGGGTCCAGTCGAGCCGCCGCGTCGAAGAGCAGGAGCGCATGCTCGTACCGTTCCTGGCGCATGGCCTCGATCCCCGCCTCTCTCTGGCGGAGCGCCAGCTCCGTCAGAGAGTTCTCTTCCCCACGGTTGAGGCGGTACAATAGATAAACGCCGGCGTTGGCGGCGATCAGGACCAGGGACGCGACCACGGACAAGGCGAGCCACGGACGCTCCCTCCTCGGTGGTTGGCCACCCAGAGAACCATCGGCGCTCATGAGAGAACGCTTGCCCAGAAGATGAGGGTCGACGCAACGGCCGCGAGCACGATGCACAGCGCCCACCAGCCGATGGTGCCCGGTACCGCCCCCTGATCCGGCGAACTCGATGAGGGTTCACCCGAATCTGGTTTTGGCGGCGGTCGCCCTGGGCTCGAAGTCGGCTGCCAGGCTCGTTTCAGACCGGTGGTATCGATGAGGCGCTCCACCGGCTGCCGGCCGCCGGCCAGCTCCACCAGGATGGGCCGCAACTCCTGGATCAGCATGTCGATGCGCTCGGGTCGATCCTCGGGACGCTTCAGAAGGCATCGCTGCACGAGGGTTTCGAGCGCCGGTGGGACCTTCACGCCAGGAGCGACCGACCGGATCGACGGAGCAGGGTCTCGCAGGTGCTGCGCAACGATCTCCGCCGGGCTGGGACCCTCGAAAGGCGGTCTACCGGCGAGCATGTGGAACATCGTCGCTCCGAGGGAATAGATGTCGGACCGCTGGTCCACGGGGCTACTCCGCACCTGCTCCGGAGACATGTACCTGGGCGAGCCGAGCATCGTCCCGGCCTGCGTGAGACGGTCCGTCGGTGGACCGGAGAAACTCGTAGCCAAACCGAAGTCGAGGACCTTGGCGAGCTCGAACCCGGTCCCGTCCTGCTCCTCGAGCAGCATCACGTTGCTCGGCTTGAGGTCCCGGTGGACGACGCCGGCTTGATGCGCGACCCGAAGCGCCCGAGCGATCTGAATGCCAAGGCTGCATGCATGAAGCGGCGACAGCTTCCTGGCTTCCCGGATTCGCCGGGCCAGGGTCATTCGGCCGAGGTACTCCATGGCCGTGTAGAGGTCGCCCTGTTCAGTTTCGCCGAAGTCGTAAAGAACCACGATGTTTCGGTGAGACAACCTTGCACACGTTGATGCTTCGAGCAGGAATCGTGTCCGAAAGGACGGGTCGGAGGGCTGGTTCAGAACCAACTTCAGGGCGACCAAACGGCCGAGCGGGATTTGGGTCGCGAGGTACACCCGTCCCATGCCGCCGCGGGCGATCGGTTCCTCGATCATGTACCGTCCGGCGACGACCGTTCGGGGCGGGTATGCCCCGCTCAGGCTTGCGTCGTGATGCCGGCTCGCCAGCTGAGGGGATGGAGCGTCCAGAGAACCCGCCGCTGGTTTCGTCTCCGGGCCGTCTTTGGCCCGGAACAGCTCGGCTGACCCCGATGCTCGAGGGAAGGTTGGCGTCATGGCGGGCTCGGGGGCGGCCGATCGGGTGGAGATGAGTCGTCCGTTCTGGTCGGCTTCGTCCACGGCCCTGACCACCTCGAACACGTCGTCCTCCTCGAGCCTCTCCATGCCGGCAGCCGTTGCCGTGAATATCGCAACGCGCGCCAAAAACAAAGCCCGGCGCAGTGACGGTACGGTGGCAGCGGGCGAAGCCAGGCAAAGGGAGGCTAGATGACCGTGGCTTGAATCGCAACGCGCCCTCTTGCGGCGCTCATGTAGGA
>DAIQNR010000039.1:0-55037 GCA_036788295.1 Myxococcota bacterium
GGCCCATAGGGAGGGGTGAGGACATTTGATCGACTTCACTGATCCAGGGGACTAGAAGACGGCGAAGGAAGTCCTCGCGATCTCGAAGGGATAGAGAGACTCGGTGCCGAGCGAGGACGCGGCACATGACCCCACGCCGTTGTGGTCGGTGCAGGCGATCGTCTCGGCCTCTTCGCCGTCGCTATCGATGTCTCCCACCGCGTTGCAGGTGAAGTCTACCACGTCCGAACCGACCGTTCGCACGGTGCACCCGTACACATGGTAGACGTACCCGGTGTGAGGGAAGACCTCGATGTCAGCCATGTCGAGGTTTTGGCTGCACTGGCCGCGAAGGCCGCTCGGCGTCGTCGTCCATCGCTGCGGTCGGCCTGCTAGAGGGCTGTCGGCGGGCGTGCTGTCCACAGCAGTGAAGCAGTCGTAGAGGGCAAAGTACCCGTACTGCTGAAGCTTGATCGTGTTCAGGATGGTGAACGCCTCGACCGTTCGGGCCCGATAGATGCTCCTTAGGTATTGAGGGAGAGCGATGGCGGCGAGGATGCCGACGATCCCGACCACGACCATGAGTTCGATAAGCGTGAATCCCCGCTTTCGCATCGCTCACCCTCCAAACGTCTCGGCTCAGAACAAGCCGGGGGCGCAGTCGAGCACCTCGCCGGCGTTCTGGTCGTCGGAGCAATCTCCATCGAAGTTGGGGCACGCAACGACGTTCATGTCGCCGTTGTTGTCGGAGAAGAAGCCCCAGATGCCGTTGTCGCCGTCACCGTCCAGGTCGCCGACAGCCTCGGCGCAGAATTCCTGGAAGGCGGCCGCTTCCGCTGCGTCCGTTTGGTACTGGTAGTATACCTGGCCGGCGGGCCGGAATCCGATGCAGTCGAACATGTCGCATTCGTCAATCATGAGGCGCGAGCAGCCCCCATCGCACTCGTCTTCCGGCCAGGGGTCCTTCTGGGTTCCTGGGACGTCGCCGGGCACCGACGCGATCACGATGTACACGTCGTTCTCGGCCTTGAACGACTCCATGGAGGTCTTGATGCCGCCGAGGTTCGCCTTGGCCTCGGAGGTCTTCGACCGGAGCTGGTAGCGGATGAAGTTCGGGATGGCGATGGCGGCGAGGATGCCGATGATCGCGACGACGATCATGAGCTCGATGAGGGTGAAGCCCTTGCGGAGGCGCTTGTAGAGGGTCATGGCTTTTCAGATCCTTTCACAGCGGCGGAAGTGCCGACCTCCACTGGCAGTGCAGAGCATGGGCCAACTTCGGTGGTGACCGCAATCACTCATCGGTGACGAAATGCGTCAGTCGGCGCGGACAGCCTTCGTCAGTCGGACGGTCGGTGTCTTCCGTGAGCGGAGCGGGCCAAAACGCCGACCGGAGCCCCGGCGGAGTCGTTGGCGGTCTTCGGCGGTCGTGCTATCGAGGACCCCCTTGGCGACGGAGGTAGACCCCAACGAGCTGCCGGAGGCGGGGCCGGGCTTCACCGCCCGTGCGAAGGCCCGGGACGACGGCCCGCTCGCCCCGGGCCGCGACTACACCGGTGACAGCATCGAGGTCCTGAAGGGTCTCGAGGCGGTGCGCCTCCGCCCGGGCATGTACATCGGGGAGACGGACGCGAGCGGGCTCCACCACCTCGTGTACGAGGTCGTGGACAACTCGGTGGACGAGGCCCTGTCCGGGCACGCGAAGCAGGTCACGGTCACCATTCACGTCGACGGCTCGCTCAGCGTGCAGGACGACGGCCGGGGCATCCCCGTGGACTGGAAGGTGGACGAAGGCAAGAGCGCGGCCGAGGTGGTGATGACCGTGCTCCACGCCGGGGGGAAGTTCTCGAACGACTCCTACAAGCACTCGGCCGGCCTCCACGGGGTGGGCGTGTCGTGCGTCAACGCGCTGTCCACGTGGCTCGAGATGGAGATCTGCCGGCGGGGGCGCATCCACTGGATGCGGTTCGAGCGGGGCAAGCCGGTGACCGCGAGCGGGACGCCCGAGGCTCCGCTCGAGGTCCGGGGCGAGACCACCGCGACGGGGACCAAGATCACGTTCTTGCCCGACGACACCATCTTCAGCACGACCACGTTCAGCTTCGACCGTCTGGCGACCCGACTCGGGCAGCTCGCGTTCTTGAACAAAGGCCTGCGAATCGACCTGATCGACGAGCGCGACGACCGCCGGGAGTCGTTCTTCGCCGAGGGCGGCATCGTGTCCTACGTCGAGCACCTCAACCGGAAGCGGGAGCTGCTCCACCCCCAGGCGATCTCGTTCACGTCGCTGATGGCGGTGTCCGGCCCAGACGGGACCGAGGTCGAGGTCGACGTGGACATCGCGCTTCAGTGGACCGCCGGCTACAACGAGAACATCTACTGCTTCGCCAACAACGTGCACAACGACGAGGGCGGCACCCACCTCGTCGGTCTGAGGTCGGCGCTGACCCGGACGCTGAACAACTACGCGAAGCGCGAGAACCTGCTGAAGACCCTGAAGGAGCCGCCGACCGGCGACGATGTCCGGGAAGGCCTCACCGCGGTGGTGGCGGTGAAGATGCAGGACCCGAAGTTCGACTCGCAGCCGAAGCACAAGCTGCTCAACACCGAGGCGAAGACGGCGGTGGAGTCGCTGGTGAACCAGAAGCTCGGCGAGTTCCTGCTCGAGAACCCGGGGACCGCGAAGATGATCGTGGCCAAGCTGACCGACGCGGCCCGGGCCCGGATCGCGGCCCGCCTCGCTCGGGAGAAGGTGCAGCGAAAGAGCGCGCTCGAGTCGCTGGCGCTGCCGGGCAAGCTCGCCGATTGCCAAGAGAAGGACCCAGCGAAGTGCGAGATCTACATCGTCGAGGGTGACTCCGCCGGCGGCTCGGCCAAGCAGGGCCGAGACCGCAAGTTCCAGGCGATCCTGCCCCTGAGGGGCAAAATCCTGAACGTGGAGAAGTCCCGGGTGGACCGCATGCTCTCGTCCACCGAGATCGTGGCCCTCATCACCGCGCTCGGGACCGGGATCGGCAGCGAAGGCTTCGATCTGAAGCGGCTCCGGTACGGGCGGGTCATCATCATGACCGACGCCGACGTGGACGGCAGCCACATCCGGACCCTGCTGCTCACGTTCTTCTACCGGCAGATGCGCGAGCTGGTGGAGCGCGGGCACCTCTTCATCGCCCAGCCGCCGCTGTACAAGGCGAAGCGGGGCAAGCGGGAGCAGTATTTCAAGGACGACGAGGCCCTCAACGACTTCGTCCTCGGGTCGGGGACCGATGGGGTCACGCTCCGCGCCGCCGACGGGGTCGTGATGAGCGGCGAGCACCTCAAGAACGTGGCCAAAGCGGTGGTTCGCTACCGCGATCTGCTGGTGGCGGTGGACCGGCGGCGGGACCGGCGCTTGGTGGACGCGCTGGTGCGGGCCACCTCGGTCGAGGCCGAGGCTCTGCTTGGCCAGTCCGACGCCGATTCGGGGCAATTGTGGGCCGAGCAGGAGGCGTTCTTGCCCATGCGGGCCTGGCTCGAGCGCCACCACCCCGAGGTCCTCCCCCGGATGGTGGCCGAGGCGACGGTCCGCGCGGGGCACCTCGAGCTTCGGTTCGAGACCCGGCGGCAAGGGGCTCGGCGAAAGACCCTCATCGATCCCTCCTTTTTGAACTCGAGGGAGATGGCGAAGCTGAAGTCCACGGCGAAGCCGTTTCGGGACATCTCGAGCCCGGTGGTGGTCGAGCGCGACGGCAAGGAGCCGGAGACGTTTCAGACCGTGGACCAGGCCGTGGAGCTGCTGCTCGGGCTCGGTCGAAAGGGCCTCGAGGTCCAGCGGTACAAGGGGCTGGGAGAGATGAACCCGGAGCAGCTGTGGGAGACCACGATGGATCCGGCGAACCGGATCGTGCTGCAGGTGCAGATGAGCCGCACCGAGGAGGAGAACGACATGTTCGAGACCTTGATGGGCAACCAGGTCGAGCCGCGGAGGGAGTTCATTGAGCAGAACGCCCTCGACGTGGCCAACATCGACGTGTGAGGCCGGCGGTGCGGGCCATCATCGCGCTCTGCTTGCTCGCCGGCTGCATGCCTCCGCCGGTGGCCGCGGTGGACCGCTGGCTGTCGGCGTTCGCCGAGGACGACCGAGATGCGGTCGTCGCGTGGACCGCTGAGGCCGACCGGCCGCTGATGGCGGCGGCGCTCTCGGCGCGGGCCGATGCGCCCACCTCGACAAAATCGCTCGCCCTGCCGCCTCGGCCGCTCGACCACCGGATCGAGGAGATCGCGGCCCGGGCACCGGGGCGGCAGGTGGTGTCGGTCCAGATGACGGTGAAGAACCCGCTGCCTTCCGCTTCGCAGCGGGTGGGGCAGGTCCTCCCCGGGGTACCGGAGACGAGGCCGCTTCGCCGGCGCTTTCTCGCCGTGGAGGAGAAGGACGGGTGGCGGGTCAAGCTCGACCTCGCCCGGGTGCTCGAGCGAGCGGCGGTGGCCGAGGCCCTGCTCGAGGCGATCGGCCGGGGCGCGCTCGAGGAGGTCGAGAGCCGCCTCGCCTCCGAGCTGCCGGCGCCGCCGGATGACGGGGACGGCCAGCCCGACCGAGACCGGCTCCGAGACGAGATCGAGGCCCGACTCCGCCGGGCTCGGACCGCGAAGGGCGGATCGGCGGCGACATCGACCGTGACCCGCTGAATCGGCCGCGAAGCCAACGCACCCCCAGGGGAGCCCTCCTCAGGAGCAGCCCCACCCCCGTTGTTGGGAGCGCTCGGGGAGAGCGCGAATTCGCGCGGTCTCGCCCGAATTCGCCCCGATTAGCCCCCGATCTGGCTCATCTCGACCCGCTCCGAGTCGGGCTGGCCAAACCGGTGACCTTCCCCCTTTCCAAATAGGGTGGCCCCGATCCGATCGAGCAGCTCGTCGTCGCCGACGCCCTGTCGCAACAGCGCCCGGAGACACAGGCCGGAGGTCGAAGCGAGGCACGGACGCAGCTCCCCGCCGGCGGTGATCCGGATGCGGTTGCAGGCGCCGCAGAAGTTCTCGGTCACGGCCCCGATGAAACCCACCCGGTGCCCACCGGTCCTCGACGGCAGGTACGTGGCCGGCCCCCGCCCCGGCTCGGGGGTCGAATCGCCCGGTCCGAGCAGCGGGGCGAGCGCGCGTCGAAGCTCGGCCACCGGGACGACGGCGGCAGCGCCGAGGTCCGCGCCCGCCCCGAGCGGCATCAGCTCGATGAGCCGGGGGGTGATGCCCCGGGCCCAAGCCCACTCGACCAGCTCGGGGAGCTCGCCGGCGTTTTCCCCTCGGACCACCACGACGTTGATCTTCAGCTCGGGGACGCCGGCGTGAAGAGCGGCGTCGATCCCGGCGAGCACCCGGGGCAACTCGCCGCCCCTCGTCAGCCGCTGGAACCGGACTGGGTCGAGGCTGTCGAGGGACACGTTCAAGCGCCGAAGCCCGGCGCCGACCAGCGCGCTCGCGCTCTTGGCGAGCGCGGCGCCGTTCGTGGTCAGGGCGAGATCGATGATGCCGGCGTCGTCCCGAAGGGAGCGCAGCAGGTCGGGCACCCCCCGCCGGAGCAGCGGCTCTCCACCGGTCAGGCGGACCGTTCGAACGCCGATTTGGCGGGTGACGCGAACGAGCCGGACCATCTCGTCGAACCGAAGCAGCGCGTCCGGGCGGGACGGCTCGACCCCTCCCGGGGGCATGCAGTACGTGCAGGCAAAGTTGCAGCGATCGATGATCGACAGGCGAAGGTAGCGGATCGAGCGCCCGTAGAGGTCGGCGCGACCGGTGGAACCCGAGCTCAGGATCGGCAGCCGCGACACCCGGCTACAGGTAGCCCAGCCGGTTCGCGCGGGGAACTGCCGCCCTTGACCTCGCGACCGGGAGCCTCCGAGATCGAGCGGTGTCGTCGCCGAACGAGGAGGACCTCGGCCCCGGCCGGCTCGTCGATCCCAGCCGGCTCGCCGAGCTGCTCGCGGGGAAGGCCCCCCCGATTCTCATCGATGTCCGAGAACCAGCGGAGGTCTCGAGCGGGGTCGTGCCCGGGGCGGTGAGCGTGCCGCTGGGCCGCATCTGCGCCGAAATCGGCGCCCTCGCTTCGGTGCAGAAGACGGTCGCGCTGTGCTGCGAGCGGGGCGTTCGCAGCCGCTCGGCGGCGAAGCTGCTGCAGCAGAGGGGGTACCGAGATCTTCTCCTGCTCGACGGCGGCCTCGAGCGGTGGAGGCAAGAAGGTCGGCCGACCCACGTCGGCTCGCCTGTTTCCGCTCGCTACGCCCGCCAGCTCTCGCTCCCCGAGGTGGGCAGCAGCGGGCAGGAGCGCCTCGCCGACGCGCGGGTCCTCATCGTGGGCGCCGGCGGGCTCGGGTCCCCGGCCGCGCTCTACCTGGCCGGGGCGGGGGTGGGGACGGTCGGCCTCGTGGATCACGACCGGGTTGATCTGTCGAACCTCCACCGCCAGGTGCTGCACCGGACGGCCGATGTGGGGACCCGAAAGGTGGACAGCGGGCGGCGGGCGCTCGCGGAGCGAAACCCCGAGGTCCAGGTCGAGACCTTTCACGCGACGTTTTCGGCCGAGAGCGCGGCGGAGCTGCTCGGCCTGGGGTGGGATGTGGTCATCGACGGCTCCGACCGGATCGACACCCGGTACGCGGTGAACGACGCGGTCCTCGCTGCGGGCGGCGCCGTCGTTCATGGCGCGGTGCATCGATTCGAGGGTCAAGTGACGCTCTTTGCGCCCGGCGGCCCGTGCTATCGGTGCCTGTTTCCCGAGCCGCCGCCGACCGGCGCCGCGCCGACCTGCTCCGAGGCGGGGGTGTTCGGCCCGGCGGCGGGCGTGATCGGGGTCTTGCAGGCGGCGGAGGCCCTGCGGTGGGTTCTCGGGGTCGGGGAGCCGCTGCTCGGGCGCCTTCTTCGGTACGACGGGCTGGGCGCCCGGTTCGAGACCATCGAGCTACCCGTGGACCCGGGCTGCCCGGTGTGTCAGTCGGCGTCGCCTTCGGGCAGCTCCTCCTCGGGCTCGATGTCCACGACGAGCGTGACCCGGCCAAAGACCTCCACGCCCCGTCGCCAGTTGACCGCGTCGCCCGACGACACCTCCACGTCGTAGCGGCCCGGCTCGAGCGGCACCCACTGAGCGGCGGGCCGAGCGAGGACGGGCGCTCCGGCGCCGGGACGGAACACGCGGACCTGAGCGTCCTTCACCGGCGCGCCGCGGCGGCGGGCGTCGACCCTCAGCTCGGCGTCGTCGTCGGCGATGTCTCGTACGACCCGCTCGCCGAGGCCGACCTCGAAGGGGCCATCGACCAGGGTCTTTCCGCTCGGTCCTTGGCGCTCGAGCTCGTAGCGACCGGCCCACGGGCGCCAGACCCCGGGGGCCGTGGGGGGAACCACGGGGCCTCCGCCGGCCTCGCGGAGCACGAGCTCCGAAGCCTTCTCGTTGACCCGAACCTCGGCCGGGCTGAGGTCGGCGCGGACGACGGCGGTTCGCTTGGCTCCGACGGTGGCCGGGGGAAGCTCGTGACGGCGAGTGGGTCCCGCCGCCGGACCGTGCACCGTGAGCTGGTAGAGCCCGGGTCGAAGCAGCGCCCGTCCTGGGCTCTCGAGGACGAGAAAGGCCTTGCCGGCGCCCGGCCGCCGGACATGCACGGGGGCGGGGAGCGAGGCGCCGTCCCTGGTCAGGGCGACGTCGAGCGTCCCCCCGGTGAAGTCCACCCGCAGGCGCGAGGTCCGCCCCGGCTCCACCACGGCGAGGCGCCGCTCGGTCTGGAAGTCGGCGGCGTCGAGAAGGGCGATCTCGAGGCGGTGCGACCCGGGAGGCAGGGCGACCGCAGACTCGGCCGGCGTCGCCGGAGCGAGCGGCCGCCCTTCTTCGTCCACCGGCCGGACCGCGGCCTTGGCCGGTCGGCCGTCGAGCCGAGCGTCGACCCGGACCGCTCCGTCCGACAGGTCGATGTCGAAGACGGTCGTTCGGCGACCGGGGCGAAACTGGGCCATGGGTCGGGTCACGGTCGCCCCCTCCCCCGATACGCGGATGTTCCACCGCCCGCGGCCCACCCACACCGTCTCCTGGCTCGAAAACCGCAACAATGGCGCGTCGAGGCCGGGGGAGATGAGCTCGACGTCGGCTTGGATTCGCTGGCCGCCTCGAGTGGCCTCCACGCGGACCGGGGCTGCGGACCGGGTGAATCGGGCCTCCGCTCGCTCGCCGGGAGCGAGCGTTCGGACCGGGCCCGGGAGCAGCACGGGATGGCCGCTCGGATCGGGGCAGACGAGGGCGAGCGCCCAGGTCCCCGGCTCGAGCTCGAGCGGCATCCCCGGTTCGCCCCGGATTCGCCCCGCTTGGGACAGGGCTTCGAGCGCGCACGGCTGGCCGAGGCGCTTGTCGTCCCCGGCCGCCTTCGGGGTGACGGTGGCGAAGGAGGCGGCGGCGAGGCCAACCACCGCGAAGAGCATGACCCTAGTGTAGCTTGGCGATGCCGATCGGCGAAGAAGAGGCGAGCGCCTCCCGGTAGCGGCGCCCCACCGCCGCCGAGTAGCGGCGGGTCCGGGGCCCCACCCGCAGCGGGCCCCTGACCGCGACCGCGCCTGGCCCAGCGTGGTACGCGGCGGCGATGCGTTCGATGTCGCCTCCGTAGCGGCGGGACAGCTCGCCCAAAAACCGCGCTCCGCCGTCGAGACTCTGACGGGGGTCGAACGGGTCCGCGACCCGCAGCCGCGCCGCGGTCGCGGGCATGAGCTGCATGAGTCCCATGGCGCCGGCGTGGCTGATCGCGTGCGGCTTCAACCGGGACTCGGTGTAGGCGACCGCCCAGATCAGCTGCGGGGCGATGCGCTCTTTGCGGGCGGGGGCCTCGAAGTCGAGCGGAGCCCGGCATCGGCCGAAGACGTGGGCGGGCAGGTGCAGCGCGAGCCGCCCCACCGCTTCCGCCTTCTCGGACAGCCACTGGGTGGAGAGCCAGTCCGGGTCGCCGCCGCCGACGACCCGCACCGTACCGTTCAAAAAGAGCAGCAATCCGAGGCCGAAGGCCGCGGCCGAGCGAAGGGGGGTCGTCGCCGCGGCTCTCGCGCCCTCGAGCAGCCGCTCCTTCACGAACCGACGGGCCGGCCGGGACCCGGCCACGGCGCGGGGGACAAAAAAAGCGAGCAGCACGACCCCCACGACGGCGGCGACGGCCAGGGCCCGGACCGTCGCGAGCCCAGCTCGAGCTGCGGCCGCCGCGAGGCGAAGGAGACGCGCGCGAGCGTCGGGTTTCGCGCGGGAGCGTCGGGTCGGCACCGCGGAGAGGCTAGGGCCAAAACGGTTCACGGCGCCAAAAACCGAGCGGCGCTGGTCCCCCATGCCCTTGGCGCTCGCGGTCCCCTTCGTGGCGCCGGTCACGGCGCTCGGCGCGCCCTCGGCGCTCGCGACCGTTGCCGGGTTTGGGCGCGGCTGGTACGCGAGAGGGGCGTGGGCCGCTGGGTCATCGAGCGATCGGGTCGCCGCGTTCTCGAGCTGCGGGCCAGCGGGCGCGCGACGCGCATCGGTTCCGACCCGAGCAACGACGTCGTTCTCGACGACCTGCCGCCGGTGGCCGCGGTGGTGGGGCGGGACGACGGCGGCGTTCCGTTCGTTCGGCGGCTCGACCACGGCGACCCGAGCGAGCGCACGGTCGTGCCCGGCGAGCGCCTGATCTTCGGGGAGTTCTCGTTTTCGTGGGAGGAGGCCGCGGACCGCCGGCGGGCTGAGGGCACCCGCCGGATCGAGGACTCGAGCACGACCGCGGCCCCGATTTGCCTTCAAACCCCAAACGGACCGGTGGTGCTCGAACCCGGCGGTCGGTACGGGCTCGGCCGAGACGAGATGAACGACGTCGTGCTCGGCTCCAACGCGGTGTCGAGCTTTCACTGCGAGATCGGCGTCCGGGATGGGGCTTGGCGGGTGAGCGACCTGGGCTCGACCAACGGCACGTCTCTGGACGGGGTACGGATCGAGCAAGCGACGTTGCCGTCCACCGGCACCCTACAGCTCGGAGACCTCCGCATCCCGTTCGGCGCCCAGCACAGCGAGGCGCAGGAGACGCTCTTCGGCTTGGTCGGAAGGAGCCGGGCCATGCTCGCCGTCGTCCGGCAGATCGAGGTGATCGCGAGGCTCGAGGACCCGGTGCTCGTCCTCGGTGAGACCGGGACCGGCAAAGAGCTCGTCGCGAGCGCGCTGCACGCGGCCTCTCCCCGGGCCCGGCGGAGGTTCTTGGCCCGCAACTGCGGCGCCATTCCGGAGAGCTTGGCCGACGCCGAGCTGTTCGGGTCGCGCCGGGGCGCGTTTTCGGGCGCGGTGGACAAGGCGGGCGTGTTCGAGGGGGCTGAAGGGGGCACGGTGTTCCTCGACGAGCTCGGTGAGCTCCCGCTCGGGGTGCAGGCGAAGTTGCTGCGGACCATCCAGCAGCGGACGGTGCAGCGACTCGGAGAGCTCGAGGACAAACCGGTGTCCTTTCGGTTGGTCGCAGCGACGCACCGCGACCTGTCCCGGATGGTGACCGAAGGGACGTTTCGGCAAGACCTCTTTCACCGGCTCGGGGTGTTCACGATCGAGCTGCCGCCGCTGAGGGACCGGCGGGAAGACATCCCCCTCATCGCCGCCCATCTTCTCGAGGGGACGGGGGTGCAGCTGACCGACGAGGCGATCGAACGGCTCGCCGGCCATGACTGGCCGGGCAACGTCCGGGAGCTGCGAAACTGCCTGATTCGGGCCAGCGCGTTTCGGGTGGGCAGCCGCATCGACGCGGCCGACCTCGGCCTCGAGCCGCGCGAGCCCCAGAGCGCGCGGTCGGAGCCGCCGCTGTCGGTTCGCCGCCGCCGGGTGGCCACGCTCGATGACGAGGGGGTTCGGGCGGAGACGGAGGCGATCTGGGAGGCCTGCGGCCGCTCCGTGAGCCGCGCCGCGGCCCGCCTCGGGATCGCCAAGAGCACGATGCACCGGCGAAAGGAGTTCTACAATCTCCCGGATCCGGAGGCCTGAGACCAGGAAGTTGCGCGCGGTCGGACCGACGTCTAGGCTCGGGTCGTGGTCCATCGCTTCATCGTCTTCTTGGGGCTCTCCGGCGTCCTGACCGGATGCGGGCCCGAGTGCCGGCGGGTGGCCGACTGCGCCATCGGCGAGGTCTGCGCGGTTGGTGGGATCTGTACGCCAGCGCTCGCGGGCTCGGTAGCCTGCCAGTCCGACCAGGAGTGCGGCGACCCCAGCGTGTTTCGGTGCAGCTTTGGCCGGTGCAAAGTGCTCTCGAGTGCTCCGGTCACGCCCCCCACCGATGGCGGACCGGGGGACGCGGACGCCGAAACGGGGGACGCGGACGCCGAAACGGGCGACGCGGACACCGACGCTGGGATCGGTGACGTGGGCACCAGCACCGGCGCTGACGCCGGCCCGTGAGCGCTTCCGACCACGGGCCGGAGCGCGGCCGGAACCCCCACGGCACGATTACGCGCTCTGGCGCCCTAGAGGCTGGTCTGCGCGTTTGCGTTCACTCCCCGACTTGACTATACCGTGGCGCACATGAATCGCAGCCCGCTCGCGGAGGAGCTGGTGGCCATCTACAGGGAGGCCCTCGAGGCTTCCCACGCCGGTCGGGCGGTGGAGCAGCGGCTGCAGGTCTCCAGCGGAGCGATCCGGGCTGGTCGCCGCGCGATCGCGCTCGACCGCGTCGAGACCGTTGGCGTGATCGCCGTCGGCAAAGCCGCGCCCGCAATGGCCGAGGCGGTCCCGGAAGCCATCCGGGACAAGATGTCCTTTGGCATCATCCTCACCAAGGAGGGCTACACGCGGGACGTCGACGGTTTTCAGACCCGAGAAGCGGGCCACCCCCTGCCGGACCGGGCGTCGGTTCGGGCCACCGACGAGGTGATGGAGCTGGTCTCGGAGCTCGGCGAGGAGGACCTGCTGCTCGTGCTCATCTCCGGAGGGGCCAGCGCGCTGTTGACCTCGCCGGTGGCGGAGGTGGGCCTCGCCGACACGACCGCCCTCACCCAGATGCTGCTGCACTCTGGGCTCGACATCCACGGCATCAACAGCGTGCGCAGCCACATCTCCAGGGTGAAGGGCGGCCGCCTGGCGGTGGCAGCCGCGCCGGCGTCGGTGCTCACGCTGGCCCTCTCCGACGTGGTCGGGGACAAGCTGCCGGTCATCGGTGGAGGCCCCACGGTAGCCGACCCGTCGCGGTTTCGAGATGCGGTCGCGGCGCTGAAAAAGGGGGACCTGTACGAGCGAGCCCCGCCGAGCGTCATCGAGTATCTCGAGGCCGGAGTGCGGGGCGAGATCCCGGAGTCCCCGAAGCCGGGTGACCCCCGGCTGTCGAGGGCCTTTGCGGCGGTGGTGGGCGGACCCCAGACGCTCTCGAGGGCGGCGGCTCGCGCCGCGAGAAACCTCGGGCTGCGGGTTCGCTGCGCGACGAAGCCGATCGAAGGCTCGGTGGAGGAGCTCGTCGAGAAGTACATGGCCCGGGCCGGATCGATGGTTCGGTCCGGTACCGGGCGCGAGGTCTTCGTCGCGGTGGGCGAGCCCACCGTGGAGATCCCTCCCGACGTCGTGCCCGGTCTCGGCGGGCGAAACCAGCACCTCTCCCTGCTGATGGCCCAGGCCATGGCCGGCGACGAGCACATGGCCTTTCTCTCCGCGGGGACCGATGGCACCGACGGGACGACGCCGGCCGCGGGGGGGATCGTGGACGGAGCCACCGTGGAAGAGCTGGCCAAGGTGGGTCTCGACGCCGCCGACGTCACCCGGCGATTCGACTCCTACGAGGCGCTGGGCCGGGTGAACGCCCGGCTCGAGACCGGCCCGACCGACACCAACGTCGCCGACCTGCACCTGCTCGCGGTGGAGGGCCGGACGCCGGGAAGAAAATAGGTGCGCCGGGGAGAGCACCCGATCCAGGGGCGCCCTGGACACCACCGGGTCGAGCGCCCGGACGCAGGCGCCTTGCTCTCGAAGCTCGATGGTTGGCCTCCCAAAGACGCGGCCGAGCTCGGCCCGGACCGCTACCATGTGTCCCTTCCCCTGGGCGACGCGGAGCTGAGGCGCTGCCCCGGCCGGGGCCGGAGCTTCGACCGAGCCGCGCACCGGGTCCGGGTCTTGGGGGTCTCGACCCCCCGGGTCCTCGCCCACGATGAGCACGCGGTGGTGCTCGAGCGGGTTTCGGCCCCGACCTTGGCCGATCTGGCCAGCTCGGGGTTGCTCTCCGATCCGGGGGCCCGACGTCGAGCGACCATCTCGGTCTCGCGCCTGCTCGGGCGGCTTCGAGTGGCGGGGCTCGGTCCGGCGGGGCTCGGCCTATCCGACATTCGGCTCGACGGAGACGAGGCGGTGCTGCTCGATCCGCTGCTCGTGCAGCCTCGGTGGACCCGGGCTGGCCACGCGAGCGGCTTGGTGCAGCTCGGGAGGGCGCTGTGGCCCGCGCTCTTCGGCCCGGTCGAGCTGGGGCGGTTCTTGGATGGGTACCTTCGACCTTGCGTAGACCCGCGCTCGGAGCGGGCCCGGTGGTGGGCGCTCCTCGCCGTCGCCTCGCGCCGCGCGCCGGCGTCGGTGTAGGGTCCGGCCGTGGGTTCGATGCTCGCGCTGATGGTTGGGCTCTTCGGGGCAGCGGAGGAAGGAGAAAACCCGCCTTCGCCGGAGACGCTCGCGGTGCTCATTCTGTCTGGCCCCACCTCGGGGTATCCGCTGAGCGACATCTACGCCGCGACCCGGGAGGTTCTCGAGCGCTCCACCGCGCTTCGGGTCGCGCCGCTCGAGGCGATCGGGCTCGACGAACGGCAAGCGGCGATCCGCGAGTGCGCCGGGGACGCCGCGTGCTTCGTCCGCCGGCTCCGGGCGACGCGTGACGACATGCATTGGCTGCTCGCGGTCAGCCTCGATCGGCCAGGCGAGGAGCTGCTGCTCGGCTTGCGGCTCATCGATACGCGGACGGAGCGGCAGGTGGGAGCGACGGGCGGAGAGGTTCCCACCGGGATGGCGCTCGGCGCGGCGCTCGGCCGGTTGCTGCCCGAGGTCGTCCCCCCGTCGGTGTGGGGCCAGGTCTCGTCCCTCGAGATCCGATCCGAGCCATCCGCGGCCGAAGCGCAGGTCGCTGGGCGGATCTGCGTCACCCCCTGTTCGTTCGACCGGGTCCCCCCGGGGCGCTACCAGCTTCGCCTGAGAAAGGCGGGACGGGTCGACGAGACCCGAGAAGTCTCCCTGGTCGCCGGGCGCGCAGAGCAGGTCTCGGTCCGGCTCGCCGCGCCGGAGTCGTCGTTCTGGGCGAGCCCGTGGCTCTGGGCGGTGGTGGGGGTCGGAGTCGCTGGGGTGGTGGCCGGGGCCTACGCGCTCGGCCAGGAGCGAGAGCCGGAGCAGCTGGTGTGCTTCAGCCGCGACCGCAGGGCGTGCGACCGCCTGTGACCTGCGGCGAGTCAGGAGCCTCCGGCAAGCAAGCGCTTCGCCTCGGCTCGCAGCCGATTGAGCACGTCCACGTTGCCGGTTCCCGCCTCGACCAGCGTGGCCGTCATCGCTTTTCCCCGCTCGGGGTGGCGCTGTCGGACTTCCCGCAATAGGGCCTGCACCTCTTCGAAGGTGGCGTTCGATGGGGTCGCCGGTGGGGTGGGCTCCCCTGGTCGCGGGGATCGGCGCCGCCGCTCGGCGGGTTGAGAGGGCTCGACGACGGGCTCTTCGAGCGGGGCCGGAGGAGGCGTCGGCTCCAGCGGGGCGGGACGCGGTCGGGGCGCTACTTGCGCGGCAGGTCGGGGCTCCACTTTGGGCCTCACCGGCTCGCTTCGGTCGGCCCGCGGGAGCTCCGGGTTGGGCACGGCCGAGACTTGGGCGCGCTGGACCACGACGACGGCGAGCGCCGCGCTGACGACCAGGCTGCCGGCGAGCAAGAGGAGAGGACGAACCGGGAGCCTCGTTTGGGTGTAGCTCGGAAAACTGGGGGAGGCTCCGAGCGCGTTCGGTTGGGGACGAAGCTGGGTGCGAAGCTCCTCGATCGCTTCCGGGGCGAGCGGGTCGGGGTCGGGCGAGCTCGGCCAGACCACGGTGGCGCCGGCGTGAGGACTCCCGTCCGCTTGTTCGTCGATCGCGTGCCGGCTGGCCTCGGCCCGGGCCTCGACGTCGAACGCGCCCCGGTCGAACACCGCCGCGATCGCCCGGCTGAGGCCAGCAGCGGGCTCGAGCGGAGGGAGCTGCCGGACGGAGGACTCGAGAGCCTCGACGAGCTCCGCCGACGAGGCGTAGCGGTCCTCTGGGCGCTTGCGCAGGGCCGTCGCGATCGCCCGCGACATGTCGCTGGGGAACCCGGGCACCAGCTCGGACAGCGGCTGGGGAACGTAACCCACCACCGCCTCCATCGACTTGACCGGGTTCTTCCGGCCGAAGAGCCGCCTCAGGCTGGCCGCCTCGTACAGGACGATGCCGAGCGCGAAGATGTCGGTGCGATGGTCGACGTCCCCTCCGGCGACCTGCTCGGGCGCCATGTAGCTCGGCTTGCCTCGCACGGTGCCCACCCGCGAGCGGTGGTCCTGGATCGCGGTTCGCGCCACCCCGAAGTCGGTCAAACGAACCCCGCCGCTCACGTCGAGCAGCACGTTGTGCGGGGACACATCCCGATGGATGAGGCGGAGCCGCTGGCCTTCAGCGGTGGCGCGGTGGTGGGCGTAGTCGAGGGCTCGGCCGAGCTGGATCCCGATGTGCGCCACCAGGGCGGGGGACAGCTGCGCTTTGTGGATGACCAAGCGCTGGAGCAGAGCGGTCAGCGACGGACCGCGGATGAGGTCCATCACGAGGTACAGCAGGTCCCCATCCTGGCCGAGCTCCACGGTCCGGACGATGCTTTCGTGGTCGAGGACCGACGCCGCCCGGGCCTCGTCGAAGAACATCAGCGTCTCGTTTCGGCCAAGCGAAGCCGCTGAGACCACCTTCACCGCGACCAGCGGCCCGCGACGGGTCGGCGCTCGGTTGGCCGCCCACACCTCCCCCATTCCGCCTTTCCCCAGGGGGAAGAGGACCACATACGGGCCGACCCGAGCCCCTGGCGCCAGGCTCATCCCCACCGGGGCATCCTGGCACGGCGCAGCGCGCCGTGGCGACCGCGCCCCTGCGTCGTCATGGCAGCAAATCCGAGTCGGCCACCCGCAGCATCGCCTCGGCGTCGCGGCGTCGCGCCGTCCGCTCCAGATGCATTCGAACTTCCGGAGCCTGGGCGAGCAAGCGCTCGAGATCATCGGCAGGCAGCCGCAGCAGCTCGACCGGTCCGAGCGCGCGTACGCTCGCCGATCGGGGGCGGCCGGCGACGATGGCGCCTTCGCCAAAGAGGTCACCGCGGCGGAGCTTGTCGAGGAAGAGGGTTCGGTCCGCCCGGAACACCTCGACCTCCCCGTTGACGACGAAAAAAGCGTCCCGGTCCGTGTCGCCCTCGTGGACGATCACCGCGCCCGAGGCGTGCCGGCACGGGACCATGCGGTCTACCAGCCACTCGCGGTCCGCGGCCTTCAGCCCGCCGAACACGTCGCTCTTCGCGAGCAGGGTGCTGACCGTCCGGCGCCGGTGGTGCTGGTACAGGGCCCTCGTCAGGCGCGGAAAGCGCACTTGCACGGCCTCCAAGGAGGTCCGATCCACCGCGAGCAGCTCCACGTCGTCGAGGGCCTCGACGCTCGCGCTCCGAGGCTCTCCGGTGAAGAAACTTCGCTCGCCGAAGCCGTCCCCGTCCGAGAGCGCCGAGAGGTAGACGCGCGATCCCCTCGGGCCCTGGCAGTGGATGAGCACCCGCCCCCGGGCGATGATGTAGAGCCGGTCCCCGGGCTCGCCCTCCTTCACGATCTCCTCTTCGGGCGCGGCCTGCAGCCTCATCAGGGCCGGTCCGAGTCCGGCGAGCTCGGCCCCGTCGAGCCCGTCGAGCAGGCCGCGAGGTCGGTGGGCTGGGCCCGGCTCCTCCCAGTCCGCGACCTCCTCGAGAAAGGCGGAGAGCCGGCGGCCCACGCGGCCGATTCGGCCCCGCAAGGCCGAATTGTCGATGCCTTCGAGGTGGGGGAGCGAAGCGAAGTTCGCGTCGAGCTCAGGGGTCACGCCGTCGAGTTCCCGCAGGCGCACCCACTGGCGGAGGGCCTGGGCCCGAAGCCCGAGCTGCGCGAACTTGTCCGCGCAGAACCGGTGCACCCCCAGGGCCTCCGCCCCGTGGCCCAGCCTCAGGAGCAGCTCGCCGAGCTCGACCACCGTCCATAGGTTCGGGGTGAGCCGAAACTGGGCCATCAGCCGGTCGAGCTCCGGTCGGCCCGGACCCAGCGCCGGCTCCTGAAATCGGGTCGGCGCCGAGCTGTCGGCGCGGGTATCGAGCCGGGGTCGGGCCTTCGGCACCGCGCTCGGAGGGGCAGGGAGGACAGCTCGGGGGCCGAAGTCCCCGTCGAAGAGCTCCACCAGGTACCGGCTGAGGTCGATGTCGTCGAAACCCGGGCTGAGCCGCTGCAGCTCCTCTTGCAGATCGGCCCCGAACAACCGCGCCCCGCTGGGCCGGTGCTCGGGGTCCTCAGCCAGCGCGCTCGCCACCAGCCCGTCGAGGCGAGGACCGAGGGCGGGGTTGAGGGTGGACGGGGGCGGCACCCGGGGTTCCCGGACGCGAGCCAGGATGACGGAGGGGTCGTCGTCGAAGAACAGCCGCCGCCCGGTCAGGCACTCCCACAGCGTGACCCCGGCGGCCCAGATGTCGGTCCGGTGGTCCACCGGCTCGCCCCGGGCCTGCTCCGGGCTCATGTAGGCGAACTTCCCGAGCCGCATGCTGGGGCGGGTCAGGCTGACCTGCGCGGCGGCGGTGGCGATCCCGAAGTCGGCGAGCTTCACCTCCCCCTCGTGGGACAACAGGACGTTGTGGGGGGAGACGTCGCGGTGGACGATCCCGAGCGGCTGGCCCCGCCGGTCTCGCCGGCCGTGGGCGTGGCTGAGCCCTCTAAGCACCGCGGCCACGACGTAGAGCGCGACCTCGGCCGGCATCGGGCGCCCCCGCCGGCCTTGCCTGGTCAGGACCCGGGTGAGGTCCGGACCCTCGACCAGCTCCATGGCGAGAAAGTAGGTGCTGTCGATTCGGCCGAAGTCGAAGACCTGCACCACGTTCCCGTGGGCGAGCGACACGGTGAGCTTCGCCTCTTGGATGAACAGGGACACGAATTCGGCGTCGCCGCTCAGGTGGGGGAGCACCCGCTTGAGGGCGACCGGCTTTCGAAATCCGCCGATCGAGCACGACTCGGCCCGGAAGACCTCGGCCATTCCCCCCACCGCGATCCGCTCGAGGAGCTCGTATTTGCCGAAGACCTCGCCCACCGCGGCCATCGTAGCAGGCGACGGCGCCGGGCGCTCAGGCCGGCCGAGCGAGCGCGCCGAGGCGACGGCAGACGTCTTCGGGGCGGTGGGGGTCCACCGGGAGGACGTGGGGGTTCGAACGACCCTCGTCGTGGGCACGGAGCCAGCGGGCGAGGGTGGACGGCCGCACCGCGAGCAGGGACGCGATGTCGCCCTGGTGAATCCCGTCCTGGTGCATCGCGACGGCCAAGTGGGGGCCTCCGAAAGAAGGGTCGGCCACGAAGCGGTAGCGACGGGCGACGTAGCTCGGCATGGCGGGAAACCGGGCCGCCCGGGCCAGTCCGAGGCCCACCCGCGCGCTCGCGAGGACTCCGGGTGCCTCGCTGCTCCCGTCCGGCGCCGGTGGCCCGGGCTCCCACGTGGTGGCCTCGAGCGCGGGCTCGAGCTCGGCCAGGTGGGCGACCCCGAGCAGGGACAAAAGCCGCTCCACGACGAGGCACGGTCCGCGAACGACCTGATCGCCGTCGGTCAAGGAACGAAGGAGTACGCCGCCGAACACGTTCTTCGGCCCGAACGAGAGGTCGAGCCCCTTGAAGCTGCCCCCGCGAAAGCTGTTGCCGGTGCGGTGCAGGCACCACCGGCCGTAGCTCGACTGCCCCGGTTGGGCGTGAACGTAGGGATCGGGGTGGCCGGGACCAAACAGATAGAACTCGACCTCCAAGAGCCGGAGTCGATGACCGCCCACCGCCCACGTGGCCGCGAAGAGCGCCGACGCAGCGGCCAAGAACTGATTGGGGTCGCGAAGGCCGCGCAGCGGCGCGAAGACGAGGTTGCCCGGTCCCGGACTCGAACCAGGGACACGCGGATTTTCAGTCCACTGCTCTACCAACTGAGCTAACCGGGCGAGGCCCGCGTCCTTACCGCCCGCTCGCTCGGCTGCCAAGGCCAAATCGCAGCGTGGTCCGCCGAGTCCGGCCGCCTCGGGCCCCAAACGGCATCGGCCGAGGCGCCGATGGGGTTTTGGCTGGCGACCCGCCGGTGCCACTTCCGGGTAGGCTCACCCGGTGCGGGCGGTGTTCCCCTGGGCCGCTGTCCTGGTGCTCGGCGGAGCGCCCGCGGCCCAGGCAGCGGAGCTCGCCGAGGACATCGCGGGGGACGTCGCCGACGAGCCGCTCGACCCGGAGACCATCGCGCTGCTCGAGTCGCTCGCCGAAGCCGAAGAAGACCGGACTTGGCCGGTGGGCGACCACGGCGAGCGCTCGCTGCCCCGGTTTCGGCTGCTCGAGACGCTCGCGCCGACCGTAGCCGACGCGCTCGAGCTGCTCCCGACGCTCGAAGGCAGCGCCCGAGGTCGGCTCGGCCCGATCCGCCGCCTCGACGGCCTGCGGGTGGAGCCGAGCTGGGCCCGGCTCGGCCGGCTCGATCCGGCCTTGTACGGCGACGTTCGGATTCGCCGGGGCCCGAGCGCCGCGGCGGCATCGAGGACGTGGGTGTCGGAGGTGGCGCTCGCCGGAAGGGAGGCGTCGAGCGGCGTCGAAGCCGCAGTGGATCTGCGCACCGCGGACCGAGCCGCCGGGGCCATCGGCCGGGTCGGCGCCGCCGCGGAGTGGGGGGCGGTCCAGCTGAGCGCCAGCGTCCGGACCCGCGACGCGCTGCGGGTGAAAACCGGGACCACGACCAGGGAGCTTCCGCCCGCCGCCGAACGGCTCGCCTTGTCGGCGCGAGCCCGGCTGCTTTCGACCGACGGCCCGCTGTGGCTCGAGCTCGGCTACGACTTCGACGGGACCGCGCCCCGGACCCCGGGGTTTCGGGGCGAGGACCTGCACCTTGCCCAGGTCAACCTCCGGTTTGCGAGCGGGGCGGTGTTCGGCCGGGCGACGGCCGGGCACGTGGCGGCGCTCGGGTCGACCTCGCGGAGCGCGTGGGTGGGTGAGGTCTTGGTGGAATACAAGCCCCCGCGGCTCCCGGTGGCGATCGAGGTCGGGGGCCTGGTGTCGGCCGAGCCAGGACGAGCGGAGCGGCGGCTCGAGGCCCACGTCGGCGGCGACACCGAACTCGGACCGCTCGCCGTCGGAGCGTCGGCGAGGCTCTCGGAGCAGCAGGGCGGTCGGGAGCTGGGGCTCGCAGGGGACGCGCGGGCGGAGCTCGAGATCGTGTCGCCGGTCTCGGTGTTCGTCCGCTACGCCCGCAGCTTCGAGGGGCAGGAGGTCGCGCTCGAGCGGGTCGACCTCATCGAAGGGGGACCGAGGCTCGCCGGGTCGCTCGGCTGGGTCGCCGCCGGCGTCTGGGCGGCCTGGCTCTCGGGGGAAGAGCGCATCGACGGTTGGGGCGTCGCCGCGGAGGGCGCGCTCGAGCTGGACCGGTTTGCGGTGGCCGGCAGCCTGTCCCGAGCCGAGTTCCAGGGCACCCTCGGCCCGGTCGGACCCGCGGCTCAGATTCATGGCCGCTTGGCGGTTCGTCTTGGGCTCGTGGAGTGGAGCGGCTTCGCCGAGATCGGGCTCCGAGGAGGCTTCGACGCCGAGACCCCGGTTGGCCGGACGCTGCTGCCCGGGCCGCCCCGCCCCGGCGCACCGCTCGCGCTCGACCTTCGGGGCGAGATCCGGCTGGTGGGCCCGGTTCGGATGGCGGTCTCGCTCACCAACGGGCTCGACCACGCTTTCGTCCCGTTCGGACGGCCGGGGCCGGCCCCCGGGCTCGACCTGAGGGTTCGCCTCGCCTGGAGGCCGGGCTGACCCCGCCCAGGGCGCGCCGACGTCTTCGCGCGGTCGCCTAGTTCGTCTCGCGCACGTCGAATCGGACCTGCTGGCCGGGGCGAGCGTCGAAGCGCTCCGTGAACGGCCGCCGCCCCTCCGCGGTCACCTTCAGGACGTATCGGCCCTCGTAGATTCGGATCGGGGCGGCCACCGGGGCCTTCGCGATCAGGCGGCCGTTCAGGAAGATTCGGGCCCCGTCCGGGGCGTCTACGACCAGCTCGCCGGTGTCGAAGAAGGCGCTGACCTGCGCCTCCTCGCCGCTGCCCACGGTCACGCTCCGGTAGCCGTTGATTCCGGTCTTGCGGTCGGTCAGGCGGAGGCGTTTTCGGCCCGGGGGCAGCTCGACCCGAAGCGGGGTGCGTCCGAGCCGCTCGTCGTCGAGGAACACGTCCACCGGCGGCTCGGAGCTGACCACCAGCACGCCGGGGTCGGTCCCGACCGGCACCGGAGGGACCTCCTGGGCGTCGAACTCCACCGGCTCGTCGTCGGCCTTCTCCTCGAGCAGCTCGCGGACCAGGCGGCGGTCCACAGTGGGATCGGTCGTGGCCTCCTCGATGGTGGGGGTCTCACCGGGGGCGAGCACGACCACTGCGAGCAGCCCGAAGGCGGCCAGCACCACCAGGTAGAGCAGCGCCCGAGAGCCGTCGCCCACGCTGCGGTTGAACTGGGTGATCCTCGACTCCGTGGCCGCGCCCTCGGCGCGTTTCGGCCCGGACTTCGGGAGCCCGCGAACCGGCTGGTTCGTGAGCAGGTCGCGGGAGCGCTCCGCTTCTGCGTCCTCCAGGAACGAGCGGCCCGTGGTCGGACCGGCGCTCGCCGCTGGCACCGCCGGAGACGACCGGGGGACGGGCACGGGGAGGCCGGTTCGGGGGTCCACGGGCACGGGAACCGAATACACCATCCCCGGCGGGGCGGGGTGGAAGTGGGCCGCGGGTACGAACCCCGAGCGAGGCGGCGCGGCGGCCGGGGGCGGAGAGTACGGAGCGGGCGCACCGGCTGGGGTGCTCGCCGGCGCCGCCGGAGGCGGCGAAAACCCCCCGAGCCCGGGGGCCGGCCCCGAAGCCCACTGGGGGGCGGCGCCCGGGTTGGGTGCGGAAAACGGTGGGGAGGCGGCTTGGGTGGGCGCTTCCTCGGCCAAGGAGGAGGGGACCGGGCCGGCGAAGGAGCGGCGTGGAGGCTCCACCACCGTAGGGAGTTCGCGGGCCGGTGGCCGCCGCCGGGTCGGCCGGGCCGCAGCGTACAGCTCGAGGTCCACCGGCTCCGGGGGCTGCTCGAGCCGGCTGAGGGCGGTCACCGCCTCCGGATCGTCGGCCGTCGCGAGCAGCGCGGCCCGGGACATGCGCATCGACGAATTCGGCGGCATCAGGTCTTCGATCCAGGCCGCGAGCGCGTCGGGCGTCGGTTCGGCCCCGTCGAGCGCGGCGAGGACGGCGTCGGCGAACGCGCGGGCGGTCGCCGGCCGCTCCGATCCCCGCTTGGCGAGCGCCCGCCGAGCGGCCGCTTCGAGCGCCAGGGCGACCCCGCCCTCGGCCAGCGCCGGAGGCTCGAGCGCCATGACCGCGGCCTCGATGTCGTCCTCCTTCTCGAACGGAGCGTGGCCGTGGAGGAGCGTGAACAGCAGGGCTCCGAGGGCATAGACGTCGGTCACGACGCTCGTGCTGGCCTTGCCTCCGACGATCTGCTCGGGGGCGAGGAACGCGACCCAGCGCCGCCGGTCGAAGCCATGGGTGGTGTTCGGGGCCAAGGTGGACGCGCCGAAACCGCCGAGGATCGCCTGCCCATGAAAGCCGAGCAGCACCGTCTCGGGGCGAATTCCGCCGTGGACCAGCGACCGCCCGACCGCCTCCAGACCGTGCTCGTGGGCGTGGTGGGCTGCTTCGGCGATGTCGAGCACGATCCGGGCGGCGAGCTCGGGGGGCAGCGGCCGACCCCGCTCCATCGACCGTCCGATCAGCTGGTCGAGCGGCTCCCCGTGCGCGTAACCGGTGATCCGGGCCCACCCCTCGGCGAATCGCTCCACCCCGTGGACCGGCAACAGATTCGGGTGGCTGAGCTTCAGGGCGAGCGCGGTGTCGCGCAGGAGCTGGTCGAGCCGACGGGTGTTCGTCACCAGCTCGTCCGGCAGCCAGATCAGGACCACCGGGCGGTCGGCTCGGGGCCGATCGTCGAGGACCTCGCAGCCGAGGAACGCCTCGGTGGCCCTCTCCGACCGGAGCGGTCCGAGGACCGCGTAGTCGCGCCCGCTCATGGCCTCTCCGAGGTAGCGACAACGGGCCCGCTCCGCAAGTTTCGCTCGCTCGGTCGCCATGGGCGTCCGAGACTCGATAAGCGACTCGCGTGACGCTCCCGCATATCGGATCAGTCGCCCGTGCGTCCCCCGAGACGCTCACACCCTGCAAACTGGGCCCTCATGCGTCTCGTGAGACGCCGTTCGACGCGACAGCCTCGATCAAAGCGTCTCACGAGACGCGCAGTCATTCTGATTGTCGTAGACCACCGTCTCGCGTGACGCTCATGCCCCCATCACAAGCATTCAAAGCGTCCTCGAAGACGCTCTTGGCAGGAGAATCGGAGTTGAGAGCATCTCGAGAGACGCTTTCAACCGCGTGCGCGCCCGCACGGGCCTTCTTGGACGCGTGCGCGCCCGCATGGGCCTTCTTGGAGGCGTGCGCGCCCGCACGCGAGGCCGCGATGGTGGCGCAGAGCCGCCGGGGTCGGTATGGGCAAACAGTACATGCGCTCGGTCGCCATGGGCACGATCGCCCTTCTGCTCGCCGCGTGCGGAGGCAAGACGCCTCCGCCCCCACCGCCGGGACCGAGCGGGCCTCCGCCCCCGAGCGGCCCCACGAAGACCGACTTCGAAGCGATCGCCCGCCAACTGGTGGGGCGGTGCGTGACCGGAGGCTGGATCGAGCGGTGGCGCAGCACCCACTCCGACGTGAACGTGGCCAAGCCCCGGGTCCGGCTGACGGACTTCGAGGACCGGACCGGCCAGGACCTCGACGGGGACTACCTGCGGTCGGTGCTCGAGCAGCGGATGCGGCTGTCGGGGGTGTACGAGGTCGTGCAGGACGAAGACCGCGCCGACTTCGTCGCCAAGGGTTCGATCCGGCGGATGGCGGAGCGGGTTCGCGGGGAGCGGGTGTCGGTCTACACCGCGATCCTCGAATTCGACGCCGTCGCCACCGGACGCCGCTACCACCAGTGCGAGTCCACGGTCCGCGGCGAGATGTGAATCACGGAGGCAGCGCGCCCAGCTCGGCCGGCCCGACCGGGGCCCCGAGCGGCAGCCGGACCGGCGTCGTAGGGCCTCCGCGGAGCGCGGCGGCGAAGCTGTCGTGGTCCCCCCGGTCCGGGTACTCGGTCGCGATGAACGGGGCGCCGCCGGCGGCGTAGCCGAAGGCGAAGCTCGGCCGGAACATCGCGCAGAACCGGGCCGAATCCTGGGGGCCAGCGGTGTGGCGGATCACCTCCCCGTGAAGGGCCGGGGGGATCCATCGGGCGTAGAAGTTGCCGTAGCCGAGCCCCGGCGGCGCCACCATCGGCTCCACCACCCCGCTCACGCCCATGAACGCGAGATCCACGGGCGAAGGCCGCTCGGCGAGCCACCGGTACGTCGCCTCCGGCCCGAGGCTGTCCGCGGAGAGGAACACGGAAAAACCGGGCATTTCGACGAGATAGCTGAGCTGCGCCTGCTCGAGACCCCAGTCCTCCCCGTCGAAGGGGAGCGCGACGACGGTGAAGGCCCCCGATTCGATCCGCTCGAACGGCCGCATCGACCGAATCGTCCGAAACCCGAGCACCCGGAGCAGCCCCTCCATGTCCACCTGGTGGGCGGGGCGGGGCTCTTTGACGGCTGGGATCACGACAGGGGTCCGCCGATCGAGCTGGGCGAGCGCGTTCGGGTTCAGGTGGTCGTTGTCGCCGTGGGTGATGAGCACGAGCTCGAGCGGGGGCAGGGTTCGCGGGTCCGGAGGGAGCGGGGAGGCCGGGGGGGCGCTCGGCGGGTAGAAGCAAGGGTCCACGAGCACGCCCCGGCGGTCGTGTCCGAGCAGCACCGAAGCGTGCCCGAGCCACGTCGCGGTGGGTCCGGGCCGATGCAAGCTTTCCAGCGGCTCCGGGACGGGGCCGAGCACCCCGGCGGCGCCGAGCCAATCGAGCAGCCGGGCGAGCCTTTGTCGGTCCGACCGGTCCGCGGCGGCCAGGATCTCAGCGGCGGAGCGGCGGCCGTCGAGCGCGGGGAGCAGCGCGCCGAGGTCGGCGCCGGTGGTTGCGTCTTCGGCCACAGTGACCCCGAGGATCTCGTGCCCGCGCTCGAGGGTTGAAAACCGGAGCCCAACCATCGCTGCCCCGTCCAGCTCGCGGCCTCGGGGCATGAACGGGATCGGCCCGATCCCGCCGTCGGTCTCGATGGCCGGGGTGGGCCACACATGGGGTCGCCGGGCGACGGGGCCGGTCCATCCTGAGGGCAGGGCGGCGGCGGGCAGAGGGATCCCGGGGTCGAAGCGAGCCCACACCGCGAGCCCCTGGTCGAGCCACCGCGAAGCCGTCCTGCTCGCCCATCGAGCCCCGTCCGTCCACTCGGTCAGCGCGATGAGCGCCTCGAGCTCGTCCCGGCCCGCGGTCGAGCGGCGCTTCATCGCGAGGACGTCGGCCTGGGTCCGGGAAGGAGCGACGTGGACCTCGAGCCCGGCGGCGCGGCGGATCCAGAGCGTCTCCAGCTCCGGTCGGCGCGGACCGGGACGGGGTCCGAGGAACGGTTCGAGCGGCCCGAGCCGCCGTTCGAGCAGAGACCGAAACCCCACCGCGCGCAGCGTGTACGGCACGGAGCCGTTTCGACCAGCCGTCGGAGAGCGGGGGGATGGGCCGAGCCGAGGACCCGGTGTAGCCTCTCTTCGTGACCGAGGATCCCCACCGCACGCTGCATGCGCAGCAGGCGTTCGAGCTGTCCGACGTCTTCGCTTTCAAGTTCGGAGCGGTTCGCTTCGGGACGCGCCGGCCGCGGCGGCTCGAGATGTCGCGTCCCGACGGCCCGTCGACGTCGGGAGGGCGCCAGGCGAGGCAAAACCTGGTGCTCGCGCCCACCGAAGCGGACGGGACGAGCCCGATCGTCGTCGGGTGGGTGGATTCGGGCGCGAGGCGGGCGGAGCTTCGGTCGTTTCGGACCCTCGGGAAGCAGTTCCAGGCGAGGCACGGCCGCGGGATCGACCTCGAAGCCGACGCGTACGGGCAGCTCGAGGAGGAGCTGTCGGGGTTCTTCGGCATGCAGGGGATCGACCTCGCGGTCGTGGATCCGACCACCGCGCCGCCGCCGGACGCCGTCGTCGAGCAAGGCCCGCGAGAGAGCTCGGGGCCGATGTTCGCCATGCTCGGCCTCGGCGTCGTGCTCGGTCTGGGGCTCGGGTTCGTCCTGTTCTCCTCGTGAGCGCACCCCGGCCGGTCACGGCTCGCGGTCGGTCCGCTCCCACGCCCGGTGGGCGCCGCCCTTTAGAAACGACAGATACAGCGGGATCTTCCAGGCGATGTACTTCGGGATCGCGAGCAGGTGCTCCGGAGGCAGCACCGCGCGCCCATAGCGGGCCCACCCGAGGGCCACGGCGAGGGCGACGAGGCCGAAGGCCCAGTTGACGATGTGAAACGGCCAGGAGGACAGGCCGAGCGCGGCGAGGGCGCCGGTGCCGACCCAAACGCCAGCGAGCAGGAGCACGAAGAACGCGAGCGGGGGGACCATGAGGTCGAGGCCCATCGCGAGCAGGGGCAGGCTCTGGCGGGTGAGGCCATCCCGAAGCAGGGCCGGCCCGTGCTTCGAGAGGGTCTCGAGATGTCCGTGCTCCCATCGCCGCCGCTGGCGCCGGCCGCTGTCGTCCTGGCTCGGGAGGGCGCTGGTGAGCGTCACATCGGGGCAGAGCCCGGGGGGGTGGCCGAGCCGAGCCAGCTCGACGCCGATCAGCATGTCTTCGACGAGATAGGCTCCCGTCGGAGGCGCCTTTCGCAGCACCTCATAGGGGAAAGCCATGCCGCTGCCGGTCAAGTGGACCGGGAGCCCCAGCTGCCACAGGCCGAGCGGACGAACCCGGTTCTTGAACAGGACCGCGAACCCGGAGAGCCGGGAGACCGGGGTGGGGTCCGCCGGAGCCTCGAGCAGGTACTCGGCCTGGGCCGGACGGTTCGTGCGCTTCGCGGCCGCGGCGAGCCGAGGCAGCGAGCCGACCGGCACCCGGCAGTCGGCGTCGATGACGATCACGACTTCGGGCGGGGCGGCGGCGAGGTGGTCGAGGCCAAACACCAGCGCGTAGCCCTTGCCCCGCTCGGTCGCGCTCGTGCGCTCGATCACCTCGACGCCGGCCGAGCGGGCCACCTCGGCGGTGCGGTCTTGGCAGTTGTCGGCGATGACCACGATCCGCTGGCCCGCTGAGAGCCCCGCCTGAATGGACGCGAGCGTCGCGGCGAGGCCGGCCTCCTCGTCGTGGGCAGGGACGAGGACCACCGTCGAGGGGGTCTCGCCGCCCATGGAGGGTTCGGGGGGCCGGGCGACGAGCGCGACGAGGCACTCGAAGAAGAGGACCAGCGCGGGGACGAACAAGGCGATCGCGACCCCGAGAAGGAGCAGCTCGAGCAAGACGGTCATCGCTGGTGGATGTCGGCCAGCGGGCGGGGGAAATCAAGGCCGGGGGCGGTCGAGGCTGTTTCGAAGCTTCAGCGGTCGAGGGCGCTGAGGCGGCGGAAGATCCGGGCGAGGCCGGCGGTGGCCAGCTCGGGCCCTCCGGCGTAGGACAGGCGAAGGAAGTCGTCGCCGCTCGGACCGAAGGCGACCCCGGGGACGACGGCGACGTCTTCGTGCTCGAGCAGGTCGAGGGCGAGGGCGAGGCTGCCCGGCTGGTTCGGGCTTCGAAGCGCGCGCGTCCACCGGTCCACGACCAAGATCGCGTAGAACGCTCCCGGCCCGAGGTGCAGCTCGGCCCCGCTCGGCAGCTGAGCCGACAGGGCGGCGAGCGCCGTCCTCGCTTCGGCGTAGACGGGCAGATGGGCGGACAGGCGCTCGGGGTGGGTGAAGACCTCGAGGGCGACCCGCTGGGCGATGCGCGGCGCGCAGGTCACCATGAGCTGGTGCACGAGCGCCGCCCGCTCGACGAACGCGGCTGGCCCGCACAGGTAGCCGAGCCGGTACCCGGTGAGGGCGCAGCTCTTGGACAGACCGCTGACCAGGATGGCGCCGGGGTCGAGGTCGGGCGGACCGACGAAAGCGTCGTCGCCGTAGCGGAGGTCCCGATAGATCTCGTCGCTGACCACCGTCCAGCTCCGGGCCGCGGCCAGAGCCACCAGCGCTTCGGTGCTCGACCGGTTCGCGATGGCCCCGAACGGGTTCGAGGGGGTGTTCCACAACACGACGCACGGCCCCGGCGGCGCGGCCGCGGCCAGCTCGTCGAGGCTCGGGACGTAGCCGGCGGTCCGCCGGACCGGGTAGGGGCAGGGAACTCCGCCAAGGACGAGGATGATGCCCGGGTACGCCGGGTAGCCCGGCTCCGGGTAGAGCACCGGGGTCCCGGGGGCGACGAGGCAGGTGAGCGCGAGGTAGACCGCCTGCTCGCTGCCGACGGTGACGAGCACCTCCTCCGGTCCACGGCGCCGGTGGTGGGCGGCGATCGCCGCCCGCAGCTCGGGGAGCCCGGCGGTCTCGGTGTACCCGCCCCGGTCGGCGGCGGCCCGCTCGATGAGGTCCTGGTCCGCGGCTCGCCCGGGCTGGCCGAGGGTGAGATCCAGAGTGCTCGGCCGCCGGCGAGCGTTCATTTCACGAATCAGCGACGGGGCCAGGGAGGCCACCGCCGGCTTCAAGGGCATCACGGCTCGTGTCGGTGCGGCGGCTCGGCGCCGCCTGCGTCCGGGCGTCGTCCCCCGGCGGCGACCGCGTTGGCGAGCGCCATGCGAACGACGCCGGGCCGCTCCCCGGGGATCTCGCGCAGGGAGGCGAGCACCTCCTCGGGCAAGCCCGCCTGCACGGCCTTTCGGGCCTTGGCGTCCCCCTGCACCTCGAGCAGCACCGCCTCCTTCTCCACGCCGAGACCCAAGAAGCGCTGCTTTCCGCTCAGCACGGCGCTCACGAACAGCTCGCTGAGCCGGCGGCTCTCCGCCTCCGACTCGATGACCACGTCCGCGCGCCGGGACAGGCCCTGGTAGGATGCGGAGAGGGGCAGGTTCACGGTGGTGGACGCGGCCTTTTCGGAGAGGGTCTCGATCTCCCGCTCGAGGCCCTCGATCTGCTTGCGGAGCGCGTCCGCCCCGCAAAAGCCCCACGGGCTCGAGGGGACGTCCGCCGCCGACCGACGGGCCGGGGGCCGCTTCGGCTGGAAGTTCATGGGCAGGCGCTGGATGTCGGGGCGACCCAGGTCGAGCGCCCAGGGCTCGCCCGCCTTCTTGGGCCCGATCAGGGTGAGGAGCCGGGTCGTCGGGGGGATCGCGATCAGGGAGCGGGTTCGGGCCCAGGCCTCTTCGAGCCCACGGGCGGGAAAGGTGATCCGAAACACCGTCTCCGTCTCTTCCTCGAGGGCCGGACCGTGCTGTTCGACCCCAACCGGCCTGGTCGTGCGCTCGAGCGACGCCCCTGGGAGCGCCTCGACCCGCTCCTCGAGCGCCTTTTGAAGCTCGGCTTCGGGCAGATCGAGGCCTTCGCGCTCGATCTTGTTCTCCGCCTCCGCCTTTCGCCGCGACAGCGTCTCCCCGGTGCGGTCGGCGAGCGCGGCCCGGCCCCGGACGGCGGCGAGCGCCCGGTTCGAGGACGAGAGCAGCTCGGAGAGCTGGCGGCATTCGTCGGTCTCGACGCAAGCGACGAGCAGGAGCAAGGCAACGGGCGAGCGGTTCAACGGAGGGCCTCCTCGAGGGTGGTGGCCGCGTCGGTCTTGCCGTCGCGGTACTTGACGATGAGCGGGGTCGAGATCTGGAGGCCGTGGCCCTCGGCGAACGCCCCGCGGGCGGGCCGGCTGCCCGGAATCACCACCGCGCCGGCCGGGATCTCGAGGGGTCCGTCCCCGTCGCGGCTCAGCACTCGCTCGTGCACCAGGTCGTAGACCCGGCTCGAGCCGTTGAGGAGCACGCCGGTCCCGAGCACCGCCCGCTCCCGCACGATGGTGCCCTCGTAGATCCCGCAATTGCCGCCGACCATGACGTCGTCCTCCACGATCACGGGCAGGCTGCCCACCGGCTCGAGCACCCCGCCGACCTGCACCCCGGCCGACAGGTGGACCCGGGCCCCGATCTGGGCGCAGGACCCGACCAGCACGTGGCTGTCCACCAGCGTGCCGGCGCCGACGTAGGCCCCGATGTTCACGTAGGAGGGGGGCATGAGAATGACGCCCTCGCCGAGAAAGGCGCCGTCTCGGACCGACGTGCCGCCCGGCACCACCCGGACCCGGTTCGTCAGGTGGAGGTCGCGCCGGGTGGGGAGGGTGTGTTTGTCGAAGAAGTGGGTGTCGGTGAAGCTCTCGGTCTCGAAGATCTGGCCGAGGCGAAAGCCGGCCAGCACCGCCCGCTTGTACCACTCGTTGACCCGCCACTGCCCGTCCGGGGTCCGCTCCGCGCACCGGATGAGGCCGAGGTTCGTCGCTTCCCGCAGCTCGGCGAAGAGGGCCCGGTCCTCCGGCTCGTACTGGTCCGGCGCTTTGGCGCCGAGCTCGGTGAGGGCCTCGACGAGGCGGGCGATCGGCCTGGGCATGGGTGCCAGCAGATAGGACGCCCACCGGGCGTGGTCAACTCGGGGTCGCGGTGCGGCCCAGGTGGCGGGGCTACGGCGGAATCGGTACCGTGCCCCGATGCCTCGTTGGATCGCCTTCGTCGTGCCCATGCTCGCCTGCTCCGGGACGGAGCCCTTCGAGGCGGCCGACGACGGCGGACGTCCTGGCGCCGTGGACGTGGGCCTCGTCCCCGATGCCGGCGTCGGCGAGGAGCTCGGCGTCGTGGATGCCGGGGACGACACCGGCCCCCGGGCCGGCTGCGCTCCGGAGGTGCGCTTTTTGGCCGGGCCGCTCGACTCGGCGGAGCGGGGACCATGGCCGGTTGGGGTGAGGACGGTTCGCCTGGCCGGTCTGACGGTGGAGGTCTGGTATCCAGCGACGCCGGGTTCGGAGGCGGAAGCCCCGCCGGTCACCTACGATCTTCGGGCTGCCCTGCCCGCATCCGAGCAAGGGAAGATCTCGGACGACGACAACCCGGGGCTCGGCTGCGACTGCTACCGAGATCTCCCGGTGGACGAGGCGTTCGGGCCCTATCCGGTCATCGTCTTCGTGCACGGGACGGCGGGGGTGCGAACCCAATCGCTCGAACAGATGACCCACTGGGCGAGCCGGGGCTTCGTGGTGTTGGCCGCCGATCACCCCGGCCTGTGGCTGCAGGACGTCCTGCGAACGGCGTGCCTTCAGGGGATGGCGAGACGGGACGTGGAGGGCGACGTGCGCCGCCTGGTGGGCGCGATCCAGACCTCCACGGCGCCGCTCGGCTTTCTGGGCGACCGGCTCGACGGGAGCCGAATCGGCATGGCTGGGCACAGCGCGGGAGGGGGGGCGATCTCGGAGATGGGCGATCTCGCCGAGGTGCTCGCGCCGCTCGCCTCGCGGGGGGTGGCGGCGGGGGACCGGCTCCGGTCCGCGCTCATCATGGGCGGCACGTCGGACAGCGTCGTGGCGCCGAGCCAGCAGGTGCGCGGCTACCAGGACTCCCCGGCGCCCAAGCGCCTGGTGATGATCGAGAACGCGGGTCACCTCGCCTTTTCGACGTTCTGCGACCTGAAGAACGGCGCCGGCCGCAACCTGGTCGAGGTCGCGAGCGACAGCGGGGTCTGCGGCGTCGCCTTCGCCTCGTTTCTGTTCGACTGCGACGAGGCCTACCTCGAGGACCCCCGGGCGTGGCGCATCGTGAACCACGCGACGACCGCGGCTTTCGAGGCCGTCCTTCAGTGCCGAGCGGAGGCGGAGGGTGAGCTGTCGGCGACCGGGAGCCGCTTCGAGGACGTCGATGAATTCCGGGAGGCGCTCGAATAGGTTCCACCGGCGCTCAGGGCCCGGGCCCTTAGTCCAGACCGCGGCGGATGCTCACCTGCAGGAGCAGCCCGACGCCGATGAGCGTGGTGAGCGCGAAGCTGCCTCCGTTGCTCCACAGCGGCAGGGGCACGCCGACGACCGGGGCGAGCCTCAGCACCATCAACATGTTCGTGATGCTGTGCCAAAACAGCATCGAGGTCACGCCGACCGCGAGCAGCGCGTCGAACCGGTCGGCGGCTTTTTGGGCCACCCGCAGCCCGGACAGGATGAGCGCGGCGTACAGCAGCACGACCAGGGTGCTCCCGAAGAACCCCTGCTCCTCCGCCCACACCGAGAAGATGAAGTCGGTTTGCTGCTCGGGGAGAAAAGAGAGCTGGGTTTGCGTCCCTTGGCCGTGGCCCTTGCCCATCCATCCGCCCGAGCCCACCGCGATGAGGGATTGGTGTTGGTGGTAGCCAGCGCCGGCGAGATCCCCTTGCGGGTCGAGAAACGTGAGGACGCGCTCCTTTTGGTAGGACTTGAGCCCGAAGCGCCACGCAAAGGCGCCGGCGACGAGGCTGCCTCCGATGAGCGCGAACAGCGAGCTCGGCCGAAGGCCGGCGTAGAGGATCATCGAGAAAGCGATGAGCAGAACGACAAGGGTGGTGCCGAGGTCGGGCTGGACCAGGATGAGGCCAGCGGGGACGAGGACGACGTCGATCGGGGCCACGAAGTCTCCGCGCCGCCATCCGCGGGCTCGCCACTGGCGCCGGAGGGCAAAACCGAGCCAGACCATGCCGAAGAGGGCAAAGAAAGGGAGCAGCGGCCGGGCCCGTCCGAGCGCGTCCGAATACCGGACCTTCGCCTTCGGGTGGTCGCCGAGTCGGATCACCGCGCCGTGGACGAGCAGGGTCGGCTCGACCACCGGCTCGTCGTTCATGTAGAGCGGCGCCCCGCTTTTGCCGGGGAGGAGCATGTGGCCCCGCCCGGTGCGTTCGATGGTGGCGTGGGTAGGCTCCACCCCCGGTTCCCGCACGGTGATGACCCGCCCCCCTTCGGGGACTCGGACCCGCCGGCCGAGCACCACCGGTCCGGTGTCCGCCCTCAGGGTGAGCGCCGGTCGAAATCGGGTGCGGGCCCAGGCCTCCATCTTGGTCGGACGCAACGTCTCCCCGAACGCGGACAGGGCGAACACCGCGGCGAGCAGCGTCGCCGGCCGGGTGAGATTCATGGGCCGAAACAGGTCGTTGAGGCTCATCTCACCCCACGGGGCTCGGCGCAGGACCCGGGCCAGCACGAGCGCCACGGCGAGCTTCGCGAGGTCGGAGGTTTGGAGGTTCAGCGGACCGAGCACCAGCCAGCGGCGGGACCCGTTGACCACCTTTCCAAACATCATCGTGGCCAGGAGAAGGCCGATGACGCTCACAAAGATTGGGACGGCGAGCGCCTCGAGGTGGTGGCGGCGGGGGCGGGTCGCTAGGAACACCGCCGCCGTGCAGCCCAAGAAGAGGTGCACGGTGTGGGAGAGATGGAGCCTCGCCCCGAGCGGCTGGCCGGCCGACGCGAGGTTGTAGAGGCCGAGCACCATCAGGGCGAGCACCGAACCCAGGAGCACCGGATCGGCTCGGCGGAGCAGCGCCGGCCTCATTCTTCGCCCTCGTGGCGGTGCCAAGCGTCGAGCACGCGCATGGCGATGGGGGCCGCGGCGCTCGAGCCGCCGCCTCCGTGCTCGACGAGCACGACGACGACGACCTCGGGGCGCTCCACCGGGGCGAAGGCGGCAAACCACGCGTGGTCTTTGTATTTCCACTCCGTGTCCCGGCTGCGCAGGCGGTCGCCCATCCGGCGCACCTGCGCCGTTCCGGTCTTCCCCGCGACCTCGAGGTTCGGGAGGCGCTTTCGGTACGCGGTGCCGGTGGGGTGGTGCACGACCTGCCGCAGGCCTTCGGTGACCGCGGCGAGGTGCTCGGGCTCGACCGGCAAGGTGCGCACGAGCTCGGGGGCGAACGACTCCACTTCGCGCCCGTCGTAGGTCTCGATGCGAAGCGCGATCTGGGGCCGCATCACCCGCCCTTGGTTCGCGATGGCGGCGAAAGCCACCGCGAGCTGAAGCGGGGTGACCGACACCGCGCCCTGCCCGATCGAGGCGTTGACGGCCTGGCCCAAAGTATAGACCTGGCCGCTCTTGCGGTACCATTCGCGGGACGGGAGGATGCCCGCCGACTCGGGCTCGATCGCGAACCCGGTGGGCGCGCCGAAACCCATCGCCTCCGCCATCTTGGCGATCGGGTCCATCCCGAGCCGGGCTCCCAGGTTGTAGTAGAATGTGTCGCAGGACCACGCGAGCGACTTGGCCAGGTCGACCCGCCCGTGGCCGCGATCCTGCCAGCACCGCCATTTGACCCCGCCGAGGCGAAAATGGCCGGGGCAGAACGCCTCGTCGTGGACGTGGGTCCCGCCTTCGGCGAGGGCGGCGAGCGCAGTGACTACCTTGAAGGCCGAGCCAGGGGCGAAGTGGTCCTGGATCGCCCGGAAGCGCCACGGCCGCACGTCCTGCATCTGGTCGAGCCGGGCCTTCTCCGCCGGGTCGAAGTAGCCGGCGACCCGGGACGGGTCGAAGGAAGGGGTGCTGGTGAGCGCGAGCAGCCTCCCGGTGGCCGCCTCCATCAGGACCACCGCGCCGGCCCGGCCATCGAATGCGGCTTCGGCCGCCGCTTGCAGCTCGAGGTCCAGGGTGAGGACCACCCGATGTCCAGGCCGCGGCGGCTCGCGAAGGCCGACGTCCCGCTGCAGCTCGGCCGCGAACGCGCTGGCCTGGGCCCGGCCCTTCGAGTCCACGACCACCGTGGCCCGGCCGTCGGTCCCGCGGAGCTCGTCTTCGAACGTCCGCTCCACCCCCCGGCGTCCGATCAAGTCGCCGAGGCGGTAGCCGATGGCCCTCCTCTCCTCGAGGTCGGCGAGGTTCACCTCGTTGACGTAGCCGAGCACGTGGGCGGCGAGCGGTCCGTAGCGATAGGTTCGGGCCGAAGCCCGGCGGACGCCCACCCCGGGCAGCTCGCCGAGCTCGACGTCGAGCGTGAGCGGGCCCTCTGCGCGGTCCGAGAGGTCGCGGCGCACGAGGATCTCCTGGTACCGCTCGAGCCCGCGGCTGCGACCGATCTTCCTGGCCAGGGCCCGGCGGGCCTCGTCGTCGAGGCCCACGACGTCGGCGAGCCGGCGCAGGACGCGGGGCGGGCTCGGGAAGACCTCGGGGTCGAGGTAGGCGGCGAGCTCGCCCTCGACCTCGACGATCGGGACCGCGTCGAGCGGGAGCTCGAGCCGGGCTTGCGCCTCGCGCAGCTGCTGGGCGGCTTCGAGATCGAGGCCGCGGGCGAGCAGCAGGGGAGGCCCGCGCTCCTCGGCGGCCCGCTCGAGCGCCTGGGCGAGGTCTCTGGCCGCCGACCTCGGCACGCCGACGCTGGCTCCGAGGCGGCGCAGGATGTCCTCGGTGCGGGGAAAAAAAGCGGGGGTGACGGTGACGTTGGCGGACGGCCGGTTCGTGACCAGCACCCGGCCCCGGCGGTCTGCGATCTCGCCCCGGTCGTGCTCGAGCCGCTCGAACTGAAAGAAGTTGTGCCGGGATTTCTCGCGGTAGGTCTCCCCCTCCTTGATCTGAAGCCCCCACAAGCGAAGCAAGACCACGGCGAAAGCGAGCGCCACCCCGGCCCCCATGGCGCGAGCCCTCCCCGCGGCCGGGGTAGGGTCTCGCTGGTCACGCGCGTCGAGCTCCAACATGGCTATTCGATCCCCGGCCGCTCGGCGGTGAACGGACGAACGGCCGCGGTCAGGCCGGCGAACGCGACGGGGCCCAGGGCGGCGGTGGCGAGGACCTGGACCGCGACCGCCGCGAAGGGGGCGCTCGGGTCGCCCACACCGCTGAGGAGCGCGGCGCGAACGAGGGCGGCGGCGGCGGCGGCGGCGGCGGTGAGCGCGGCCGCGACCGCCGGGCGGCTCACCGGCAGCGGGGCTCCGAACACGCGAGCGGCGCCGAAACCGGCGATTCCGCCGGCGAGCCACAGACCGAGCGGCTGGCCGGAGTGAAGGTCTACGAGATACGCGACGGCCACGGCGAGCGCGCGAGCGAGCTTCGGCCGAGCCCGGACCTCCCCGGTGAGAAAGGCGAGCACGGGGGCAGCCGGGTCGATGTAGAGCCCTGGCCACCACGCGAGCGCCGAGGCCAGGGTCACGAGAAAGGCGGTGGCGACGAGCAGGGCCACCGCGTACAGCCCCCCGGACTCGAGGCCCCACCGCCGCAGGCGCACCAGGCGCCCCGGGTTCGGGCCCACGGAGATATCGGGACCGCGCCGGCTCACGGGGGCCACGGGCTGTCGGCCGGGGCGGTCGGTCTCGGAGTCTGGGCCTCGAGCGCCGGCGGAAGCAGGGGTTCGGGGGTGACGAGCGGGAGAGTCGGCTCTGGGGTGAGCACGACCTCGACGGCGCCGATGCGGGCGAAGTCCACGGCGGGCGCGATGTCCGCGAGCCGCCGCGGAAAACCCTCTTCGTGGAAGATCCGGGTCACCGAGCCGAGGGTCAGACCGGCAGGGAAGACCCCGGAAAGCCCGCTGGTGGTGACGGTGTCCCCTGGGGCGAGGTCGTCCGAGCGCAGCACTTCCGACAACAGGAGCAAAAAGTCTGCCCGGCCCTGCCCGCGCAGCCGGCCCCGGGCGCCGGTCCGCTGCACGACCGCGGCCACCGAGACCCGGGGATCGGCGACGAGCTGCACTTCGGCGGTCGTCCACGCCGCGCTGAGGATCCGACCGACGAGCCCTTGCCCGGAGACGACGGGCTGGCCCCGCCGCAGCCCATGAAGAGCCCCCTTGTCGATGCGGAGCACCGACACGCCGGGGTCGAGGCCGGCGCCGATCACCCGGGCGGCGACCAGCCGATGGTCGGGATTTCGGGCCTCGAACCCAAGCAGCGCCCGCAAATGCTCGTTTTCGATGGCGGCCACCTCGAGGGAGGCGAGCCTCCGCTCGGCCTCCCCCAGCCGCTCCCGCAGGCCGTCGGCTTCGGCTCGGGCGTCGAGGACGTCCACGTAGCTGCGCCACAGCCCGGTGCCGAAGCCGACCACCGAGACGAGCAGGCGTTGCACCGGCGCGGTCAGGGCCAAAACCGCGCGGTCGAGCCCGGTGGCGCGGTCGATTCCGCGGCGGTGGGCCCGAAACACGAGGGCGGAGCCGAGCAACAGAAGGGCCAGCGCGAGGGCGCCCCGGTGGCCCCGCAGTCGTCGCCACAGCCCCATGGGCGTTCACTCGACCGCGATCGCCTGCAGGAGGTCCAGCTTGTCGAGCGTCGCGCCCATGCCCCGAACGACCGCGTTCATCGGGTCGCTCGCCACCATGACCGGGAGGCTGGTCTCGTCGCGGAGCAGAACGTCGAGGTTCTTCAGCAGGGCCCCCCCTCCGGTGAGCACGATGCCCCGATCGACGATGTCCGCGGCCAGCTCGGGCGGCGTCCGCTCGAGCGTGAGCCGCACCGCCTGCGCGATGGTGTTCACCGTCTCGGAGAGGGCCTCGCGCACCTCCTCGGAGTTCAGCACGACCGTCCGGGGCACGCCCCCGATCACGTCCCGCCCGCGGACTTCCATCTCCTCGACGACGCCGGTGTCGGTGGCCGACCCGATCCGCTTCTTGACCTCTTCGGCGGTCTGCTCACCGAGCAGCAGGTTGTAGTGGCGCCGAGCGTAGACGATGAGGTTTTCGTCCATTCGCTGGCCCCCGACTCGGACCGAGTTCGCAAAAACGATCCCGGAGAGGCTGATGACGGCCACCTCGGTGCGGCCGCCGCCGATGTCCACGATCATGTTCCCCGACGGCTCGGTGATGGGCAGGTCGGCTCCCATCGCCGCCGCCATCGGCTCTTCGATGAGGAACACCTCACGGGCGCCGGCGGTCCCCACCGCCTCCCGCACCGCCCGCTTCTCGACCTCGGTCACGCCGACCGGCACGCACACGATGGTGCGCGGAGCGCCGAGGCTCCGGCCTCCGTTGAGGCTCTGCAGCAGCGCCCGCAGCAGCGCGGTCACCGACTCGAAGTCGGCGATCACCCCGTTGCGCATGGGGCAAATCGCCTCGATGCCCGGCGGCGTGCGCCCGATCATCTCCTTGGCCTCCCGGCCGAATGCGCTGACCCTCCGCCCGCCGGCGTGATCGCGGGCGATGGCGACCACCGTGGGCTCGTCGAGAACGATTCCCTCCCCTCGAACGAAGATCCTGGTTTGGGAGGTGCCTAGGTCGATGGCCAGGTCACTCGCGAAAAAACGGTTGAGCCAGCCCCACATGTGGTGCCCCAAGGGCCGGCGGGGTGTACCAAAGGGCCTTTCAAATCACAAACGCTTCCGCTACGGATCCCCGCCCATGCTCGGAACCCTCCGGTCCAAGCGCAACAACCCGGTCATCGTGATGCTCCTCGGCTTTGTCGTCGTGCTCATGGCCGGATTCGGCGTCACCATCTCCGGTGGGGACGGCGGCCAGTGGGCGGCGAAGGTCGAGGGCGAGAAGATCGCCTACGCCGATTTCGCACGCACCTACGGGCGGGCCTTCCAAAACCGTCAGCAGCGAGATCGGGGCTACGACCGAAGCCGAGCCGAAGCCGAGAATCTGAGGAAGCTGGTGCTGGATCAGATGATCTGGACGAAGCTGCTCGCCATCGAAGCCAAGAGCCGGGGCCTGCTCGTCGGTGACGACGCCCTTCGGGACGCGATCCAGGTGATCGAGGCGTTTCACGACGACAGCGGCCGCTTCGACCCCGCCACCTACGAGCGCGCGCTCCGGGCCGGCCGGACCAACCCGGTCTCGTTCGAGGCCGACTTCCGGGAGGACCTGCTCGCGAACCAGCTTCGGACGGTTGTGCAAGGGGTGGGGCCGTCGGAGGCGGAGCTGCGGGCCCGGTGGGAGGAAGACGAGACCAAGGTCTCGGTGCGATTCGTGAAGGTCCCGGACGACGCCTTTTCGTTCGAGGTGGGCACGGTGACGGAAGCCGACGTCGAGGCGTGGGCGAAGGCGGTGGAGGACCCAGAGGCCGCGGTCCTCGAGTTCTACCGGGCGAAGAAGGCGACCCGGTACGATGTTCCGAAGCAGGTCTGCGCGAGGCACATCCTCGTGAAGTCGCCGCCCGACATGCCCCCCGACGTGCGCGCGCAGCACCGAGAGAAGCTCGGCGAGGCCGCGGACGCGATCGAAGGCGGCCTCGCGTTCTCGGAGGCGGCAGCGAAGTACTCCGAGGACAGCACGAAGGACCGAGGCGGCGACCTCGGCTGCTTCGGTCCGGGGCAGATGGTGCCCCCGTTCGAGGAGGCGGCGTTCGCCCTCGAGCCCGGCCAGCGCTCCGGAATCGTGGAGAGCCCCTTCGGGATTCACCTCATCGAGGTCTACGACGTGAAGGCGCCGATCCGGCAGAAGCTCGAGACGGTCCAGGCCGAGATCCGGCGGGAGCTGACGGAGGTCGCGAGGGCCAAGGAGCTCGCCCAGGCCTTCGCCCGGTCGGTGCTCGATGCGGCTCGGGGGGCAGGCGGCCTCGAGCCTGGTCTCGAGGCGGTTCGGGCTGGGCGTGAGGGCGCGCCGCTGCCCGCGCTCGAGGTGGAAAAGACCGAGCCGTTCAATCGGACCCAGGCGTTTCTCCCGAAGCTCGGGCTCGCCCAAGCGGTGGTGCGAGCGGCGTTCGCTTTGTCCGAGGAGCGCCCTTTTCCGGACGCGCCGGTGCCGGTCGATGGCGGCTTCGTGGTGCTCGGCTTCGCCGAGCGCGACCAGCCCGACCCGTCGAAGTACGAGGACGCCAAGCGCATGCTCTCCTACCGGCTGACGCTCGAAAAGCAGGAGGCAGTGGCCGAGAGGCTGCTCGCCGGCATGAAGGAGCGCTACCGGGTGGAGGTCAACGACGCGGCGATCAGCTACGACGACGACCTTCGGGCCCGGGCGTTTCGTCGCGCGGATCTCTGAGGTCGAACCGGGCCACGTCCTCCGGGGTGTCGGCGTCGGCGAGGCCGGCGCGCTCCTCGGGCTGGAGCGCCCCGATCGGGACCTCGCTCATCCGGCACCGCGCGAGCATCCGGGTCAAGCTGCGGGGCGGGTCGGTCTCGCCGGCGGCGAGCAAGGCCCTCCGATCCACGACCGAAAACGAGGGTTCGCCCACCACCCAGGCGCCGCTGCCCTCGGAGACGAGGCCGACCAGCCTCGCCGCGAGCGTGGGGCTCGGGTGGGGATGGTCGGTGGCGCACAGGAACAGATGGCCGGCGTCGCTGGCTCGGGCCGCGGCGAGGGCAGCCCACCCGGGGCCCTCCCCAGGATCGGTCACCCACCGCGGTTTCGGAGCGAGGCGGGCCGCAGCCCGAGCGAGGCGAGGGTGAAGCTCGGCCGGGGCGACGATCCAGGAGGTGCCGTGGTCCACGACGGCCGCGGCCTTCTCGAGCAGCGTCGTCCCCGACGCGTCCTCGAGCAGCGGCTTGACGACTCCCCCGAGCCGCCGCCCGCGGCCCCCGGCGAGCAGGACCAGATCGAGCGTCACCGACCGCACGCGCCCCATCGGCCCACCCGCTGCCGACGGGCTTCGGCTTCGAGCTCGAGGTAGCGGCTGCGCTCCCGGAACTCGAACCGCCGAAACACCTCGGCGTAGCCGTCCACGACCAGGCGCTCGTTGAGCACCGACTCGCTGGTGGCGACGTAGGCGAGCAGGCGGCCGAAGGGATCCCGGAGCCCCGTTCCGAAGTCGTACTCGAGCTCGACGACGCGGCCTCCCACCTGTTCTTCTGCGAACGCCTTCGCCTCGAGCGCGAAGCACTCCGCGGGCCGGCTCTCGGTGGCGAGCTCGGGCGTGTCCACGCCGATGAGTCGGACCCGCTCGCCGTCGAGCGGTCGACCGTCGGGGGCGCGGGCCCCGGATCCGGCGGACAGCACGATGGTGTCGCCGTCGATCACGCGGCCAACGAGGGCCTGCCCGGTGGGGAGGCGGCCCGCGTCCCGCTCGGGCTCGCCGAGGCCGCCGTCCAAGAGGGGCTCCCCGCTGGGGAACGAAGGCTCGCATCCGAGGGCAAGGACGAGCAGCCAGGAGCGAGCGCGCACCCGAAAGTCCTTAGCTGGCCCGCGACCCGGCGGCACCGGGCGGACGTCCGGTCCGGAGCCATCTGCGCAGGGTGAGCGCGTCCTGGCCGCCCGGGTAGTACCGCCGTCGTCGTCCGATCGCCTCGAAACCGAAGCGCTCGTAGAGGGCGAGGGCGGGCAGGTTGTCGTGCGCGACCTCGAGGAAGAGCACGGTCACCCCCTCGGCCCGGCACGAGCGCTCTCCGGCCTCGAGCAGCGCCCTTCCGAGGCCCCGTCGCCGGGCCGCGTCCGCCACCGCGAGCAAGAACAGCTCCGCCTCGGCTCCCACCCGCTCGAACACGGCCAGCCCGAGCAGAGGGCGGGGGTCTGGACCGACCTCGTCGGCGACGAGGACCAACGATCCTTCGGACCGGTGGTCGCGCCTCAGCCCGGCTTCGTCGTACTGGGAAAAACCCGAGGACACCGCCAGCCGTCCGGCGGCGGGAAAATCGGCGTCCTCGGCGGGTCGGATCCGAAAGCTCACGGCGATCACCAGACCTCGGGCGGCGGACAGAGCTCGATGTCGGGCCGCGGACGGCGGCGAAACGGGGCCGCGTACCGGACCTCGACCCTGGCCTCGATGCGGTCGAGGAGCTCGGAGGCGCTTCTCATCGCTCGGGCCGTGCGCATCGCCGTCTCCAGTCGGTCGCGGACCCGCCGCAGTCCGGGCCGGCCCAGAGCGTCGGCGAGGCGCCCATAGCAGGCCTCGATGTCGGCTTCGGTCAACGGCTGCCGCGCGCCCCGGTCGATGAGTCGGACCACCCAGATCTCGGCCCTCAGGATCTCGGCCAAATCCGGCGGAGTGCGGCCCGACGCGTCGACCGCGGAGCGGAATCCGGACCGCTCGAGCGCGCGTCGAAGCGGGCCTCTGCCTCCGGCGACCGCGACCAGGTCGGCGAAGTCGGCGTCGACGCGGGCCTCGGATGGCCGCGGAAACCCGAGCCGCTGGGCCTCCGTGAGAAGCAAGCTCCGGGTGACGACGTGGGCGAGGACGGCGTCGAGCAGCTCGGCCAGCGACAGCTCGTCTCCGTCCCCGACTTGGGGCCGCGGGCTCGGCTCGATCTGGCTCCGGTTGAGCGTCTCGAGCGAGGCGTAGGCCCGCTGCAGGGCATCCGGGCCGAAATCGACCGCGGCCGCCGCGCCCGGGCCTCGTTCGCGCAGCAGCACGAGCTGGGTCTCGAGCACCAGCTCGGTGGCGGTGATCACGGTCGGACCGACCCGGGCCACCGCGCGTTCGATTTCGACCGCGGGGGACAACTCGCCTACCCGGCCGCCTCCGGGGGCAGCGACGGTCGCGGTGGCGACGACGAGGGGCAGGACGGAGACGGCAAGCGTAGGGACCGACGCGCCCACCCGCCCATCTTCAGCCTCCCGGGGGCGCCGGTAAAGGGACCGGTCGAGCCTTGCCATGCGCGTCACCCCTCGCTATCTCCGAGGTATCATGGCGGCGCCGGCGGACCCTCGAGGCCGCGGTCGCGCTCTCGTGACCGGAGCGAGCCGAGGCATCGGCGCGGCGGTAGCGGAGCGCCTGGCAAAAGATGGGTTTCCGGTCATCGTCAACTACCGCCAGAACGACGCGGCGGCGGCGGCGGTGGCCGAGCGCATCGTGGCCGCGGGCGGAGAAGCCCGCCTCGCCCGGTTCGACGTCGCCGATGGCGCCGCGTCCGCGGCCGCGATCGAGGCGCTGCTCGACGACCCCCGGCCGATCAGCGTCATCGTCAACAACGCGGGCATCACCGCCGACGCCCCCTTCCCCGCGCTCGAACGGGAAGCCTGGGAGCGGGTGACCCGAACCACGCTCGACGGGTTCTACAACGTCACCCGTCCGCTCGTGATGCAGATGATCGCCGGGCGGTGGGGGCGGATCGTGAACATGTCGTCGGTCGCAGGCCTTCGGGGAAACCGAGGCCAGGTGAACTACGCGGCCGCAAAAGCGAGCCTGGTGGGGGCAACCCGCGCGCTCGCCCTCGAGCTCGCAAAAAGAAGGGTGACCGCCAATGTCGTCGCCCCTGGTTTGGTGGCAACGGACATGACCTCGGCGGTGCCGAACGCCATGGTGGAGCAGATCGTACCCATGCGGCGAATGGGACGTCCCGAGGAGGTCGCGGCGGTCGTCGCCTTCCTCGTGAGCGACGAAGCGAGTTATGTGACCGGTCAGGTCATCGGCGTCGATGGGGGGCTTTCTTGATGCGGAGTTATGACGTGGTCGTCGCGGGGGCGGGGCCGGCCGGATCGGCGGCGGCCGCTCTGTTGGCCGAACGGGGGCATGACGTCTTGGTGCTCGAGCGGGAGCCCTTTCCCCGCCCGCACATCGGGGAGTCGCTGTTGCCGCTCGGCACCGGGGTGCTCGAGCGGCTCGGGATCGAGGCCCCGGCCCACGCGAGGGTGTTCAAGTTCAAGCGAGGGGCTCAGTTCATCTGCGAACAGACCGGCCGCCGGCTCGAGGTGAGCTTCGAGGAGGCCCTGCCCGGGCCGCCTCGCCACGCTTGGCAGGTCGAGCGGGCCGAATTCGACACCCTGCTTCGGGATCGCGCCCTCGAAGCCGGGGCCGAGGTCCGCCACGGGGTGACGGTGAGCGCGCTCGATTTTGGTCCCGAACGGGTCGAGGTCGGGTGCAAATCGGGGGAGACCGTCAAGGCCAGGTACTTCGTGGACGCCACCGGGCAAGGCCGGCTCACTGCCCGCCGAGCCAAGGCGATCGAGCCGCTCGAGGCGTTCGGAGCGGCTGCGGCCTACCAGCACTTCGACGGCGTGGACGAGTCGCGGCTCGGTGCGCACGGCGACATCCGGATCATGATGCGCCCGGGAGGCTGGGGGTGGGTCATCCCGCTGCCCGGCGGCCGGCTCAGCGTCGGCGTGGTCACGAGGGACAAGGGGGCCCGGGCCGAGCTCATCGAAGCCTACGTCGCCAGCTCTCCGCTTTTGTCTCACTGGACCGAGGGCGCCACGCCGTCGGCCCCGACCCTGGTGGGCAACTATTCGTTCAAGAACGGGGCGAGCCACGGCGCCCGCTTCGTGGCCATCGGGGACGCGGCCTGCTTTCTGGATCCGGTGTTCTCGTCGGGGGTCTCGCTCGCGCTCATCGGGGCGGAGCGAGCGACCGCGGTGCTCTCCCCAGCGCTCGCGTCGGCGCGGGAGGGCGCGCCGGAGCTGATGAAGCCGTTCGCGCTCGCAATGCAGGCCGCCTACGGCGCCTTCGCCGACCTGATCGGCCGCTTCTATCACACGCAGATGGTCTCGAACCTGTTCTTCGACGCGCCCGAAGGGGCGGAGCTTCGTCGCGGCATCGTCAGCGTGCTGGCCGGCGACGTGTGGCGGGACGACAACCCATTTCAGGCCATGCTCCAGCGCTCCCGCCACCGGTACCTGGAGACGGCGGTCTAGCCCCGATGATCCCGGTCACGGCGGCGGCGGCGGTGAGCGCGCTGGGGCTCGGCCGCGAGGCTCGAATCCGTGCCTTGAAATCGGGGCAGTCGGGCCTCGGCCCGTGCCCGATCCCGCTGCCGTTTTCGCCGCTCGTGGGCGCCGTGCCCGAAGCCCTGCCCCCGCTCGAGCCGTTCTTGTCCCGCTGGGATACGCCCCTGACGAAGATGGTGCAGCACCTGCTCCTCGAGCTCGGCCCGGCGCTCGCCCGGGCTCGGGAGCGGTGGCCGGCAAAGCGGATCGCCGTCGTTCTCGGCACGAGCACGGCGGGGGCGTCGGTGACCGAAAACGCCTACGCCGAGTACCTCCGGACCGGACATCTGCCGCCCGCCTACGACTACGAGACCCAGCACACCTTCGGGGCGGTCCTCCACGTCGTCCGCCAACTCACCGGCTTCGACGGCCCAGGGTGGGTGGTCTCCACCGCGTGCACCTCGAGCGCGAAGACGGTCGCGTCGGCCGCGCGCCTCATCGAGCTAGGGGCCGTGGACGCGGCGCTGTGCGGCGGCGTGGACACGCTGTGCGCCATGACCTTGCGCGGCTTCGGCTCCCTCGGCGCGCTCGCCCCGGACCGCTGCCGCCCGTTCTCCCGAGAGGCGACCGGCATCAACATCGGCGAGGGTGGGGCCCTGCTCCTCCTCGAGCGGAGCGGGGACGGGCTCGGGCTCATCGAGGGGGTAGGGGAGAGCTCCGATGCCTACCACGTCAGCGCGCCGCACCCCGAGGGCGTCGGGGCCCGGCTCGCGATGGAGCGGGCGCTGCCTCCCCAGATCACCCCCGAGCAGGTCGACCACCTGAACGCCCACGGCACGGGGACCACCCACAACGACCGCATGGAGGCCAGGGCGATCCGAGGGCTGTTCGGGTCGAACATCCCGGTGATCTCGACCAAGGGGTACACCGGCCACACCCTCGGTGGAGCTGGGGCGCTCGAGCTGGTGTTCGCGCTCGACATGATGCTCGAGGGGTTCATGGCCCCGTCGCTCGGGGCCGAGCCGGTCGATGAGGAGCTCGGGTTGCGGGTGATCACCGAGCCGGTGCAGGCCCAGTTGCGGCGGGTGCTGAGCAACTCCTTCGCGTTCGGAGGGAACAACATCTCCGTGTGCCTGAGGTCGCCGTGATCCCGCCGGCCCGAGTGGTCGGGGTGGGCCTGTCCACCCCCGGATATCCCTCGGCCGCGGCGTGGCGGCTCGGGACCCCGGATCCATCCTATGTCGTGCCCGCGCGGGCGGCGGTTTTGGACCGGGCCTGCTCCCGCCGTGCGAGCCCGTTCGCTCGCGCGATGGCGGTGGCCTATCGGGAGGCCGCGGGCGATCTGCCGCTCGACGAGATCGGCTCGGTGTTCGGGTCTGCGCTCGGCGAGACGACGGTCATGCTCGAGCTGCTCGGCCAGATGCTGACCGGGGTGGAGGAGGACTTCTCCCCGATGCGGTTCGCGGTCAGCGTCCACAACGCGGCGTCGGGGCTCGTGTCGATCAGCACCGGCAACCGGCGCTTCACGACCAGCGTCGCCGCGGACCACGACACCCCAGCGATGGCGCTGCTCGAGGCGCTCGCCGTCGTCGCCTCGAGCAACCGGCCGGTGGTGGTGGTGTGCGGCGACGAAGCCTCGCCGGCCGGCTTGGTCGATGGGGACCGCCAGTTCGAGCAGCTGGCGGTGGCCATCGCGTTGGCCCCCGGAGAGGGCCCCGCCCTGGCTCGCCTCGAGGGCGTGGACCGGGACGACGGCCGGAGCCACGACCCGCCCTCGCTGGATCCGAAGCTCGCGAAGAACCCCCAAATCGGGCTGCTCGACTTGGTGAACGGCGTCCTCCACGGCCAACGGGGCCCGGTCCGCCTCGACCGCGGTCGAGGTCGGGGCTACCGGGCGCACCTCGGAGGCCGGCCGTGACCGAGACCCCGGCCATCGACAACCTGGTGCCCCACGAGGCGCCGATGGTGTGGCTCGACGAGCTGCTCGGTTGGGAGCCGGGTCGGGCCCGATGCCGAGCGGTCGTGCACGAAGGGAGCCCCTTCGTCCGGGACGGCTTTCTACCCTCGGCGCTGCTGCTCGAGCACATGGCGCAGGCGGTGGCCGCGTGCCTCGGCTACGGGGCGCTGCGAAGCGGCAAGGGCGTTCGCGTGGGCATGGTGGTCGCCTGCCGCCGCTTCGAGCTCTTCGGCGCCGGGGTCCCCGTGGGCGCCGAGCTCGTAGTGGAGGCGAGGAGCGTCCGGGAGGTGGACAACATCAGCTTGTACGCCTGCGTGGTGGAGTCGGCGGGGATCCGCCTCGCCGAGGCCGAACTCACCCTCTACCACGCGAGCCGCCCGCCCGAGGGATGATGGTCCGCGCCGGCTCGACTCGGGTGGCAGGTCTCGGCGCGGTCACCGCGTTCGGGGTGGGGGTCCGGCCGTTGTTCGACGGTCTGCTCGCCGGTCGCTCCGGACTGCGCCGGTCTCAGGGCGACGCCCCGTCGGGCCGCGTCCCGCTCGAAGTGCCCGAAGCGCGCTCGCGGGCGGTGGAGTTCGCGCGTCTTGCCGCGGAAGAGGCGGCGGAGGAGGCGGGCTGGACCGATGAGGAGCGCAGCGGGGCCCTGCTCGTGGTCGCGACCACCAAAGGCGCGCTCGACCGGGCCGAGCGGACCGGTGCCGTGGCTGACCGCCTGCTGGCCTCGTTTTCGGCCGAGCTCGCCGAGGCCTTGGGCCACCGCGGGCCCCGGGTGACCTCGAGCCTCGCCTGCGCTTCGGGGCTGGCTGCCCTCGGTCACGCCGCGCGGTCGCTCGACAGCGGCGCCGCGGATCGGGCGTGGGTGGTCGCCGCCGACGCGATCACCCAGTTCGTGGCCCGGGGATTCGCGAGCCTCGGGGCGCTCGACCCCGCCGGCGCCCGCCCCTTCGACCGGCGCCGCGCCGGCCTCTCTTTGGGGGAGGGCGCGGCCGCGGTGGCGCTCGACCGGCGCTGCCGGGGGCTCGAGCTCGCCGGGTACGGGGCGAGCAACGACGCCCACCACCTGACGGGTCCAGCCCGGGATGGGGCCGGCCTCGTCCGCGCGCTCGAGGCCGCGCTGGCCGTCGCCGAGCTCCCGGCCCGCTCGGTCGGGCTCGGGGTGCTCCACGGGACAGCCACCCGCTACAACGACCAAATGGAGGGGATCGCCTATGCTCGGGTGTTCGGGCCCCGGGCGGTGCCCGCCTTGTCCACCAAGGGCGCCGTGGGCCACGCGATGGCCGCGGCCGGGCTCTTGAACGTGGTGGTCGCGGTCCGCGCCCTGGAGTCGGGTGTGGCGCCGCCGAGCGTCGGTCTCGTCGAGCCCGATCCCGAGATCCCGCTCGATCTGCTGCTTTCGCCTCGACCAACGTCCGCCCGATGGGCCGTGTGCAGCGCCTCCGGATTTGGCGGGGTCAACGCCGCGGTGGTGCTCGGGGAGCCTCGGTCCGTCCCGGCCGCCCCGGTTCGCCGTCCGTTGCCGGCCCGGTTGGTGTCAGCGGTCGATTTGGTGCCGGATCGGCGATCCCTGGCGTCGCGGCTCGGGTCCCGGGGCTCGCGGCTCGACGACTTCGGTCTCGCGGTGGTGGCGGCGGCCGACGCGGCCCTGGCGGAGGCCGGTTGGTCGCTACCGCGGGCGGCGTCGGTTCGACATGGGCTCTTTTTGGGCTCCGGGCTCGGCTGCATCGAGGCCGACCTCGCGTTCGAATCGGGAGAGGGGGGGCCCCGGCGTTTTTCGGCCACCCTGCCCAGCATCGCGCTCGGCGAAGCGGCGATTCGCCTTCAGCTCCACGGCGAGCAGCACGTCGTGGTGGCGGGCCGGGCCTCCGGCCTCGGCGCGCTGGCGGTCGCCGCCGCCGCGGTTCAGGACGGCGTCTTCGATCTCGCGGTGGTGGTGGTGGCCGACATGCTGGGGCCGTGCACCGTGGCCGCGCTCGGGGCGCCGATCGACGGCGCTCGGCCTCGTGCGGCCGGTTTCGTGATCGAACGGGGATCGGGCTCAGGGCTGGCCCTGATCACCGGCCGGATCGACCCTGCGCCTCGGGGTCGGCTCGCTCGGCCGGCTCGGGTCGACGGCGGCGATGAGCGCCCGGGCGAGCCGCTCGGGGCCGCTGGGCTCGACTCCGTTCTGTCCGGGCTCGGCACCGCCGGCCGGGTCCGGGTCACGTGCCCGAGCGGTCACGCGGTCGAGCTCGCGTGGGCGCCGGTCGAGGAGCAGCGATGCTCCCGTTGATCGCGCTCATCGCCGCCGTCCCGCTCGAGGTCGCGGTGGCGGCTCGAGGCGACGCCGGCCGGATCTATTGCGCGCTGTGGTCGGATCCAGCCGGATTTCCGGTGAAGCGGGACCTCGCGGCCTATGAGGGCCGGTCCATTTCGGTGCGCGGGGGCCGGGCTCGGCTCGCGTTCGCGGTGCGCCCCGGGACCTACGCGATGGCGTGCTTTCACGACGAAAACGACAACCATCGCCTCGACACCGGCCTGTTCGGTATCCCCTCCGAAGGCACCGGTGCGTCGAACGATGCGCCAGCGTGGCTCGGACCGCCGCGATTCGAGGACGCGAAGTTCACCGTGACTTCGACCACGAAGATCGAGCTGCGCATGCGCTACCGCTGAGCGCGGGAACGCGCCGACCTAGCACGACCAGCGCCGCGTTGCGGACCAGGGAACTCGCGAACCGGGGTGGCCTCTCGCGACCGGGTGAGCGGCGACGCGGACCGCGGCGCATGCACGCTCAGCCGGTGGCCCAGGCGAAGGCGAACACGGTCAACGAGAGTTGCGGAAGCACGCCGAGGAGAGATCCGATGAGGTAGGGGCGCCAACCAACCGAGGTGAAGGCCAGGGCGAAACTGACCACGGCGGTGGTGGGGAAGACGCAGCGGACCGCGGTGACGGCGAGCGCGGGTCGGGAGGCGAGCTGCGCCCACATCGCGGTCTCGGTCAGGCCGGACAGCCGCCTGGCGATCGACGCCGGCAGAGGAGCCGGCGCCTCACCGCCCCGGGGCCGGAGCTGGCGAACGATTCCGAACGCGAGCCCGTTGGCGGCGCTCGCCCCGGCGAAGGCGAGCAGGCCCCCGGCGAAGGGCCCGTACAAGAGGACAGACAGGCCCACGAACACCGAGCCGGGGACCTGCACCAGCGAGCCGACGGCGTACAGCCCGATGATTGCGACCGGCCCCGCCGCTCCAATCGGCGTCACCCACGCCCGGAGGATGGGCAGGTCCTCGAAGATCCCGGTCGCCCGCAGCAGCCCGAGCCCGGCCACCAGCAAGAGCAGCCCGCCGACCGCGGACAACGGTGTCCGCGACCCCGCCATCGCGCCCTCGGCTTTGCTGCTCGGCATCGCCGGCGGAGTGTAGTGCGGGTCCTCGAAAAGCGGGATGGAGCCGGCGCGGAAAACGCGAGCGGTCCGGGTCCCGAATCGAGCCCGCTGGCGGTCGGCGCTGGCCTCGTCCGCCGTGACCGGTCATCTTTCCGACCATGCGGTCTTGGGTGTCGTGCCTGCTCGCGCTCGTTGGGGCGGCGTGCTCGTCGGGGGCTCCGGCCCGCCTCGTTCGCCACGAGGTCCCGAGCGCCGCGGTGCCGAAGCTGATGGCGTACGAGGTGTGGGCCCCGCTCGATCACGGGCCAGACGAGCGGCTCCCGCTGGTCGTGTTTCTCCATGGCGGCGGGGACAGCGAGAACAGCTTCGACCAGCACGGGGTGGGGCAGCACCTCGATGAGGCGCTCGCCGCCGGCCGCATCCCCCGGGCGGTGATCGTCACCCCGCGGGGTGAGTTCGGCTTTTGGGAGAACTGGGCCGATGGTTCGCACCGGTACCGGGATTGGGTGGTGGGCGAAGTCATGCCCGCGGTGGAAGCCACCTACCGAACCCTCCCCTGCCCCGAACATTGCCACGTCGCGGGGGTGTCGATGGGGGGCCACGGGACCCTGCGCTTCGCTCGATTTCACCCCGACCGCTTCGCTTCGGCCGCGGCGCTCTCCGCCCCGATCCTCAGCACCGCCGCGGTGCTCGAATTCACCGGCCGATGGTTCGTGAAGCTCTTCGTTCCCGTCGAGGCGATCTGGGGACCGACCGACGACCGGGCCGCCATCGAGCGCGACGACCTCTTCCTTCAGTGGAAGAGCCAAAGCGACCTTCGTGGGCTCCGCCTAATGGTCGCGGTCGCCGAAGAAGACCGGGCGGAGATCGTGCTCACCAACCGCGAGTTCCACGACCACCTTCAGAGCCACGACATCGATCACGCCTACTTGGAGTTTCCGGGCGGGCACAAATGGGTCAGCTGGACCCCGGTGATCGAGCGCGTGCTCCGGTTCGCGGTGTGGGGACAGATGGAGGCCACGGGGCCCCCCTCCCCGGACCGCGAGCCCGGCGATGAGTCGGCCCCGCGGGCCCTTCGGTAAGGAGAGCCCCGCGATCCCCTTCGAACGGCTTAGAACCGATACCGCAGGGTGGCGGCCATGATCTCTCCGCCCGGGATCTCGGCGCTCTTCACCCCGAAGACTTGGGCCCCGTTGGCGAGAGCGCGCGCGGCGATCTCGTCCACGACCCCGTAGGTTCCCGCGCCGCCCCCCTCGGCCCGCGTCACCCCCCCGGTGTCCTCATCGACGATACCTGGGACCGAGGCGTCGATGTCCACCAGCAGGGCCTCCACCGCGCCAAAGGTCGCGGCCTTTGCCACCGTATCGAGCGAGGTGGTGGCCCGCTGCTGGGCCGACCGCTCCTCGAACTTCGCCTTCACCTCGGCGATGGCGGCCGCGTGCGCGTTGTCCATGATCGGGCGGGCGGCTCGCGACAGCTCGGCGAGCGTATGGCGGTCCGTGCTTCCCGAATGCCCTCGTCGAGCAGGCGCGGGTAGTTGGTCACTTGGCGAAAGAGGTCCGCGAGCCGACCGGTGGCCGCGAGGATGAGCGGGGCCTCATAGCCGGAGAGCACCGGTCGAAGCGCGTTGTCCACGGCCCGAACGAACTGGCGGTACCGAACGTTCTGGCCCTCGGCTCCGACGATGCGCCGGTCGTGCGAACGGTCGTTCAGGGTCGACTTGCCCACCGCGCTCGCTGCGTCCTTCGACAGGTCGGGCACCGAGAGTTCGACCGCGTCCATGTCGGCGAACACCTCGACGAGGCGCACCGCGTTCTCGGACAAGCCGAGCACGAACGCGGACGACGGGTAGGTGAGGGCCCGAAGGAGCGGCTTGAGGTGAAAGCGGTCGGAGACCTCCACGCGGGAGGCGACCGGCTCGGCCAGACGAAACGTCTTCAGGGACCTGGGGGTGGCCAGCAATCCGAGCCCCCGGGCTTGGTGGGCCCAAAACTCGGCGTCCTCGAGCAGCTCGTCCACCTGCTCGAACAGCAGCTTGGCCTCACGCTTGTCAAAGGCCGCCTGCTCGAGCTGTTGGCGCGCCTCCTTCGCGAGGTTGCCGAGCTCGATGCGGCTCGCCTGGGTCTCGCGGGACAGCGGGGTGGTCTCGAGGTAGATCGAGACGCAAGCCTCGGCTCGGAAGCGACCCAGGGACCGGAATTCGGGGAGTGTGGGGATGTCTACGTGCAGCACAGGGATGTCATGCCCGAAGGGGCCGTGCTGAGTACACCAAAGACCAGGCTTGCGCCGTCAAACGCGCCAGAATCCGGGTCCGATCTCGGCCCGAGGCAGTTCCTGGCACCGGGGGTCTGGTCCCTGGTCTGCCTGAAAAAACCGAGGCTTCGCTTCGGAAGCCCCGGCGGTCACGAGCTCCGCAGCGAGCGCTTCAGGATCTTCCCGGTCGGGCCCTTGGGCAGGGCGTCGACCAGCTCGACGAGGCGCGGATATTTGTATGCGGCGAGCTTCGACTTGCAGAGCTCGCGGAGCTCTTCGGGGGTCGCCGAAGCGCCAGGCTTGAGCGCGACCACTGCCTTGATCTCTTCGCCGTGGGATGGATCCGGGATCCCGATGACCGCCGCCTCCGCCACCGCCGGGTGGGTGTAGAGGATCTCTTCGACCTCTCGCGGATACACGTTGAACCCTCCGCGGATGATCATGTCCTTCGCCCGATCGACGATGAAATAGTATCCCTCATCGTCTCTGGTCGCTATGTCTCCGGTGCGAAACCACCCTCCCTCGAGCACCTCGGCGGTGGCTTCCGGTTTGCCGAAGTACCCCTTCATCACGTTGTGGCCCTTGATCGCGATCTCACCAGCGGTGTCCGGCGCGGTGACCACCCTCCCGTTGCCGTCGAGCAAGCGCATCTCGACCCCCCAGATCGGCCGGCCGATCGAGCCCGGCTTCTTGGGTCGATCCTTGGTGTTGAAGCTGGCGATGGGAGAGGTCTCGGACAGACCGTAGCCCTCGAGGATGTTCACGCCGTACTTCGCGTCGAACGCCCGCATGACCTCCACCGGCATGGCCGAGCCGCCGGCGACGCAGGTCTCGAGGCTCGACAGGTCGTAGGCGCTCGCCTCCGGGTGGTTGAGCAGCGCGAAATACATGGTGGGGACGCCGGCGAACAGGTTGACCCGATGCTTCTGGATGAGCCCCATCGCCGCCGCCGGCTCGAATCGGGGCAGCAGCACCAGGGTGCCGCCGGAAAACAGGATCGTGTTCTGCAGGACCGTCTGGCCGAAGCTGTGAAAGAGCGGGAGCACAGCGAGGCCAACCGTGTGCCCGTCCGCTTCGAGCAGTCGGCTCCGGCAGTACTCCGCGTTGTAGAACATGTTGAACTGCGACAGCTCGGCGCCCTTCGGGCGCCCGGTGGTGCCCGAGGTGTAGAGGATCACCGCGGTGTCGTCGGGGCCGGTCGGGCACAGCTCGGTCATGGGTTCGGCTCGGCCAAGGAGCGCGGCGAAGGATTGAATCCCATCCCCGGCCGATGTGTCGGCCGGATCGGCTCGCACGACGATGAGGTGCTCGCACCCGCTCACCCGGTCAAAGCCCGCCTGCGCTTCCTCCAAAAAGCCCTCCCAAACCACGAGCGCTCGGGCCTTCGAGTCCTCGAGGTGGTAGGCGATCTCGTCCCGCTTGAGCATCACGTTCATGGGGACCACGGGATGACCGGCGATCTGCGCTCCAAAGTAGGCGACCGTGAACTGCGGGACATTCGGGAGCAGCAGCGCGACGTGCTGACCGGGGCTGAGCCCGAGGCCCCTCAGCGCCCCGGCGAACCTTTGGGCGTGTCCGTCTACGGCGGCGTAGGTGAGCGCGGTGTCGCCGACGACCAGGGCCGGGTGCTCCGGTCGCGACGCGGCGCTCTCGCGGAGGATGGTAGCGAGGTTCAGGGTCACCTCTTCACATCACCACGGGTCCACGAGGCGGACAAGATACCGGAGTACAGATGGAGAGGTTTCGCGACGCAAGAAGAAGGAAGAGCCTGATATCCTTAGCGGGCGCGGCCATCGATGCTGCGGCGCCCACGGGGGAAGGACCGAGCGGCTCGGCCGTCCGCCTCGAGCAGGGCGCCGACGTCCCGGGCGAGGCCCCGCATCGCGTCCCCGGCGGCGCCGATCGCTCCGGCGAGCACGGTGAACGCGTGGGGCAGGTGGAGCAGGCGGTGGTGGCGAACCGGCACCCCCGCTTCGGCGAGGCGGCGGGCGTAGGTGTCGCCCTCGTCGAGCAGCGGGTCGAAGCCGGCGGTCGCGATCACCGCTGGCGGCAGCCGGTCCAGACGCCGGGCGCGTCCCGGAGAGATGTCCGGCGCGCACAGGTCGGCGCCGTCCGGCAGGGCGTGGTTGAGCGCCCAGCCGACGAACGCCTCGCTCACCGGGTGGGCCGAGGCCCACTCCACCCTCGACCGGGCGTCGGCGGCGGCGTCGAGCAGAGGGACGACCAGGAGCTGCACCGCCGGTCGCGCCTCGGGGGGCAAGGTCTGGGCGAGCCGGGCGGCGATGTGACCGCCGGCGGAGTCCCCGGCGAGCACCCAGCCCCCTCGGCAGCCCCAGCCCGGCGCGAGGTCGAGCGCGGCTCCCACCGCGGCGCTGGCGGCGGCGTGGATCTCGGGCAGTCGATGCTCGGGTGCCAGCGGGTAGGCGACCGACAGCACCCGGGCCCGGAGCGTCCCGGCGAGCACGCTCGCAAACGGGAGCGTCCATTCCGGTCGCCCGAAGACGAAGCCCCCGGGGTGAAAGTAGACCACCAGCGGACCGGGGCTGTCGTGCCGAGGCCGCACCAGCAGCCCGTGGACCCGAGCGGTCCTCACCGGCTGGACGAGCACGCCATCGGGGATGGGGCCGAGCGTCACCCGGACTCGGGCGTCGGCTTCGGCTCGGGCCTCGATCGGGGGCAGCTGCTCGAGCGGCGCCCGGAGGCGGCGGTCGAGGTGGAGCAGGAGGGCCGCCCGCACATCGAGCGGCACGCCCCGGGTCGCCGGCACCCCCCCGAGCTCGGCGACGACCCGGCGGAGCGCCCCGTCGGGCAGGGCGAGCAGGGACCCGACGAGCCCCCGCTCCAGCCGATGTCGCATCATGGCCGCAGAGTAACACGCCGGGGCCGAGCCGGCCCCGCCTAGAGCACCGAACGGGTCAAAGCGGCGCCTCCAGGCGAAGGATCCTGTGTTCCTGGCCGTCCGGCGGCGGACT
>DAIQNR010000040.1:0-55025 GCA_036788295.1 Myxococcota bacterium
CTAGGGGCAGGGGGCGCCGGGGGCGACGAGCGTGGGCGCGCCCGACCGCAGGCTGGCGAGAAAGCACCGATATTGGTTTTTGGGGCCCTCGGTCTGGAACACGACCTCGTGGCCGTCCTCAACCCCGTCTTCGGGGTGCTGGGTGACCGCCCGCAGGATCGGGTCGCCGATGAGGGGCAGCGTGCGCTCCGCCCGCCCGGACCAGCGCAAAGCGGCGGGCAGGGACGGCTCGAGGGCAGGGCCGCCGAGATCGAGCTCGGCGGCGAGGCTCAGCGGGTTTGCGACCGGCGGAGGGATGTAGGTGTCCACGATGCCCTGCATCATCAAGACGTGGGGGGGCCCGCCGTCCCGCTCGGCGAAGCGTCGAGCATAGATGGGGGTGTCGGCTGGCTCGCCCGCCCACTGCAACAGGCCGAGCACAGGGTCGAACAGGGTGACGCTTCGTCCCTCGTCGGCGTAGCCGAGCAGGATCTCGGCGATGGGCCGCACCGCTACCGGGCTCTGCTTGTGAAGGATGTTCTCGATGAACGATCCGCCGGCGCCGGAGAGCAGCACGGCCGAGAAGCGGGGCTCGACCGCGGCCGCGAGCGGGGCGACGGACGCCCCCATCGAGTGGCCCATGAGGGCAGGCCGGCGACGGTCGAGCCGCGCGGTGCACACGGTGGAGCTCGCGGTCAGGTTCTCGAGGGCGTCTGCCCACAGCGCGGCCTCGAGCGCGGTCTGGCGGATGTTGTCGCGAAGCGCGGTCGGGTTCGCGAAGTTGAACATGAGGAACTGCTCGTCGCCGCGGGTCGGGTTGCGGAGGCCGCCGTGCGGACCGTCCCAGGACAGCCCGGCGTAGCCGGCGCGCGCGAACTCGAGCGCGGGCCCGGTCCCGGCGGCGAGCGCCGGGCCCCCGGGGCGGCCGCGCGCCCCTCGGTCCACGAGCGGCCGGTCCCCGCCGCCGCCGGTGCGGATGAACAGCACCACCGGAAAGCCGTCCTGCGGGGCGGAGCCGCGGGGCACGGTCAGCACCACCCGCCCGGTCGCGGCGCCGAACCGCTCCGGGCCGGCCGGACCGTCCCGAAATTCGCCGCCCAACTCGGCGTAGGGAGGCCGGCCGTGCTGAAACACGGGGAACTCGGCGGTGCCCTCGAACACGCAGAAGTCGGGGAAGACCTCCGCCGGCTCGAGCGGGCCCACTTCCACCGGGTGGGCCCGGGCGGCGGCTACGAAGCGGTCGAGGCCGCGGGACGGACTGCCGGTCCGAAAGACGGTGAACCCGGCGACCTCCCCCGGCTCGGCGGCGAGCGCCTCGGCCGCGACCGCGTACGGACCTTCCGGGATGCCCTCGACCGGGTGGCCCTCGAGCAGCCGGCGGGTGTTGGCCGCCGCCCCGAGCGGCGCTCCGCTCGCGTCCCGCACCGACCGGGTGACGACCGCGGCGTACAGGGTGGATTCGCGTAGGGGCAGCCCCTGCACCGGGAGCAGGGTGAGCAGGTTCGCTTGCCCAAACGGGCCGGGGTCGGTCTCGAACCCGGCGATCACGGGGTGGCGCCGGCCTCGCTGGGGAGACTCCGGGTCTACGTCGAGCAGGTACACCGGCGCGTCGGGCCGAACGCTCTCGTCCGCGTCGGGCAGGCTCGCCGGATCGATGGGTCCATCGAGGGGGAGGTGGATCGGGCTCGTCAGCCCGAACCCGTCCGCGTCGCTCTCGAGGAGCCGGCGCAGCGCGAAGACGAACTCGATGGCCGCCGGATTCGGGAGGCCGGAGAGCCGAATCCGGTCTCCCTCCCGGCGGTGCTCGCTCGGAAACGGCGCATCCCAGAACCGGGCGCCGGGCTCGAACCGGACGGTGGTCCCCTCGATCGCGCCTGGCGGACCGCAGGCGAGGCCGAGCAGCAGCGCGAGCGGCCCCAGGGAGCAGCACCGAGGCTTGGATCTCCGCTGACGGCACCCGAGCACCCGGTCGACGGTACCGGAAGAACCGGGCGCCATCGACGAAACCCGAGGAGAACGACGGGGGAGGACCCCGAAGCGGGGGCGACAGGCCGACCGAGGCTTTACTTTCCGGACCCGCCGGCGCTTTGCCCCGAAGCGATGGCCCGACTCGATCGGTTTCAGCGCTTGGCCCTGCTCACCACCGCCACCACGTACCTGCTCATCGCCGTGGGCGGGCTCGTCCGGGCGTCCGGGGCCGGTCTCGGCTGCCCGGACTGGCCCAAATGCTTCGGGTTGTGGATCCCGCCCTTGACCGCGGCGGGGCTGCCGCCCGGCTTCGATGCGGTCGATTTCAACGCCGCAAAGACGTGGACCGAGTACCTGAACCGGCTGCTCGGCGCGGTGACCGGGCTGCTGATCCTCGCCACCGTGGTGCGGGCCTTGCTCGACCATCGGGCGCGGCCTCGGGTGTGGGTCCCGAGCCTGCTCGCGTTTGTGCTCGTCCTCTTCAACGGCTGGCTTGGCGGCGTCGTGGTGAGGACCGGGCTTCACCCCTGGGCGCTCACCGGCCACCTCGTGGGGGCTCTGCTCGTGGTGAGCCTGCTGCTCCTGGCCAGCGTGGCCGCGTTTTTCCCCCATGGCCCGCGCCCGGTGCCGCCGGCCCGGCGGGCCCTCGGCGGTCTCACCGCCGCCGCGCTGTTGCTCGTGCTGGTGCAGATCGGGCTCGGCGCGTTCGTGCGGGGGCTGGTGCAGGGGGCCCACGGTCTTCCTCGGTCCGAGTGGCTCGCCGGCGTGGGCGCGCCGTACATCGCCCACCAGAGCACCGCCCTGTTCGCGGCGGCGCTGGTGCTCGTTTCCGCCGGATGGACCGCGCAGCTCGAGGACCGGCTGCTCGGCCGGCTCGCCGCGGCGAGCGCCGCGCTCGTGGTCGGGCAATCGCTGGCCGGATGGGGGCTCGGCGCGTTTGCGTTCCCGCGGCTCCTGCAGGTGCTCCACTTGTGGGGGGCGGCGCTGTTGCTCGGCAGCCTGACCTGCACCCTGCTCGTCCTGTTTCGGCTCGATCCCCGGGAGGCCGGCCCCGACCGACCGACCTGACGTCAGCCGGCCTGGTCCCGGACCAGGTCGGCGAGCGCGTCCACCCACACCGGGTGGGCGTTGAGGGACGGCACCAGCTCGAGCGCCTCCCCGCCGAGCGCCTCCCAGTCCTCTTTGGCCCGGATTCCGATCTCCTCGAGGGTCTCGAGGCAATCGGCGACGAACGCGGGGCACATGATGGCGAGCCGGCGCACCCCTCGCTCGTACAGCTCGGGCAGCAGCTCGTCGGTGTACGGGCGAATCCAGGGGGTGCGCCCGAGCCGGGACTGAAACGAGACCGTGTAGTCGTCGTCGCCGAGGTCGAGCTCTCGGGCCAGAGCCCGGGACGTCGCGAAGCAATGCGCGCGGTAGCAAGAGCGGTTGGCGGCGCAGATCTTCGCGCAGCAGTTCTCGGCGATGAGGCAGTAGCCCCCGGTGGGGTCGCTCTTCTGCACGTGGCGCTCCGGGATGCCGTGGTAGCTGAGCAGGACGTGGTCCGGTTCGAGCTTCTCGAACACGGGCCGGGCCACCTCGGCGAACGCCCGAACGAACCCCTGGTCGTCGTAAAACGGCGCCACCGGTCGGAGGTCGGGCACGTTCCACATGCTCTTGGCCACGTCGTAGACCCGCTCGAGCGCGGATCCGGAGGCGGCGGAGCTGTACTGCGGGAACAGCGGGACCACCACGACCCGCTCGAGGTCTTGCGCCACCAGCCGCTCGAGCACGTCTCGGATCCCGGGCTTGCCGTACCGCATGGCCAGCGCCACCCGGTAGCCCTCGCCGAGCTGCGCGCCGAGCGCGGCGGCCAGATCCTCCCCGTGGGTCAAAAGCGGGGAACCCCGATCCGTCCAAATCGTTCGGTACGCCTCGGCTGAGCGCGCTGGCCGAAAGGGAAGGATGACGAGGTTCAGCAGCAGCCAGCGGCCGACCGGGTTGATGTCCACCACCCGAGGATCGCTCAGGAATTCGCGCAGATATCGGCGAACGTCACCGACCTCGGTCGAGTCCGGGGTCCCGAGGTTCACGAGCAGCACGCCGGTTGGGCGGCGCGGCTCCGAGCCGAGCTCTTCGGTCGGGATCGGCTCGGCGGCGCGCAAGGGGGCGGGCATCGGGGCGGTCACCGGGCGGAAACTAGTCCAAATCGACGGACGATTCAGCCGCGGATGCACGCTGCGCCGCCCGGCGATCCACTTTGCCCGAGGGCAACAGGGGAAGGGCTCGAGCCGTCCGGATGCGCCGGGGCTGCTCGAATCGGGCGAGCCCGGGGACGTGCGCCGGAGCCTCGCCCACGACGGTCGCGGCCACGATCTGGCCCCATTCAGGGTCGGCGAGCCCGTAGACGACCGCGTCTTCGACCCCGGGGCAGGCCCGCAGCGCGGCCTCGACCCGCTCCGGAGAGACGTTCTCGCCGCCGGTCACGATGACCGAATCGGCCCGGCCGAGCACCCGAAGGCCAGCTTCGTCGAGCGCCCCGAGATCGCCGGTTCGAAACCAGCCTTGCTCGTCGAGAGCTGGCCTATCAGGCAGGTACCCGGACAGCAAGGTGGGGCCCCGCAGCTCGATGACGCCCCTCTCGATCCGCACCTCGGTCCCGGGCAGGGGCTGGCCGGGCGCGCCGAGCGTGACCATCGAGCTCGCTTCGGTGAGGCCGTAGGTGGGCATCAGCGGCCATCCGAGCTCGGTCGCGGAGGAGAGGAGCGCCGGGGGCGCGGCCGCTCCGCCGACGAGCACGAGCGACACCGATGGTGGCGCCCGCAGGCCGAGCGCCACCACCCGGCCGAGCATGGTCGGCACGAGCGAGGCGATCGTGACCGACCGCCGAGCGACGGTTTGGACAAAATGCTCCGGGTCGAAGCGCGGCGGGCACGGCCGGTCGGGCAGGACCACCGCCCGGTTCGCGCCCCAGCACCGGGTCAGCACGCTGAACCCGCCGACGTGGGCGATGGGGAGGTCGAGCAGCCAGCGGTCCTCCGGTCGCCACGGGCGCACCAGCGAGAAGGCGGCGGCGGAGGCCGACACCGCGCGGGCGGACAGGCGCACCCCCTTCGGCGCCCCGGAGCTGCCCGACGTGAACAGGACGACCCAATCGTCTTCGGGGGCCCGAGGCGGTCGCGGTGGGCCGGGGCGCACGGCGAGCGGATCCGCGCCCACCCGGGCGGCGGCCTCGACGCCGAGCTCCGCCGGCCACCGAGGGTGGAGCAGGCACGGCACGAGGCCGGCGGAGAGGACGCCGGCGAGCTCGATGAGCCCGTCCACCGATCGCTCGGGGCAGAACGCGACCCTGGCCCCGGCGGGCCAGCCCCCGTAGCGGCCGGCGGCGGCCGCGACCCGGGACGAGAGCTCTGCGAAGTCGAGCACGCGCTCGCCTTCGATGAGGGCAGGGGTCCTCCCGTCGCCGAGCTCCACGGCCGGAAGCTACCCCGCGGGGCCGCCGCGGTCTTTCGGAGTCGCCGCTCCTACGAGCGCCGTCTACGGGCCCGGCGCCGGGGGCCACGCCGACCGGTCGGGCAGGTGGACGGTGACAGCGGCGAGCGGGTGCCCAGCGGTTCGGTATTTGCGCTCGAACGGGCTCAGCGGCGGCCCGGTCTCGATCGGCTTCACCGAGGCGACCGCTCCGGTGACGAGCGCGATCGCGGCCGCAAATTCCTCGAGGTAGACCGGCCAGTTGCTCCGGACCTCGAGCCGACCCCCGAGCCCGAGCAGCCAGGGCAGGACCGGATGCCCGGCCCACCGGCGGGAGAGCTGGGCCGCCTTCGGCCAGGGGTTCGGGTACAGCAGATAGTGGGCGGCGACCGCGCGGTCGAGGCAGCGCCACAGGTCGGCGAGCTCGGCCCGGGCGAGCAGCACCCGGCCGTTTCTTCGCAGAGCCGACCCTCCGAGGCGGTGGGCGCTCTTGTCCACGCCGAGCACCCACGCCTCCGGGTGCCGCGCGGCGATCCGGTGGGTGCTCTCGCCGGTACCGCAGCCGCTGTCGAGCACGAGCGGGCGGTCGTCTTCGGCGAGCACCGCCGAGATCTCCGCCCACGCCGTTCGGGTGTGCTCGGCGATCGGTCGGCGCCACCGGTGCTGGAGATGCCGCCGGACCGTCTCCTCGAGGCGGGGGTGCGGGCTTATCTGGGCGCTTCGGACCGGCCGCGGCGCCGCCGGGGGACAGGGCGAGGGGCCGGCCACCGCCCGACCGTACCATCGCGCGAGCCGGTGGAGCCGAGCGCCCGGTTCGTGAGAGCCTGGGAGGATGGTGGGGTGGCTTGGCGGGGTTCGGAGTCGTCGCCGGCAGGCCCGGCTCCGGACCATCGAGGCGCTGCGAGGGGACTGGGCCCACGTCGGCGACGGGCTGAAGGTTCGCATCGACCTCCGGGCCGACGGCGCGGTGGAGCTCGGCTTCGAGATCCCGCTCCCCGCCGACCGGTGCGCCGCTCCGCTGCTTCGGTTGGGGCTGGCCAGGGAGGGGCTCATCGGGCCGGCGTGGCGGTGGGCGAGCGGGCCGGACCGAGGTCGGCTGTGGACCCTCCGCTTGGGTGCGCCGGCGCGGGCCGAGCTCACCGAGATCGTGGCCCGGGTTCGCCGGGCCCAGACCGCGCTCGACGGGCTCGCCGACCCGAACCGGGCGTTCGTTCGGGGGCTCGTGGACGCGGACCCCGAGGTGCGGCTCGCCGCCGCCACCGGGGCGGGGGTGCTCGGGCGGGCGGCTTTGGCCCAGCTCGCCGCCGACCGCCGTCTCGAGCCCGGGTTTCGACGGCGAGCGGTGCGATCGCTGGCCAGGGAGGGTCCCGAATCCGAGCTCTCGACGGTGCTGATTCGGGTCGCCCTCGACCCGAGGCCCGAAGGCCGGCTCGCGGTCCGAGCCCTCGCTCGTCTGGGGGAGGGCTCGGCGCTGCCGAGCCTCTTGTCCCGGCGCCCGTCGGCGGGGCGGGCCGGCCTCATCGTGCAGGTTTTGTTGCAGAAGACCCCGCCTCATCGATGGCTCGAGGCGGTGCCCTTCGCCCTGCCCGCGGGGCGATGGCGGATCTTCTCCGCGGTGGAGGCTCGAGCTGGGCCTTCGATGCTGCCCGCGCTCGACCGGCTCGCCGAGCATGGGGCCCTCGGCGTGGTCGACCGGCTTCGACTCGAGCAGGCCCGGCAGGCGGTGGTGCGGCGCGCGGCCGAGGCCCGGGGCTCGCTCAGCCTGGTTCGGGGCGAGCCGGCGGGCGCGCTCGGCTGGGCCGACCGAGGGTCATGAGCCGGCGCCGCCGTCGGGTCGGTGCCGCCCGTGGATCGGTTGGGGTAGCGTCTCTCGGTGCGAAAGGTCTGGGTGGCGGCCCCGGGGGCGCCAGCGGAAGGGGCGCCGATGCGGGTGCTCGCGTTCGGGTACGAGGTGATGCTCGTTCGGTACGAAGGCCGGGTGTACGCGCTCGAGGACGTCTGTCCCCACCGGGGCGGGCCGATGCACCAGGGCGAAGTGGTGCACGGCTCTATCGAGTGCCCGCTGCACGGGTGGGCGTTTTCGCTCGAGACCGGCGCGTGCCGGGGCCGACCGGGGACGTCTCTGCCGTGCTTCGCGGTCGAGGAGGCCGATGCCGGGGTCTTTCTGCTCGCGCCCTGAGCGGCTCCTGCTGTTCTTGCTGCTCGTCGGGTGGGAGCGGCCTCCGCCGCTGCGGGTCGCGCCTCCCCCGCCCGAGACCGAGGCCTCCGCGGTGCTGCGCCGGGCCCTTCGGTACCTTGGGCACCCGTACGCGCTCGGCGGGATCGGGGAGCCGGCCTTCGACTGCTCCGGCTTCGTGTGCCGGGTCTACGCCGAGTCGGGCTGGGCCCTGCCCCGGGTGTCGAGGGACCAGGCCCGAGCCGGAGACCCGGTCCCGCTGTCGGAGCTGCGGCCGGGCGACCTCGTCTTCTTCGCCGACCCGGGGCGGCCGGTCTCCCATGTCGGGATGTATCTTGGGGACGGCAACCTCGTGCACGCCTCGAGCGGTCGGGGCGAGGTGGTGGTCGCCGACCTGTCCGCCCGTTGGTTTCGCTCCCGGCTGGTCTCGGCCCGGCGGGTGCTCACCTCCACGCCGAGCTTTGCGCTCGCCGAAGTGACCGAGGTCGAGGAGCACCGAGGGGCGTCGGCGCTCCTTCCGATGGTGGACCGTCCGGCCCGGTTTCGTCCCCCTCGGCTCGGCTTCGTGCTCGACCCGCTCGAGGGCAGCGGCGTGGGGCTGCGGTCGCTCGCCGCCTCCGAGCGGGGCCGGGTCGCGCTGGTGCTCGCCCCGGAAGCGTCGCTCCTTCACGCCCCGTGGGGGTTCGAGCTGACGCTCGCCGCCCCGGTTCGCTTCGACCCGGATCCGTCGGTGGGCGCGGTCGAGAGCTTCGCCGACGCCACCCGGTTTCTGCGCACCCTGCGGCTCGGCCTCCCCGGCGCCCGGCTCGAGCTCTCGCTCGAGCGGGTGGGGACGCACCGGGTGGGCGCGCTGGTTCGGGACCTGTCGCCGTCGCTGCTCGCGGCCGGCCTCCCCGGGCTGTCGGTGGCTCGCTCCCCGCTCACCGCCTTTGCGGCGTGGCGCCCCGGGCCGGTGTCCTTGGAGCTGCTGCTCGACGACGTGGTCGATCCGGGGCTCGGGGTCTTCGGGCTCGGGGTCTCGGCCCTGCCGTTCCTCGAGCTGTCGGCGGTGGCGGCGACCGACCGACCGGGCACGAGGGACGGCGTAGGGCTCTCGGCGGTGGACGGGGGCGAGGTCGCGGCGGAGGCGAGCGTCGGCATCACCTCCGGGATGCGGCTCGCGCTCCGGACCGACGCGCAGCTGCTCTCGGCTGAGGGGCGGGTCGGCGCTGGGGCCCGAGCTCGGATGTCCGGGACCTTCTCGCTGCCCGCTCGCACGACGATCGGCGTGCAGCTCGAGGCCGGCCACGCCGGACCGAACTTCCTGTTCGATCTATTCGGTCCTACCTTCATGATTCATCGGTTTAGCCAAAGAACCGGCCTCGAGGCGGTGGATCGGGGGCGGGCGGTGGTGCAGGGCGAGGCGCAGCTGCGCCGGGGGAGCCTCGCGTTTTCGCTCGGCTACGGGCGGGGGACCGAGCCCCGGGTTCAGCTCGACGAGCAGCTCGGCGCGCTCGTCGAGCTCGGGGGCCTGTCGCTGGGCGGGGCCCGAGTGCTCTCGCTCAGGCTCGCGTACACCGGACGAGCCCCGTTCGCCCCGGACGGCTTTTCGGTGCTCACCGGCTCGGCCCGGCTTCGCATCACCCGCTGGCTGTCGGCGGAGGCGCTGGTTCAGGCGGGGGAGCGGCTCGAGGCGGGGCTCGGCTTGTCGGTGGCCTGGGTGCCTTGAGCGTGGCAGCATGCCCGGGTGCTCGCCCGGAGATTTGGCGCGCTGGTCGTGCTCGCGGGCGCGGTCGGCTGCCCATCCGAATACGACGAGCCCGCGTTTCGGCGGGCGCTCGAGTCGGCCTACTCGAAGGCGAACCCAGGCTGGGTGATGTTCCGGCGGGAGGGTCCGGTGACGTGGTACAGCCGGGCCGACCAGGTCGATCAGCTCGACGTGGGCGCCGCCTTCGAGGCCTACCGGGCGTCCGGACAGTCCGGGTCCGCGTTCGTCGAGGCGTGGCTCGCCGACGCGCAAGCGAAGGACGCCGCTCGCCGGCGCACCCTCGAGCAGTCCGAAGAGACGGTCATCCCGCTGCTGAAGGGAGAAAAGTGGGTGCAATACCAAGACCTCGGGGCGATCGGCCCCCCGAGGCGCCTCCCCGAGATCCGGCCTTGGCGCCGGCCGGTGGCGGCTGGGCTGTTCGCGGTGCTGGGCGTCCCGGAAGAGGGACTCGGGCTTCGCTTCGCGTCCCTGGCCGAGGTGGAGCGGGCCGAGGGCGGCGAAGACCGGTGGCTCGATCGGTCGATCGAGAACCTCGCTCGCATCGTGAAGGCAAATGCGCTCGACGAGGACGGCAACTACCGCGGGGTGGCGATCGAGCTGAAGGACCGCCTCGTCGCGTTCGACCTCGAGAACGTGGACGGCATCTCCGGGATGCTGCTCGACCGGGGCTTTCGGGTGGCGATGCTGCGGAAATTCGGCCGAGACTCGCTCGGAGCGGCCGCCCCGCTTCGCAACGTGCTCATCGTGTTCGACCTCGAGGAGCCGATGGGCCGAAAGCCGGTGCGAGGCCGCACCCACCACCTCTACGACACCCAAAACCACCCCGCCTTTCGGGGCCTGCTCGAGTTCGACGAGTTTGGCCTCTCCGTGCTCGAGCCGGGAGACCTCCCTCCGAACTGAGTCGGGTGAGGTCCCCGGGCAGCGGGTCGAAACTCAAGGAGAGGCGGGGCGGGAGCCGGCCAGAACGGTCCGGCGTCCGAAGGCCCGGCCCGGGACTTGGGCCTCGTAGGGTCCGGGGATGAGGAACACCGCGCGCCGGGGCGGGCCCTCCACCGTCCACACCGGGGCGCGGGTGGCGCTCTGCAGCTCGGGCGGGGGCAGCGGGCGACCCCGCTCGTCGGTGGCGGTGAGGGTCAGGACCACCCCGAGCGGCACCCGCGCGGTTGGGCCTACGGCCTCGCCGTCGATGGCGATTCGGGCCTCACCCGAGGCGCGGAGGGCGTGCGCCGGCGAGCCGAGCGGCAACGCGGTGGGGCGAAACCCCTGGCGCTCCCACTCCGGCAGCCGCTCCCGCGCCTCGACCGCCTGGCCGAGCAGGTCGAGCGCCGCGAGGGCCGGCTCCCGAAGGTCGCTCGGGAGGTCGGCGAGCGCGGTCTTCGCCGCGGCCAGGTCCCGAGGCTCGAGCCGGCCGGCTGGGTGCTCCCCGAACCTCAGCAGGGCCCCGATCCCGAGCGAACCCAGCGGCGGGGGGGCGTGAACGAGCAGAGGCTCGAACCGGGCCACGCCGAAGCCCTGCCAATAAGCGGCGGTCGTGAGCAGCTGCCGAAGCTCCGTCGCCTCCGGGCGCAGATGGAGGGCGTCGAGACGAAGCCGGTCCCCGTGTTCGACCAGAGGCTCGACTGCTCCCCGCACTTGCCTCCCCATTCCTTCCGGCGGGTCCGCCCGGACCTCAGCGCCGGCAGGCGCGTCCGCAGTTTTCGAAAGCCACCCTGCACACAGCGGCGCAGCGGTCGCTGCGCGCGTCCTTCGGACCGCAGGCCTCGAGGCAGCGCTCGAGTTGCCTTTGGGCGTGGGCGCGGCACGGAGCGGGCGCACCGGTGCATCCTTCGAACGGGTTTTCGGCGGCGAGCGTCGCCACCGGCTTTTGCTCTTCGAGCACGTCCGCTTCGACGAAACCCACCGGTCCGCCGGGCTCGATGAGCACGAGGATGAAGCCGCGGTGGACACCGAGCCGCTCCACCGGGGTGCCGGCCGAGAGCGTCTCTCCGGGCCGGCCCCCGGCTCGATCGCTCAAGCGGGTGGTCCGGGCGACGTACGCTCGGCCCAGGCCCCGCGGCCCCTCGCTCCGCGCTGGGTCCGGTCCCGCCGGGCCGGCACCGGCTGGCTCGCGTGTGGGGTCCGGCGTTCGGTCGGGACCGGGCGGAGCGGGGCGCGGGTCCGGATCCGCGGGCCGCATCTGGGCGTTCGTCTTCGGAATGGTCGTCCCGCCCGAGGACGGGTCCCGCGCGGCGAGACCGGCCGGGTTCGGATCCGGTTCGGGCGGGGCCGGCCGGGTCGGGTTTCGGGCGAGCCCCACCGCGGCCAGCGTGCCCACCGACCCGGCGAGGACCAGGCCGACCCACAGCGCAGTCCGACCCCGAGGCTTTCGACGGGCCGGGGCTGCCGGCGGTCGCTCCCGCTCGGGGGGGACGTCGGGGTCGAGCGGTACGAAGCGGGGCTTGGTGGCCGAAGCGCCGGGTCGGTGGCTCGGCGCGGGTCGGTTTGTCGCTTTGCGTGCCGGGGGAGGGCTGCCCGATACCCTCTTGGGACCGGTCGATTTCGCCCGGGCTGCGGCGGGCATGGAGGCCGGTCTCGCCGCCGGTTTGCTCACACCTTTGGCCCCTAGGCCGCTGAACGCAGCGGCGAGGTCATCGAACCCATCCCCGGCGCCGGCCGGCGCCGAAGCGTGCCCGGAGGCGTCGCCCGCCCGGTCGCGTCCTGCTTCGCCGTCGCGGGCACCGGAAGAGGGGGCGTTTCGGGACCGAACGGGGGTCAGCGAGTCCCGGTCGGGGTCCGGTCCGTCGGGGGCGTTTCGGGACCGAACGGGGGTCAGCGCGTCTCGGTCGGGGTCACCGTCGTTTTCAAGGGGGCGAACGGAGCCCGGCTTGCTCGCCGCGACCACCCGGGGTTCCTTCACCGCTACCGCCGTCGCCGTCACCCGGGGAATGACGGGGATCGGCTCTCCGGCGAGCGTCGGTTCGAGCGCGGCGGGATCGTCGTCCACACCAGGGGATTTTGGGGAGACCAGGTCGCTCGGGTCGTCCTGCAGGGACCGGGACAGGGCCTGCCAAGCGTCGTCGCCGTGATCTTCGTCCGCGCTGTGGCCGGCCAGCGCCGCGTCGAGGCTCGCGTCCGGACCGTCGAAGGGATCGCCGGCGCCCCGCCCGCCGTCCGGCTTCACCCAGCCTCGGGGGACGGGCAGCAGCTCTTCTTCCCCCCCGTCGTCCTCGTCCGCCACCTCCAGGCGCAACCCGGAGGGGGACGACCGGTCGGCTGGCTCCGGATCGGCGTAGAAGTCGTCGGAGTCGAGCGGGGGAGCTTCGAGGTCCGAGGTCAGGTGCGAGGGCAGCGAGGCCTCCGAACCGGACACCAGGATCGCCTGCACCGAGCCGTGTTCATCGTTTCGAACGACGAACGAGGCGCCGCACCTGCGGCAGTCCACGTTCCGTCCGTCCTCGTCGAGGCGAGAGGCCGGAACCGCGTGTCCGGCGCCGCATTTCGGACAGCCGACGATCATGCCCGGCTTCACTATGGCGGGCGCGCTTCATGGGCGCCAGTCCTTCGCCCTGCCAATCGAGCCGAGACCCGCTGCATCGGTGCCGCCAGCGCTCGGTCTTTCCATTGGGATCTACTTTTTCCAGCGGTGAAAGGCCAACCACGGGCCGTCGAGGGCCCATCGCTTGAACTCCCGCTTCAGCGGCGAAAACGGGAGCGCCGCCTCGGCCAGCTGCTGCTCGGCGGCGGCGCAGCGCTCCCCGAGATGCGGAGGATGGCGAAGCGGGAAGGAGATGGGCTGGGTCGGGGCCAACCCATGGCGTGCGTACCTCGAGCTGCGGCTCGTGTGGGTGGCGTCGTCGCCGACGCCGAGGTTCGTGACGAGGTTGACGGCGGGGACGGCGGCGAGCCGATGGTGGGTCCACGACGTGAGCACCCACCGGATCCAGCAGCTGTCGATGGACGCCGCGTGATCGAACAACGCCGACCACTCCCTCGCCGTCGCCGGCCCGAGGAGGCGGTCGAGTTGCCCCGAGGCCCGAAGAGCTGGCCATGAGGACAGGTTGCGGTCGTAGTCCTTCCACGCCCGAGCCCACGTCGCCCAGCCCCAAGGGGGGGCGATGTGGCTGAACCCGTAGCTGGCGGTGCTCCCCGGTCGCCCCCTCATCTGCTGGCCGCAGACCGCCCCGATGCGCTCGTCGTCCGCGTAGCGGTGGAGCAGCTCGGCGACGTAGGGAAAGAAGCTCAGGTCGGGCAGCGTGTCGTCTTCGAGCACGATCCCCCGGCCGTGCTCGGCCATGAGCCGGTCCACCGCGCGCTCGTAGTTGCGGCGCAGCCCGAGGTTTTCGTCCGAAGCATGGAGCTCGAGGCGCGGGTCCTGCTTGGCGAGCCGCCGCACCGCCTCGACCCGGGCCGGATCTTGGGGCCGGTCTCGCCGAGGCCCATCGGCGACGATCAGAACCGGTCCCACGTCCGCGGCGAGCACCCGGTCGAGCACGGCGCCGGTCAGGTCGGGGCGGTTGAAGGCGATGACGGCGACAGCGACGCTCACGGCGCGCGGACCTGCACCACGAGCACGTAGGGCCCCGGCTCGGGCGAGGCGACCTGCAGGACATAGGGGCCGGTGGCCGGCGCGGTGAACACGAGGAGGCCTGCTCCGGTGGCGAGCGCAGCGCCGAATCCGTCGGTGAGGTTCAGCGTCCGGCCCGCTCGGCCCACGGTCAGGGTCGCCGTCAGCTCGGCGCCGCTCTGCAGCGTGACCCGAAATCGGTCGTCGTCCTCGGGGGTCGATAGCTCCCCGAGCGCGACCGCGGTTGGACCGGTGGGCAGGGGGTTGGCTTCGGTCACCCCATCGTTGGGCTCGACTTCGTTCGTCGGCACCACCGGGCTCAGCTCGGCCCGGGCCTGGTACCGAAAGCCGGGGCCGCCGAGCCCGTCGTTCGCGTTTTGCACCGCGAGCAGGTAGGCCCCGGGCCCCGGGAGGAACGCGAGCCCGGTCGGACCAAAACCGAGCTGGCCCACGCCGCCCTCGCCGAACACCCGGAAGAACGGCGACAGATCGCTTGGGGTCGCCGACAGGGTGCGGGCGTCGAGCACCGTCGGTCCGGCCACTTGCACCGGGTGAAACACGATCCTTCCCCCGAGGCCGAGCGTTCCGTCGACGGTCGTGGTCGAGGTGATGACCTCGGCCTCCGGCCGGAGCCGGGGGGTCTCGGCGAAGATGCCGTAGGTGTACAGCGGCCCGCCCACGTAGGGCGCTGCGCCCAGGTTGCGCTCATCGGTGATGAGCAGGTGGTAGGTGCCGGTCTCGAAGAGCATCGCCTCGAGCCGGGGGCTCGCCCCGGTGTCGTCGGTGTTGACATACAAGAACTCCGGCTGGCCTCGGGCATCGAGTCGCGCGAGCGCCATGAGCGGGTCGGCGATCGACTCCCCGCTCAAGAGCCCGGTGAGGCGGAGGAAGGTGCCGGCCTCGGCCTCGAACTCGTACCAGTCGAGGTCGGGGATCGCTCCAGACTCCTTCTGCTCGAGCTCACCGCTGGTCTGGCCAGGCACGGCGAGCGGTGAGGCGAGCGCGGGGGAATCGTTCGGCTCGAGCTCGCGGCGGGTGTCGAACTGCTCGACGGTGAGGCTCACGCCTCGGCGCTCCACCTCCCCGACGATCCGCCGGGGGTCGAGCACCAGGCGCACCGGCTCCGGCGCGTCGAGCCGGTCGAGCACGATGCGGCTGTCGGTGGTTCCTGGCCCGGCGTCGTCGTTCTCGATCACCCCCATCGGCCGCTCGAGCACGAGCACGGTGTCGATGCCGTCCTCGCTCGCCCCGAGCCCGAGCGAGGTCTGGGTGGCGAGGACCGAGAACGCCCGAGAGGACAGCTCGAAGTCGAGGACCAGCGGCGTGCCCAGGTCGGGCAGGTCGAACGGTCGCCGGGTGAACGGGATCTCGACGGTCTGCGGGACCACGGCGAGGCGCTCGATGCCGAGCTCGAAGGTGTCGTCCGGTCCGCCGCGCGCGTCCTCGCCGAGCAAGCCCCGCCGGTCGCCCACGTCGATCTCGTAGGTCCCAGCTTCAGCGAAGTAGAGCGCTCGCTCGGCCACGAAGCGCCCTTCGGCGAGGCGAGGGGCGTAGCCTTCGGCGGAGGCTCGCAGGGCCGGTTGCAGGCGGGACTCGGCGGCGTTTCGGGCGACGCGCACGCGGAGCATGGACCGAGCCGGGACCTCGAGCCCGTAGCGGACGACCGCTTGCCGACCGGATTGGGGGGCGTCCACCCGACCCACCACGGCGACGATGCGGTCCGGGTCGGGGAGGGAGAGGGTGATCAGGCCTCCGGGGCCGACCGGCGCCTCCACGATCTCGCACGCGGTGTCCGGGTTCGGGGTGGCGGGGCAAGGATCGCACGCATCGCCGATGCCGTCGCCGTCGCGGTCCCGCTGCTCCGGGTTGGGGACGTCGGGGCAGTTGTCGACCGCATCGGGCCACCCGTCCCCGTCGCGGTCGGGCGGACCGGCCTCGACGTCGGTCGGGCCGGCGTCGGCGGGGGTGGGCGCAGGGTCCTCGCCGTCGCAGGCGAGGGCGAGCAGGGCGAGGAGGGCGAGCAGGGGAGGGACGGGGCGAACCATGGCCGGCCCGGGTAGGGTAGGGCAGAAACCGGTCCAGCTGAACTCGGCTCGCCGGCCCACCGGCCGAATCGTCCGCGCGAGCGAGCGGCTTCGGTGCTCAGGGCCTCGGTTGGGCGCGCTCGCTGGTCGCGATGCCGGTCTCGAGGACCGAAAAGCCCTGGGCCTCGAGCTCCGCGGCGGCGGCCAGGGCTGCCTCCAAGGTGGGAAAGACGCCGATCCACGCCCCGCCCGCCCCGCCGGCCCCGCTCATCTTGGCGCCAAGCGCTCCGGCCGCCCGTGCCGCCCGCACCGCCGCTTCCACGGGGGCGGTGACGAGCCCGAGCCCAGCGAGCACCCCGTGGGCGAGGTCGAGCGCCGGTCCGAGCGGCTCGAAGGCCCCGGTCTCGAGCGCCCGCTGGCCGGTCCGGGCCGCCTCTCCGAGCGTGGCCATCGCCGCCGCGACGAGCCTCGGGCGCTCGGCCCGGAGCACGGCGAGTCCGGTGACGCTGTGCCTGGTTCCCCCGTGGCTGCCGCACCACCCGGCGACGAAGGGCAGCGGCCTCACCAGGCGGAGGCGGCGGATCTTCGGCCGATCTGCCCTTCGGCGAAAGACGATCGGCTGGCCCCAGCTCACCACCGCCGGGTCCACTCCCGAGGGGTGGGCGTGGGCCTCCCGTTCCACCTCGAGCGCTTCGGCCCAGAGGGATCGCCGCGTCGGAGGGGGCGCGTGGAGCCAGTCCGCGCGGGCCCGGAGCAGGGCCACGGCCAGGGCGGCGCTCGAACCGCACCCGCTCATCGGGGGGATGTCGAGCTCGATGTCCACGTCGAGCGCCCCGCCGAGCGGCCCGAGCGCCCGGGCCACGAGCGCGGCGGGGGAAGCGAGCGCGCTCGGGGGCGGAGGCTCGAGGCCGGGGCCGAGCCGGGTCGTCACCTTGCCCGAGCCCGACTGAAAGCGGACGGTCACCCCTCGGTCGAGGGGGAGGCCGATGGCCCGGGCCCCGTAGACCACCGCGTGCTCCCCGAGCAGCAGCAGCTTCCCCGGCGCTCGGCCCACCGCCGTGCGCTCACCGCGCACTCCGATGCTCCACCAGGGCTTTGGCCACCGATTCGGCGGTGATCGTTCCAAGGAGCCGTGCCCGCGCCACCACCGGGTCGATCTCGTCGGGCCGAGCGCCAGCGGCGAGCGCGAGCTGCCGGGCGGCGAGGCCCATGTGGCCGCGCTGGATCCCTTCGGTGGCGAGCGCCTTGATCGCGGCCAGGTTTTGCGCGAGTCCGGCCGCCGCGAAGAGGCCAGCCAGCGTCCGGGCGTCCGGCACCCCCAGGATCGCCCGGCACAGCGCGATCGTGGGGTGGCTGCGGGTGATGCCCCCGACGGTCCCGACCGCCATCGGGACCTCGGTGCGGCCGACGAGGTGGTCGTCCTCGACCTGCCACCGGGTCAAGCCCCGGTAGGTCCCGTCCCTCGCCGCGTAGGCGTGGCAGCCGGCCTCGATGGCCCGCCAGTCGTTTCCCGTCGCCAGCGCGACCGCGTCCACGCCGTTCAAGAAGCCCTTGTTGTGGGTCGCAGCTCGGTAGGGGTCGATGCGGGCGAAGCGGTCGGCTTCCGCGACCCGCTCGGCGATGGTGCGGCCCCCGAGCGCCGAGACCGGCACCCGAGCGGTGGCGCGGGCGAGCCGCCGGTCGCACAGGTTGCTGAGGATGCGGAGCCCGACCGGGGTCCCGCCGACCGCCTCCACGACCGCCGCGGTCCGTTCGGCGACGTGGTTCACGAGGTTTGCCCCCATCGCGTCCACGACATCGACGTGCAGGTGGACGACGAGGATCGGCGGTCCGCCCTCGGGGTCCTCGACCCGGCGCAGCTCCATGCCCCGGTAGCCGCCCCCCCGCGGCTCCATCGACGCCGCCGCCGCTCGGGCCGCGTCGTCGATCGCGGCGGCCCCTTCCCGCAGACGCGCCGCCAAATCGTCCACCTCATCCGAACGGGGCGACAGCTGCAGCTGCCCGATCATGATCGAGGGATCGGCGTCGGCCTCGAAGCCCCCGCCGAGACGGACCAGCTTCGAGGCGTGGCTGAATGCCGCCACCACCGAGGGCTCCTCGACCACCATCGGTACGAGGTGATCCACCCCGTTCAGGCGAAAATTGAGCCCGAGCCCGAGCGGTAGGCCCAGCACCCCGACGACGTTCTCGATCAGCTTGTCGGCCAGCTCGAGGTCGAGGGTGCCGGGGTCGAGGGCGCCAAGGTCGTGAATCCCCGTCAGATCGGTCAGGGCACGGCGCCGGTCCTCGAGCGGCCACCCATAGAACCCCGGGATCCGCGAATCGACCATGAGGTCCGGGGGATAGGGAGCCGCTCGCGCCCGGTCAACCCGGGAACGCCCGCCGTCAGGGAATGGGCCGACGAACGGCGAGCCGGGCAACAACCCGGTACTCCCCGAGCTCGTCTCGCCCGACGGTCGCGACCCAGGGGTCGAATCGGGGGCTGCTCAGGCGGACCGTGGCTTGGTCGGGCAGATCGTAGCCGAGCGCGAGGTCGCACGGGGTTTTGCCGAGCACCTCCTGGGCGTGGACGATGAGCAGCCCCGGAGGGTCGGTCTCGATGACGAGGCGGGCGACGCGGACCGGGTCCGGCGGGAGCTGCGGACCGCTCGGGCTCGCGAGCAGCTCGAGGGCGACGTGGGGGCTCGCTCCCGACGGGTTTGCGGAGATGCGGCCGAACACCCAGAGGGTGCCGAGCACGGTCAGCCCGAGCAGGACGCCGGGGATCACCCGGGCGAGCGCGGCCGAGGTTTCGGTGAGCCGATGCAGATCGTCGGCGTCGAGCCCCGCCTCGCTCGGCCGAACCCAGGGCCGCCCCCGGAGCGGCTTCGCCGGCAGACTCGGCGGGGAGCGGGGCTCGGACGGGGGCCCTGGGGCCGCCTGGGGCGCCGGCGCGGTTGGCAGGGAGGGGACCCCGAGCGCGTCGGCGAGCAGACTCGGCGACTCCGATCGGTCGGGGATCGGCTGAGAGCTCGGATTCGCCCCAGGGTCGGACCGGGATGGGCGCGGAGGGTAGACCTCCAGAGCGGGCCTGCCGCCCAGACGCGGCGCCTGCGGTGCGCTCGCCGGTGGAGGCCGCACCGCGGGGGGGAGCGGCGGCTCTTCCCATGAAGGGCGCTGCGCTCGCGAGTCGCCTCCTCGCCCGCGGGGAGGCGCGGCCTTCGGCGCTTGCTCGCGAGGCTTGTCGAGCGCCGCCTTCAGCTCGGCCCGGACCCGCCACAGCTCGGCCCGCTGCTCGACAACCGTCTCCTCTTCCCACGGCGGGGTGGGCGAGCGCTTCGGGGGAGGCCGGGTCATGGACCGGGCCAGAATGAGGCCGGGCGGTCGGGCCGGGCAACCGACGGCGGGCGGTCCCGGTGGGCGTCGGGTGCGGCTTCGGGCGGCTCGGCGCTTCGAGCGGCCCGGCCGTCGTCGAGCAGAACCAGATCGTCACGGTGGATGAGGGCGTCGCCGGCCGCGAAGCGGGGGCTCTCTGGGCCCTGTCCGGCCACCAGGGCCCGGACCTGCGCGGCCGAGAAGCGAATGAGACCTCGTGCGAACGGCTTCTCGGGGGCCCCAGCGTGAACCACGTCCACGGCGTCCCCTTCCGAGAAGTCGCCGCTCACCCCGACCACCCCTTGGGCAAGGAGGCTCTTGCCTCGGCGGAGCAGGGCCTCGGCCGCGCCCGGATCCACGGCGACCGCGCCGGTGGGCCGCAGCGCGTGGGCGATCCAGTGGGCCCGGCTGCGCAAGCTCGGCCTGGCCTCGTCGGGGAGGATGAGCGTGCCCACGTCCTCGCCGCCGAGGAAGGAGGCCAGGATCTTGGGTGTCTTTCCGGGGAGGATCGCGACGTGGGCCCCTCGGGCGCAGGCGATCCGGGCCGCGCGCAGCTTGCTCACCATCCCGCCCTTTCCGAGCCGGGAGGATCCAGGCTTCGCGACCTCATCGAGCAGCGGATCGGCCGCGGCGACCTCTCGAATTCGCTCGCCCGCGTGGTCGAGCACGCCGGGGGCGGTGCTGAGCATGACGAGCAGGGGCGCATCGACCAGGTTCGTCACCAGCGCCGCCAGCTCATCGTTGTCGCCAAACGCGATCTCTTCGAACGAGACGGTGTCGTTCTCGTTGATGACCGGGATCGCGCGCCGTCGCTCGAGCTCGCCCAAGGCGCGGCGGGCGTTCAGAAAGCGGCGTCGGTCGGACAGGTCGGCGTGGGTCAGCAGGATCTGGGCGACGGGCACCTCGTAGCGCCGAAACGCCTGCGACCACGCTTCGACCAGCTTGCTCTGTCCGACCGCGGCCGCCGACTGCAGTCCGGCCATGGTGCGGGGACGCTGGGCGAGGCCGAGAATGCCCATGCCGACCGCGATCGCCCCCGATGACACGAGGTACGGCCAGCGGCGGGGGCTCGCCAGCGGGGCGACCTCGCTCGCGATTCGGCGGATGACCCTCGGGTCGATGCGGCCGTGCTCGTCGGTGAGCACCGCCGACCCGATCTTGACGACGATGCGGCCGGCCGGCCCGAACGCGCGCAGGCGAGAAGCTCGGCTCATGGGCGGCCCGGCCCCCCGATGATGGTGGCCGTCCGGGTACCGCCCCGCAAGAACCCGAGGGGGTCGTCGTCCATGCTCCGGTGGCTCAGCTCTGGCACCGCTTCGCTGGGGAGGATCGGGCGGCCTTCGATCGGCTCGATGGTCATGTCGAGCGCGAGCTCCAAGCTCCCCCATTCGCTGCCGCCGGGAGGGGGCTCGATCTCGAGTTTACCGCGCAGGGTGGCCATCAGCGGGACACCGGTGCCTTCGTCCACCGAGATCTTGCCCGACAGGGCGACCGGCCGAACCCCTTTGCCCGGGCGGTTCGGGTCGTCGAGCCGATCCGGCCCGGGGCCGAGCCGCCACTGGTACTCGATGGTGCGCTGGCCGCCTCGGGTCCCGCTGCCGGCCCGGCGCACGGCGAGGCGCTCGCCGTACCAGGCCGTGAACGTCGAGAGGGGCTCGAAGGCTTCATCGAGCGTCGCTTCGCCCGGCGCGTCGGCGACGCCCTGGGCCCGGAGCTGGCCGGGACCGTTTCGCACGTAGAACAGCCCGTGGTGGTGCAGCTTCTCGCGGAGCAGAACGCCTTTTCCGTCCCGCTGCACCACCCGCCACCCGCCGTCGAGGCCGTGCTCGATGGTCGTGTCCTCGACGACCTCGAGCTCGTGGTCGTTCCTCGCGAGCGAGAATCGAGCCTTGCCCTGGTACCGGACGAAGCCGAGCCGAGCGACGACCTCCGGGAAGGTAAGGCCGCGGACCCGGTCGAGCGCGGCCCGGTCGACGTCGAGCGAGGAGGCGTCGATGGGCTCCTCGGCTCGCTGCCGCTCGGCTTCCTGCTGCTTCGCTAGACCCCACACTCGGCTGGTCCGGGCCTGGAGGCCGGCTTCACTGCTGCCGTCGCAACCGCCGCAGCCGGCGAGAAGGAGCCACAGCGGAGCGGTGCGAATCAGCATCGATGGCGGGCTAACACGAGCGCCTCGCACCGGCCAGAGACTCACTTCGGGTCGGGCTCGGGCAGGTAGCGCTGGGAGGGCACGGAGGAGGCCGAGGTTGGGGCGCCCCGGGCCACGAGCGGTCCGAACATCGCTCCGACCGCGGCCCCGATCACGCCGGCGCCGCTGGCCCAGTACAGGTCGACGATCAGCTCGAGGGCGAGGGTGGGGGCTGGGGTCATGAACCAGGAGACCAGCCCCTGCAGAAAGACGAGCGTGAAGCCGGTGGCGGCGCCGGCGACCATGCCCCGGCTCATTCCGAGGGCGAGCGCCCGGTTCTGCTGCTGCGGGGTCGGGTTCGGTCCGAGGTCCTTCATGCCCTCGAGCGCGGCCCGCTCCCACATCCTCCGGCCCACGCGCCACGCGATCGGCACGGGCAAGAGCAGCGCCGTGGCCACCCAGCCGAAGCCGTGGCCGAACGCGTACCAAGGGAGCAGGAAGGCCCCCATCCACACCGACGCGACCCCCAAGCCGCCGGCGGACGCGACGAGGCCGGTCTGCTTCATTTGCTGCCACGCCTTTCGGTCGGCCAGGATCGCCTTGCCCTCCGTGCTGGGCTCCGCGTCCACGTCCTGGGCGTGCTCGATGGCCTCGATGCGCTCCTTCCACTCGGCGTGGTCCGCGGATTTCGGGGACAGCCGCCGGTGCAGCCACACCAGCGGCCGCACCCAGGGCGAGAGTCGGGCCGGCGGCGCCTCGGTGCTTTTGGCCACCGCGGCGGAGCGGGCTCGGGTCAGGGCGGAGCCCGAAGGGTCGTCACGAACGCTATGCTCTGCCATCCGGCCTCCAGCCTAAACCGTCTTGGACGGATTGGGATGCCGGAAACGGACCTGGCGTTTGGCCGCCCGCTGGCTCGTTCTGGCGCGGGCAGCGGCCGCCCCAACGGCCTGGGCTCCACCGGGCGCCGACGCCGACGATTGAACAGGCAACCCCGTCCGAAGGTCGGGGAGGAGCACTCGTGGACTTCGGAACCATCATCGGCATCATCGCCGGCTTCGGTCTCATCCTGGGCGCGATCTTGATGGACAGCCCGCTGTCCTCGTTCGTGAACCCGCCTTCCATCATGGTCGTGGTCGGCGGCACTTTGGCCGCCACCATGATCGCGGAGCGCATGAGCAACGTGCTCAATGCCTTTCGCGTGGCGCTGAACGCGTTCTTCGATCGCGGCCGGTCTCCGAAGGAGACGATCGAGTTCCTGGGGGAGCTGGCGCTCGCCGCCCGAAAGGACGGGATCCTCGCTCTCGAGGGCTTCGACATCGAGGACCACTTTCTGCGAAAGGCGGTGCGCCTCGCGGTGGATGGAGTGGCCCCCGAAGAGATCCGAGCGTCCCTCATCGGGGAGTTCACCTCGCTCGCGGACCGGCACAAGCGGGGCCAAAAACTGTTCCGGTTCATGGGTGGCATCGCCCCGTCCATGGGCATGGTCGGGACCCTGATCGGGCTCGTCCAGATGCTGCAAGCGCTCTCGGACCCGTCGAGCATCGGCCCGGCGATGGCCATCGCCCTGCTCACGACGCTCTACGGAGCGCTCATCGCGTTTCTCTTGTGCAACCCGATCGCCGAGAAGCTGGAGAACCGCACCAAAGAGGAGCAGCTCAACATGCGCATCGTCATGGACGGGGTGGAAGGAATTCTGAAGGGCGACAACCCTCGGCTCATCGTGGACCGGCTCGAGGGCTTTCTCGCCCCCCGCGCCCGAGCTGCCCCCGAGCCGAGCTGACGCACTCTAGCGAGGAGCGCATCCCATGGCACAAACGAGCAAGTCCAAGCTGCCCCCCGCCGTACCTCAGATCGAGGACGATCCCGAGCCGCCAGGCGCACCGGCGTGGATGGCGACCTTCGCCGACCTCGCGACCCTGCTGCTGACGTTCTTCGTTCTGCTCCTGTCGTTCGCCCAGTTGAACGTCATCCAGTTCAAGGCCGCGCTCGGATCGGTGAAGGACGCGCTCGGGGTGGTGACGCCGCGCCCCGGATACTTCGAGACCCGCTCCTCGAACCCGATCGAGTGGGATTCGCCGGACGGCTCGAAGAGCCCGGCTCAAGGCTTGCCCGACCACCTGATGCCGATCCAGAGCCTCATCCTCCAGCGCAAGCTCGATGGATCCATGAAGGTCATCGTGACCGAGGAACACATCATTCTTCGTGTTCACAAGTTGTTTCGGTCCGCGGCCGCGACGCTGGACCCGGAGCGATTCGACGAGCTCGACATCATCACCCAGTTCGTGAAGGCCCACCCCCACCCGGTGATGGTGGAGGCCCACACCGACGACCAGCCCATCGCCAACGACCACTATCCATCGAACTGGGAGTTGTCGGCGTCTCGGGCCGGCGCGGTCGCGCGGTACTTGGTCGAGGCCGGCCGGGTGGACGCGAAGCGGATCTCCCCCGGGGGCTTCGCCCACCACCGGCCGATCGCCACCAACGCGACCGCCGAAGGCCGCGCCGACAACCGCCGGCTCGACATCGTGCTCGCCCGAAAGGACGCAAACCCCGCCCAAGTCAACGAAGCGGCTGGGTGGTGACGTCCTCTCGGTACCACACCCGGGTCCGCGTCCGGTCGAGGTCCCCTTCCGGGGTCCTCAGCCGGATGGTCCAGGTCTCTCCGGCTTGGCTGAAGCACGGGTCGCCGGGGTCGCGCTCGACCGTCCGCTCCCTGGTGCCAAGAAGCGGCGACGGTTCGCCGGGGGCCACGAAAGCCTCCCGCACCTCGACGAGCTCCCGGTCACCGAGCATTCGAGTGCGGCGGGCCCGCTGGCCTTCAGCGACGAGACCGTCGTGCGAAAAGCGCGCCTCTTTGGTGTCCGTCTCTCCGGGGCTCGGCCGGTCCGGGTCGAGCGACCACGGGAGCAGCCACCCGAGCACCTGCTCATCGGACAGCCGCGACGTCGCGCGGGCCTGTGCGTCGCGAATCGCCGCCGGGTGCTTCTTCACGAAAGCGGCGCGGAGCGCGGCGCCGCCGTCGAGCTCCGGGCGGTCGCCGGTGCGTATCCGAATCGGGGCGTCGAGCAGGGAGAAGAGCTCGGCGGTCCTCGGCGCGACCACCGTCTCGGCCCCGCCGGCCACCCGCTGCTGGTCTCCGGGGCGGGCCGAGTCGAGCTCGGCCTGGTAGCCCTCGACTTTGGTCTCGGTCCGCACCCGGAGCACGACCGCGGCCAGAAGATCCGCGGCCGATTCGAGGACGTAGGTGAGCTCCGCTCGAGCCGCTTCGACCGGCGCCTCGCCCCGAGCGGCGGTGGTGGTCTCCTCGAGCCGGTAGCGGCAGGCCCGGACCCCCGGCGGCGGCGCGTAGTCCACCGCGAGCGGCTCCGGCTTCTCGAAGCGCGGGGCCGGGGCGGAGGCCGGCCCGGGCGGCGGGGCCTCGGTGCAGGCGAAAAGGAGGAGCGCGGCGAGCGGTCGGCGCATGGTCGGAGGATCCCCGGGGCGGCCCGCGCTGACCATGGGCCGACGCGCGGGTTCGGGGGGTTTCGCTCGCGCGGATCTCGGGCGACCCTCTCGCCGTGCTGCTCGTCTTGGCCCTCGCCGCCCAGCTCGGGGCGATGCCGCCGCCCCTGTGCCGGGGGCGGGACGCCGGCGCGTACGACCCCGGGCGGGACGGATCGCCGTCGCCCCGGGCCCTGGCCGAGGTGCAGGCGGCCTACGACGCGCTCTGCCCCGGGCACGACTGCGGCCGCGGCGCCCTGTTCGCGAACCCGACGGCGGGCATGAACGCGTTCACCTTCGTCGCTGGCGGAGGCGCCGGGCTCGAGGTGAAGATCGTGTACTCGCGGCGCTTTCTCGACGCGCTCAACGCGAGCTACGGCCCGGGGGCGAGCTTCGGGGTGCTCGCCCACGAGGTCGGGCACCACCTGACCGCCGCGAAGTGGCTGCGCCGGCAGCTCGAGCCAGCGTGGAACGAGGAGCTGCGGGCCGACTACTTCGCCGGCTGCGCGCTCGGACGGGTGGAGCAGAGCCCGCAGGCCCTCGAGAACGCGCTTCGGGCCCTGGCGAGCGTCGCCACCCCCACCCACCCGAGCTTCAAGGACCGGGTGCCGGTCGTGCGCCGGGGCTACACCGAGTGCCAAGCCCAGCCGGCGCCGGAGCTGCCGGCGTTTGGGCTCGGGACGGTGCTCGAAGGCGGCCGGGCGGGCGAGGGCCGGTGGCGCTACCGCTACCGGCTCCGGTCGGAGATGGCCCGGCTCGGACCGATCGGGTCCAAACGGCGCTGGTCGACCGGATACGCCGACGAGCAGGGGTGCGAAGCGGCCCGGGCCGGCCGCCCCGACCGGTCGAGCGAGCGGTGCGTTGCTCGGACCGAGCGGTGAGCGCTCGCCCACCTCGCGGGCGCCGCTCGTGGTAGGAGGCGAGCGCGTGGTGGGGGTGGATTACGAGCACGCGGCGCAGCTGCCGGAGGCCCGCCGCGAGGTGGTCGAGGTGTGCCGCCTCATGCACCAGCGCAACCTCATCGCCGCCGGCGACGGCAACGTGTCCGTCCGAATCGGGCCGAGGCGGCTCCTGGTCACTCCGTCGGGGGCCCGAAAGGGTTTTTTGAAGCCCGAGGACCTCGTGCTCACCGATCTTCGCGGCCACCCGCTGGCGGGGGAGCGGGGCCGGCCGTCGTCCGAACTCGCGATGCATGTGGCCATCTACGGGGCGCGGCCCGACGTGCGCGCCGTCGTCCACGCCCACCCCCCGTGCGCCATCGCCCACACGGTGGCGGGGGTCGGCCTCGACGTGCCGCTGATGCCCGAGGTCTTCTGCGAGCTCGGCGAGATCGTCACCTTGCCGTACACGACGCCAACCACGGACGAGGTCCCGGCCGCCGTCTCGGCCCACATCGCCGGCCGGTCGGCGCTGCTCATGGAGCGGCACGGCTCGATCACGGTGGGTCCAACCCTGGCCCGGGCCTACGACCGGCTCGAGATCCTCGAGCACACCGCCCGGATCTCGATGATGGCCCGCACCCTGGCCGGAGGGCAGGTTCGTGGCCTCGACGGCGGCCAGCTCGAGAAGCTCCGGATCCATCTCGGCTGCGGGCTCGGCTGACCGCGGCCTCGCGGGCCGGATCGGCGGGCCTCCCGGCGAGCTCTTGGAAACGAGGTTTCCCCCGTCGCCTCCGCGCAGACCCCCGCTTGGGGATGGCCCGACGCGTGACGCCCGGGCGGGGGCCGGCACGAGCGAGGCTTCGGTTCGGCGACGGGGGCGCCTCGGCGGTCGGCTGCGCTGTCTCGGCGGTCCTTTGACCCGACCGCGCCGGAGCAATCAGGGCGTTGTGGTCGGGGCCGGGTCGGGGTCTTGGGGCGAGGGGGTCTTGGCTGGTTCCGGCTCTCGGGGCGAGGGGGCAGGTTCCGTGGCGGAATCGGGGGCTGCCTCGGCGGGGGGAGGCGGCGCCTTGACCCCTTCTTCGAGCACGCGGTCCACCCCGAGGCGCCGGGCGTAGTCGGGGGTGTCGGTGAGCAGCGCCTGCCAGGCCGCGAGCGCCTCTTCGCCCCGCCGCTCGAGCTGGAGCATCACCCGCCCGAAGGCGTAGCGGACCTGCGGATCGGACGGGTCGGCGGCCCACGCCTTTTCGACCGAGGCCACAGCGTCCTCGGCCCGGCCGGCGGCGAGCTGGGCTTCGGCGAGGCCGGCGAGGGTGGGGGGATCGTCGGGCTGCAGGCCGAGGGCCTCTTCGAACGCGGCGATGGCTTCGGTCGGATTCTCCTCGGCGAGCGCCCGGAACGCGCGCTGGAGGGCCTGCCCGAACGGGTTCAGCGGGCCGGCGGATCCTTCGCCGGGCGGTGGATGGGGGGCGCCGGCGGAGCTCGGAGGGGCTTCGGGGCTCTCGGTCCTTTCGGGGCTTGGGGCTCCATTTTCGGGGGGGGGCCCGCCCCGGATGTCCTGTTCGGTCAGCGGGCCGAAGCGAGCGGTGAGCTGGGCGAGCATGCTCTCCGCGTAGCTGCGCCGGGGATCGTTCGGGGCGGACACGAGCAGGAAGCGGGCCCAGTTGCGCTGCAATTCGCGCTGCGCGCCATCGTTCGGGTCGCGCTCGAGGAGGATGCCGAACGCGTACAAGCAGTCCGGGTAGCCGGGTGCCTTTCGAAAGCAGCTGCGGAGGGCCTCGACCGCGCTGCCGACGTACCCGAGCCGAACGTAGGCGAAGGCGAGACCGCCGAGCGTGGGGGCGGTGTCGAAGCCCTGCTCCCGGGCTCGAAGCAGCGTCTCCGCCGCCGCGAACCACTGCTCGGCTTCGAGCTCGAGTCGGCCCAGGTCGACGAGCGCCTCGGTTCGGCTCGCCGCCTCGGCCCGGGCCTGCCCGAGCCTGCGCTCGAGGCCAGGGTCGAGCCGGGGCCGAGGTACGCTGGGGTCGCAGGCCAAGGCCCACGCAGCCACGGCGAGGAGGAGGGCTCGCTGCATCGGCGGGACTGTCGAAACCCGCTGCCGTCCTGTCAACCGAGCCTCGGCTTCGGAGCGGCGAGGGTGGGTTGACTGGCCCCGGATGGGGGCCGGACAAGCGGGGGCAGATGGGGCTGGCCGGTCGTCTGGTGCAGATCGCGGTGCTGCTGCCGGCGATCGCGCTGGCGATGTTCGCGCTCTTGCACGCGCAGCCGGGAGGGCTCGAGGCCCGGCTGCTCGTCGAGCGGCCGGAGATGACGCGTGAGCGGGTGGCCGAGATCGAGGCCCGGCGCGGACTCGACCGGCCGGTCGTTCATCGGTTCGGCTGTTGGCTCGTCGGGCGGCGGGAGGGGGTGTGCCGGTGGTGGTCCGGCGGTGAGGGAGTCCTGTTCGGCGACCTCGGGTGGTCGCGCGCCCATGGGCGGGCGGTGGCCGAGCTGCTCGGTGAGCGGCTCGGCCGGACGCTGGCGGTGGTGGGTCCGGCGGTGCTCATCGCGCTCGCGCTCGCGCTCGGGTTCGGGGTTTGGGGGGCCAGGGAGAAGGCGGCGGCCCGGTGGGTGGAGGGGGCGGCGGCGCTCGGGCTGGCGGCGCCGCTTCATTGGGTGGCGCTGCTCGCGGTGCTCGGGTTCGGGGTGGAGCTCGGGTGGCTGCCGACGAGCGGGATCGAAGACCCGCGCGCGCCGGGCTGGGCGTCGCGGTGGGCGCACGCGGTGCTGCCCGTGTCGGTGATGGCTCTGTATTTTGCCTGCCGCTGGGTGCGCCACGTGCAGGTGGCCACCGCCGAGGCCCTCGCGGCGCCGTTTGCGCAGGCGCTCCGGGCCCATGGGCTGTCGGAGGCGGCGGTCGCTCGGCGGGCCCTGCGCAGCGCAATCGTCCCGGTGGTGGCGGTGGTCTCGCACGCGCTCCCGGCGCTGTTTTCGGGGTCGGTCGTGATCGAGCGGGTGTTCGTGTACCCGGGGATGGGCACCCTGCTGCTCGACGCGGTGCTCGAGGAGGACCACTCGCTGGCGGCGGCGGCGCTGTTCGGTTACGCCGCGGCCACGCTCGGGGCGACCTTGGTTGGGGACCTCGCGCTGAGGTGGCTCGACCCCCGGCTTCGGGGGGGCGGCCTCGGGTGAAGGCGGCGGTCGTCCTCGCCGCGGTGGCCGTTCCCTGCCTGTTCGCCGAGGCGGTGGATGGCTTGTTCGGGGTGGATCCGTACCGGCTGAGCGACTTGGCGTTCGCGCGCCCTTCGCTCGGGCACCCGCTCGGCACCGACGAGCTCGGCCGGGATGTTCTGTCGCGGCTTGCGCACGGCGGGCGGGTGACGCTGCTCGTGGCGTGGTTCGGGGCGGTGGGCTCGGTCGCGATCGGGGCGGCGGTGGGGGTCCTGGCTGGCTGGTCGGGCGGGGTGACGGAGCGGGCGCTGATGCGGGGGACGGAGGCGGTGATGGCGCTGCCGAAGCTGCCGCTGCTGCTGCTGCTGGCGGCGGCCAACCCCGGGGCGGCGCTCGGGTTTCGGCCGGGGCCGGTGCGGGACGGAGCGGGGCTGGTGGTGCTGGTGGCTTTGTTGTCGTGGCCGGATGTGGCTCGGCTGACGCGGGCGGCGGTGCTGGGGCTGAAGGAGAGGGGGTTCGTGCAGGCGGCGCTCGGGCTGGGGCTGGGGCCGGTGACGGTGTTGCGGCTTCATGTGCTGCCGCACCTCGCGGGGCCGCTCGGGGTGGCGTTCGCGCTCGAGTTCGGGGGGGCGGTGCTCTACGAGTCGGCGCTGTCGTTTTTGGGGCTCGGGATCGGGGCGCCGACGCCGAGCTGGGGGGCGCTTTTGGCGCGGGGTCCGGCGCTGGTGCGGGACGCGCCGCTGGCGGTGGTGGTGCCGGGCCTCGCGACGGTCCTCACCGTCGCCACCCTCCACCGTCTCGGGAGCCACCCAACCTTACGTCCCTGAAAGCTGTCCTGCATGCGGGTGGGGAGGTCGACCCGCCTCCGGCCCCACCCCGCCCGATTTCGAACCGTCTCCGCCCGATTTCGGACCGACTCCGCCCGATTTCTGAATCCTCCCGCCCGATTTCGAACGCCACCCCCGATTTTCGCCCCCCCGCGCCCAAAGACGCGCCGCCGCGCGCACCGCTGCGTCTGCAGGATGTCCTGCCCGACCCCAACCAAGCTCCCGGTCCTACCCGACGAGCAGCGGAAGGGACGGTCGAAACGACCAATCAGGAAACTGCACGTCGAGCGCTCCGCCTCGGAAGGCGGCCGACGCCCTCCGGTACGCATCGACGAAAGCTCGCCAGCTCCCCAGGAAGGCCCGCCGAAGCTCCCCACAGCTGGCGTGGCACACGGGGGCTGGGCTCCGCTTCGGCTGCTCCGGCGCCGCAAACGGCGACATCGACACCACCCGCCGGCGCCCGAGCACCCCTCGACCCCCCCGAGCGGCGGCCAGCGCCTCCTCCCGCTGCCGCACCCTCGCTCGGACCTCCTCGGGATCGACCGAGCGACTCGTCGCCAGCTCCACCCACTCCCTGGCCCGCCGCGCGTCCGGGACCTTTCGGCTCTCGACCATCCCCGGTCCGAGCACCAAGCCGGGCCACTCCTCCACCCGAGCCACGAGGTTCGCCGCCACCGGGTTCGTCAGCGTGTAGACGATCCGGTCCAAAAGCGCCTCGTCATCGAGGATCTCGATCGCCGAGTACCGCCGCTGGTGCACCGGGCCGCTCGTCTCGTCCGCGGTGTTCACCGCGCGGGCGAGCGCCCCGAGAAAGAGGCACATGAACCGGTCGAGCACCCCGCCCCCGTCCTCCACCACGAGGTGCAGGTGGTTCGACATCTGCACCGCGGCGAACAAGCGCACGTCGGGGTGCGCCTTCAGTGCCCGCGCGAGCATCGCCCCAAAGACCTCCACCCGACCCTCGTCCGGGCGCAGCCGGTGCTGGGCCCTCACACATCAGACGGTCACGAACCACCGGCTGCCCGGTCGAAGACATCGAGGCGCGCGCATCCTTCGACTTCGCCTCGAAGACCCCGCGCGGGCATCGGTCGAAGCGACCATCCTCTCGATTCCCCCCTCGCGTTCTCGGGTAGGCAGACAGCGGCAGCCGTGAAAGCCTCCTCGGGTGAGCAACGTCGTCGTCGTGGGCGCCCAATGGGGCGACGAGGGCAAAGGCAAGGTCGTGGACCGCTACGCCGGCCGAGCCGATTGGGTGGTCCGCTACCAAGGCGGCAACAACGCCGGCCACACGCTGGTCGTGGACGGCGAGCAGACCATCTTGCACCTCGTGCCGAGCGGCATCCTCCACGAGAACACCCGCTGCGCCATCGGCAACGGGGTCGTGGTCGACCTCGCCGTGCTGAAGCGGGAGCTCGAGGCTCTCTCGGCCCGCGGCGTAGAGGCTGCCGGCCGGCTCTTCATCAGCTACGGCGCCCACCTCATCATGCCGTACCATCAGCGCCTCGACATCGCCCGCGAGCGGTTTCGGGGCGTGGACAAGATCGGCACCACCGGTCGCGGCATCGGCCCGGCCTACGAAGACAAAATCACCCGCCGAGGGGTCCGGGTCGCCGACCTCTTCGACCCGGATCGGGTCCGGGGGCTGGTCGAGCAGCGGGTCGCCGAGCTCAACGCGCTCCTTGTGGTCAACAACGACCTCGCCCCCTACCGGCCGGAGGAGATCGACGCCATCGTCGAGAGCACCGTCGCCCTCGGCGCCGAGCTCGCCCCCTACTTCGCGAACGTCGGCGAAGCGCTCCACCGGGCGGTCGAAGCCGGCGAACGGATCCTGTTCGAGGGTGCGCAGGGCGCCCTGCTCGACATCGACCACGGGACCTACCCGTTCGTGACCTCCTCCAACACCGTCGGCAGCAACGCCGCCACCGGGGTCGGGCTCGGTCCCCAGCACCTCGGCTCGGTCGTCGGCATCATGAAGGCCTACACCACCCGAGTCGGATCCGGCCCGTTCCCCACCGAGCTCGCCGACGCCCGAGGCGACCGACTCCGGGAGGCCGGACGGGAGTTCGGGGCGACCACCGGCCGGGCCCGGCGCTGCGGCTGGCTCGACCTCGTTGGGCTTCGCTACGCGGTCCGGGTCGCCGGGATCCAAAAGCTCGTCATCACGAAGCTCGACGTGCTCGCCGGGCTCGACAGCCTCTCGGTCTGCACCGCCTACGAGCTCGACGGGGAGCGCAGCGAGCTGTACCCCGACAACGTCCACGACCTCGGGCGGGTTCGGCCGATCTACGAGTCGGTCCCCGGTTTCGGTCCGGTGCGGGACGCCCGCCGCGTCGAAGACCTCCCCTCCTCCGCGCGGGCCTACCTCGACCGCATCGCGGAGACGCTCGGGGTCGAGATCGTGCTCGTCTCCCTCGGTCCGGGCCGAGGGGAAGACATCGAGATCGCCGACCCCTTCTCCTCCTGACCAACTCTGGTTGCCGTCCTTCTCCCGCTCGGGTCTCGTCCTGCGGTGGACGCGCTCGAGATCCCTCGGCCCGACGACCTGCACCTACACTTTCGGGACGGACCGATGCTCCGGGCCGTGGTCCCGGCCACCGCCGAGGTGTTCGGCCGGGCGGTGGTGATGCCGAACCTTGTGCCGCCGGTTCGAACCGCGTCCGAGGCCGCCGCCTACCGGCAGCGGGTGCTCGACGCGGTCCCGCTGGGCCGGCGCTTCGAGCCGCTCATGGCCCTCTACCTGACCGACGCGACGACCCCGGAGGACATCCGCGAGGCCCGCGCCGCCGAGTTCGTCGTCGGCTACAAGCTCTATCCGGCCCACGCGACCACCCACGCCGCCCATGGAGTCACCGACGTCGCCGCGCTCGCCCCCGTGTTCGAGACCATGGAGCAAGTGGACCTGCCGCTGCTCGTGCACGGAGAGGACATGGGGCCCGACATCGATGTCTTCGATCGAGAGAAGGTCTTCATCGAGCGGACGCTCGCCCCGCTCGTCGCCCGCTACCCTCGGCTTCGCGTCGTGCTCGAGCACATCACCACCAAAGAAGGCGTGGACTTCGTAAAGGACGCGGGGGAGCAGGTCGCAGGAACCCTCACCGCGCACCACCTCCTGCTCGATCGAAACGCGCTGTTCGCCGGCGGGCTTCGGCCTCACCACTATTGCCTCCCCGTGCTGAAGCGTCAGACCCACCAGAGGGCGCTCCGGGACGCGGCCTGCTCCGGCCACCCCCGGTTCTTTCTCGGGACGGACAGCGCGCCCCACCCGATCCACGAAAAAGAATCGGCCCGGTGCTGCGCCGGCCTCTACACCGCCCCCACCGCCATCGCCCTCTACGCCCGGGTCTTCGACGAAGAGCAGGCGCTTCCTCGGCTCGCTGGCTTTGCGGCCCATCACGGACAGCGATTCTACCGCCTCCCCCCGAACCCGGGTCGCATCCGGCTCGTTCGAGAGCCCACCCCCGCTCCCGCGCGGGTCTTCATCGCGCCGGGGGTCGAGGTCTTGCCGTTTCACCCCGAAGATGGGCTCGGCTGGCGGTTCGAGGTCCTCGACTGACGCCCGTCGCAAAGTACGATACGACGCCGTCATGTCCGAGTTCCGCTACCAGCCGATTCTGCCCCAGACCGCGGACCCGACCCCTTACGAGCTCGTCACCGGCGACTACGTCTCGACGTTCGAGGCCGCGGGCCAGACCTTTCTGAAGGTCGACCCGGAAGGACTCACGAAGCTCGCGGCCCGGGCGATGGTCGACATCTCCCATCTGCTGCGGCCGGGCCACCTCGCGCAGCTCCGCTCGATTCTCGATGACGAAGAGGCCTCGAGCAACGACAAGTTCGTCGCGCTCGACCTGCTGAAGAACGCCAACATCGCCGCGGGCGGCGTGCTCCCCATGTGCCAGGACACCGGCACCGCGATCATCAAGGGGAAGAAGGGGCAGCTCGTCTTCACCGGCGGCGGCGACGCCGAGGCGCTCTCCCGCGGGGTGTACGAGACTTTTGTCCACACGAACCTCCGGTACTCCCAAAACGCCCCCGTCACGACCTATGAGGAGGTGAACACCGGCAACAACCTCCCGGCCGAGATCACGCTCGAGGCGGTCGATGGCGACGCCTACAAGTTCCTCTTCATGGCCAAGGGCGGGGGTTCGGCCAACAAGAGCTATCTTTATCAGGAGACGAAGGCGCTGCTGTCCGAATCGAGGCTGCTCGGCTTCGTCGAGGAGAAGATGAAGGGGCTCGGGACGGCGGCTTGTCCGCCGTACCATCTCGCGCTGGTCATCGGGGGGACTTCGGCCGAGGCGACGCTCGGCGCGGTCAAGCTCGCCTCGGCGCGGTACCTCGACGGGCTGCCGACAAAGGGCAACGGACTCGGCCACGCCATCCGGGACCCAGAGCTCGAGCAGAAGATTCTCGAGATCTCCCGGCGAATCGGGATCGGAGCCCAGTTCGGCGGAAAATACTTCTGTCACGACGTCCGGGTCGTCCGGCTCCCCCGGCACGGGGCTTCGCTGCCCGTCGGGCTAGGGGTGTCCTGCTCGGCCGACCGCCAGGCCCTCGCGAAGATCACCAAGGAAGGCATCTTCCTCGAGGCGCTCGAGCGGGACCCGGCGAAGTACCTGCCCGAACCGTCGGTCGAAGAGCTCGGGGGGCCGGTGGTCTTTGTCGATCTCGACCGCCCCATGTCGGAGATCCGCGTCGAGCTCAGCCGCCACCCGGTCAAGACCAGGCTGTCCCTCACCGGGACGCTCGTCGTGGCCCGCGACATCGCCCACGCGAAGATCAGAGAGCGGCTCGAGCGGGGCGAGGGCATGCCGAACTATCTTCGGGACCACATCGTGTACTACGCCGGGCCGGCAAAGACCCCCGAAGGTTATCCGTCGGGCTCCTTCGGTCCCACGACCGCCGGCCGGATGGACAACTATGTGGATGAATTCCAGGGGCAGGGGGGCAGCCTCATCATGCTCGCCAAGGGGAACCGTTCGGCGGCGGTGACCGATGCGTGCAAGCGCCACGGCGGCTTCTACCTCGGGAGCATCGGGGGGCCGGCGGCCAGGCTGGCCCAGGACTGCATTCGAAAGGTCGAAGTGCTCGAGTATCCGGAGCTCGGCATGGAAGCGGTTTGGCGGATCGAAGTGTCGAATTTCCCCGCGTTCATCGTCGTGGACGACAAGGGCAACGACTTCTTCGCCGGCCTGCGCGGCCCGCTCCCCACGGTCTGAGGCTTCAGAGCGGCCCGATTCTGCCCGCGGCCCGTCGCATGGCCCCGAGCAGGTCGGGGAGCACGGGCAACACCGCATCGCGCGCGGTTTGGTGTCGCTCCGACTTCAGGTGGGCCGCGGCTTCGGCGATAGCCGAAAACCCCGCTTCCGCTGCCTTTCTCCGGAGGTCGTCCGCGTCCTGCAGGGCCCCGAGTCGATCCTGAAGGTCCTTCAGCGCGGGCACGATGGTCTCGGCCTGCACCTCATCCGGAAAGAGCGGACCCAGGATCTCGGCCGCGTAGCGGAGTCGCTTGATGTCCACGCGGAGGCGGTGATGGGCCGAGGAGCGGCTCGCGTCGCTCAATGCAGGCAGCCGCCGCTCAGGTGCGGTCGCGCGGCGGTGCAGGTGGGGGCCGGCGATCTGCCGCCACGATGCGCGGCGGGCTCGGTCCGCTTGCGCCCGGTCGAGCGCCTCGAGGACCCTCCGGTGGCTCTTGCGCAGCCGCTTCGGCGTGGCGAACGCGGCCGCAGCCCAGCTCGCCCGCTCACCGGCGACCGCGAGCGCGGCGTCGAATTCGGTCAAGCCCTCCGGTGAACCGGGGAGCTGGCCGAGATCCTTGCGGAGCACGTCGATCTCGCGGCGCGCACCAAGGCTTTGGCGGAGGCGCCTCGCGTCGTGGGCCAGCTGCTTCTTCACCGGCCCCGGCAGCAGAGGTCGAGCGAGCGCCAGCGCCTCTGCGAACCGGCGGCTCGCCACCCGCACGGCGTGCACCGCTCCCTCCGGCTCGTCGGGCCACCCGCCGACGAGCGGCTGGTAGACCCCTTCGGCCCGGGACTCGAGCAGAGCGCGGAGAACCGCGGCGCCCCGGTCCTCCGCGCAGACGGGCGATTCGTCGCTCATTTGCCGCACAAGCTTTCCCACGTCGCCACACTCTCTCGATTGCTACGGGGACCGCAAGCAGCTCTGCCTCGGTCCCCCCACCAAGGGACCGGCGTTCCGTGTTCCGGGTTGGCCCAAGCACCGATGGGCGGGGGCCGCCTGCCCGGAGACGCTCCGGCCGTGAGCTTTCGGTTGAGCGGGCCGGCCCTGTTCGTGCCTTCGGTCCGGGATCCGGCGTGGCCGACGCTCGGCCCCCGCCTCGCCTCGGTGGCGGGGCTGCTCCCCGACGGAGCGAGGGTCGCCGACATCGGGACCGACCACGCCCTGCTCGCCGAGGCCTTGCTCGGGTCCGGCCGCTTCCTGCGGGTCATCGCCAGCGACCGGGCCGAGGCTCCGCTCGAAGCGGCGCGAGAGCGGCTCGGCCATCGACTTGGGCTCGAGCTCCGGCTCGGGGACGGACTCGAGCCGTACCAGCCCGGAGAGGTGAACGCCGTGGTGATGGCGGGGTTTGGGGGGCGGGCGATGCGCGCGGCGCTCGAACCCTCGCTCGAATCTTTGGCAATCCAGTGGGTCGTCGTCCAGCCGACCGCCGGACTGCCCGGGCTCCGGGCCGCGCTCATGCAGCGTGGGTTTCGGCTCGCCGAGGAGCGAGCGGTCCGCGAGGGCAACCGCGGTTTCATTTCCGCTCGGTTCGAAGCCGGGGCGCCGGCCTACCGCCCGGAGCCGCTCGAAGCGCTGGTCGGCGGCCTGCCGGACACCGATCCGCTGCTGCTCGCGTTTCTCGAGCAGCAGCGCGCCCACCTTCTGCGCCAGGGACCACGAGGGGCGCCGCTGCTCGAGGCGCTCGAGCGCTGGCTCGCCGGCAGGACCGGTTGACCGCCTGCTCGGGCCTCTTCTTCGAACAGCCTAGCCTCCCACCGCCTCGCCTCCATTCGGGTGCAGCGTCTGTCCGGTCATGAAGGAGCTGTCTTCGCAGGCGAGAAACAGGATCGATGGCGCGACCTCGCACGGCTGACCGGGACGGCCAAAGGCCGAGCTCTCGCCAAAGCTCTCGACCTTCTCGCGAGGAAAGCTCGCCGGGATGAGCGGCGTCCAGATCGGTCCCGGTGCCACCGCGTTCACGCGAATGCCCTTGGGCGCGAGCTTCTTTCCGAGAGCCCGGGTCAGCCCGAGCACGCCCCCCTTGGAGGACGCATAGTCGATCAGCAGATCCTGGCCTCGGAAGGCGGTGACCGAAGTGATGTTGATGATGGCATCACCCTCTCTCATGTCGCGCAGAACCTCCTGCACGAGAAAGACCTGCGAAAAGAGGTTCGTGTCGAAGGTGCGGCGCAACTGCTCCTCAGGGATGTCGGTGACCTCCTCCTGCGCGTGCTGTTCTGCGGCGTTGTTGACGAGGATGTTGATGGGGCCGTACGCGGTCCTGACTTCACGCACGACGCGCACCGCCTCGTCGCGCTGACCGATATCGCCGTGCAGGGCCAGGGCTTCACCGCCCTCGTCCTCAACGAGGGCAAGCGTTTTTTCGGCGTCCTCGTGTTCATCCTTGTAGTGAATCGCGACGCGCGCGCCTTCGCGGGCAAACAGCACTGCCGTCGCGCGTCCTATACCGCTGTCGCCTCCCGTGATCAGGGCGACTTTTCCTTCGAGACGACCCGAGCCGGGAAAACGGGGCATGTAGTCCGGCTCGGGCGACATATCGGCTTCGACGCCGGGCTGACGGGTAAGGGGTTGGATTGCTTCGTCCATCTTGGTCTCCAATCGGGCGGGCATGGCCCAGTCGAGAAGTGAACAAGGATGTCCGGCCGCAGGTTCCCGCGAGTTTTGATTGGCCGCCCCCGTGGGCCTCGGCTCGGGTCCGACGCGTGGCTCAGCGGTTTCGGCGGCGCACGCCGAACACGACCGCAAACGCGAGCACGAACCAAGGGAGGCCGCCCCGCGGGGCCGCGGCCGCGCACCCGCCGTCGTCTTCTTCGGTCGGCAGGTTCGGCGCTCCGCCGTCGGGCGCGGAGCCATCGGCCGGACCGGCCGAGCCCGCGTCCGACGCGCTCCCGACGTCGACGGCCGACCCGCCGTCTCGCTCCGGTCCAGCGTCGGCCGCTTGGCCACCGTCGCCCGCCGGGCCCGAATCGGCGCCAGACCCCGAATCCGCGCCCGAACCGGCGTCTCCCCCGGGGCCCGCGTCTTCGGGCTCGCCCCCATCTTCGGGGCCTGCGTCGGCCGGTCCGGCATCCACGCCCCCGTCCGGGCGGCCCATGTCGGGAAGGCCGACGTCGGGGCGACCCACGTCCGGGACGCCCGCGTCCATCGAGGGGGCCGGGGTGCTGCGGGGGTCGGCCGGGTTCGAATACGGGCCCGCGGGACTCGGGTCTCCTTCGCGCCAGGTGCAGTTCGGGTCGCCGAGCTCGGCGCCGTTGCTGAAGCCGTCGCCATCGCTGTCGAGCGGGCACACCCGGGCCCAGTTCACGTTCCCACCGCTCAGCGTCCTCTCCACGTCGAGGCCAAAGACATTGAGCGGAGTGCCGCCGCCGCGCAGGTGGCACGTGTTGCAGCTGCTCGGCGCGGCGGGGAGCTGGCCGACCCGAAAGCTGCGGGCAAAAGCAGGCGACGAAAGGAGCAAGGCAGCGGCGATGGTGAGCGAGCGATGGCGCATGGCGAGGAGTATACTTCGCCGCGCTGCGTCCGAGCAAGACTTTGTTGCGGCCGAGGTGGTGGCATCCTCCCGATGTCGGCCTCACCGCGCTCACCGAAACCCGAGTCCGGGGGCGAGGCGGCGAAGGAGGACGTCGAGGGCGTGGGCCGAAGCGACGCCAACCCGAGCCTTTGGGTCGTGGGCGAAGAAGCCGGCGAGGCTCGACCCATCGCCCGCGCCGACCACCCCCACCAGTTCGCCTCTCTCGTCGAGGACCGGACCGCCGGAGGCGAGCGGCCCGAGGTCGGCCTCCATCTCGAAGCCGAGGCGCAGCTCCGGCGGCCACGGCGGGGCGTCGTCCGGCTCGCGGCCGAGTTTTCGGGCGGCGTCGATCCAGTCTCGGACGAAGGTCTCGCTCGTCTCGGCCATGAACCCGTGGCCCAAGCGGAGGTCCCCGCGCCCATTGGGCCCGATCGGTGCCAGGGACGTCGCGCGGTAGGCTTCTCGCCGGCTGTCGGCGCCGTCCAGAAACGATCGCGCCGACTCGGGGGGCCGCTCGGCCCGCCAGGGAGGCAGCGCAGGCCAGGTTTCGGAGAGCTCAGGCCAGCTTGTCTCCTCGAACGCCCTCCGGCCGACGAAGAACGCGGCCTCGAGCGGTCGACGCCGCGGCTCGGGGAGCCTCCGCAACCGGGCCAGCACCTCGAGCTCCCGGCGCCGGGCGTCATCGGCGAGCCGACCGGAGAGCCGCTCGAGGTGGCGGAGGGCGGCGCCGATCCGCGGGCTCGAGCCCCGCTCGGTCCGCGGCAGCTCGAGCCAAGCGAGCACCTCCGCCGCGGACTCGAACCGAGCGCTCGGTTCGGGGTGGTGGGCGAACCACAGCCGCTCCCCATCCGATGGGGTCTTCGGGGCGAGCGAGAGGTGGCCAGGGGCGCCGGCCCGTCCGAGGTCCACCGACAGCAACGCCACGTCGAGGCGCAGCCACGGCCGATCGAAGTCGCGCTTCACACCGCCGAGCTGCCCGAGAACGTCTCCGGGGAAGAAGCGCAAGCGAACTTTCGAAACGCGTCGGTACACGAGCAGCCGGCGCACCCCGTCCTCGGTGGCGACGAGCTCGCAGCGGCGGTCGGGCCCGAGCCGAGTGCAGGCCGTCACCAGCGCCGCTTCGACCCCGAGGTCGCCGGCCCGCTGCGCGGCCTCCACCGCGGCGGTGACATCTCGGGACTCGATGCGCAGCTCGACCTCGAGTCCCGGGCACTCCGGGGCGAGCTTCGGGTCCGCGGCTACGAACAGGTCGGGGCCGGGGGCGCAGCGGCGGGCGGCGGTGGCCGAGGTCAGAATCAGGCCGTCGCGGCGGACGAAGACCCCGCTGAGCCCGGGGCCAAGCCGCACGGCGGTCGCCGCCACCCGCTGCCGCACCGGCTCGGGCAGCGCGCTCGGGTGGGGATCCGCGCCTTCGGGGGGCCACCAGCCCTCGGGGGCGGCGAACGCGAGCAGGGCGAGCAGGGGAACCAAGGCCACGGACGCTCCCCCGAACCGCGCGCCCCGCTCAAGTCCGGATGCCTCGTCCCGATACATCCAGTGGACGGCATGAAAAATCGAGCGACCGCCCCCACCCCGGATCCGGTCCCGAAGCGGCCGGTGGTCCGCATCGTCGCCGCCGACCCCGTCCGGGCCCGGGTGCTCGCCGATCGGCTCGAAGCGGCCGGGGCAAAGCTCGGGGACGTCGGCGAAGCCGACGCGACCGCCGTGGTCGCGGACGGGCTCGAGCCGGCCCCTTCGCTCCCAGGAGCCCAGCTGGTGGCGCTGTGCGAGGCGGACACCGGACGAGAGCCGGTGCTGCCCGCGTTCGCGCCGGGCGCGCTCGAGGCGTGGCTTGCGTCGGTGCGCGCCCGGGCCGAGTCCGCGGCCCGGGCGGAGCTCGCCGAGGCCCGAGCGGCGGCGGCCGAGGCGAAAGCAGCGCTCGCCGAGGCCCAAGCGGCGGCGGCCCAAGAGCGAGCGGGGTTCGCCGAGGCGGCCCTCGCGGTGCTGCTCGGGCCGGGCGCGGAGGCAGTGGTCATCACCGACGCGTTCGGCCGGGTGCGGCTCGCCTCGGCCCGGGCCTCCGACCTGCTCGGACGATCGCTCGAGCCGGGGGACGAGGTGGGGCTGTCGGTGGAGCCGGGCGACCGGATCGACTCGACGAGAGGGCGATCGCTTCGAGTCAGCGTCAGCGCGGTCGAGCTCGGGGAGCCAGCCCGGATGCTGCGCATCTCGCCGGCGACGGGGGAGGGCGGGTTCGAGACCCGGCTCGCCCACACCGACCGGCTCGCCCAGGTCGGGGCCATCGCCGCCGGCCTCGCCCACGAGGTCAACAACCCGGCCCAGACCGTCACCGCCGACCTCTCCGAGATCGCGGAGCAGCTTCGCTTGCTCGATGCGGACATCGCTCGGCAGCGCCTCCCGAAGGAAGAGCTGGGCCTACTCGGTCGGCGGATGCGGGAGGTCCTCGAGCTCGTACAGGCCTGCTTCGACGGGCTCGGCAGGGTGTCCGGCATCGTCCGTGATCTGAAGAGCTTCTCCCGGCTTGTCCCCGAGCGGGTGCGGTGGGTGCACCCGAACGAAATCGTCAACCAGGCCTGCGCACTCGCCCACAACCAGATCCGCCACCGGGCGAAGCTCATCAAGGAGCTCGAGGCCCACGAGCCGGTGCCCGGGGACAAGAATCGGCTCGTGCAGGTGGTCACCAACCTGCTCGTGAACGCGGCCCAGGCCACGCCCGAGGAAGCCTCCGGAGCCGAGATCCGGGTCCGAACGGAGGTCCGTGGCGGCGCGGTCCGGATCGCGGTGCTCGACGACGGTCCCGGCATCCCACCCGAAGTGCTCGACCGCATCTTCGAGCCGTTCTTCACCACGAAGGGCAAGCAGGACGGCACCGGCCTCGGGCTCGCGCTGTCGATCGACATCGCCCGCCAGCACGGCGGGACGCTCGAGGTGGAGACGTCGGGCCAGGGGACGCGCTTCGAGCTCGTGCTGCCCATCGACAACGGGCTCGTCCCCGAGGAGGACGAGCAGGCGGCGGCCACGTCGGACATCTTGCTTCGGGGTCGGGTGCTCGTCGTGGACGACGAACCCGGGATCCGCCGGTCCCTGGGCCGCCTCATCGGGCGGCGGCACGAGGTCGAGGTCCGGGGGGACGGCCGCTCCGCGCTCGAGCTGCTGACCGAAGACCCGAGCTTCGACGTCATCCTCTGCGATCTGATGATGCCCGAGCTCGACGGGCCCGGGCTCCACGCCGAGCTCGAGACGACCCAGCCCGCGCTCGCTGGCCGCATGGTGTTCATGAGCGGCGGGGTGTTCACCGAGCGATGCTCGCAGTTTCTCGAGCGGGCGAAACCTCGCTTGCTCGACAAGCCAGCTTCCGCCGAGCGGCTCGAGCAGGTCATTCAGGACGCGCTTCGCCGTCCGACCGAGCCTCAGCGCTCCGCCCAAGCCGAAGGCCCACCCACCCGCAACTTCGACGGCGTTACATGGAGATCGAGCCCTTCCGAAACTCCGTCTTGCCGATCTCCGCGTTGACGAGCACCGGGCGGCCGCTCTTGGCGATCGCCTTGGCCTCCGCGAAGACGGCGTCGGCGTCCTCGATGCGGGTGAGGTGAAGCCCCGCGGCGCCGTACCCTCGGGCGACCTCGTCGTAGCGAGTGAAGGCGAGCCTGCATCCCACGTCGTCGCCGAGGAGGCTCACCTGGTCCCGCTCGATCTGGGTCCACCCGGCGTCATTGCCGACGACCGCGATGACGGCGAGTCCATGGCGGACGAAGGTGTCGAGCTCGACGACGCTGAAGCCGGCGGCGCCGTCCCCGTACAGCAGCCAGGTCTCGCGCTCCGGCTCGAGCGCGGCGGCGGCGAGCGCGAAGCCAGCCCCCACCCCCAAGGTCCCAAACGGCCCTGGATCCAGCCACGACAGGGGCTGCCGGGGGCGAACGGTGTAGGCCGCGGTCGCGATGAAGTCTCCGCCGTCGGCGACGAGGATCGCGTCGTCGGCGAGGTGGCGGTCGATGGCCCGGCACAACGCGAGCGGGTTGATGCGCCCGGTCGGCTCGCTTGCGAGGCGGTCGATCTCGGCCTCCCGCTCCTGGTCACGAGCGGCGAGCGCCGCCGTCCAGTCCCGGTATCGGCCCTCCGCCGGCGTGAGGGACCGGTTGAGCCTGATGAGGAACTGCCCCGGGTCCGCCGGCACCGGGAGCGTAGGCACCCGGTTCTTGAACAGCGTGCCGATGTCGAGGTTGCACGCGATCACCTTCGCCTTGCTGCCGATGGAGCGGCCGTAGTCGAGCCGAAAGTCGGCTGGCACGCCGGCGAGCACGACGACGTCCGCCTCCTTGAGGGCCTTCTTTCGGTGGTGGCGCATCTGCAGCGGGCTCGAGGGGCCGAGCAGGCCCCGGGCCATGCCGGCGAGGTAGGTGGGCACGCCGAGCTCGGCGATCGCGGCTGCGACCTCGGCGGCGGTGCTCGGGTCGCACAGGGCCTGGCTGCCCACGAGCAGCACCGGCCGCTCCGCCCGATCGAGCAGCCGGGCCGCTTGCGCGCTGAGCGGGCTCAGGGGCCGAAGGTCCGGCAGCGGCGGCAGCTCGAACGAGAACAGCCCGTCGCTGTCCGCGAACATCCGGTCCACGTGCCGGTCCATGTACCAGCGGATCGCGGTCTGGGCCGGGTTCATCGACGGCTTTGGGCTCGACGCCTCGTACCACTCCCGGACGAGCGCCTCGTCGTACAGGAGGTCGATGGGAAGCTCGACGAAGACGGGGCCGGGGACCCCGCTCACCGCGGTGCGAAACGCTCGGTCGAGCGCGGGCGCCAGCCCGCTTCGCCGGGTAACTTTGCAGGCCCACTTGACGTGGGGCCGAACGACGGAGAGCTGGTCGATGTCCTGCAGCGCCCCGCGGCCCTGGAGCATCGTGGCGGCGGCGCCGCCGATCAGCACGAGCGGGGTCTCGGCCATCTGGGCGTTCTTGAGCGCGGTCAGCGTGTTGGTCACCCCGGGGCCGGCGGTGACGACGGCGACTCCGGGGCCGAATCCGAGCCGGGCGCAGGCGTCGGCGGCGAAGGCCGCGTTTTTCTCGTCGCGGACGTCGATGACCCGGATCCCGAGCTTCTTCGCTTCGACCAGAATCGGCGAGATGTGCCCGCCGATCAGGGTGAAGATCGCCTTCACCCCGCGTTCGGCGAGGGCGAGGGCGACGAGGTTGCCGCCGCTCGGGCGGGGGTCGGAGGATGCCGTGGGGGACGGAGCATCGGCCATGGACCCGTATCCCATATCGCAAGCGAGAGACCCAGACTGTCCTCCTCTTCGACGCCCTGGTCGGCGGAGCCGGGCGCGGCCTCTTCGGTCGGCCCCCGCGTCGCTTCTGGGGCTCGGGGCTCCGTGCGCTTCCCTTGCGCTGGCTCCTCTCGCGCTTGCCCCGGGACGGAGGCTCTGTCCTACCTCGACGTCGACATGCGACGTCCCCGAAGTTGCTTGGCCGCGGCGGGGCTCCTGGCCCTCGCCCACGGGTGCGGAAGCCATGATCCGTCGATCGAGACCTGGGCTCTGTCCCCGGGCCGGGTGGGGCAGCCCTACGAGTACCGGCTCGAGGTGTCCGGCCCGTCGGACATCGAGTGGTCGCTCGCCGACGGGCGTTTGCCGCCGGGGCTGTCCCTATCGAAGCTCGGGCGCCTGTCGGGGACGCCGGAGGAGGCGGGGCGGTTCGATCTGACCGTCGAGGCCCGGGCCCCGAGCGGGACCCGGGACCGAAAAGCGTTCGCGCTCGTGGTGGGGGAGGGCCGGCCCTTGACCCTCCACACCACCCGCCTGCCCGACGGGGTGGTCGGGATCGAATACGAGGCGCGGCTCGACGCGACCGGCGGTGTGCCCCCGTACCGGTGGTCGGTGAGCGCCGGGGCGCTGCCGGAGGGGCTCGCGTTTTCCGCCGACTCGTCCAAGGCCCGCCTGATGGGCCTGCCTCGCCGGCCTGGTCTCGCGACCTTCGCTCTCGAGGTCCGGGACGACCGCGGGGCCTCGGTGACGAGGCAAGTGGACTTGACCATCACCGAGCGAAAGCAGCCTTTGCGCATCGAGACCGCGGCGCTGCCCGACGGGCGGAGGGGGGAGCCGTTTCGGGCCGAGATCCTGAGCCGCGGAGGCACCCCGGGACCGCTGCGCTGGGATCTCGGGGAGGGGGAGCTGCCCCCGGGGCTGCGGCTCGGTTTCGAGGGCACGCCGGCCACCACGATCACCGGGACCCCGACCCTGTCCGGCCGCTACTCGTTCACCGTGAACGCGCTCGATGGAGCCGGCGGAGTGGCCAACCGCAAGTTCACCGTCGAGATCGACGCCGATCCCCTGCGCCTCTTTCCGCCGGTGCTCGCCGCGGCCGAGGTCGGCTCGACCTACACCGCGACGTTGGCCGTGACCGGCGGCAGCGGCCGGCGGCCCCGGTACCGGGTGGCTTCGGGCCGGCTGCCTCGGGGCCTTCACCTCGAGGCGGGCCAGCTCTCCGGTGTCCCGGCGGAGGCAGGTCGCTTCGACGTGGTCCTGCTCGCCGAAGACGAGGCGACCAGCGCCACCGTGGCCGCCCGAATCGAGGTCCGGGACCGCCTTCGGCTTCAGCCCGAGGTGCTCGAGCCGGCGGAGGTGGGGGTTTTCGCCTCGGCCCGGGTGCTCGCGGTGGGGGCGCCGGCCGGGGGCGAATGCGCGCTCGAGGTGGCCGATCTACCTGCCGGGCTCGAGGCGGCGCCCGAGGGCTGCGCGGTCGTGTTCTCGGGCACGCCGGGGGAGGCGGGGCGGTTCTCGATCGGCGTGTCCGCCACCGACGGGGCCGGCCGGAGCGCCGACGGTGCGGTCGCGTGGGAGATCTATCCTGCGCTGCGCGTGGCCACCGAGCGGCTTTTGGACGCGACCGCCGGCGAAGCCTACGCCGCCTCGCTCGCCGCGGAAGGAGGCCGGCCAGCCCGCCGGCGCTGGTCGATCGTGGACGGCAAGCTGCCTTACGGCATCGGCCTCGACCCCGAGGCTGGGCGCCTGGTGGGCACGGCGACCGCCGCTGGTCGGTCCTCGGTGGTCATCGGGGTGCGCGCGGCTCGGACCGCCACCCGCGCCTTCACCCTGACCGTTCATCCCGGGGCGAGCCCCGAGGTCCCATCGCGGGGCGTCGCGAGCCCCGAGGTCTCGGGGTCGGCCGTCCCGAGCCCCGAGCCGGAGCTGTCCACCGACGCGCCCGCCCGGTCCGGCCCCAGCCCCTCCGCCGCGCCCCCGGAGCCGGAGGCCCCGGTGGAGCCCAGAGAGGGCCCGAAGAGCCCCCCGAGCCCGCCGCCCGAGCCCCCGGAAGCCCCCGTCGAACCGCGGGAAGGCCCGGTCGAGCCCCCGGAAGCGCCGGAGGATCCCCCGGAAACCCCCGAAGCCCCCCCGGAAGCCCCCGAAGAGCCCCCGGAAGCCCCCGAAGAGCCCCCGGAAGCCCCCGAAGAGCCCCCTGAGGGACCGCCCGAGCCCCCCGAGGGTCCTCCCGAGGAGCCCCCCGAGGGACCGCCCGAGCCCCCCGAGGAGCCCCCTGAGGGTCCTCCCGAGCCCCCCGGGGACCGACAAGAAGAGCCCCGGGAGCCTCCGGAGTCCCCGGCGACGCCCTCGGAGGCGGGGAACAGCCGCTCTGCCCCCACCTCCACGTTGGCCGAGGGCGCGGTGACCGCGACGGCGGCCGGTCGCTGAGCCATGGGGACCAGGCAGGGAGGGGGCGCCGAACAGGGAACCGGCGCCGGCGCTACCGGTCTCATGGGGCGGCTCACCGTGGTGGGTCCCGGTCTCGTGTTCGCTGCGACCGCGGTGGGGGTCTCGCACCTCGTTCAGTCCACCCGGGCCGGGGCCGAAGCCGGGCTCGGCCTCGTGGGCCTCGTGGTGCTCGGGCACGCGCTGAAGTATCCCGTGTTTCGGTTTGGCGCCCATTATGCCGCCGCCCGTCGGGCGTCGCTGCTCGAGGGGTACCGGCAGGTCGGAAGGTGGGCGCTGGTCCTGTACGGGGTCGTGACCCTGGGGACGATGTTTACCGTGCTCGCGGCGGTCACCCTGGTGACGGTGGGCCTGCTGCTCGCGCTGTTCGACACCCGGGCCGACCCGGTCGTGTTGTCCGCGATCTTGCTTTCGCTGCTCTCGGTCGCGCTCGCGGTCGGCCGCTACCGCTGGCTCGACCGGGCGTCGCGCTTGCTGATGCTCGTTCTCACCCTGTCCACCCTGACCGCGGCCGCGCTCACCTGGCCGAAGGTGGACGTGGGCACGCTCGGCCTCGGGCTCGACGCCCTGGTGGATCCGGCCCGGCTCGGCTTCGCGGTCGCGCTCGTGGGCTGGATGCCGTCGGCCCCGGACGTGTCGGTGTGGCAGTCCCTTTGGGTGCGGGCGCAGGCGCTCGAGCGGCCGGAGCCGCCGACGGTGGCGCAAGTCAGCTTCGATTTTCACGTCGGCTACCTCGCGACGCTCGTGCTCGCGCTCGCGTTCGTGGTGCTCGGCGCCGGGCTCGTGCACGGTCAATCGGCGAGCCTTCCGGCGAGCGCGGGGGGTTTTGCCAGAGGCCTCGTGGACCTGTATGCGGAGACGCTCGGGCCGTGGAGCCGGCCGCTCATCGGGGTGGCGGCGCTCGCTACCATGGGGTCGACCACGCTCGCCGTGCTCGACGGCTTTCCTCGGGCGCTCTCCGGCCTGTGGCTTCGGCTGTCCGGCCCCGAGGACACGGAGCTCGAAGAGACCACCGGCGCCGGGCTTCGGGCCTACTGGCTCGCGCTGTTGGTGCTGGCGCTGGGCAGCTTGCTCATCATCGCTTTGTTCCTCGGCTCGCTGCCCGCTTTGGTCGACGTTGCAACGAGCCTGTCGTTTCTCACCGCCCCGGTGCTCGCCGCCCTCAACCACCGGGCGGTGTTCGGCCTGCCCGCCGCCGACCAGCCCGCCCGCTGGCTGTGGTGGAGCAGCCTCACTTGCATCGTCCTGCAAGCCGTCTTCGCTCTCTGGTTCCTCTCGAACCGCCCCTGACCCCGCGCCCGCCGATACTGGGCTAGGTTCGGGCACCGTCCGCCGGTCCGGTGGCCAGGGCCCAAAGCTCATGGAGGCCCTCCGTCCCGACCGGCTCCGTCGCGAGCATCGGCAGCTCGTGGACGGGGACACCCGGCAGCGCGTCCCGGAGGGCGCCGAGGTGATAGGCCTCCGCTTCGGCCCGGGCAGCGAGGAAGGCCCCCTCGCTTCTGGGCGCGCGGCGGTTCACGACCAGCGCGGCCACGGGGATCCCGTGCGCGGCGAGGGAGCGCGCGAGCTCGATGGACTCGAGCACGGGGAGGCGGGCCGCGGTGAGCACGATGAGGAAAGCGGTGTTGCGCGCGTCGACGAGCGCGGTCCGCAGTCCGGCGAACAGCTGGCGCCGGCGCTCGAGCAGGGCGAGGATCTCATCGTCCCGCTCCGGCCGGCCAACCTGCCGCCGACCAGCCTCGCTCGGGCCGAGGCGAAGGAACGCGTCGCCGAGCCGGCGAGCGTGCCGGCGCCGCTCGAGCAGGGCGCGGGTCCACGTGACGAGCTGCTCTGGGAGCGCGAGCAGCCTCGCCGTGTGGCCCGAGGGGGCGGTGTCGAAGACCAGCAGGTCGTCCTCCGTAGACGCGAGATGCCCCTCGACGAGCTCGGCGATGCGCTCGAGCAGAGCGGCTTCGTGAAGCCCGGGGCCGGACTCCGCGAGCGCGAGGTGGCGGTCCACCTCCCCCCGCAAGTGGGGCGGCATGAGGTCCCTGAGGTTGCGCCCGACGACGGCGAGGTGCGCCCGGGCGACGGCGCCCGGGTCGAGCTCGATCGCCTCGAGTCCGGCTTCGATCCGGGCCCCCGCGTCGCCGATCTCCCGGCCGAAGAGGTGGCCCAAGTTGTGCGCCGGGTCGGTGGAGACGAGCCGGACGGCGCGCCCGGCGCGAGCCGCCGCCAGCGCGAGCGAGGCGGCGACGGTCGTCTTGCCGACGCCCCCCTTGCCGCCGACGAAGATGAGGCGCCGCGCCGAGGCGAACTCCTGAAGCGCCGAGGGCATCAACAGCACCGGATCCCATCGAGCGGAGACCGGGGCATGCCCATGCGCTGGTGCCACTCGTGGAAGCGCTCGTACAGGATCGGCGTGAGCTCGAGCGCGAAGGAGCCGACGGGGCTCGGGACCCCGAGCGCCTCCGAGAACACGAGCAGCATGAACAGGTCGTCTTCGTCCCGGCGGGCGCGGCCGAACGCTTGGCGGTAGGGCGCGACGTAGAACTCTCGGAGGAAGCGCTCGATGTCGGCCCAGACGCTCACGTCACGGCCTTCCGCCGCAGCAGCACGCGCGCCACCTCGACGGCGACGAAAGTCGCGGCGAGCAGGATGGCGCCGTCCATCACCGCCAGGAGCCACTTTCCTTCGCTGATGAACGTGTTGAGCTGAATGGCCAGCGCGTACACGGTCACGATCAGGAGGAACACGAGGGGGATGAGCGTGTACAGCATCGAGCCACCGCGCCGGGCCACGAGCACCGTGACCACGGAGAGCGTCAGCCCGGCGAGCAGCTGGTTCGTGGTCCCGAACAGCGGCCAGATGGCCATTGCTCCGTCGCCGCCCCCACCCACCCCGAAGGACAGAGCAAGGCAAGTGGCGAGGGCCGCGAAGGTCGCGATGTATCCGTTCTCGAGAGGCTTCAGATTCAACGTGCTCGCCGCCTCCTGGACGACGTAGCGCTGAAGCCTCAGGCCGGTATCCATGGTGGTGGCGGCAAAAAGAATCGCCATGACGGACAGCAGGGTCCGGCCGAGGTCGGGCGAGAGCCCAAGGCCGGCGGAGAGCAGGCGTCCGCCCCCGTCCACGAACGCGGTCACCCCGCCTTGTCCGAGCGAGACATAGACCGAGCGCCACTCCTCCATGGATGAGAAGCCGGCTACCGTGCACACGATCGCGGCGAGCGCGAGCATCCCTTCGCCGACCGCACCAAAGTAACCAACGAAGCGGGCGTCGGTCTCCTTGTCGAGCTGCTTCGAGGTCGTCCCCGACGCCACCAAGCCGTGAAACCCGCTGATCGCGCCGCAGGCGATGGTCACGAAGAGGAGGGGAAAGATCCCCGGGGTCCCCTCCGGCACCTGCTGGTTGTAGGCCGGGGCCACGACCTCGGGCATCGCCACCAGGGTCGCCCCGTAGAGGAGCCCGAGCCCGATGAACAGCTGGAGGCCGTTGATGTAGTCGCGCGGCTGAAGCAGAACCCATACCGGCAGCAGCGACGCGATCCCGGCGTACGCAAACAGGAGGATGATCCACACCGCGTTGGCGGACAGCCCGAGCGTCTGCTCGGGCAGACTGATCGGGAACGCCTGCCCGACGAACACCAGGGAATACAGAGCGATGACACCGAGGATCGAGGGCCACAAGAGGCCGACCCGGAACCGGTAGAGCGCTTGCCCGATGATGAGCGCCACGATGATCGCGCCCCACACCGGCACCACGGCGGCCGGATCGTTGACGAGCAGCTTCGCGATGATCACCGCGAAGGCGCTGTTCACCATGAGGAGCAGCAAGAAGATGACGACCATGAACAGGGTCTGCGCCCGAGACCCGATCACCACCCCGGTGACCGCCCCAATCGACTGCCCGCGGTGCCGCACGCTCGCCCAGAGGGCCCCGAAGTCGTGAATCCCCGCGAAGAACACGGTCCCGAGCGTCACCCACAGAAAAGCGGGCAGCCAGCCCCAATAGACCGCGATGGCGGGCCCCACGATCGGCGCCGCCCCCGCCACCGAGGTGAAGTGGTGCCCCCAAAGTACGAAGCGGTGGGTCGGGACGTAGTCGATCCCATCCTCCTGCGCGTGGGCGGGGGTCACGAACGAACGATCGAGCCCGAACAAGCGTTCGGCGATGAACCGTGCGTACACGAAGTACCCGAGCGCCATCACGCTCAGTCCGACCACCAACAAAAAGACGGCGTTCATGTGGGAGGAGTATTTTCACGACTCCGCCCGCAAAGAAAGACCCTCGAAGCTCGAGTTTCGTTTGACGCGCTGCATCCCACGCCAACGTTGAAATGACGCGACCCGTCATCCGCGGCCGGCGAGCCCCGGAGGCTTTGCTTCGAAGCCCCCCGAGGCTGGACAAAGAGCTGGATCCGTGTAGCTCCGACCCTTCATGTCCCCCCTGCTCGAGCGCGGACCAGCCTCCTGCCCCCTCGGGTCGCCGGGGGCGAGGCCCGCGTCAGCGGGCCGGCGCACCGCCGGCGGAGGGTCCGCCCGATAGGATCGCGCTCGCTCGAGCGTCGAGTTCATAGATGTCGACGGGGTGGGGAACGGTGAAGCGACCATCGGACTCCCGTCGCCCCATGGCCTTCAAAGCGTCGTCGATGTGCTCTCGGGCCGGCGGCTCGAGGGCATTCGTATCGGCCTGGACGATGAAGTCCCGGAGGTCGCGGCCGTCGGCCTCGCTCGAGAGGCAGGCGGTGACATCGAGACGACCCTCGATGGAGATCTTCGTGTGGGGTACCCGTCGCTCGTCGAACAGTTGGCTCAAGCTCTCGCTGAACCACAGCCCATGGCGCGGCCGGTCGGGCCAGAACCGCTCAGCGAGCTGGTTCAGCGCCCCGCGAGGCGCCGCCGCGAGGTGCATGCGGCCGTCGGCCTCGATGAGCTCGGACGCCGCGGCGATCGAGAGCGGCGCGTCGTCGAAATGGTAGTGGGAGTGAATGACGAGCACTCGGTCGAAGCGCTCCGGCGTTCGATAGTCCTCGAAGCGCCCCTCGAAGACCTCGGCGTTCACCGGCAGCTCGGCGAAGGAGCGACGAAAGATCTCGGCCTCGAGAGCGTTGGGCTCGACCCCGACGTACTGCAGCCGCCTGCCTCCCTCGTGCTGCGAGGCGAGCCGCGACGCGAGCGGCGCGTCGAGAATGCCGCTTCCGCACCCCGATCGAGAGGATGGACGCGCCGGCCGGCAAAACCATCTGGCCCAAGTGGTCCAGGATCTGCTTCTGCTGGTCGCTCGAGCGCTCGAAAGTCACGTGGGCCTCGAGGTACCGGGCCTCGGTCAGCGGTTTCAGCTCGGTTGGGCTCGGCAAAGGAGGACTGCGCACCCGTCCCCCGTAGTGCAGGCGAACCTCAGCACCAAACCGAATCGACCCATGGACCTGGGATACGCTACGCCTGATCGACCGGTGGGACTGCTTGTCCCCCGAACTGCCAAAGAAGAATAGGGCCCGAAGAACACCCGCTCGGCGATGATCGTCCTGGCCTTCATTCGCCGCGGAGCCCGGGCGGTGGCTCCCTTGGAACCACAGGACGGCCCTCGAGCAATCCGGCGCCGCCAACGCCACCGATCCCTGGCAGGTCGCTCCCGACGCATAGCCCAGTCCACCCCGCCGGCCGGCCCGCTGTCGTCCGTTCACCAACTGCACCCCCCGTGAGGGCCACGCAACCCTCCCGAAAGCTCACAGGACCGCTGCTCCTGGTGCATCGAGCGTTGGCTAAAAAAAAGGCTTGACACCGCAAGTCGGGGCTTGATTTCTTCTCCAGCACGTCTGCCCCCCCCCCTGTACATCCTCGGTATCGCCTTCATCTTGATGACGGTGGCTTGCGAAGCTGAAACACCCGTCGAAATGGCTTCCCCTGCACTGGCCTCGGAATCGTTCGGACCTGCAACCATCGAGGTCGGAACCGGAACGTTCGATTGGGTCGCTGGCGACGACGATTTTCTGCTCGACCTGCCCACGGCCCCGCGAGTGTTCGCGGACGAAGCGGCGTTGATCGATTTCCTGCGCACCGAGCTCGGGTTCGAAACCCGCGCGAACGACGCCGATCTCCCCGAGTTGGGGGTCACGATCACCGAGGCCGGAATGCCCCTCTTCCTCGACGCTACCGATCCGCTGCAACCCCGGCTGTTCGAGGTGCACAACTCGACGCTCGCTTTGCTCGGCGGAAGCAGTGGGCGCATCGTCCTCTCCGGCGAGGAGGTGTGCGTAGACATCGATGGAGACTGCGCTGGCCCCTACGCGGACTACTTGGTGCCGGTAGAAGGCCCCGAATACGAGGACAAGCAGCCCGTCATCGTCCGGACGACCCCGCACTACTCGATGGTCGGCGAGTCCTATCGCTTCCACTTCCCCACGTTGCTCTACTTCATTGCCGAGGCGGGGTCGAAGACCGTCCTCCGGTTTCCCGATCATGCTCGGACGACCTTCTACGTCCTGATCAACGGAGCCGTGGTCAACGGTAGCCGACCAGCCGGCGCCGACTGTCGGCCCCGGATGACCTGGTCAGGCCCGGATTGGTCCGCAGAGGTCGGACTCTGCGTACAGAGGGTGGCGGCGCGAGTCGCAGGGGTCTCCAACGTCCTCATCGAAAGCAGCCGTGGTCCGCCGATGAACCATCCGGGTGTCAACCTACCCTCGACGCGGAGCCCTCACCAGGTGGTAGTCAAGACCGCCGGCTTGATGTTTTTTTCGACAGATTTCTATGAGTGGCACGTGAACCGTGTGAGCGCAGCCCATATTGGGGATGTCCCGGCGTTTCCGGGGTCGCGGCGAGATGGGTTGACTCAGTGGCCAAGATGAGGGTGGGAACCATGAGGAAGTTGGAGAAAGCCGCTTACGGCCCGGGGACCCGCGCGGGTTGGAGATGGGGTAGCGGTTTCCAAGTTCGAGTTGCGGTCGGCTGGATCGCGCTGGCCTCGGCGCTCGGGTGCGATACGGGTGTGTTCGCTGGCTCGCTCTATGATCGGGGTCCGTCCGAGGAGTTTGGGCGTTGCCTTTCGGACGACGCGGTGATTGGGAGCACGGAGGTTCCGGAGCATGCGGTGGATCTCGGCGTCTCGGACTGTCGCCAGATCGCCGACATGATGGAACCAGCGCCCGGATTCATGACCACCACCTACAGGTTCCCCGGGCACCGTCTGCTCGGCGGACACGTCTTCGCCGAGTCGGGCGGCTCGGTGCAGGTCATGTTCTGCGCCCGAGACGAAACGCAAACCGGGCCCGATACACCCCGGCACCTTCTCGTGTTCGTGGATGGGGAGATGCTGTCTTCCGTCCCTGGCTCCGCCGAGCCGGTGCCGTTTCCGCTGCGTTGGACCTCCGATCACGTGATCCAGGCCGACCTGACCGTGCCGTTGCCCGACGACGGGGGGCCCACGACGATTCATCTCGTCCAGGTCCACGACCCGGACCCCGCGTGGCGGGGGGAGTACAAGGTATGGTCCTACGCTTTTCCGATCCTGGTTCAGCACCGGGGGCCGGCAACGGTGCGTGCGTTCCCCGACGACATGGAGCGGGTCACGACCCCCCAGGCCGGATACTTTGGGGAGCTGGACTCCGGGTCACCCGCCATCGGCTATACGAGCACCTGGCGAGGCGTGGTCCCCCTGCACTACGTGGCTGCGGCCCATGTGTATCGCGATTGCGGCTCCGAGGTCATGCAATCCAAGCTCGTGTTCCTGGACGGTGTCCGCCCGGTGATGACGGATCATCCAAGCTTCTTTCATCTCGGCCAGCAAGATGTCCGGTTGCGAATCGACTTCGACCGGGAGCAGTTTCGGACGAACACGGCCTCGGTTCTCGAGCTCCGCAGCCTCGGCCAGCCGAGCGCGGTCGTGGACGAGTACGGGCACACTTACTTTCGCGCTCAGTCGAGATCCGGCTCGACCGTAAGCTTTCGATTCGACTACTGACGGATTGGACAGCTCGAGCCCTCGAGGCCCCTCTTGACATTCGGGACGGGCACATTCATTGGGTTGGCGGCCCTGCTCGTGGCGTTGGCGTGCTCACCTCCGCCCCCACCGATTGCGGAAGCGAAGGGGGCGATTGTCTACGGCGCCGATTCCCGCATCGAGGGCTACGACCTCGGGGAGGACCCTCGTAGGAGCTCGGCGGTCGCTTTGCTCGATCCCGAGGGGATGTCGCTGCTTCGAGGCGCCGCAGCTGCGGTTCCGACGGCGCAACAGAGGTTCGGGCTGTGCCCGGACGAGCGGTTCTCAGGTCAGCCGTCGGTGGTGGCGTGTTCTGGTGTCCTCGTGGGCTCGCGCACGGTGCTCACGGCGGCGCACTGCCTGAGCGGATGGTCCTGCGAGACCGGTGGGTTGGTGGTCGGGCTCGAACTGACGAGGGATGGGGTCTTGGCCCCACCTCCGGAAGATCGTTGGTTTCGATGCGCCGGAGCGTGGGTGGGATCCTCGGCCACGCAGCGCATGGGCGACCGTGCCGACGTCGGCGCTGCTGAGGATTGGGCGCTCATCCGACTCGACCGGGCGGCGTTGACGGGGCATGTGCCCTCCATCGCGGAGGAGGTTCCTCCCCCGGGGGCTACGGTCTCGCTTTGGGGCCACCCGCAAGGGCTCCCTTTGAAGGTGGACCCGAGCGGGGTCGTCATCGAGAGACCGGAGGCGTGCATTTCACGTCCGTTTCGGGCCGCGCTTGACGGGTTTGGGGGAAGCTCCGGTTCGGGCGTGTTCGACGAGGCAAGCTCGTTGGGATCTATCTGGGAGGGAGACCGGACTATGCGGTGACGGCGGAGGGCTGCCTGCGCGCCCGAACGGTCCCTGTGTCGGACGGCGCCGAGAGGGTGCTGCCGGTGGGGGTTCCTCTCGCCGCTGGCCGGGCGCTCGGCGGGGGG
>DAIQNR010000041.1:0-54756 GCA_036788295.1 Myxococcota bacterium
CGGCGTCGGCCTGGTGGACGAGCTGGGGGGGCTCGGAGAGGCGATCCTGTACGCGTCCCGGGCGGCCGGCCGCGATCCGGGCGAGCTCGACCTGCTGCAGCTGCCGGAGAAGGCCGCGATCGACCTCGGGCCGCTGTCCGGGTTGCGGCTCTTCCGGGCTGCGAGCGGCGCCCCCTCGCAGGATGGTGTAAACCCTAAAATCGGCTATGTTGGGGCCGCGGCGGCGCTCGGCTCGATGCTCGGGCCGGCCGCCGCCGCGGTGGACGCGCGGCTGCCCCTGTGGACTTCGGGGCAGCCGCTGGCCCTCCTCCCGTGGGTGGTGGAGGTGAAATGAGCCTCGTGCTACTCCTCCGGGCGTCGAGGCCCGCGCCGCATGCCACACCGAGTCTTGGTCGTCGATGACGAGGAGGGCGTCCGCTCGCTGATCCGGGACGTGCTCGCTCGGAGCGGAGTGGAAGTGCACGCAGCGGGGAACGGGGCCGAGGCCATGGAGCGGTTCGCCGAGGTGGACCCGCAGGTGGTGCTCCTCGATTTTCTCGTCCCAGGGAAGAACGGGTTCGGGATCGCCGAGCTGATCCGGGCCGCCCCTGGAGGCGAGCGCCTCCCGATCCTCATGATGAGCGGGGTCTTCAAGAACCCGAAGACCGCGGTCGAGGCTAGGGACAAATATGGGGTCCTCGAGTTCCTGTCCAAACCCCTCGACATCGTGAAGCTCGAGCAGGTGGTGCAGGATATCTTGCGCGGCCTTCCGGAGCCCGGCCCCGAGGCCAGCGAGGCCCCCACCCCGGCCCCGATGTTCGCGGTGAGCGTCGAACGCCAAGCGCCGGGGCCCATGCGCGCCCCGACCGCCGAGCGCCCTCCGCCCCGGGGCGGAACCGTCCCCGCTCGCCGGCGCACGCCCCCCCGACCCGGTACGGACGAGAGCCCGGTCGCCGCCGGCCAGGACGGCCCTCGGGTGGTGGACGGAATGCTCGTCGGCCGCCCGCTGCCGCCGGTGGCGGATGAAGGCGATCTCGCCCGCTTTCCGGTGGCGATGCTGCTGTCGTCGCTGCACCACGACCGAATCACCGGGATGCTCGACCTGACCGACGCCCGCACCCATCGCCGGGTGTACGTGGTGCAAGGCCGGCCGACCTTCATGCAGAGCAACGGCGAGCAGGAAAACGTGGGCGTCCTGCTCCACCAACGAGGGCGGATCTCCGAGCACGACATGGCCCGATGCCGGCGCTACATGAGCGAGCGGCGGCGAACTCTGCAACAGAGCCTGCTCGAGCTGCGGCTCGTCAGTGAGGCCGAGCTCGCCAGCGCGTACAAGATCCTGGCCGGGCAGCTGCTGCCGCTCGGGGTGGGCATGGCCTCCGGCCGCTACGCGTTTCGGGCGACCGACGCGTTCGTGGGCCGGGTCCCAGAGGGTCGCTTCGATCCGATCCAGGTCGTCTTCCAGGGGGTCCAAAAGCACGTTCACCCACCCCAGGTGTTCGCGCTGTTCGCCGGTCGGGAGGACGTGCCGCTGTACGCCACCGAGCTGCGGGACGAGCTCGAGCCCCGGTTCAGGGAGGCGTTCCCCGGGGCCGCAGTGCTCCTGACGAGGCTCGACGGCTCGCACTGCTTTCGCAGCTTGGCCCGGTCCCGGGACCTCGACGCCGCGGCCCAGCTCGGTCCGCTGTACGCCCTGCTCACGACCGGGATGGCGGCGCTTCCGACGGTGGAGGAAGACTTCGGGGTGGAGGCGGCGGTTCAGCGCGCCGTGGCCTTCGATGACGAGGAGGCCGACAGCGACATCCGGCAACGGGTCGAGCGGTACCATGCCCAGATTTTTTCGAAGAATTTCTTCGAAATTTTCGGTGTTTCACCGGATTCCGACCAGGAGGTGGTCAAGGCGGCCTACTTCGACCTCGCGCGGATGTGGCACGTCGACATGTTCGCCGGGCGCCGGCTCGGCTCGGCTCGGCCGAAGCTCGATGAGATCTTCGCTCGCATCGCCGAGGCCTACGAGACGATCTCCGACCGGGAGCGTCGGTCGGAGTACCTCGTGTTCCTCGACCGAAAGGCCCGTGGCCTGCCCACCGACGTGTCCGAGGTTCTCCGGGGGGAGCAGTTGTTCGACCAGGCCCTCGCCATGGTGCGCCGGCGGGACTGGCCCGGGGCCAAGGAGGTCCTCACCGAGGCGGTGCGGCTCAACGACGACCCCCTGTATTTCGCGACCCTCGGCTGGGTGGCCTTCAACCTCGCTCCCGAGGACGACCGCGCCTGCATGGCCGCCGTCGGGCATCTGAAGCGGGCGCTCAAGGCGCAGGAAAACCTGCCGATCGCCTACCAATACCTCGGCACCATCGCCTTTCGCCGCAACCAATTGGGCGAAGCCAAGAAGTGGTGGCAGCGATGCCTCGAGTGGGATCCGAACAACGTGGACGCGAGCCGCGGCCTGCGCATGATCAGCTCCCGCTCTCGGGAGCGCGGCCCCCGCTCCGGGATCCTCGACCGCCTTCGCGGCAAGCGGGATTGACAAGCCGCCATGCTGCTCGCCGCGGTGCTGTCCGCGCTCGCCGGACAGGCGCCCCCGGATCGACCGGACACGCTGACCGCGCTCGAGCGGCGCGCGGCCGCCGACCGGGTCCGGGCCCGGTTCCTCCGTGAAGAGGAGACGTCGATCCTCGCTGGGCTCCGGGCGATCGAGCAGAGGCTCGCCCAAGGCCGGCAAGAGGTCTCGCGGCTCTCCGCTCGGGTCGAGGAGCTGGACGGTCGGCTCGAGGTGCTCTCCGAGGCGGGCCGCGTCGCCTCGGCGACGCTCGACCGGCTTCGCGAGCGGGCGGGAGCCAGGGCCGCGGCCATGCTCCGGATGCGCCGGACGTCGGTGGCCCGGCTCGCGGCGGCGCTCGACGATCCGGTGGCGGCCCGCCAGCTGAGGGACCGGTTTCGCCGGGCGCTCGGGCACGACCGATCGATGCTCTCTGCGGCCCGCGGGGCGGACGAGGCCGCGCGGGCCGCGGCGCGGGGCCTCGTCGAGGAGCGCTCGGCCCGGGTGGAGGCGCTCGCCGAGCTCGAGCAGCGGATCGCAGAAGAGTCTCTGCTCGAGGAGGAGCGCCGGGCCCTCTCCGCCGCGGTCCGTGAAGAGCGCCGGATGGCCGAGCGGCTCGCCGCGGAGCTCGCGGAGGCGGCCCGCCACCTCGAGCAGGAGCTGCTCGTGATCCGGGGCCGGGCCCCCGTCCCGGACGCCGCTCCGGGGGGCATTCGCGCCCAGCGCGGACGCCTGCCCTGGCCGACCGCAGGGCGGCTCGAGGTGGGGTTTGGCAAGCGGGTGGACCCGGGCTCCGACGTCGTCCTGCTGTCGAAGGGGATCGAGATCGCCGCGCCCCGGGCCAACCCGGTGCGGGCGGTGCACGACGGCGTGGTGGTCCACGCCGCCCGCTTCGATGGGTTCGGGCGGCTCGTGATCGTCGCCCACGACGACCGCTTCTTCACCCTCTACGCCCACCTCGAGCGGTTCGCCGTCCGGGAGGGGGATCAGCTGTCCCGGCTGCAGGTGCTCGGCTTCGTCGGGGACTCCGACGCCCCCCGCGGGCCTCGCCTCTATTTCGAGCTCCGGGACGGCGCGACCCCGCTCGACCCGCTCCGCTGGCTGGTGGACGAGGCCAAAGAGCGCCCGACCGGCAGCCCATGACTAGAGCCGAATGGGGGCGCCCGGCCCGAGCGGGAGGTCGAGCCCGTACCAGGCGAGCGCGAGTAGAAGCCAGCCTGCGAGCAGGATCCCGGCGTAGGGCACCAGCAGGGCGAGCACGGTCCCCACCCTCGCTCGGGTCGGGTCTTCGGCGGCCACCCAGCCGAGGAGCAGCGGGAAGAACGGGTACAGCGGCGACACGCAGTTCGTGATGCTGTCTCCGAGCCGATACAGCAGCTGGGTAAAAGCGGGATGAAAGCCGAGCGTCAGGAACATCGGGACGAAGACGGGCGCGAAGATCGCCCACTTGGCCGACGCGCTGCCCATGAAGAGGTTCGCGACGGCCACGACGCCGACGAACGCGACGAAAAACGGCAACGGCCATTGCTCGAAGCCGAGCTGTCCGAGCAGCCGCGCGCCCTCGACCGCCACCAGCCCATCGAGCCGGCTGTATTTGAACGCGGCCGTGAACTGGGAGATCGCGAGAACGAGCACGATGTAGGGCGCCATCCGGCGCATCGCCTCGGTCATGTGCTCGAGCAGCTCGTCGGGGCGGCGCAGGGTGCCCGCCGCCCGTCCGTAGGCCACGCCGCTGGCCAGAAACAGCGTGAACAGAATCGGGACGAGTCCCTGAAAGAACGGTGAGCGCCAGAACTGCTCCTCGTCGGGGTGGCGAAGCGGCGCCCCGTCCGGGAGGAGCGCGGCGAGCCACAGCGCGGTGAGCGCGAGCCCGGCCACCGCGGCAGCGACGAGCCCGCGGCGCTCGCTGGGATCGAGTCCGGCCGGCCCTCCGTCCGCGCTCGGTCCCGATCCCGGCGGCAGCCGAGGCTCGACCACCCGGTGGGTGACGAAGGTCCCGAGGCCGGCCAGGAGAAACACGGACGTCGCCATGAAGTACCAGTTCGAGAGCACGCCAACCGGGGGCTCTCCGCCGGTCGCGGCGTTGGTGAGGGCCATGGCGAGCACGTCGGTGCCGGCGGGAAACAGGTTCGCGGTGAACCCCGCGGTCGCCCCGACGTAGCCCACGAGCAGGCCCGCAACCGGGTTTCGGCCCAGCGCCCGAAAGATCGCGGCGGCGAGCGGCGGCACCACGACCACGCCGGCGTCCGAGCCGATGTTCCCGCATGCGGCGGCCGCAAACAGGGCCGGCGTGACGAAGCGGACGGGCACGGTGGTGGCGAGACCTCGCATCACCGCGGTGACGAGCCCGGTCCCCTCCGCGACGGACACCCCCATCAGCATGACCAGCACCAGCCCGAGCGGCTCGAAGCGCACGAAGTTCTCCACGAGGTGCAGGACCCACCACGCGAGCGCCTCCGCCCCGATCAGGCTCCTGGGCACGATCTCGGCCCCGGGGGCGACGACGTGGATCCGCGCCGTCCCGGGGGGACCGGGCTCGAGGACAACCGAGCCCTCGACCGAGCGGGTCTCGCTCGCGAGCACCGAGCCGTCGGGACCGCGGTGCTCGATCCGGACCTGGTCCACGGCGGCGGGCACCGTGACCACGAACGGGGCCTGCGCCGCCGGCCGCCCGGGCTGGCCGGCGGTCATCGCGAGCTCGCGGGGCGGGCCCCGGGTCGAGAGCCCGGCGGCGGACAGCGCCGCCGAAAGGAGGGAGACGAGCGCGATGAGGGCGAGGAACAGCCAAAACGGGTGAGGCAGCTGGTTTCCCGCCTTCTCCACGCCGTCGAGCAGCCGGGTGGCCAAGGTCCGCATCCCTGCGGCGCTACCACCCCAATGAGCCGGGCGAAAGACGGACTCGGTTGCCTCGCCCGAGGCGAATCGCTCCGCGGCCTGCTACCGTGCTCGGGTGTACGGGTCGGCATGGGTCGTCGCGCTCGCTCAACTCGGGGCCCCTCCCGGTCCGCCGCCCCCCGACCCGTACGCCGCGCTCGCCGTGTTCGCGCGGGTGCTGGGCCACGTCGAGCAGAGCTACGTGGACGAGATCTCGCCCGACCGCCTGGTGCGGGCGGCCATCCGCGGTCTGGTCGAGCAGCTCGACGGACCGAATGCGTACCTCGATCCGGAGGCGTTCGCCGCGCTTCGAGCGGAGGCCCGGTCCGGCTTCGGCGGGATCGGGGTCGTGCTCGAGGCGGTTGGGCCCGGCCCGGTGGTGCGAGAGCTGGTTCCCGGCGGCCCGGCGTCCGTCGCCGGTCTGGCCCCGGGGGACCGCATCGAGGCGGTGGACGGCTGGTCCACCCGGGAGCGCCCGTTGAGCGATCTGCAAGGCAAATTGACCGGACCCCCGGGCAGCTCCGTCGCGCTGAGGTGGCGCAGCCCCGGGGAGGACGAGCCTCGCTCGGCCAGGCTGGTGCGGGCCTGGATCCGGCCTCGGGCCGTGACCGGGCGTCGCTTTCGGTCGAACGGCTACCTCCGCATCCCTCGCTTCGACGAGCGAACGGCGAAGGATGTGCTCGCCGTGCTCGCTGACCTCCGCGGGCCGGAGCCCATCGGCGGCCTGGTGCTGGACCTTCGGGTAAACCCTGGAGGTCTGCTCGAGTCGGCGACCCGGGTGGCGGACCTCTGGCTCGACCGGGGCTCGATCGTGGTCACGGAGGGGCGCAATCGCCCGGTCGAAGCGGTGGAGGCGAGGGCAGAGGGGACCGAGCCCAACTATCCGGTCGCGGTGCTCGTGGACGAGGAGACGGCATCGGCGGCGGAGATCCTCGCCGGGGCGCTCAAGGACCGGGGTCGGGCCCGGCTGTTCGGGCGGCGCACCTTCGGCAAGGGCACCGTGCAGACCCTCATCGAGCTCGAGGACGGCTCGGCGTTGAAGCTGACGGTGGCAAGGTACTTCACTCCGGGCGGCCACTCGATCGACGGCCGGGGGATCCCGCCCGACGAGGAGGTCGAGGGCCCGGTGCAGCGGCTCGGTGACCCGGCATTGGACCCTCCGCTGGCCCGGGCCTTGGCCTGGCTCGACGAGGGGGAGCGGTGAGCGGGTTCCGCGGGGCGGCGGACCGTTCAGTGGGCGCCTTTACCCGGCCCAATCCGCGTGCTAACTCCGCTGTCCAACGACCCGGGGCCCTCGACGTGTCGACCCATTTCAAGCTCATCATCGAGGACGACGAAGGGAGGACGACGGTCTACCCCCTCATCGAGGGCGAGGTATCGATCGGGCGGCGGGACGGCAATTCCATCCGTCTGCTCGAGCGCAACGTCTCCCGTCGCCACGCCCGGCTGCTGCTCGAAGACGGCACCGTCTTCTTGGAGGACCTCGACAGCTACAACGGGGTCCGCATCAACGGCGAGCGCATCGCGTCCCGGTTTCGGGTGCGGGAGGGCGATCTCATCGAGATCGGCGACTACCACCTCGCCCTTCGCCGGGACGACCCGGTCGCCTCGGCCGATACGGAGACCATCGGCCTCGAGGACACCCACGACAGCCATGAGGGAGAGCCAGGGTGGCCAGGCGGCACGCTGCCCGACTTCCGGTTGCCGGACGACCTGCTCGACGACGAGCGCCTCCCGACCGCGCTCGGGACCCCGGTCGGCCCGCGGGACACCGTCCTCGACGAGCCGGCGCCCGACCTCGGACGGAGGGCGGAGCAGCAGCCCGAGCCGATCACCCGACCTCCGCCCCGTTCTGGCTCGGCGCTGCCGCCGTTCCCCGCCAACGGGACAACGCCGCCCGAAGGTCCGCTCGAGGTTCGGCCCCGGCGGGCCGAGGCCCTGGTGGGGGACCCGCTCGACGATCAACCGACCCGGCAGCTGAACCGGGGGCCGGCGCTGCAATCCGACGTTCCCCGCCTCGTGTGCGTCAGCACCCAGTACGCTGGGCTCGAGTTCCCGCTGGACCGGGAGGAACTGGTCATCGGGCGGGTCGAAGAGAACGACATCGTGATCGAGCACCGCTCGGTCTCCCGAAACCACGCGAAGATCCGGTTCGATGGGCGCACCCGAACCCACCGGATCATCGACCTTCAGAGCGCCAACGGCATCCTCGTCAACGGCGAGGAGTATGTGATGACGAACTTGCGCTCCGGAGACCTCATCGAACTCGGGAACGTCCGGTTTCGGTTCGTGCCGGCCGGGGAGCGGTTCGAGGCGAACCAAGAAGAGGCACGGGAGATGCTCCAGAACGGGTTCGAGGCTCCGTCTGGGGCGTCCCGGGAACCGGGCGGCCCCAGCTTCGACCCGAGCACGGCGGCCACGGTGACCGACGCTCCCCGCTCGGCGCTGCCGCCGGCTCGGGCCCCGGTGGTCTCCGACCTCGAGCGTCCCCGCAGCGACAGCCGGTCGAGCACCGTCACCGACGGGGACCGGGACGCCGTCGTCACCAGGCTCGAGCCGGCCGAACCGGTCCCCTCGGTGGTGTTCGACGGGACCACGGCCCCGCGGGGGCCTCCCTGGACCATGCTCGGCCTGGTGGCGCTGCTGCTCGTGCTGGTGGGGACACTGGCCGCGGTGTACCTCGGGCGTGGGGACCCCGCGCTCGACGCACGGCTGCAGGAGCTGTTCAACCAGCGAAACTACGCGGAGGCCGTGCGCTTTTTCGAGGCCCATGAAGGCGGCTTTGCCCGCCCAGTGGACGCGGCCAAGCTCGCCGGCCGCGCCGAAGAGAAGATGCAGCGGTCGGACGATACGGACAGCGAGCCCGTGCCGACAGACAGTCCGGAGCCGCCCGAGGCCCCGCCTTCGGCCGAGGAGCTCGAACCGGAGTCCCAAGCCCCCGAATCGCCTCCCGAGCGCCCCGCCGCCCGACGTCGAGCGGCGGCCTCCGCTCGGCGCGCCGCTCGGGAAGCGGAGCTCGCGGTGCTGGAGCGCGAGGGGAAACAAGCGGTGTTCGACGGGGCCTATAGGACGGCGGTCCAGCGGCTCCAGAGGTGCGTCCAGTTGGTGCCCGGCCGGGTCGAGTGCCAGCGCCTGCTCGGCCAGGCGTATTTCAAGCAGGGACGGTTCGAAGCGGCAGACCGGCACTACCGCCGGTTCCTCGAGCTCGCCCCCGACCACCCCTCGGCCGCCAGCGTGCGGGAAGAGCTGCGCGGCATCGAAGCGGAGGCCCGGCGATGAAGCGTCCACTGCTCGCAGTCAGCATGGGGGACCCGGCCGGGGTGGGACCCGAGGTGATCGTCAAGGCAGCGTCGGTGGCCGACGTGTACGAGGAGGCGAGGCTGGTCGTGCACGGCGACGTCCGGGTCCTCGCCCGGGCGGCGAGGGAGATGGTGCCGTCGGTGACGGTCGTGGGCGTCCGCTCGTACGCGGAGGCGGAGGAGTGCGGGCCGCTGCAGCTTCCCGTGATCCAGGTCCGCGACATCGACGATCCGTCCTTCGACTGGGGTCGGCCGGTGGCTGCCTCCGACGAGGCGCAGGTCCACTACATTCGCCACGCTTTCGAGGAGGTCCGCTCGGGGGCGGCCGACGCGATGGTGACGGCGCCCGTCAACAAGGCGTCGATCCACCGGGCGGGGTTCGAGTTCTCCGGGCACACCGAGCTTCTGGCCGAGCTCACCGGCGAGGCCCGGCCGGTGATGATGCTCGCCGGGCCGACGCTCAAGGTGGTGCCGCTCACCACCCACATTCCGCTCCGCGAGGTCGCGGGGCGGATCGACCGGGCGCTGGTTCGGTACGGGCTCGAGGTCACCCACCAGGCCTTCGGCGCCCACTTCGGCCGGCCGCGGCCCCGGATCGCGGTCGCGGGGCTCAATCCGCACGCTGGGGACGACGGGCTGTTCGGGGATGAGGAGGCCCGGGTGATCGCCCCCGCGATCGCCGAGGCGCGGCGGGTCGGCATCGACGCGGTCGGGCCGCTCCCGGCCGACAGCGTCTTTCACCGGGCCGTGACCGGAGAGTTCGACGTCGTCATCGGGATGTACCACGACCAAGCGCTCGTCCCGCTCAAGCTGCTCGACTTCGACCACGCGGTGAACGTGACGCTCGGACTGCCTATCATCCGTACGTCGGTGGACCACGGCACCGCGTACGACATCGCCGGACGGGGGGTGGCGTCGGCGGGCAGCATGATCGCGGCCGTGCGCCTGGCCGCCCGCATGGTGGGCCACCGCCAGCGCGCGGAGGCAGAGCGCGCTCCGGCCGACACCGGCGGCAAAGGAGACGGAGCAAACGGTTGACGCCCTGCCGGCTACGCGCCACTTTGGAGGGCGGAGCCGGTTGTCGGCGGGTTTCGAGGGCTCATAGCTCAGCGGTTAGAGCGCTCGTCTCATAAACGATTGGTCCCTGGTTCGAACCCAGGTGAGCCCAACCGGACCGACTTCGGTCCGCAATGGAGGTGGGTCATCGCATCGTACGGCTCGACCCTGGCGAATCCCGCCCCCGCAAAGGCGGTCGCCTGGTTCCTCGCCTCCTCCTCCCCGTCGTCGCCGTGCTCCGCAGCCGCCTGGCGGAGGTCCCAACGTGCAGGAACACTTTCGAGCGCTCTACGCGCTGCAGCAACTCGACTCATCGGTCCTCGAGATCGAGCGGAGCGCGAGCCAGATCCCCAAGAAGATCGAATCGGAGGAAGGAGGGCTCGATGGACTTCGGTCGCAGCTCGGCGCCAAAAGGGCTGAGCTGAAGCAGCTCGAGCAGCAGTCGGAAACCCTCGAGGGCACGGTCGCCGAGGAGTCTCGCAAGCACCACCAGTGGAAGAAGCGCCTCAACGAGATCCGCAACTTCCGTGAACACCAGGCCCTCCAGAGGGAGCTGGACCAGGGCGAGCGGCAGGTCAGGGATTTCGAGGATCAGCTCCTCGAAGTCGCCCAGGCCACCGAAGACCGGCGAAAGGTCATCGACGACCTCGACGCGGAGCTCAGGGCGAAGGAGGTCGCCGTCCGCGGCACCGTCCTGAACCTACGCGAAGTGCAAAGCAAGTTTCGAGACGAAGCCGAAGCGGCCCGGACCGGCCGGTCGGAGCTGGCCGCGAAGGTCCCGGATCGAATCTTCAAGCGCTACGAGACGCTGCGCGGAAAGCTCGGTGGTGTGGCGGTGGCCGTGGTCCGGGACGGGGCGTGCTCAGGATGCAACATGCAGATCCGCCCCCAGCAGGTGGTCGAGCTGCTCCGCGCCACCGAGTGGCACTTCTGTCCCAACTGCCACCGATTTCTCGTCCACGAGACCCACCTCGAGGTCTGAAGGACGTCCCCGGGCGTCCGGCCCACGCGGGGCCGGACGCGAGCTTCGCTCTCGGCGGGGGTGGGCGTCGAGCGTCCAGGAGCCCGGGCTCGGATCAGGCCATGCCGGGCTCGGATCAGGCCATGCCGAGCGCGGATCAGGCCATGCCGAGCGCAGCCAAGATGTCCTGGGTGACCGCGTCCGGCGCCTGTAGGCCGTTGACGGTCTTCAGCAGCCCCTTCTCCCGATAGAACGGCAGGATGGGGGCGGTGTCCCGGTGGTACTTCTCGAGCCGGGACCGCACCGCCTCCGCGGTGTCGTCGGAGCGCTGGGTCACCTCGAGGCCGGGCGGAGGCGGATCGAACTCGACGTGGAAGATCTTGCCGGTCAGCTTGCAGCTGCGGCGGCCGGTGATTCGCCGCTCGATGACGTCATCGGGGGCTTCGATCTGCACGACGGCGTCGAGAATTCGACCGGAGCGCTGGAGGGCGGCGTCGAGGGCCTCAGCCTGCGGGCGGGTCCTCGGGAACCCGTCGAGCATGAAGCCTCCGGCCGCGTCGGGCTGGGCGATGCGCTCATCCACCAGCCCGATGACCACGTCGTCGGGGACGAGCTGGCCTTGGTCCATCAGGGCTCCGGCCTTTTGCCCGAGCTCGGTGCCCGCGGCCCGCGCTTCCCGAAGCATGTCTCCGGTGGAGATGTGCGGTACGCGGAGCCGGTCCACCAGTCGCATGGCTTGGGTGCCCTTGCCCGCGCCGGGGGGGCCGACCAGGATCAGGCGCATCGATGACGTGCTCATCCTGGGCAGGCTACGCCGGAGGCGCCATCGGCGCTGCTCCAATCTGTCCCCTTTTTGCGTGTCATCGAGCCGCACCCCAACAATTGCCTCCTTCGGCGCGGGCACCGGAAGAATTTGCCGCCCGAGGCCCCAATCGCGGCTCTCGGCGGCCGGCGCGATGTCCGTCGGTCCTGGCCGTTGACCGCTTGTTGCCCGGACGGGACGGTGCGCCCCATGCGGTTGGCCCTGCTGGTGCTCGCCGGGCTCGGCGCTCCGACCGAAGCGGATGAGGTGGTGCGTCTGTCCACTTGGGACGGCTCGCGGCTCCTCCCCTTCCTCTGGCACGAAGACCGGGGGGGCACCGAGCGGCCGACCGAGGTGCTCGAATCGGGCCGTTTTCAGCCGTTTTCGTCCCGGATCGGGAACCTGGGGCGAAGCCGGTCCGCGATTTGGATCCGGGTCGATCTCGACAACGACACGGAGCGCTCCGCCCGGCGCCTGCTCCTGCTCGGCTGGCCGCGGCTCGAAGACGTGAGGGCGTGGACGGTCATCGGCGGCGCAGTCGCGCCGCTCGGCCGGTCGGGGTGGCGGGTGCCGTGGGCGCTTCGGGCCTACCCGGACCCGAGCCACCCGTTTTTCGTCGAGGTCCCGGCGACCACCCGAGCGACGGTGCTGCTGCGGGTTCAGGGGCCGGGAGAGATGCTGTTTCCAGGGCTTCTGCTCGACGCCGAGGAGCTCGCCCAGCTCGAACGAAGCCGCGGCTTCATCATTGGAACCTACCTCGGGCTCATGCTCGGTCTGACCGGCTACAACCTGCTCGTCTTCTTTCGGGTCCGCCAGCGCGAGCACCTGCTCTACGCGGCGAGCGTGCTGTGTTTTCTGCCGTGGTGGCTGCTCAACTCGGGGTGGCTCGGGGCCTTCCCGGCCGCAGCCGAGCACGCAGAGGTGATCACCTCGGTGCTCGCCGGCGGCTGGCACTTCTTTCGGCTCGCGTTCTGCCGGGTGTTCCTGCGGCTCGGCGCGGTGGCGCCGCGGCTCGATCGCGCGGTCGCCTTGGTGCAGTGGGTGGGTGTTCCGCTCGCGTTCTCCTTGGGGACCGGGCTGTTTGGGCCCACCGATCGAGAGGTGCTGTTCAGCTTTCTCGACATCCCGCTCGCGTCGCTCAGCGTGCTCTCCGGGGTCTTGGCGCTGCGGGGAGGGGTCGTGATCGCGCGGTGGTTCTTGCCCGCTTCCGGGCTGCTGCTGCTCGGCCTGCTGCTCGGTCACGTCATCTTTTCCGGGGTCGTGCTGCACCCGATGTTCGCCGGAGCCTCCATCCTCCTCGGCATGCTCGCCGAGCTCGTGGTGCTGACCCTCGCTTTGGCCGAGGCAGCGCGCACCGCGGCATCGGAGCGGGCGCAGCTGCTCCGGGAGGCGGCGTCCCGAAGGCTCGCCGCGCTCGAGGGGCTGGTGGCGGGGGTCACCCACGAGCTCGGTTCGCCGCTCGGCGCGCTGCGCTCGTCGCTCGATTCGGTCGACCGGGCCGTGCGCCGGCTCGCGGAGGATCCCGATCCGGAGCGGGCGCGCCGGGCCGCGCTCGCGGTGAAGGCGGCGTGGCCCAGCGGGCGGGCGGCGAGCGACCGCATCGAGGAGGTGGTGCGTTCGCTCGGGCATTTCGCCCGCCTCGACGCCGCCCGGATCGAGCGGGTGGACCCGGCCGAGGGGCTTCGCAGCGCGCTGTCGCTGCTTCGGTCGAAGGTCCCGCCCTCGGTGGCGGTCGAGGTGGAGGTCCCGTCGCTCGCGCCGATCCGGTGCCGGCCCGCCGACCTGAACCAGGCCTACATGGCGCTGCTCGACAACGCGCTCGAGGCGATGCCCGACGGGGGCCGGCTTCGGGTGGTCGCGAGCGAAGCCGGAGGCCAGGTCGTGATCGTCGTCGAGGATACCGGCCGCGGCATTCCCCTCTCCGAGCGGGCCCGCCTGTTCGAGCCCCGGCTCGTGCGCCGGGGGCGCCGGGTCAAGATGGGTTTCGGGCTCAGCCTGGTCCGGGCCGCGGTGGACGAGCACGGGGGCACGGTGGAGGTGGTCAGCGAGGAGGGGAGGGGGACCTCCGTGACCTTGCGGTTCCCCAAAAACCCCCGTGACCTGGATGGCGCCTCGCAGGGGGCGGATCTTGCCCGGCCGAGCTCCTAGAGCGCCGAACCGGTGCGACCGAGCGCCGATTCGGTCGGACCGCTCGATTTTCTCCGTGGACCCTCGCCGGCTCGGGGGGTGGCGCGTAGAGTTTCCGCCCGTGGCCGATCTCATCGCTCGCCTCACCGAACAGCCCATCTTGTTTCTGCTGCTGCTCTTCGTGGTGGGCGGCGTGGTCTACGGGGTCCTGAAGCGGCTGCTCCGGCTGGCGATGGTGCTGATGCTCGGTTTCGTCGCTCTCGCTGGATACTTTGCGCTCACAGGAAAACCCCCGCCTCCGGCGATGCAGAGGGTCACCGAGCGGGCGCAGGAGAAGCTCGAGCGCGGCGCGGATCTCGGCCGAGAGAAGGCCCGCCGGGTCCGCGAGGGCCTCGAGCGTTCGGCGCAGGAGGCGGTCGAGCGGAGCTTCGGTCAGGGCGAGCGCTGAGCTCCCGCGGTCGCGGTCGTTGTCGGCTTCGGCAGGGGCTCTGGGGGGGCCGGCTGGTCCGGGCCGACGATGGCGCGGGTCCCAAGGACGAGGACAAACGCGACGCAGCTTCCGGCCAGCATCCCGAAACCCACCTCCCGCATCGAGTCGCCCCAGCGCGCGAGCCTCGATGGGGGGCTGAGTCGGCTCATGCTGCCGGGTACGACGGTAGGTGCCACCTCTGCGGGGCTGCGGTCAGGCAAACGCATGGGGTCATCTTCAGGGCCCTGAGGCCGCGAGCTCGTAGATGGCGCTCGGCTGCAACCCGGGCCGAGGCGCGGAGCCCACCCGGCGCAGCTCGAAGCCGCCCCCGGCGCTGGTCGCGGTGGCCTCGTCCACGAGCAGCCGGCCTGGCCCGGCTGCATCCACCATGCGGAGCGCGGCCGCGGTCGGCGGACCGAAAGCGGCGGCCGTCCCGCCTTCCGGCACCCCGAACAGGACCGGGCCGCTCGCCAACGCGCCCCGCAGCCGCCTCGGGCCGAGGGACGGAAAATCGGCGAGCGCCGCGTCCACCTCCGCCCGAAGGGCGAGCGCCGCCTCGAGCGCTTCCTTCGCGCCCCCTTGCTCCAGCACGAGCAGCGCCCGGTGGCCGTTGAGCGGCAGCGCTCGACCGCCCGCCGCCTCCGCTCGGGCCCGGACGGACCGGTGCAAGGCCCCGAGCAGGGCGAAGGTCGCCTCGGGGGCCTCAGGCGCCATCGATGCGAGCCCGTGCAGGTCGAACAGCGCCACGACCGCTGGACGGGCGGCGCTCGGGATGGCCTGCGGGCCGTAGCGCCGCCGGCGAAGGTCGCCGAGGCCCTCGCCCATGAGCCGAGCGAGCGCGACCAGACGGTGCAGATCTTCGGCGCCGAACGCCGACGGTCGCTCCAGGACGAGCACGCCGGCGCCCGGACCTTCCACCGGGGACACCACCACCGCGCCGCACGGGGAGAATCGGGGATCGCCGCTCGGGGCTCGCACCGCAAAGGAGTGCTCGAGCGCCCAGGCGGCGGCTGGGTGGGGCGCCTTCGGCAGGGGCAGGGCTCCCTGGGGGCCTCGGCGCGCCACCCACTCGACCCCCTGGCCACAGCGGCGAAGCCAGCCGGCGTCATCGGCTGGAATGTGCTCGAGGGCGAGCTCGAGCAGCTCGTCTCCGTAGGCTCGCTCGTCGGCGGAGCGGGCCAGGGCGAGCGTGGCCCGATACAGGAAATGAACGGCGCGGGTGGGGCTCGGCGCCCCTCGGCGCGCGCCCTCGAGCTCTCGGAGCAACGCGGCTGCGCCCTCCGGGTCGTCCTCGGCCGGTAGGTCGGCCCGGGCCCCCCCTTCCTCTCCGGCGGTCGTCTCGTCCGGCGGCGAAGGCATCGGTCCGCGGTGAAAGCTGATCCGGAAGTTCCCCACTCGCACGCTGTCGCCCGGCTCCAGCACCCGGCATTTGGTCCGCTCGCCGTTCACCCAGGAGCCGTTGTGAGAGTTGAGATCTTGCAGGGTGGCTTGCCCTTCGAAGAAGGTGATCCGAGCGTGGTGGCGGCTCACCAGGTCCCCGAGCAGGATGACGTCGTTGGCTGGCAGCCGCCCAAACGAGGTGATTCCCTCCCGCAGGGCGAGCCGAGTCGCGTCGTGACCCGGTCCATCGATCACGATGTAGGCCTCTGGGCCCCGTTCCACCCCGCGATGCTGCGCCGGAACGAGGTCGGGGTCCAGCGGTGGCCTCGAACGGAAGCTCTGCACGCCTCGGTGGGTGTTCGGGACCGGCTCGCCTTCTCTCACGAGACATCCCCGGTCACCGAGAAAACCATGCCCGCAGCTCGGAGTCGCTCGATGAGCCGCATGCCCAGGGCGGCAGCCGGGGTGGTGCATCCCCCCGCGCCCGGCGATTCGTCTTTGGCGAGCGCGATCGCGGTCTCGCCGAGCATCTTGGCCGTCTCCCCATATCCCGGGTCCTGCACCCCTCGGATCTCCCCTTGGAGGCATCTTCGCTCGCCGCTTGGCGTCTCTCCGTCTGCGATCAGCGCGCACCGGAAGAAGCCTCGCGCTCGCTGTTCCTTGGTGGGCCCTTCGCCCGCCTTCGGCAGGAGCCGAGCCGCGACCGCGCGGCGAATGGGCTTGGCCGAAAGGAGGAGCAGCGCGCCCCCGAGCCCAGCTCCGAGGGCGAGCGCCTTCAGGAGCCCGAGCGCGCCCCGGCCGGTGCCCACCGCCTCCGAATACGAGAATTGGTCTCCATACGGGTGGCCAAGGAGCGCATGGGTGCGCCGCACGACCCTGGTGTTGACCGGCGCCATCACGAACGGGCCGGTCCAAATCCCCAGGGCGCGCTCGACCCGAGGCGCGAGCTGGTCCTTGTCCTTGCCCCGCGGCGAGTTCTCCGGATCGAGGGCGTAGGGGTCGGCCAGCAGCCGCTTCATCGCCGGGGTGCTCGCCGACTCGAGCACCTCGAGCAGGCTCGCGGCGGTCCCCCCGCTCACGCCGCCGCGAACGGGGCCCACCACCATCCGCACCGACCGGGGGCGGGCGCCGGCCTCCTCGAGCGCGGCGGTAATCATCGCGCAGCCGAGGTCGGAGGGGATGGAGTCGAACCCGCACGCGAAGACGATGCGGGCCCCGCTGGCCCGGGCCTCCTCGTGGTGCTCGTCGATCATGCGCCGCATGAACGGGACCTCTCCGGTGAGGTCGCAGTAGTGGGTCCCCGCCGCGGCGCAGGCGGCGACGAGCGGGGCACCGTGCCGGGCGTAGGGTCCAACCGTCGTGGCGATCGCTCGGGTCGCGGTGGCGATGCGATCGAGCGCTCGCCGGTCGGCGGCGTCGGCCACGAGGACCGACAGCTCGAGAGCGGCCGGAACGGCACGGGAGAGCTCGGCCCGCGTGGCCTCGAGTCGGGCGGCGCTGCGCCCGGCGATCGCCCAGCGGAGGCCCTTCGGTGCCCTCTCGAGCAGGTATTCGGCAACGATCCGCCCGGTGTAGCCGGTCGCCCCGAAGAGCACCAGGTCCAGGCCTCGATCCCGCATGGCCCTCTGTATCAGGCGCCGGGCCCGGGTGGCACCGCCGCCCGTCCGACTTCCGCCCGTCTCGACTCCATCCGTGAAAACCCGAGACAGCCCCCAGCGTCGGCGTCGATCCGGCGTGTCCGCGGTCGCGGTTCGGCGTACCACCCCCCATGCGCTTCACGCCGAAGCCACGGTGCGCATCGTGGGCGGCGAGACCGGCTCTCGAGCGAGAAAGCGAGACCTCCACCATGTCGATGCACATCGCCACCGTTCGCGGCATCCCCATTCGCCTGCACGTCACGCTCGTGCTCGTCTTCGTCCTGCTCGTGGCCCAGCTCGGCCCATTCGGGGTCCCGGCAGGCGTGCTGCTGTTTGGCTCGGTGCTCCTGCACGAGCTCGGGCACGCGGTGGTGGCCCAAAGGTTCGGGATCCCGATCGCCCGCATCGACCTCCACCTGCTCGGCGGGATGGCGATGATGACCCGCAGCCCTAACACCCCCGGAGAGGAAGTCAAGATCGCAGCCGCCGGTCCGGCCGTCTCCCTCGCGCTGGCCGTCGTCTTCGGCGCCTCTTCCGCGCTGATCGGCGGCGCTCCCAACTTGCCGCCGGCCGGCCCCGGAGACCTGCTCGCCTACGCCGCGGTCGTGAACCTCGGGATCGGCCTGTTCAACCTGGTCCCCGCGCTGCCCATGGACGGTGGCCGCATCTTTCGAGCGGCCTTGACCGCGCGGCTCGGAGATCTGCGCGCGACGAGGGTGGCGGCGACGGTCTCGCGGGTGTTCGGAGGGCTGTTCGTGGCCGCGGCGCTCTACCTCGGCTCGCTGTCTTTGGGCCTCATCGGCCTCTTTCTGTTCGTGCTCGTCGGCCACGAGGAGCGGCTCGCCCAGCTCCGGGCCGACGCCGGGCCGCGGACGTCGGTTCGCGCCCCTCGGTACGTGCCCTTTGGCCCGTGGTCGGCCCGATTCGGGGCCGGCACCGGCCCGAGCCCCGACCCGCTGGTCGTGGATGTCACCCCCCCCGCCCCGCTCGAGGTCGTGGTCGACCCGTGGGGGCGGCGCTGGGTCCGCGTCCGGCGCCGCTAGCCGCTTCCCGAGCGCCGTTCGCTAGCTGGCTTAGCTAGCTAGGATGGGCGAGCCTCGATGACGTCCACCCCGGCTGGGGGCACGAACTGGAACTTCGAGTCGGGCAGGCTCTGGTTGAGCTTCGGATCGAAGAAGCGAAACCGGTTCACGTTCCCGGCGGTCTCGTACAGCACCGACTCCTCGACCCGCCCCGATTCGGGGTCCACCCGGAGCACGAGCCGCTCGAAGGTGCGGTCCCGCTTCGGCCGCAGCTCGAGCGCGGACGCTTCGTCTCCGAAGTCGTGCTCGGCGGCGATTGCGACCTCGAATCCATCGCGCAGCTGCCCCTCGCCCCACAAAAACGCGAGCGAGGCGCCGAGCTTGTCCGGTGAGAACCCGCGGTCCACGATGACCTGCTGCTCCTCGGGCTCGTAGACCCAGAGCGTGGACCCGTCGGCGACGAACAGCTTCTCCGCCGGCTTCGTGTACGCCCAGCGGAGCTTGCCGCCCTTCTTCACCGTCAGCGTGCCCGACGACTCCGACGTGCGGGACAGCGCCACCCGGGTGTACGTCTGCACGAACCGGGCTTCGTAGTCTTCGAGCTGCTCGTAGAACGACTGCACCTTGCCGGTGAGCCGGCCGAGCTCGCTGTCGGCCTCCACCGCGGGGCGTTTTTTCGCCTGCGCTCTTTGGGCCTTGTCCGGCTTCGCCGGCCGCCGCTCTCGCGCCGCCTTGGGCGTTTCGTTTGGGGCTTCTGGCGACGGAGGCGCGGCCATCGCGAGCAGGGTGGAGCAGAGGAGCACCGAGAGTTCCATGAGATCACCAAACGCCGGACGGCGCCGACGCCTCGGCCGACGCCCGCCGGCCCCCGTCATTCAAACCCGCCGCGGCGAGCGAGTACAGCCTTCAGCCGAGGTGGCTCACGCGTAGCCGGCGCCGGGGTCGTCTTCGGGGTCGAGGTCGTCGTGGGGGTCGAACCCGGGGGACTCGGCGAGCTCGGCCTCGACCGCGGCGACCAGCGCGTCGAGCTGGCGCTCGAGCGAGGCGTCGATCGTGCCCAGCTCGGTGGCGACGACGCAGCCGCCTCGGGTCACCCCCTGGTCGGCGCGGATGTCGATGGCGTTGGCGCGGGCGAGCACCTCGAGCAAGCGGGCCTGCTGCCGCCGGAGCTGCTCGGCGTCGTCGGGGTGCACGCGCACGATCACCTCGCGCTGCTGCCGGGCATCGCGCAGCGCGCCCCGGACCACCCCGACGATCGCCTCCGGCCGCAGGGTGAGCTCGTGGTCGAGGATCTTCTCCACGCACTCTCGAAGCAGGCCGATGTACTCCGCCTCGAGCTGCCGCTCGATCTGGCGGACCCGCAACAGGGCTTGCGTAATGTGCTGGGTGTGCTCGGCGAGCCCCTCCTCCCTGCCCTGCTCGAACCCCCGCTGGTGGGTCTGGGCCGCGTGCTCCCTGGCCTCGTCGAGGATGCGCTGGGCCTCGGCCTCCGCTTCCTGGATGATCCGCCTCGCCTCGTGGGTGGCTCCGACCACCTCACGCTCGATGATGCGCCGCCGGGGTCGCCCGTCGGGCCCAAACGGCGCCGCCGGCGGGGGAGCGGCCATCGTCGAGCTCCTCCCGTCGCGCTCGGAGGGGCGCTCGGCCGGCGGGCCGACCGAGGTCCCGTCGCCTCGTGAGGGCCACTCCGAGGAGCCCCCTTTGATGACCCGCGGCACGGCGGGGAGGCTACCAGGCCAGAGCCGCTCGCTCCAAGGGACGCGAGCCCGGACCTTCTCCCCCATCGCCGCTCGCTCGTCGGGCCGCCGCCGGGTACGGTCCCGCTTTGGTGGAGGGGACGCGTCAGCGGCTCGCGCGGTGGGCGCTGTACGGCTGGGCGGCGGCGCTGCTCGCCGGCCCCGCGCTCCACTACCTCGACCACGATCGGCCGCACGTTCACGTTCACGGCGCCGTCGTCTACCTCGATGGGGCGCCGGGTCTGTTCGAACGGCTGTTCGGCCCGTCGTCCCCGCCCCCGACCGAGGAGGATCCCGGGCACGGGCGGGGCGACGGAGCCCACGGCGCCGCTGTGTTCCTCGCCCCCGACGAGCCACCGCCGGTGCTCGGCTCCGCGGTCCGGCTCGGTCCGCCGCCGCCCCCGTTGGGTCCTCGATCTGCGCCGTCTCCCGATCTGCCGTCTCCCCGGGCCCGCGGTCCGCCGTCCCCCTGAGCTTCGCCCTTCGAACCAAGGAAGAACCGCCCCGCAGAAGAGCGGGGAAGGGGGTGTTGCATGCGCGCCTTTGGCGCCGCGGTGTTCGTCCTTTGGGGCGGCGCGGCGACGGCGGGGGAGTACGACGAGCCTCGCTCGCTCGCTCCCCTCGCCATCGAAGATGAAGACGAGGCCGAGCGGGGCCCTGACGAATTGGACCGCCTGGACGGTCCGGGGGTCCCATCGGAGGTCTCGTTCGCGGACGAAGAGTACGCGGTCACCGTCACCCGCCGACGGCTTCGCCGCTCCGCGACCGACACCGTCCTGAGCCTCGACGCGTGGACCCACGCGCCGCCGCCGTCGGGCACCGGGACGGGGATCTTGCGCCGGGCGCCCGGGGTCTACGTCTCGCAGCACTCCGGGGAAGGGAAGGGCCACCAGATCTTCCTTCGCGGCTTCGACGCCGAGCACGGGCAGGACGTCGCCGTCTCGGTGAACGGCGTCCCGATCAACGAAGTCGCGAACGTGCACGCGCAGGGCTACGTGGACCTCGGCTTCGTGGTGCCGGAGGCGGTGCGCCGAGTGCGGGTGCTCGAGGGCCCGTTCGACCCTCGGCAGGGCGATTTTGCGGTCGCGGGCTCCATCGACTTCGAGCTCGGGCTCGACCGGGAGGGGGTGTTCGCCCGGGCGTCGGCGGGGCAATTCGGCTTGCTCAGAGGGGTCGCCGGGTTTCGGCCCAGGGGCGCTCCGGCCCAGACCTTCGTGGTCGCGGAGGCGGCCCGGGCCAGCGAATTCGGCCCGGCCCGGGCCTGGGGGCGGGCGAGCTTGCTCGGTGCTTGGCGGCTCCCGGTGGGCGAGGACAGCTACTTTCAGGCGTTCGTCGCCGCGGCGTCGGGTCGCTTCGACAGCGCGGGGACGGTTCGCCTCGACGACGTGCAGGCGGGCCGAATCGACCGATTCGGCGCCTACGACCCAAACCAGGGCGGGGCCGGCGACCGGTCCTTGCTCCGGCTCGAGCTCGGGCAGGAGGACGAGATCGGGGCCGCCTCGCTCTCCGTCTACGCGATGAGCCGCGCCTTTCGGCTCCGCTCGAACTTCACCGGGTTTCTTCTCGACGCCCGGGGCGACCGCATCGAGCAGGAGCAGCACACCGTGACCTTGGGGGCGAGCGCGGCGTGGCGGCGGCGCCTGCTCTCTGCGGTGGGCGTCGAGCTCGGGCTCTCGGTCCGGCACGACCGAACGGAGCGAACGCAGGAGCGGCTGCGAGTCCAAGACGGCGCCGTCTACGGGACGGACCTCGACGACCGGCTCGGAGTCACCGATTTCGGAGCCTGGCTCGACCTCGAGCTTCAGCCCCTGCCGAACCTCGCCGTGCGGGGCGGGGCCCGGGTCGAGGTGCTGTCCTATCTCATCGACGGGAGCGAGGGCCGAAGAGAAGCGTTCGGCGATCAGCTCGCCCCCAAAGTCACGGTCGAGTGGCGCATGAACCCCGAGGACTTCGCGCCGGACCTCCGGTCCTACGCGAGCTACGGGCGGGGGTTTCGCAGTCCGGATCCGGCGACGCTCGGGCAAGGCGAGAGAAGCCCGCTGACCGTGGTCGACGCCGGCGAGCTGGGGCTTCGGGCCGACTTTGGCGCGCTCGAGCTGGTCGGGGCTGCGTTTGTCACCCTGGTCGAAGAAGATCTCGTGTTCGACCACGCCACCGGGCGGCGGCTCTTCGACGGGCCCTCGCTGCGCTACGGGGGGGCCGTCCGGGGCCAGCTCTCGCTTGGACCGCCGCTCATGGCCGGGCTGTCGGTGACCTACACCAGGGCCGAAAAGCCGGACGAGGGGGGGACGCTCTTGCCGTTCGTCCCTCCGCTGGTGGTGCAGGTCGACGCGGAAGGCACCTGGCCGATCGGCCGCCTCTTCGACCGGCCGCTGTCCGCCACTGGGCGGGCGGCGCTGTTCGCGCTCGGCCCGAGGCCGCTGCCGTTTGGGGAAGAGTCCGACCCGGTCTGGGTGCTCGAAGCCGGGCTCGGGCTCGAGCTCGGGGCCTACGCCCTCTCGGTCGAAGCTTTCAACCTATTCGACGTCGAGTGGCGAGACGCGGAGTTCGTCTACGCCTCCGACTTTCGAACCAACGCCGGGCGGGGGGTCCCCAGCCGGCACTTCACCGCCGGTAGGCCGCTGACCGCGCAGGTCAGCTTCACCGTGCGCTTCGAGGAGATGCCATGACGATGAACTCACGACCGGCGGGCGCGCTCGCGGTCTTGGCCGTCGCCTGCGGGGGCGACACCGGGGAGCAGCGGGTTCGCTTCCCGGTCGAGGTCCGGGGGCTCAGCCCGACCGTGGACCGGGAGGGGGTCCCGGTGCAGCTCGACTCCGCCCGGCTTTCGGCCGACGCCCTCAGCTTCTACGACGGAGACCCGCTCTTTTCCTGGTCCCGATGGTTCGTCGGGGTCGCCCACGCCCACCCTGGGCACTACACCCCGGGCGACGCCTTGGCCGAGCTGAACGGTCCCATCGACGCCGATCTTCTCGCCGGGATGACGGTGTGGGGGCAGGCGGAGGGGGTCAGCGGTGACTATCGCTCGGCGGAGATCGACGGGGTGAGACTCTCGCTGTCCGGTCAGGCCGGCGACCGCCCGTTTTCGACCGAGGTCGAGGTGCGGTTCCCCATCGCGGGGCTTTCGGTCCGGCCCCCTGGTCCGGCGGCGCCCCAAGCCGTGCGCCTGATCGTTGACCTCGACGCGCTGTTTTCCTCCCTCCGCTTCGAGGCGGAGGGCGACCCACTGGCCCTGGGGACCCGGGCCCACAACGGCCTGTTTCGGGCGGCGGCGACCACCGCCATCTACCAGGTCCACCTCGAGAGGAGATAGTTATATGCGACTGAAGATGGTTTGTCTGGGCCTCGCCTCGCTCATGGGCTGCGACAGCGGAAGCGGGACCCTCGAATTTCTCACCTACGGGGAGGATTTCATCGAACAGGGGATTCCTGCTGCGTCCGCCGCAGAGCCGGAAGGGTTCGTGGACGGGGCGAGCGCCCGGTTCACCCGATTTCTCGTCGTGCTCGCCGACGTTCGACTCTCGGGTCCCGACGGGGAAGAGCTCGACCCGGAGGCGCGGGTCTTCGATCTCACCCGGCCGGGGCCTCACCCGGTCCGTTCGCTCGAGCTCGCCGCCGCTCGCTGGCCGGACGTCGGAGTGACCGTGCGCCCCGATCCGGCTCCGGTGGCCGGGGTGGCCACGACGGAGGACGTGGCCCTCATGCGCGACCGGGAACTCTCTATCTATGCCGAAGGGGAAGTCACGCTGCCCGCCGGAGGGTTCACGTTCCGCTGGGGTTTTTCGACCCAGACCCGGTACGACAACTGCGCCGAAGACGGCGGGGCGGAGGGCGTCGTCGTGCCGGACGGCGGTCGAGCGACCGCCGAGTTCACCGTGCACGGGGACCACTTCTTCTACGATGACCTTCAGTCCGGCGACCCGAGCCTGAGGGCCGAGGCGCTCGCGGCGGCGGACGCCAACGGAGACGGAGAGGTCAGCTTGGCCGAGCTCGAGACCGTCGAGCTCGATACGCTCCCGCTCGATCGGTACGGGACCGGCGGCGACGTCCGGGTCACGAACCTCCGGCAGTTCCTCGAGGCGCTCACCCAGTCGCTCGTTCATTTTCAGGGCGAAGGAGAGTGCCGGCAGGTCCGCCTCGGGCCGCAGTGAGCTCGGCCGCCCGGCTTCAGCGGGGCCAGGCCGCCATCGCCCCGGCGTCGAGCACGCGGGTGTGGCCAAAGCCCTCCAGGACGCGCTTGGCCCGGGCGGACCGGGTCCCGGAGCGGCAGTAGACGACCACCGGCCGGTCCGTCGCTGGGAGCTCGGCCCGCCGGGCTTCGAGCTCGTGGACGGGCAGGTTCTTGGCCCCATCGAGGTGTCCCGACGCAAACTCGCCCGCAGTGCGGACGTCGATCAGCACCGCCTCGCCGGATCGCACGAGAGCGACCGCTTCGCTCCGGTCGTTCGACCCTGCTCCGCGGAGAAAGACGAAAGCGGCGATGACGGCCAAGATGGCCAACACATAGGTCATTCGAGAATCCACGATGGGTGAGAGCCAAGGGCCGGGGGCGAGGGTTCGGGTGGCTCGCTTCGAGACGGCTGCCCGCCGGCGCCAAGGTTTCGGGTGGTGAGACCTGCGGTATTGGCCTACATCGACCGACATGAAGGATTTCACGCATGCGGTCGTTCGAACGGTGGGGGAGGACGGCACCTCGCGCTCGATGCTGATCGACGCCGAGACCGCCCGCAGCCTGACCCACGCCGAAGTCACCCAGATCGTGTCCGCTCCGCCCGGCGAGCTGCCCGACGAGATCCGCGCGGTGCTGTCGGTGGACCTCGGAGGCGTGAAGCGGGCGATCAGCGATGCGGAGCGGCGCGGCCTGCTCCACGGCGCTTCGACGCTCGAGGAGATCGAGGCCTACCTCGACGAATACCAGCTGAAGAACCGCATCGATTTCGGCCTCCCCCGGCGGGCCTGAGGTTCCTCGGCCCCGGGGCCTGTGGCAGCGTCCCGGCCATGTCCAGGGAAGAGACGCTCGGGACGTTCCAGATGCTCTGGGACTGCTCGGCCTGCGGCACGACGAAGCTGCTCGGGCTCGACCATCGCCACTGCCCCAATTGCGGTTCGGCGCAGGACCCGGAGCGCCGGTACTTTCCCGCGGAAGGGGAGGGCGTCCTCGTCGAGGACCATGTCTACGTGGGCGCCGACCGGCGCTGCCCAGCGTGCGAGACGCCGTGCGCTGCCGCGGCCCACAACTGCGGAAACTGCGGTAGCCCGCTCGACGAGGCGCAAGAGGTATTGCGCCGCGAGGCCCAGGGCGAGTCGCCCGGGGGCTTCGAATCGGACGACGCGAAGCGGGCTCGCCAGGAGTTTCGTGCCCAGAAGTCGCCGGCGCCGCCTCCACCGGCCCGATCCCGGCGGGGGCCGGTGCTCGCGGTCGTCGCCATCGTGTCGGTGCTGGTGCTCGTGCTCGGCGCGATGCTCGCCAAGCGCTCGGTGGAGGTGGAGGTGGTTGGGCACCGGTGGGAGCGCACCATCGCCGTCGAGCGCTTCGACGCCGTGCCCGGGGCCGAGTGGCGGGAGCTGGTGCCAAAGGACGCCTATCAGGTCCGCTGCGAGCGGGCGGTGCGCAGCCAGCGCTCCGTCCCTGACGGCGAGACGTGCAGCAACCAGCGCCGGGACCGAGGGGATGGGACCTTCGAGGTGGTCCGGGAGTGCCGCCCGAAGACCAGGATGGAGCCGGTCTACGACCAGAAATGCAGCTTTCAGGTGGACCGATGGCGGGTCCACCGGACCGAGCGGACGACGGGCGGACTCTCCGATCCGCTGTCGTGGCCGGAGCCGAAGCTGGCCCGCGAAGGCGACTGCCGAGGCTGCGAGCGGCTCGGCGAGCGCCGAGAGCAGACCTTGCTTGCGCTCGTCGACCGGGACGAGAAGCTCCGGGCGGAGTGCGCGGTGCCGCTCGAGCGGTGGAAGACCGTTCGGCTCGGCGCGAAGGTCGCCGGCAGCGCCGGTCTCGTGACCGGCAAGCTCGATTGCGGCTCGCTCCGTTTTTGAGCCGCGGGCGCCTCGTTTGGAGCCCACGAGCGCCGTTTGGAGCCCACGAGCGCCGTTTGGGCGGACCGGGCGCTTCAGCTAGCGGTGCGCTCGAGGTGGGGAGAACAGCCCGTCGAGCACCGCGTCGAGCGCGGCTCGCCCCATGCGCGGCCCACCGGGTGGGGGGCTGCTCAGGTTGGTCTCGAGGGCGTGGGGGCGGACCACGAGCGTCAAGAGCCGCTCAGGGCCGTAGGCGGTGAGGAGCTGCGACTCTGCGCGCAGCGCGCCCAAGCGCTCCGAGGCGACGGCCATGCGCGCCGACACCGGAAGCGGCCCGCGGGCGGGGTGGGCGTTGTCGAGCCGCTCACAGAGCACGGCCAGCTCGGCCCGCCACGCTGGGTCGCGTCCGCTCCGCTCGAGGAGGTGGGCGAGGTCACCAGGGTGGGGCATCAGCCCGGCGCCGAGGGCCCAAAGCGCGGACCGCTGGCGGTCGTCGCGGACCGGTTCGTCGGCGCTTCGGACCTCGGCCACCAGCGCCGAGATCGCCGCCGGGGTCGTGCCGCCGAAATCGGCCGCGACCCGCACGCCGGTCGGGATCGAGGCGCTCACATCCTCGCCAGCCGCCGCTCTCCCGGCCAGGCCGAGCAAGGTCAGCTCGAGCGAACCGGCTTTCGCCGCGTCCCGGCGCCGGCCGCTCGAGTGATGGTGCTCGAGCAGCTCGCGCCGGCGGCCGCTCCGCTGCTCGAGTCGGTTGAGCGCCGCGGCGGCGAGCGCCTCTTGGGTCTTTTGTTGGTTGATGCGCTCCAGCTCTTTGGCTCGCGCGGCGATCTGCCGGTCCCAGGACTCGAGCAGCCGCTCCATCGCCTTGGTCTCGGCCTCGTGGAGCATCCGGGTCAGCGCCGCTGACAGGGGCATGGCCGAGCGGATCATCGTTCTTTGCCCCTGTCGTCCACCTCGTCGGTATCGGCCGACGGCGCCGGCGGTTGCGAGCTTTCCTCGGGTCAGCCGATGGCGAGCGCGAAGCCCATGCCCACCGCGAGGCCGAGCGCCATCACGGTGACGACGCCGATGAACGTCGGGCTCGGGACCCGGCGGGGTCGAACCGCCATCGTCTCGTCGCCGAGCCCCCCTGAGAACGGGCGGCGCTGAAACAAGGCGTGGCCGGCCAAGGCGGCGTCGATGTGGCCGTCGTCGGCGCCCGCGAGCTGGGCCCCGAGCGCGGCCGGGTCGAGCTCGACCTCCTCGTGGGGGGCGATGCGGTGCCGGTCGAGCGCCGCCGGCACCAGGGTTTTGGCCTCCGCGTAGGCCTTCGCCACCGACACGTCGATGCGCTGGGTCGGCGCCGTCTTCTTGCCCCCCGACACGTCCTGAGCTTGCCAAAGAGCCCGGCCACCCGTCCATCGGCCGGGGAGCTTCCTCGTTGACCGAGGGTCCGGGCCTCCCTACCGTCCGGCCGGCCATGGGCTTCGAATTCAAGCTCCCCGACATTGGGGAAGGGGTGGTCGAGGGTGAGATCGTCAAGTGGCTCGTCACCTCGGGCGACCAGGTCGAGGTGGATCAGCCGATGGTCGAGGTGATGACCGACAAGGCGACCGTCGTCATCCCCTCGCCGCGGGCGGGGACCGTGGCCGAGCTTCGCGGAGCGGAAGGGGATGTCGTCGCGGTCGGCGCGGTGCTGGTGGTTCTCGAGTCCACGTCGGCCGAGAGCGCGGCTCCCTCCCCTTCGACCGAGGCCGCCGCCGCGCCCGCACCTTCGCCGGCGCCCGCAGCGGAGCGAACGCCGGTGCTCGCGGCCCCCGCCACCCGCCGCCTCGCCCGCGAGCTCGGGGTGGATCTCTCGACGGTGGCCGCCTCCGGGCCCGCCGGTCGCGTCACCTCCGAAGACGTGCGGGCCGCCGCCGCGCCGCCCCAGCGGACCGCGGTCGCGGCGGGCCCATCGCCGGTGCCGCGCATGGACGCCGAAAACCCAGCTCCGGTGGCGCTCCGGCAGCAGGGATCGGGGGACGTGCTCGTCCCCGTCCGCGGCTTGCGGCGAAAGATCTGGGACGCGATGACCCGCTCGGCGTTCACCGCGCCCCACTTCACGTTCGTCGAGGCCTGCGATCTCACCGAGCTCGTGGGATTTCGGGCCCGGCTCAACCGGTTCACCGACGCCGAGTCGCCGCGGCTGACGTACCTCCCGTTCATTCTGAAGGCGCTCGGGGTGGCGCTCCGGGAGTTCCCGGCGCTCAACGGGCAAGTGAACGAGGCCGAGCAGAGCTTTCTTCAGCGGTCCGACCTCCACATCGGGGTGGCCGTGGCCTCGGACCGCGGTCTGGTGGTCCCGGTCCTCCGCCACGCGAACCGCCGCTCCCTCGCCGACCTGGCCCGCGAGCTGCATCGGCTCTCGAGCGCGGTGCGGGACAACAGCCTCGCTCCCGGCGACCTCGGCGGTTCCACGTTCACCGTGACGAGCCTCGGCCGGGATGGGGGCCTCATGGCGACGCCGATCATCAACCACCCGGAGGTCGCCATCCTGGGGGTTCACCGCCTCGAGAAGAGGCCGGTCGTGAACGAGGACGACGAGATCGTCGTTCGACACATGATGAACCTCTCTTTGTCCTGCGATCACCGGCTGATCGATGGGCACGTGGCCGCTCGTTTCACCTACCGGGTGATCGAGCTGCTCGAGCGGCCGGATCGGCTCGTGCTCGAGATGGATTGATGGCCCTCGCCTTCCCGGACGCGCTGGGGGAAGTTCCGGCCGTCTTTCGGCTGCTCGGCGCGGACGGGCGGCTGGTGCGGCCTTGTCCGCCCCTACCCGCCGCCGATATCTTTCGAATGTATCGGACGATGCGGCTGCTGCGCCGGCTGGACGAGCGTCTGCTCAACCTTCAGCGCCAGGGCCGGGTGGGATTTCACGGCGCGTGCACCGGGCAAGAGGCGGGGGCGGTCGGGGCCGCGGCCGCCGTCTCGCCCGACGACTGGGTCTTTCCTGCCCTTCGCGAGGGTGGGGTGATGCTGTATCGCGGCTACCCGCTCGACCGCTACGTCGCGCAGGTGTTCGGTCGAGATTTCGGGCCGGGCCGGGGCCGGAACATGCCCGCCCACCAGGCCGACCGCGCGGTGAACGTCGTCTCCTGGAGCAGCTGCATCGGGACCCAGCTCCTGCACGCGGTGGGCGCGGCCCGGGCCGGCCAAAAAGATGGGCGGGTGGCGCTCGCGTTCCTCGGAGATGGCGCGACCTCGACCGGAGACTTTCGGTCCGCGCTGCAAGCGGCCGAGTCGTGGTCGGCGCCCTGCGTGTTCGTGTGCCAGAACAACGGATGGTCGATCTCGGTGGGTTCCGAGGCCCAGTTTCGCTCCCGCTCGCTCACGGACCGGGCCCTCGCCCTCGGGGTGGCAGCAGGCCGGGTGGACGGAAACGACGCGCTCGCGGTGCGCGCGGCGGTGGGGGCGGCATCGGCCCACGCGAGGGCCGGCCACGGGCCGGTGTTCATGGAGCTGCTCACGTACCGGATGGGTCCCCACTCCTCCGCCGACGACCCTCGGCGGTACCGAAGCGAAGACGAAGTCGCCCGCTGGCGAGCCAAAGATCCCGTGGAGCGCCTTCGCCGATACTTGGAGGGGTCCGGAGGCTGGGGCCCAGGCGACGAGGCGAGACTTCAGGCCGAGGTCGAACGGGCCCTCGAAGACGCGATCGCGCGGGCCGAAGCAGCCGCTCCCCCGCCGTCGTCGAGCGCGACCGAAGACGTCTTCGGCCCGACGCAGGAAGGTTCGTTAGGGGTCCGAGTCAGCTCGGCGGCGACTCGAAGGACCCCTTAGGGGCAAAGACGACCGTGGGATCCACCCGCCCACCGGCGCCCGAATCGAAGCTCCCGTCGTCAACGGGCACGCCGCCGACCGAAATCTCAATGGTTTTAGCGATTGGGCGGAGTCGAACCCGGTCCCGGTCGCCACGTCGCCCGACCGGCTGGAGTGCGCTCTTTCGATGCATCTGCCCCGAGACGGCCCGCATCCCCCCGCGAGATCCAGGGCTGCTTTTCGGTCGGCTACCGACCGGCCGGTCGGTGCCGGCAGCTTTTGCGGGTCGGGGCGCCGAGCCTGCGGCCGGTGCAGGCTGATACGCTGCCCGCGCTCCCGCAGTCGGATTCTTCTCGCGACACGCACGACCGGACTAGGGTAGAACCCATGGCGGCGGGCACGGCGATGAAGATTCTGCTCGTCGAGGACAACCTGCACGACGCGGAGCTCGTCCGTCGCCATCTTCAGAGGGATCGGGGACGTCCGTGGGTGCTCGAGGTGTGCCGGACCCTCGAAGAAGCCACCGCCCGGTTCGGGTCGAAGCTTCCGGACGTCGCGCTCGTGGATCTCGATCTAGCCGACTCCTGGGGCCTCGCGACCCTTCAGAAGGTCCGCGCGCTCGCCCCGCAGGTCCCGGTGGTCGTGCTCACCGGCGGCAGCGCCGATCAGCTCGCGGTGGAGGCTCTCCGGGAAGGGGCGCAGGACTATTTGCCGAAGGCGGAGCTTGGCCCGGCGCTCTTGCAGCGCACGCTCGAGCACGCGGTGGAGCGACACCGGCTGCTCGGTTTGGTGACCCAGAGCGAGCGCCTGGCCTCGGTGGGCCAGCTGTCGGCGGGCATGGCCCACGAGCTGAACTCACCGCTCGCGCAGGTGATGGCCGAGCTCACCGAGCTCGAGGAGGGTCTCGCCGGGGGGCTCAGCCACGCGCGCTTGTCCCCCGTGCTCGACCGGGCGCTCGAGCGACTCGAGCACATCCGCGTCGTGGTGGACGCGCTGCACGCGTTCTCCACCGGGCAGGGAGGGCGCAGGACCGCGTTCGACCCGGCCCGCTCCATTCGCCTCGCGCGGCGGCTGCTCGAGGGTCAGTTCGGGCCGGGGGCGGAGTTCGACGAGGAGGTCCCGCCGCTGCCGGCGATCATCGGCGACCAGGGGCAGTTCACCCAGGCGGTGCTCGACATGCTGGGCCACGCCCACCGCAGCCGTCGGCCCGGGGAGTCGGTGCACGTCCGCGCCGAGGCCAAGGACGGGTCGGTCGTCGTCACCGTGGCCTCATCCGGCCGGGGGAGCGACGACGGGGCGCCCGCCGTCACCGCGAAGGATTCGGTGGGCCGAATCACCACCGTCGCCGCTGCCGTGGCCCGCGACTTCGGGGGGGACCTTCGGACCGGGGACGCCGGGCTGATCCTGCGCGTCCCGGCCGATGTGCGAGCCCCTGCGTCTCGGCCCGAGCCGGTGGCAGCGGTCGCCAACGCTGCGGAGCGCGCGCGGGTGCTGTGGATCGACGACGACGCCCACCTGCTTCGCGCGTTCAAGCGCCGGCTCGACCGGGACCATGACGTCGAGGTGTGCGAGTCGGCCCGGGACGCGCTCGAGCGCATCGAGGGCGGGGCCCGATGGGACGTCATCTGCTGCGACCTCATGATGCCGGACATGAGCGGCCGGGAGTTCGAGCAGACCCTCGCCGTCCGGTTCCCCGAGCTGGCCCGGCGGGTCATCTTTGTCACGGGCGGCGTCTTCACCGAGGAGGAGCGGCGCTTTCTCGAGGAGTCCAGGCAACCTCGGTTGCTCAAGCCGTTCGAGTGGGACGATCTCCTCGACGCGGTGGCCGAGGTCCGCCTCGCCGCTTGAGCCCTCAGCCCGTGCCGTTGATGAAAGCGGCGAGGGCGCGCACCACGGACCGAGGGCTGAACCGGGTGGCGAAGGCGCCCAACCAGTTCTTCGCGCCGGGGACGGCGACCACCGTCCCGTTTTTGAGCGCGACCAGGGCGTGGCGAGCGACCGTGTCCGCGTCGGCAGCGCCCATGCTGAACAACCGCGACCGGTCGGCGCGGGCGACGGCCGAAAACTCGGTCGCGGTGGCTCCCGGGCAGTGCGCGGTCACCGTGACCCCGGTCCCGCGAAGCTCGTAGGCGAGCGCCTCGCTGAAGCTGAGCACGAACGCCTTGGTGGCGTAGTACGTGGCCATGAACGGCCCCGGTTGAAACGCGGCGGTCGAGGCCACGTTCAGCACCTTCCCCATTCCTCGGGCCACCATGTCTCGGAGCAGCAGCCCGGTGAGGTGGACCAGGGCGGTGACGTTGACGTGGATCATCTCGAGCTCGCGGCCGAGGTCGAGCTCAGCAAAGGGGCCGTGGGTGCCGAACCCGGCGTTGTTCACGAGCACGTCCACCTGCCGCTCCGCGGTTCGGATCCGCTCGACCACTTCCCTTGGAGCGTCGGGCCGGGCCAGGTCCAGCGCGATGACCAGGATCTCGCACCCGTGGGCATCGGCGAGCTCCGAGGCGAGCCGGTCGAGTCGATCCTGTCGGCGGGCCACCAAAATGAGGTCGTGGCCGTCGGCGGCGAGCAGCTCGGCCATGCGTTGGCCGAGCCCGGCCGAGGCGCCGGTCACGAGGGCAGTGGGGCGGGACATGAGGGGTCGTTAGCCGATGGCAGCAAAAACCACCATCCCGCACACCGCCTGACCGGGCGCGGGCTGCTACAGAACGCCCACGGTTTTGGTCGCGGTTTTGTTCCGCCTCGAAGGAGCAGAGCTCGTATCGCGCCATCGACCCGCCCCACCTCGATGGGTACTCCCGGAGCGTCTGCGGTGAGTTTCGGATCCACGCCCTTCCCGGCGGCCGAACCCGTCAACGACCAGGTGCTCGAGCACATCCAAACCCTCTCCGGCCGGAGTCGCTGCCATCATCAACCCTCCCTCCATCGATCTGCATGTGCCTCACCATGATGAGGGAATGAGGCTCCTCCGACATGGGTTCTGAGCCGGTCCGTCAGCTGCACGAACGTCGAGGTCTACCGAAGCTTCATGGGGGCTCGGCCAGGGGCGCGCGACGCCATTCCCGGGGGCAGTCTTCGTTTGCCGGGGGGGCGCCCGTGGGGTGAGGGTCCGCCGTGCCCGAGCGTTTCGTGCCCCGCTTCTCGCGGGGGGTGGCGTGGTCGCTGCTCGCGGCGGTCTTTGCCGCCGGTTTTCTCATCCCGCTGCGGGCGGCGGTGGACCTCGCCCCTCGGGTCTCGGTCCTGACGGCCGTGTTCGCTTGCGCGGCCACTTTCAACCTGGCCCTGACCGCCGGCCTCAGCCGCGTCCACCGACCCCGGGTCGATCGCACCGCCGCGCTGAGCGCGATAGGGCTCGCTCTGTGCACGGTGGCCGGCAACGGGGGGATAAGCCTCGCGCTGCCCGAGATCGGGGCGGGGATGACGAGCGCGGTGATGAAGGCGCAAGTCTTGTTGACGCCGGTGCTCGCGATTTGGCTGCTCCGGGAGCCGGTCTCGCGCCGCCTGTGGGTTGGCGCTCTGGTGGCGCTCGTCGGTTTTGTCCTCCCCCAATGGCTCGAGGGCGGCGCACCGGGGGGCGGCGCACCGGGGGGCGGCGCATCGGGGGGCGGCGCACCGGGGGTCGGAGCATCGGGCGGCGGGGTTGGTTACCTCGGCGCTCTGCTGGCCGCCATCTCCTTTTCTGCGATGCAGATTCTCACCCGGCGGGTGATCACAGCCATCCAGCCTGCGACCGTGAACGCGCTCCGGCTCGTCATCGCGGTCGCCGCCCTGCAGTTGTTCGAGAGCGGCCGGGCGGCGTGGGATCTGCCCGTCGAAGTGTGGGGGCTTGCGGCCCTGGCCGGCTTGCTCGGCCCCGGTTTCAGCCGCTTGTGCCTCATGGCCGCTCTGCGGCACGTCAGCCCATCCATCTCGGCGCTCGTTGCGCTGACCGGCCCGGTCTACGCGTTCGGGCTCGGCTATCTGTTCTTCGGGGAGGCGCCGACGTGGCTCGAGGCGGCGGGCGCGGTGCTCATCCTCGCCGGCGTGACCTGGCCGCTCGCGCCGAGCTTGCGCTTCGGTCGGCCAACCCGGTCGTGACCCAGGGCCAAGTCCTCGGGTTTCTATCCAGACGCGAACCACCTCGTCCGCGTCCAGAGGGGTACAGGCAGAAGACGAGCCGCTTGTTCGATGCGCTCCGGGGTACGGGTCGGGCCCGGGGTCAGGCGCTCACGTCTACGCCGCGCCAGAACGCGACGTGGCCGGTGATGTTCTTCGCTGCGTCCTTCGGCTCTGGGTAGTACCAAGCGGCGGCAGCGTTCACGCTCTCCCCGACCACGATGTCGTAGTAGTTCGCAGTGCCTTTCCACCCGCAGACCGTGGTCTTGTCGCTCGGCCGAAAGTGTTCCATGCGCAGTGCGCCCGGTGGGAAATAGAGATTCCCCTCCACGACTTCCACATGCTCGCTCTCGGCGATGACCGTGCCGTGCCAAACCGCTTCCGCCATGGGCCTCATTCGCCCGCGCCGGCACCGAGTGTCGAGGACGAACCGGAGACGAAGCGCTCCGAGCCGTACCGAAAATAGACCGGGCACAGCTCGGCCGCGAAGGCCTGGCGCCCGAGGCGGGACGCGGCGAGCGAGGCCCCGAACAGCCCGCCGAACGGCTCCCACACGACATCACCGGGCCTCGTGGAGGCCTCCACGAGGCGGGCGAGCAGGTCGAGCGGCTTCTGGTTCAAGTGCACCGCCTTTCCGCCCGGGGTCTTGACCCGCTCCGGGCCGCGCATCGGCTCTCGGTCCCACACGTTGGTCACCCCGTGCGGGCACGCGAAGTGGGCCCTCTGCCGCGCCCACGTCTCCGCCCGGACGGGCGTCTGCCCGTCGAGCGCGAAGTAGGGCCGGCCCCCGGGGTCGCCGTGCTCGTTGGCGTAGGCGGCGAGCCGCTCCATCGCCTCGGGGGGCGGCGGGTACCAGAGGTGGGATTGGTTCAGCCACTTTCGGACCGCGGCGTCCTTCACGCCGCAAGCTTCGTTCGCCCGGCGCAGGGGCAGCCCGGTGCGGCGCCACTCCGCGAGCAGCCACGCTTTCAGCGGGGTCCCCGCGGCGACGGGGTTTCGGACGTAGTGCACGCAGAGCTCGGTCACCACCGGGAAGCGGCGGATTCGCCCCGTGTCCACGTTGCCCGCGATGTGCCCGACGCCTTTGTTCCAGACGTTGCAGCCGGCGTACCGCCACCCGTGCCGCTCGAGCACGGGATGGACCGCGGCCCAGCCGATCTCGGAGTTCCAAAACCACAGCGTCGTGTCCGGTTTCGCGGCTCGGGCCCACGCCGCGACGTGCGGCTCGTACCAGGCGGGCAGATCCACGTGGTCGGCGGTGTCGCCGTCGAACCCGAGCACCCCGTACGCTCCGTCGGACACGATCGCCGTCGGAGCGGGCCACGTGCGGTAGACGTCGAGCGCGTCCGAGAGGCAGAGCTGCGCGCCGCCCACGGCGAGGCGGACGCCCGGGGGCGCTTCGGTTTCGATGGCCAGATCAGGGCGGGCCCGCCCCACCGTGCTGGGCCGGGGCCGCTCGGGGCCCCCGCCGGCGATCGCCGACCGAGCCGGGACTCGGGACATGAACGCCAGAAAGCGCCGAACGCGGCCCGCGCGCCATGGGTCAGCGGGCGGCGAGCAGAGCTTCGAGCTCGTCCGGCCTCGCCCGCTCGGGGGCGCCGGTGGCGATGAGCATGTCCGCGAACATGCGCCGGTACGCGTCCCCCTCCGGCGTCTTCGGGAATCGCCGGAGCACGACGGTCGGCTCGATTCCGTTTCGCTCGATCGCGCTCCAGACCGCGTCGGAGGCGGCCTCGAGCGAAGGCTCCCGCCGGGCGGTGGTCAAGAGGGCCTCGGTGAGCTGGCGCGCGTTCACCCTGAGCTTCGGGCTCCCTCGACCGTTGCTCTTCATGCCGTAGCTATCCTCGATCGCCCGCTCCAACTCTCGGGCCCCGAGGCTCGATAAGCGGCTCAGGCCCTCGCTCTCGAACCGAAAGCTCGCCTGCTCGAGCAGAGGTTCGCCGATCGGCCGGCCGGCGAGGTAGCGCACGAGGCCGGTGGCGAGGTCGCCTTCGCCGGCCCGGTTCACGTCTTCGGGGTTCGCCCGCCCGAAGAGATCTCCGCGGTCGTCCCGGGAGAAGGCGCGGGTCAAGGTCTCGGCCTGAAGCGCCGGATCGCCGATGCGGCCGGCGGTGGCGAGCAGTCGCGGCATCACCGCTTCGGTGCTCGCGCCCCGAAGGCCCTGCAGCTCGGAGAACAGCGCCTGCTCGGGCGCGCTCAGGTTCTCGAAGTCGGCGGGGGCCTTCACCTCGGCGAAGCGCGCGACCGCGGCCTTCGGATCCACGCCGAGGCGGTCGGCCGCCGCCTTGGCCTCGCCGCCGATGTGCGCGGCCCGAAGAAGCTCGGGCTCACCCCGGTCGATGCCGGCTTCGGTCGCGTGGTAGGCGGCCAGGTCCCCGCGGCCGAGCTGGTTTTGCGCGGCGCGGATGCGGCGGGCCGCCTCCGGGTCCACGCCGAACGTGCCTTCGAGCATCGCGGCGGTCTCGGCGCCCAGCGACGGCCACTCGGCGCCCTTGTCCGCGTCCTCGGCCAGAGCGGCGAGCTGTTGGTCGTCGATCGCGATCTCGAGCGCGCCGGGCAGCTTCACGTCGGCGCCGTCCCGCGCCGCCTCGAGCAGGCCGGGCGGGGCGTCGTTTGGAACCGCCGCGAGCACCGACGGATCGGTGAAGGCGCCCTTTGACTGCACTCCGAACCGAAACAGGGTCCCTTCCGGGGTCTGGGTGGCTTCCGCGGACCAGGCGATCCCATCCTTTCCAAAGCCTCGCTCGGTGCGGTGAACGCCGTCGCTCTTCGTCTCGATCCCGCGCTCCTCGGTGGCGTGGCGGGACCGCTCGTGTACGGGTAGAACGAACAGGGTGGCGCTGGAGCCGCCCTCGGTGGTCCGGGAGCGGCTGTACTCGAGGCCAGGGAGCCCTGGGATCTCGTCCCCAGGGGCGAATTTCGCCCGGAACTCATCGTTGAGATCCGAAACGGCGCTTCGGATCTGCCGCTCGGCCATGGTCCGGGCTTCCCCCGCTTGGGGGCCGAGCGACTCCGCCCGGTCCAAGAGCCGAAGGCCTCGGTCGAGCCGTTCGGCCGCCTCCGGGTCGAGCCGGCGGGCTCCGGGCAGGACCCCGACGTCTACGAAACCCTGCACCTCCGCCTTGATCTCGGGGGTCAGCTCGCCGCGGAGGGTGAACCCATCCCCGGTCGCGGTGTCCCGCTGCCCGCGGACGCCGGGTCCCACCCCCATCACCCCGACCGCGAGCGAGCCGTCCACGCTGTGCTGGTCGTTGCGGGAAAACGTCCAAGTCTGGTCGTCGGGCCGCCCGACCTCGACCACGTGGCCAGCGCCTCGGCCGACCCCGATCGCGCCGCTGAATGCGCCGTACAAGCCGGCGAGGCCCACCCCGCTGCGCTTGCCCTCGTCCGTGGACAACGCGGCGCCGGGGGGAAGATCGGCCCAGCTCGCCTCGCCGGAGGCCACCTGCCGGTACAAATCCCTCGCCGCCGCCTCGCTCGTTTCGGCGCTGCCCTCGTGGCGGATGTACACCCGCGTGTTCTCGAAGCTGGCCATCTGCACCGAGCCCCCGACCGCCTTGCCGCCGGCGCCGCCGAACCCCCCGAGGTCGACCCCGATGGGTTTTGGATCCTCGACCGTGCTGTACGCGCCGCGCAGGCTCGCCCCGAGCTCGTCCTGTCCGGTGGCGTGGGTTTTTGCCACTTCGCCCCCGGTGTCGAGCGCGAGCCCAAACGAGCCGAGCCGGTACCCATTTCCGGCGACGAGGCCGATGCGGGTGTCGCCATGTCGATCCACCCGAAGCTCCCCCTCGAGCTGGTGGCGGCTCGGTCCCCACTCCGTCGAAAATCCTACGCCGGACAAGCCGTGGTTCGGGTTCACGATCCCAAACGCTCCCATCTGGTTTCGCGGGACCGGCCGCTGCTGGCCGTTCTCGACCCGAAAGATCGCGTCCGGGCGGGCGCCGATGGGGGCTCCGGCCCCGAGTGTCACCTCGCCGCTCGACGCCCGGTGGCCAAAGAACAGGGACACGGCGGTGCGTCCTCGGTCGTTCGGCTTGTCGGCCCGGGGGTCCTCGTCGCCCCGGCCGATATCGAGGCGGCCGGAGATGCCGGTGGCCTGGCCGTTCGGGTCGAACCGGGCCGAACCGAGCGCCTTCAAGAACCAGGAGTCGGGAGCGGGCGCCGTCTTGTCCTTGATGTTGGGGATGACTTGCGCCTTGGCGAGAAAGTTGACCCGGCGGCCCCCATCTTCGCTCGGGGTCACGATGCCGAGCCCGTGGATCTGGCCTCGGCTGCCGGCGGCGTGGCCGGTGAAGCGGTCCCGGGCTGGGTCGTGGCGCAGGGCGTGGTTCGACAGCACGAACGCTCCGGCGCCCCCGTCGGGGGACTGGATCGCTTTGGCGATGTCGCGAGGCGCCCCCTTGAACATCCCGTCCTTCCACTGGGTCCCGGGGGCGAAGCGACCGATGCCGTCCCGAAAGTGCGGGGACTGGGCGAGCCCAACCCCGGCGGACCGCTCGCTCGAGGGCACGGTTGGCGACTGAGGCCCAGGGGGCGCTGGGCGCTCGTTTTGGAGCCGGACCCGCGAGCGGGTTTGGCGCTCGGTGGGTGGGTTCTTTTGGTTCTCCGTTTCCCGCCGTTCCGGTCGGCGGGTCGAATCGGGCCTTCGAGTCCTCATGCCAAGGCACGCTGCAAAGCTTCTGCCAGCACCGTTGGCCCTCGTCGCTCGAGTTGGACTGTTGGTTCGACCCGACAGCTGTCCCGTGGTCCGGACGAAGCTGGTCACCGCCTGCCCGCTCCGCCATACCGGTGGTGTGCGCGCTTTCGGACTTCTGTTCAGCCTCACCGGCTGCTTCTCCACCGTTCAGGTCCCCGTCCCCGTCGGGGCCCCGCTCGAGGTCCGGGGGCCGGGCGGCTTTCCCCACGAACACTTCACCGAGCTGCTCGCGTCGGTCGTGGACGGTGGCTTGGTGGACTACCGCGGCCTCGCCGACGCCCGGGAGCCGCTCGCTCGCTACCTCGAGCTGCTCGGTCGCATCTCCCCGAGATCGAACCCCGAGCTGTTTTTGACCGAAGCCGACCGTCTCGCCTACTGGCTCAACGCCTACAACGCCTTCGTTCTATATGGTGTGACCGAGCGGCCCCAGATGCGCTCGGTCGATGACGAGAAGTACCGGTTCTTCTATTTCACCCGCTACCAGCTCGGCGGCTCGCCCATCTCGCTGTACCACCTCGAAAACTCCATCATCAGGGAAGAGTTCGCCGAGCCGAGAATCCATTTCGCGCTCAACTGCGCATCGGCTGGCTGTCCGAAGCTCCCGGCGGAGGCCTTCGTTCCCGAGACGCTCGACGCCCAGCTCGAGCGGGAGACGAGGCTGTTTTGCGCCCGCGAGGACGGCGTTCGCCTCGCCGGCACGGAGGTCGAGGTCTCGCAGATCTTCGAGTGGTACGCGAAGGACTTCGAGCCGGTGGGCGGGCCCATCGGTCTGTGCCAGGCCCACGGACGGGAAGATCTGCCGCCCTCGGCCCCGATCCGATTTCTTCGCTGGGACTGGACCTTGAACCACCAGCCCGGCCGAGCCCTGTTCGACGGCCCTCCCTGAAGGCGTCAGCGGTGGGTCCAGCTCTCGCAAGTCTTGAGGCTCTGTTCGCAAAAGCCGATGCACTCGCCATGGGAGGGGGTCCCGGCCGGGTATTGGCGGCAGGCGATGCCGCAGTCGTGCCGGCGGGCCTCGCACTCCTTTTGCTTCGCTGCGTTGTGTTTCTCTGCGGCCGACCGGGCCGCGGACGGGGCAGCGGCCTCGTAGGCGATGGGCGCTGGCGCGCTCCTCGGGATCGGATCGGCGAGGTTTCTGGGCGGCTCGGGCTCGAGGAGCCTGTACCCGAGCAGGCCGACGCTGCCGAGCCCAAACGCGGCGGCGAGGGCCCACAGCCCGGCTGGTGGTCGAGCGGTCACGGACGTACGGTTCGGCGCCGGGGGCTCGCCCTCCACCGGCCGGCCCCCGGTTTGCTTTCATCCGCCCCACCGTGGATCGGGTGGTGGCTCGGAGCCCGGATTTACATTTCTTTGCTTGGTGTCGCGATCCTTCGCTCAACCGCTCGACCCTCTTCACCGAGTCGGGCCACGGTGACCCGGGTGAACCGCTCGAACTTGCTCGCGCTGTGCTCGATCCTCGCCGCCGGCTGCGCCGACGATCCCGCCGGCGACCTCGGGCCGACCGACGTCGGCTCCTCCGATGGGGACCTTACCGACGCCGGCCTCGTCGACGGCTCCGCTTTGGACGCGGGGGCTTCGGACGGCGGGTGCCTCGGCTCGAACCCTGGGCTGGCCGATACCGTCGCCGTGGACGAGCTCGGCTATGTCACGGGCGTTCGCGACGGCCCGGTGCTCCGCTTCCTGGGCCTCCCCTACGCCGCGCCGCCCACGGGAGAGCGGCGCTTTCGCCGGCCCGAAGCGCCGTCTTGCCTCGACGCCCCGCTCCTCGCCGACCGCTTCGGCGCCGTATGCCCCCAATACGACTCCGCTCCTCCAAGCGACATCATCGGGGATGAAGATTGCTTGAGCCTCAACGTGTGGACCCCGGGCCTCGACGGCCAGCGCCCAGTGCTGGTCTGGGTCCACGGAGGCGGTCACCAGCAGGGGGCTGGGAGCCTCCCGTTCTACGACGGGCGGGCGCTCGCCGAGTCCGACGCCGTGGTGGTGACCTTGAACTATCGGCTGGGGCCGTTCGGCTTTCTTTCCCACCCTGACCTGCCCGAGTCCACCAACCTGGGCATGGCCGACCAGATCTTCGCCCTCGAGTGGGTGGCCAAGAACATCGAGCGCTTCGGCGGGGACCCGGGGCGGGTGATGGTGTTCGGACAGAGCGCGGGCAGCGTCAGCGTGTGCCGGCTGCTCGTGTCGCCGGCCGCCCGCGGCTTGTTCTCCTCCGTGGCCTTGATGTCCGGGGCTTGCGTCGCCACCCCCCGGGCCGTCGCCGAGGCCAACGCCCGGGCGTTCGCGGGGCGGGTGTGCGGAAGAGAGACGGGGGTTCGCGAGTGCCTCGAGACCCTTGGCTTCGAAGCGATGATGGCCGGCTTCGAGCCGCTCGAGTCAGGCACGAACAGCGTCGGCAGGAACCTCTTCGACGGGGTTGTGGACGGAGATCTGCTCCCGGACATGCCGCGGTCGTTGATCGAGCGGGGCGAGCAACACCCGGTCCCGGTGATCGTCGGCAGCACCAGGGAAGAGAACGGGCGCGGCGCCCCGAACATCCAGACCGAGGCCCAATACGAAGCCCTGGTCCGCGCCCTCTACGGCCCCGTCCTTCCCGCCCGGATCGTCGAGCAGCTGCTCGCCACCTATCCTGCCTCCGATTATCCCACCCCTCGCGCCGCCTACGTCGCGCTCACCTCCGATGTGCGTTTCACCTGTCCGGCCCGGGGCGACGCGCTCGCGCTCGCGCGAGGCTCGGCGCCGGTTTGGCGGTATCTATACGCGCACGTCCCCGAACAGGCCGGTCCGCTCGTCCGGGCGTGGGGGGCCTGGCACGGCGTAGAGCTGCCTTACTTGTTCGGGACCCTCGGCCTCCTCCAGCTGCCCATCGGCGCCGGGGACCGGCGGGTCGCCGAGGCGATGCAGCGGGCGTGGACGCGGGTCGCGGCCGAAGATCGGCCGGAGGACTGGCCCGCCTACGAGGCCGGCGCCGAGACGGTGCTCCTTCTCGACGGGGCCGACACCGGCCCGCTGCCCGACCCGAAGGCGGCGCTCTGCGAGGCGCTCGAGCAGCTCCGCGGTTTTTGAGTCTCGGATTTTCGAGGCCGCTTTCGCCACAAAATCCGGGAGGCAGCCTCGGACCCTGAGGCCATGGCGCTGGCATGCAAAGTGCTGCGTTCCTCCCCATGCGCCACTCCATGTCCACCCTTTCCCTCGCCGGCCTCCTGGCCGCGTGCGGCACCGAGACCGAGCCGGAAACGCAGGTCCCCGCGCCGACCCCCGGGCGGCAGGCCCGCTCCGCGCTCGCCCGAAACACCGCCCCCGCCGTCCCGGCCGGAAACCTCGACGCGCTGGTGACCGGCAACACGGCTTTCGCCACCCGCCTGCACGCGGAGCTCCGGAGCGAGCCCGGCAACTTGTTCTACTCCCCCCACAGCATCTCCGTCGCGCTCGGCATGACGTACGCCGGGGCCCGGGGCGGGACCGAGACCGAGATGGCGCAGGCCCTCAGCTTTCAGCTCCCGCAACCGGACCTGCACCCCGCCTTCAACCAGCTCGACCTCGCGCTGTCGTCGCGGGGGCAGGGGGCGTCGGGCGCCGACGGCCAGCCGTTTCGGCTCCGGGTAAGAAACGCTCTGTTCGCCCAAGAGGGCTTCGAGCTGCTCCCCGATTTTCTCGACGCGCTCGCCGTGAACTACGGAGCCGGGGTCTCGCTGCTCGACTTCATCGAGGCCACCGAAGAGGCTCGGCGAACCATCAACGAGTGGGTCGAGGACGTCACCGAAGGCCGCATCCCCGAGCTCATCCCTCCCGGGATTCTCACCGCCAACACCGTGCTCGTCCTGACCAACGCCGTGTACTTCAACGCCTCGTGGGCCTCGCCCTTTGAGCCCTCGAGCACCGCGGACGGCGCGTTTACGACCCCCTCCGGGCCGGCGACGGTGCCGATGATGAAGAAGGTCGAGGAGCTGGGCTACGCCGAGACCGCAAACTATCAGGCGGTGGCGCTGCCCTACGACGGGGACGAGCTCGACATGGTGGTCGTCGTCCCGACCGCCGGAACTTTCGATAGCTTCGAGGCGAGCTTCGACGCCGCCCAGCTCGAGTCCATCGTGGGCAGCTTGTCGCCGGTGACCGTCGATCTATCGCTGCCCCGGTTCGAGACCCGATTCAAGGCGAGCCTGGTCGAGTCGCTTTCGGCGCTCGGCATGCCGAGCGCGTTTTCTGGTGAGGCGGACCTGTCCGGGATGAACGGTCGCCGCGATCTCTTCATTCAGGACGTCATCCACGAGGCTTTCGTGAAGGTGGACGAGTCGGGCACCGAGGCCGCCGCCGCCACCGCGGTGATCGTCGGCCGCACGAGCGCGCCCATTCAGCAGGCGGTGCTCACCGTGGACCGGCCGTTTTTGTTCCTGATCCGGGACAGGCAGACGGGGGCCGTGGTCTTCATGGGCCGCATCGTGGACCCACGCTGAGGCGTCAGCCGCGGGCCTCGGACCTGCCCCAAGAGACAGTAATCTTGGGGCCTCCGTCGGTTTGGGCGCCGCCGTCGGCGCCCTCCGCTTCGAGCACCTTGGCCGCTCGGTCGAGCCTGTTTCCGAGCTGCGACTCCTGGGCGGCGACCGACTGTAGCGCCCGGACCGCGTCGGCGATGGCCCGCACCTCGCTCGCCTGATCCCGCTGCCCGGCGCTCAACTGCTCCACCGAAGCGGTCGTCTCGGCGAGGCTCGGGAGCATGTCGAGCAGCTGCTGGCAGTTGGCCTCGGTCTGGTGCACGCCCTCCTCGGTGATGAGCAGGATGCCTTTCGCGGCCTCTTCGCTGCGTTCGGCCAGCTTTCGCACCTCGGACGCCACCACCGCGAAGCCTTTGCCCGCGTCTTTGGCCCGGGCGGCCTCGATGGCGGCGTTGAGCGCGAGCATGTTCGTCTGCTGCGCGATGTCGGAGACGACGGAGACCCGCTCCTCGATGCGGCGCATCAGCTCGAGCGTCTCTTTCGTGGCGGCGCCGCCCCGCTGGACCTCGACCGACATCTTCTCGGCGTGGCTCGCGGTCTCGGCCGCGATTTCGGCCGCGGGCCGGATCGAGCTCTCGAGCGCCTCCACGGCCTGGGCGATGGCATCGAGCGCGGCCTGACGCCGGCCGGTCGCCTCGGACAGCGCCTCCGAGCTGAGCCGCAGCTCCGCCGAGCCGGCCTGAACCCTCTCGAGGGTCCGCGTCATGTCGGCCACGACGTTCTCGAGCAGGCGCTCCTGGTTCTTGCTCTCGTGGACCCGGTCGTAAAAGGAGCGGGCGAGATAACAAGCGGGGCCGATCTCGGCGACGACGAACGCGGCGTGCACGAGCACCACCCAAAACGAGGCGTCGTAGTTGAACAGAGAGCTCGGCAGAAACCACCACAGCCCGACGTGGTGCACGACCACCGTGCCGGCGGCGGCGAGGATGACGAGCGGGTTCAGGAACAAGGAGAGAATCGGGATGACCGCGAAGAAATAGAAGTGCATCTCGATTTGCATCGGGCCTTGGCCGAGGTGCACCAGGACGCCGCCGAGCCCGACCGCCGCCACCCCGTGCACCACCGCGGCGGCCCGAGGCGGCGCGTACAGGACGGCGACCGTAGGCCCGACGAGCACGACCCCGGTGAGCAGCGCGGCGACGCCGGCCCCGGTCTCGTTGAACCATCCCACCGCGACGAACAACGGGAGGTGGGCCCACCACGCCCACAGAAAGCGAAGGTTCATCGTCGCGAGGTGGGCCGCCTCGAACCGGCTCACCTCCTTTGGGAGGACGAGGCCTCGAACCAGCGCGCTCATCGGTCCACCCCCAGCGCGGCGAGGCCCATCGGATCGAGCAGGGCCTGAAGGCGCTTCGACACCGCGCAGCCAAACAACGGCAGCGGCGCGGAATCGACCCCGGCTTCGGCGAGCGAGAGGATCGAGGTGTCTTCGATCACCGGTCCTTGCTTTCGGGCGGTGTACCCGCCGGCGTAGCGGACGGCGTTGTCCGGGCCGAAGACGACGAGCAAGGGCGCCGCTTCGACCCCCCACCGCTCCTTCAGCTGCTCCGGCTCGGTCCGTACCACCCGGAGGCCGGCGGCGGCGGCTCGAGCCTCGAACGGCTCGGACGCCCCCGCGAGCAGCACGACCTCGTCGATCGGGGGCCGCTTCGGGTCGAGCAAGTGGTCGAAGACCCGCCGAGAGCAGGCGCACTTGGCATACAGCACATGCACCAGGGTGAAGTCGGCTCCCGGCTGGCGCAGGGAGGCGAGGCGGTCGCCGATTTTGTCCTCCGCGGGCACCGGGAGCCCAACTTGGTGGCGAGCGGCGAGCGTAGCGCCGCCGACGAGCACGGCAGCGGCCCAGCCGAACAGAAAGAGGGTCACTGTGCTTCGGGTCACCACGCTCGGCGACCGGGCGGCGCTGGTCTTCATCGCGTCGTGGATTCGAGCCAATTTCGCCGGTTTCGATCTCGACCGCGCGTAGCCTCGTCTTTTCTTCGACGGTTTGCGCACATTGGCCCGAATCGGCGCGGGCTCTGCGGCTCGAGCCGGCCGGTTGAGCCCGCCGCACTTGCGTGGTACGCGCTGCCGGCCCATGCACCGTCCGTCGCGCCCGGTCGCGTCCCCCATCGCCGCGCTGGTGCTCGGGGGCCTGCTGCTCGCTCCTCTCACGGCGTTCGGCCAGTCGCCGGACGACGAGGGCGCTCCGTCGCCTGGCGACATCGAGCGCGCGCTCGGCCGCCGCACCCGCAGCGGGACGGTGACGGTCGACATCGACGAGCTGCGCCGGCAGCTCCGAGACGAGCTGCGGACCACGCTCCGACGCGAGCTGAAAGAAGAGCTTCGGCTCGACCTCGAAGACAGCCGCGGGCCACCGCGAGAGCCGGCCCTCGCTCCGCTCGAGGACGACGGCGCCATCGAAGAGGGGTGGAAGTGGGAGGAGCCGGTCCGCCCCGAGCTGAACCTGCTGCAGCTCGACGGGTACTTTCGGCTCCGATACGACTTCTTCTCCCGGCTCGACCTCGGGACCTACTACAACCGGGGCAGCTCCGGGGGCCAGCAGCTCGAGCAGGGCCCGTTCGTGCCCGGGTTCTCGCCGCCGACCGCCGCTTGCAACACCGACGTGCAGGACCGCGGCTTCGGGCAAGAGGGCGACGACGGGTTTCGGGCCCCGGCCCAGAGCTGCTTCAACCGCCGCGGCGACAACGACAACCTGAGCAGCGCGAACCTGCGCTTTCGGTTCGAGCCGACGCTCAACGTGTCGGAGGACGTCCGCATCCACAGCCAGATCGACGTGCTCGACAACGTGGTGCTCGGCGGCACCCCGGACAGCCTCTCCTCTCCGCTGTCCCCGCTCGCGGTGCTGAGCGGCACCCAGATCAGCCCCGCCGCCGGGCTCAACACGGTGTGGCGGGACGCGATCCGGGTCAAGCGGGTGTGGGGCGAGGTCATGACTCCGCTCGGGCAGCTGTCCTTTGGCCGGATGCCGAACCATGTGGGGATGGGCATCACCCACAACGACGGCGACGGCATCGACATGGACTTTGGCGACACCGTCGACCGGGTCATGTTCTCGACCGAGATCGCCGGGTTCCTCATCGCTCCTGCGTTCGACTGGGTGGCGTCGGGCCTCAGCTCGGAGAACCTGTACATGCCCCTGGGCCAGCCCTTCAGCCGGGAACCGAGCGACAACGTGGAGCAGTTCGTGCTCACCGTGTCGAAGACGGAGGCCCCGGAGGCGGCGGCGATGAAAATCGCGAACGATGAGGTGGTGTTCGATTTCGGCACCCAGCAGCGGGTTCGCCTTCAGTCGCTCGACAGCCAGGTCCTCGGGGTCCAGTTCGACGGGGAGAACTTCAACCGCCAAAACGACATCGAGAACCAGGCCACCCGGGCCCGCTTCGTCGAGCGGGACGCGACCATCTACTCCTACAACTATTGGATGACGCTGAAATACCAAAAGTTCACGCTCTCCGCCGAATACTCGGGGGTGATCGGGCGCATCCAAAACGCGGGCCAGCTCGCCGATGGCGAGACCTTTCAGCCGTCCCGGGACCCCACCGGACGGGCGGTGGCGCCGCTCGACTTGAACCAGCACGGGGGCGCGCTTCGGGGCCGCTACACGCTGCTCGACGACGCGCTGACGCTCGAGCTGCTCGTGCTGGCGGCCAGCGGGGACTCGGCGCCAGGCTTCGGCGTCTTTCCCCTGCTCGGGGCCGGGGGGGTGGCCGGGCAGTGGGATGGAAACCAGGCGCCGGGCGACGACCGGAGCATCACGAACTTTCGATTCCACCCCGACTTCATCATCGACATGATCTTTTGGCGGCAGCTGGTGGGGCTCGTCACCGATGCCCTGGTCATCCGTCCGAGCGTGCAATACGACCTCACCTCCGAGCTCGGCGGCCGCCTCGATGTCATCTACTCGCGGTCGTGGTTTGGCTCCTCCACGCCTTCGGGGAGCTTGCCCGGTGGAGAAGAGCTCGGCGGACCGGACGAAAACCTCGGGGTCGAGACCAACGTGTCCGTGTTCTACCGAACCGAGCTCGGCTTTCAGGCGCGGCTTCAATACGGGCTGTTCGTCCCCATGAACGGGCTCTCCCGCCTCATCGAGATCGAGGACGGGGCAACCGGGATCGCCCAAGAGCGGCGGGACCCCGAGATCGCCCACGCCTTTCGCCTGCTGATGGCCATCCGCTTCTAGCCTCGTTTCGAGACGATTCCCATCGGCTTCGAAACATGCGGAAGGCTGTCCCTTTGCGAGACGCGGCGCCGCATCTTTGGCGGCCTTGGTTCGAGTTCTCTCACCGCTGCTCGACTTGATGTCGCACAGTGAGAAGCTCTCCGAGTCACCCGCTCACCTTCGCTCTCGCGGTCTCGCTCGCCGCGGGACTCTCCGGATGCTTCCCTGAGGCGCCTCGGTTTCAGGTCGTGCCGCAGGATCCGCCGCCGCCGGTGGTGGAGCTGCCGCAAGAACGCATCCCCGCCGCGCTCGCCCCGAACAGCGCGCCCGACCCCACGGCCGCTTGCCGGGGCATTCCTCCAGGGCTGGTCCGAACCCTGGTCCGAACCGAGCAGCTCGGAGTGGGGCCGGCCGAGTACCGGGGCAGCATCGACGAGCCGTACCTCGGGGACGAGTTCGCGGCGCCGGTGGCGCTCGCCGCCCGCTCGAACCCGTTTTCGGTCGGCTGTTTCGACGGCGCGCTGTCGGGCGGGGCGGTTTTGGCCGCCGCGTCGAACGACGGGCCGGTCTCGGGGCTCATCCGCCACGCCGCCGCCGCTTTGGGTGACCCGGCCCATGTCTCCACCGGGGCCGAGCGGGGTGACTTTCACGCCGCAATCGCCGCGATCTGCGCCCGGTTTTCGCCCGAAGGCGAAGCTTCGGGGGCCTGCGGCCCGGCCACCGGGGTCCTCCCGGACGGTCTTGGCGCCGCGCTCGCTCCCCTGATGTGGGCGCTTCACGACGGGGTCGTGGTGCGCCTCGAAGGCGACGAAGCGCTCGAGGTCCGGACGGCCGACTGGTGGCGGGACCACGGCGGAAAGGGACTTCTGCCCAGCAACGATCAGGAAGGGTACAACACCGGATTCGAGGAGGATCGGGCCTATCTATCGTCGCCGCGGGGCCGACTCTACGGCGCGGCCGCCGCGATCGGAGCCGCCGTTCATGCCGCGAACCTGGCCTCGTTTCGGGGGCTCGACGCCCAGTTCGAGCTCGTGACTCCGGCGGGGTTGATCCTGGTCAGCGGGGCCGGGGACGACCGGCACGAGGCCGACGGGCGGCCCGTGCTGCTCTTGCTCGACCTCGGCGGGGCCGACCTTCACCTCGGGCCGGCGGGCAGCAACCATGGGGGCAGCAACCCGGTCAGCGTGCTCGTGGACCTCGGCGGCGACGACTTCTATGGGTACCCGGAGGCCGTCGGGGTGGGCTTCGAGCGGGCCCGGCCCCCGCTCGATCGGGACGGGACGGTCACCCTCTCCGGCAAGGTGAACGGCGCCTCCGCGTCCGAGGCCTCGGCCCAGGGCGCGGGCCGAAACGGCATCGCGATGGTCTTCGACCTCGGCGCTGGGGAGGACCGCTACGTCGCGCTCCGCATGAGCCAGGGCTACGCCCAGCAAGGGGTGGGCGTGCTGTTCGACGACGGCGGCGACGACATCTACTTCGCCGAAGACGCGGCCCAGGGCTCGGCGCAGTTCGGGATCGGGCTGCTCGTGGACATGGGCGGCCAGGACGTATATCTATCGAGCCACGCATCCCAGGGCTTTGGGTACGTTGGGGGATTCGGGCTGCTGTTCGACGCCGGCGGCGACGACCGCTACCGCTGCCACCCCGACCACGACGGAAACCCAGCGTATGTCGCCCCGCAGCTGCCGGGCGAAGCCAACGCGAGCCTCTGCCAAGGCTTTGGGCTCGGATTTCGGGTCCGCGACGAGACCCACTCGCTCGCCGGAGGGATCGGCGTCATCGTGGACGGCGGCGGCGACGACCGGTACGAGGCGGGGGTGTACGGCCAAGGCGGCGGCTACTGGCAGGGATTTGGACTTCTGTCCGATAGGGGCGGAAACGACCACTACGACGGGCGGTACTATGTTCAGGGGGCCGCGGCCCACTTTGGCGCCGGGTTTTTCGTCGAGCACGGCGGCGACGACCGCTACGGCCACGGCCTGGGCGCGGAGACGATGGTGCTCGGGGCGGCGCAGGACTACTCGGTCGGCGTCGTCCTGGAGATGGGCGGGGACGACGCCTACCGCGTCGCCCCGATGGGGGCGGGGGCGGCATCCTGCGGCTCGGTGGCCGCGTTCGTGGACGGCGGCGGGGTGGACCGCTACGAGGCGCGGAGCGGCACCGTCGGCGGCGTCGCCAGCGCCCGCGGCTGCCGTTCAGAGGGTTTGCCCACGACCGCGGTGTTCCTGGACGTCGGCGGCGAGGACCACTACGACATCCCCGGACCCCACCGAAACGAGCACACTTGGGAAGAGGGCGAAGAGAAGTCCCCAGGGGAGACAGCGTTCGCCGCCGACTTCGCCGACGGCGATCACGGCCTCGACCCGCGACGCTGATGTGATATCCATCACATCCCCCGAGCGGGCGGAACGACCGCCGTTCGTTCGGGCCAGCTGGTGGGTCCCGGAGCTGGCTCGGGCAAGGCACGGGCCGGCACGGGCCGGGCGGTAGCCGGATCGGGCCGGGCGATAGCCGGATCGTGCCGGGCGGTAGCCGGATCGGGCCGGGCGGTAGCCGGATCGGGCCGGGCGGTACCGGGATAAGGGCCGTAGGGGCGGCCGGCCTCGGCTTCGCGCTGCGGCTCGCCCCTGACCAGCGGTCCACGTTCGAGGTGACAAGCCAACCGGGCTGAAACCGTTCCTACGGGGTTCATTTCCGGTGCCGGCGAAAAAGCGACGGCTCGGCCCTTGACCCGCGATCCCGCGCCGTTTTACCCCTCGCGCCACGATGGCGTCTGCCCCCCCGCCCTTGGACACTTCTTGCCGTTGTTTCGATCTCTGGCCTCGCCGGCCTGAGCGAGGCGTGGGGCCAGTCGCCGCCGCACGTACCCGTGCCGATGCTGCAGGGCTGCGCTGAAACGACCCTGCCGGACTGCACGGATGCCGCCTATGCAGTCAGTCCGTGCGGTGGGCAGCAGATCACGCAGCACCTGCTCCAGCCCGATCCGACCTGGGTATGCGCTCAGGCGTGCCAGTCGCCCGCTCATGCTTCGCTGTGCCCCGGCTTTCTCGAGACCGCGTGCGGAACGGTCGAGGCCCAGCGGCATGGGAACGACCCAACCTGGGTGTGTACTCCGAGCGTCTCTCCGTCGGGGGGAACGCCGGTGTTCATGCCCCTGGAGACGGTGCAGGGGGCGTCCCAGAGCACGCAAACCTGGCTGCCGGATTCGGCGCGCATTATCCCGGAAGACCCAAACCAACGCGTGAGCGACGGGGTGGTCGGCTTGCCCCCGCTCTCCTCGGTGGGCGGCCCGATCGACACCTGTGAGGAGTTCGCCTACCAGGCCACCTACTCGCTCACACACTGGGTCGAGCGCCTGGTCAAGCAGCAGACGTCCTCCATCGAAGGATGGGAGCGGGCCAAGCAAGATTTCCTTCAGCCGGGCGCTCAGACCATCTCCATCACCGACATCAACGGGGTACCGCTTCCCCGCCCGGGTCCCTCGGACTGGGGGCACTGGTTCGACTTCACCTCGATCATCTTCGCCTGGGATCGGGCCAACTCCCAGGTGAACTACGGCTTCGGGTCGGGAAGAAGCGTCATCGTTCGAGACATGGGATGGCACCTTTTTGCGGAGCAAGAGCTCGGTGGGCTTGGATTCTCCCTGCAGCAGCTCGAGGATATTCGCGACAAGACGAAGGAGTTCGAGAGTCTGCTCGGAGAGCTCGGCTACACCCACCGCCACATGTACGAGGCGGTGCAGAAGGCCGTCGGCCTCGACGACGGCGTACCGCCGGACGAAGTGCTGAACCGGCTCCTCAACGACCTCGGCCGGTCCGATTTGGGCGTATTTTTGGTCATGGCGGAAGGCCTCGCCGCCGAGTTTCATCCCTCCGGGCGCCTTTCCGCCCAGAGCGGAAGGTGGAGGCTCTCGCGGTCGCATCTTCTCGGAGACGTTGCCGCTCCTGAGGGGTTCGCCTACGCCGATGATCACTCCCTGTTCGAGTATTTCGCCTACCCCACCCGCAACCTGAGCCCTCTCCTGAAGCTTCAGGGCGAGTTTGCCGCCAGCATGCAGGGGGACCCGCCGTTCGAGTCGATCTTCGCCGACCCGGGGCTCAGCGCGTTCACCCAGGCTGTCGCTCCGCGGGTGGACGACCGCATGGTCGCCGCCTTGGCGGGCACCCTCCGAGCCTCAACGGTGGCGCACGAGGTGTTCACCGGCCTCGAAGCGCGTCGCCAGGAAGTCATCAATCGCCTCGACGCGCTGTACGACGAGCTCCAGCCGGTCTGCAACCACGCCCAGCCCGCCTGCGTGTGGGCCCCCAGCCACTTCATCGAGGCCGTCCAGCGCTTCCAGAGTCTCGTATACCAGACCGAGCTGCTCAACTGCCGCCGCCACACCGGGGGCCCGGTGCAGCTCGATCCCGGCGAGATGTTTCAGGTCACCTTTACCATCCCGGAGATCCCTGATACCTATCGCCCCCGCGGTCCGCTGCCGCCTGGCGTCTCTCACCCCGACCCGGGCCGCACGACATGGGAGGATCCGAACGATCCCAACCAGCCTTGGAACGACCACTTCGACTTCGACTACACCGCCGACCTCGCGTCGATGCGCCGGTTCTTCGGGATGAAGAGGTTCTACGAGGCTCTGCGTGCCCAGATGCTGCGAGCGCAGGATTCCGCGAAGCGAGCCGCTCTCCTCACCCGCGAGAGGATGAACATCGACCCCGCCACCGGCCTCGCCACGTTCGCCCACGCCGATTCGGACTCGAAGCACGAGGGCAACCGGACGGTCAGCGTTCGGTTTTCCCGAGACCGTTTCCACGACGAGCGCCTGCCTCGGGCTTCGGGTACCATCGTCGCCAACGCCGCCGATGCTTGCACGCCCATTTGCAGCGCGCGCCTCGAAGGAGCGGAGAACACGAGCCTGCGCGCCAGTTTGGGGACCGATATCTCGATCCTCTCCACTCGGACCGATCGCGCAACCGGCCTCAGCAGCTCCGCGGGAGTCGCGCTGCCCCAATTCACGGCCGAGGTGAAGGCCTTCGGGAACGTCGTTCAACTGTCGGGCGGGGAGTCGGTCGAGCTGTATGAAAACGGCACCATGGTCGCGAATCGGAGGATCTCCGCCGCCGTCGCCATTCCCGCCATCCCCGGGCTCCAGGTGCGAGCCGACGGGGGGGAAAGCGTCCTGTACGACGCGCAAGGGGATCCGTGGCTCGTCCGCCGCAACGTCGGCCTCGGGATCGGGTTCCGTGCCACCTACGGGGCGGAGAGCCAGTTCATGATCGCCATCGTGCCGGTGGTCGTCAGTTTTGGCATCTCTGGGTTCGCCGAGTTGAGCGCGAACTTTCGCTCGGAATCGGGAGTCGGGTGTGTGTGCGACCCGGAGGTGGCCTCATCGGTGTTCGCGATGGACATGGGCTTTCGCCTTCAAAGCAACGTCTACGGCTCGATCGGGATCGGCGTGTCGTGGGCGAGCGCGGGGGTCAAGGGCGAGCTCGGCCTGGTCACCTTCTCGCTGGACGCCGAGCAGCAGAAGATCAAGGGCACCGGCAGCCCCTGCCACGAAGCGGCCCTGGCGGAATCTTTGTGCGATGTAAGATCGTGCAGCGGCGGCGCCTGCACCCCGGGCGTATGCCAAGCCAGCCCTGCGCCGCCGCCTCCCGGCTGCAACGGCCTCGTGTGCGCGCGCGACGGCGGGACCGTTGGCTACACCTGTGGCGACGTTTTCCGGGACCCTGGCGGCAACGCCGTGACCTGCGACCGCTGCTTTGCTGGCCAAGACACGCCGACCCTGGGGGAGGCCGACGTCTGGAGCGTGGGCATGTTCGGCACGGTGCTCGGGGGCCGGATCTCGCTCTATGCGAAGGTGCTGTTCGCGAGCTGGGAGAAAGACATCGCCCGCTTCGCGCCGATCTTGTTTGGCGAGCATTCGTTCACGCCCCACCCGACGAACCGGAGCCGAATGCTCGCGACGGAGCTAGCCCGGGGCAGCCAGTGGGCAACCCTATCCGAGGAGTATTGGTGCGACGACCTCCTGCTTGGCCACGTGCTGGACTTCTGCGGGGGTGCGGAGTGAGGGCGCGGTGGCTGCTCGCACTGCCCTTCTTGGTGGCGGCGGCCGCGGGGGCGCTGCATCTCCTCGCACCCGCCCCGTCGAATCCCACCAGGGAAGGCCGGTTTGCGGTCGCCTCGACGTCCACCGCGGAGCTTGGCCAAGGCTTGTCCGTCGTGGCCGAGTTTCAGGGAGAGCTCGGTGTCTCCTACACCGGACCCAAGTCGGCGCGGGTGGAGGTTGTCGCGGTGAAGTCGGCGTGGGTCGAGGCGGCCCCGGGCGACGGGTCTTCAGCTCGAGACATGGACGCAAGGCGCTCCCGGGTGCCGCTCGAGGGGCTGCTCCACCGAGCGGCCGAGGTGGACCTCGAGACCGGGAGCTTCGCCATGGAGCGCGGGAGCGAGCCCGAACTCTCGGTCGAGGCGGCAGAACTGCTGCGCCTGCTTGCTCTTCAAGTGCCACCGGAGCCCATCGTCCCTGGCGACGGCCCCGCCACCAGCCCGGTGGGCGTCGTGCGCGCGCGCTACGAGCCGCGGCCACAAAACCGCGGATGGGTTCGCACCGCGAGCGAAGGCCTGGCTTGGGCCGGAGACCCTAGCCCGCCGCACGCTACAGACCACCTCGACGAGCGTTGGGAGTTGCGGGTTGCTGCCGGTCGTCGCCAGCTGACCGGAGAGCTCCGGCTCGAGCGAGAGGTCATGGGAAGTCCAATGGTGGTAGGCGTGCGGTGGTCGTGGAAAGAACTCGATGCTGCCGCGCCCACTGTCCGGGCCTGGACGTCGGATGAACAGCGCCCGATCTCGGGCCCGGCTCGAGTTCTGCCGGCGGAGCAGGTGGCTCTGGGCCGTGCAAACGCCAACCGCGAGGCCTCGGCCGGTCTGGACCTTCCGAAGGTGCTCTTGGGGCTTCGCGGCATGGTCGGTCCGCTGCAGGCGAGCGATGACCGTTTTCTGTGGAGAGCCACCGCCTATTTCAAGCTCCACCCCGACGAGCTGCCGGCGCTGCTGAGCCTTTTTTCGGAGCAGATAGAAAACCGAAAGAACCCCGCCGCCGTACTGTCGCTGCTCGCCGCGGTTGGGAGCTCTGAAGCACAAAGTGTGTTTTGGCAGGCCCTGAGCGCGCACGGGGGGGCCGTGCGGGGCGATGTGCTCGCCGACTGGCTGACCGTCGCCTCCACCCTGCTGTCGCCGAGCGATGAGACGCTTTCGGCCCTCGAACGCTACCTCGAGCATCCGAGTCCCCGGGTCCGGGAGCGTTCGAGCCTCGCCCTCGGAGCCACGGCCGGCTTTGCCGCCGGCTCTCCGGCGGCAGACAGAGCGGTGGCAGAGCTGGAACGGCGGTGGTCCGCGGCGACCACCGCGGCCGAAAAAGAACTCGCGGTGACGGCGCTCGGCAACGCAGCCCAGCCATCGTCTTTGCCCCTGATCGAAGAGGCCGCCCGCTCCGAACACTGGCCGGTCCGCGCCCGCTCCGCCGGGGCCTTCATCAAATATCCGGCCGAGAGCGCCCAGCCCTCCTTGGTGACGCTGCTCGGCGATGTGGACCGGGGGGTTCGGGAGCGGACGCACATCGCTATCGATGAGCACCTTGC
>DAIQNR010000042.1:0-53020 GCA_036788295.1 Myxococcota bacterium
CATCCGGGTTCGTAGATGGCCCAGATGTCGTTGAAGGTCGAGATGAGGAGCCGTCCGTCGACGGCCTGCAGCACGCGACAGATCCAAAGCACGCTCCCTCCTGAAGGCGGGTAGCAGTAACCATACTCGGTGACGATGATGGATCCGTCGCGACCGTCCCGGATCTGCAGGTCATCACACGACGTATCGGAGTAGAGCACGGTCCCCGACGCGTCACCGTACCCGAGGCACGTCCAGTCGCCATCGTACCGAGTGGTCGGATCAGGGACGAGACCGTCCTCGATGAGGTCGTTGAAGTCACCGCAGGCGAGCAGTGGAGCGACGACGAGAAACAGGATAGCGACGAGACGGTTTGGCTTGGAGTCGAACATATGCAAGTCGTCCACAATCATGAACCTGGCCGGCATCCCGGGCCGAGCGTGTCAAGGGGAAGAGGTACGGCACTCATGGCGGCGCTTGGACATCGCGTCAGATTGAGTAACCAGGCGATCCCATCGCTGGGCTGACACGCGGGGGTCGCCTCGAGGCAGGCGTACCAGGCATCGTAGACGTCGATGATGTATCCATAGGCCTCGGGGGTGCACTCGTCGTCACGGCTGGCCTCGAGGCAGTCCTCATAGGTCGTCCCGCTCCTTCCGGTGTTGCACGCGCGGCCGAGCTCGGCCTGCAGCTCCAACACGTCCGTTTGGCGGCGACACACGCCCTCTCGGGTCGTCGGCTGGGATCGAGTCATCGGGCCTTCGAGTTCGTCGCCGCATGCGACCGCAGGCAGGGCTAGGACCGCGGCCAGGGCCAACGCCGGCGCGGGAGCACCGATGGCCGACAAGGGGGCCTCCGACGCATGCAGCGAAGAGGGCCGATTGAGCTTCGTTTTCATCACGATTCCTTGTCTTCACGCCGAGAAGTCCGCCTCCCGCCGCTGGCGGGCTGAAGAGATTCGACATGACGGGGGAGAGCCGAAGCCGTGTTCGCCGCGGCCCTCCCGAGGTTCATTCGAGAGGAGTGCCGCCACCCCCGAATCGATCACCCGTTGTTCGTCCTAGCTGGATCGGCGTCCACGAACCTCCGCGGCTGAGCTCGAGGCCGCGGCCGCAGCGGAATCGACGAGGCTGGAGAGCCTCGGGCGAGGATCCACCCACGACTTCGCGAGGCGCAGCTCACGGGGACCTTCGAGGCGATGCTGGCCGCTGACCCAGCTGAGCGCTCGGCCGGACCCGGAGGAGCTCATCGAGCGGATCCGGCGGCGCAAAGCGGACGTGGGCGCTCACGTGCCGGCCTCCGAGATCCTCGCCCACCTCGATTCGGGCCGCCGATGACCGTGGTGGTGGACGCGAGCGTGGTCGTGTCCGGCCTGGTGGACGCCTCGGACGAGGGCGCCTGGTCCCTCGGCGTTCTCCGGAGCGCCAGCCTGGCGGCCCCGGCTGTTCTCCCCTTCGAGGTCATGAACGTCCTTCGAAGGCTCGAAGCCGCGGGGAAGGTGGACAAGGCGATGGCTTCCGTCGCCCGCACCGAGCTCTTCGAGCTGTCGCTCTTGCTCGTTCCGCTCGAGCCGCTCGCAGACCGCGTATGGGCGCTTCGGGGCGGGATCGCATCGCACGATGCCTCCTACGTCGCCCTATCGGAGCTTCTCGACGCCCCCCTGGCGACGCTGGACGCGAAGCTCGCGAACGCGCCCGGCGCGAAATGCGCCTTCCTCCGCCATCCGTAGTTGGCGCCCGCTGCACCTCCCGGTGCGGCGACAAGCGTGCGAGACTCGGCCCATGGCTCCGCACCCTCTTGCGGGCAAACCCGCCCCCCGGGACCTGCTGGTGGACGTACCTCGGCTCGTCGCCGCGTACTACACCGAGCGCCCCGATCCGGCCGAACCGGGCCACCGCGTCGCTTTCGGGACCTCCGGGCACCGGGGCTCGAGCTTCAGCCGCTCGTTCAACGAGGCCCACATCCTCGCCATCACCGAGGCGGTGTGCCGGTACCGGGCGCAAGCCGGGATCGACGGCCCGCTGTTCGTCGGCCGCGACACCCACGGCCTGTCCCTGCCGGCGGAGCGCACCGTGCTCGAGGTCCTCGCCGCCCACGGGGTCACCGCGCTCATCGACTCGGCCGACGGCTTCACCCCCACACCCGCGGTGTCCCGGGCGATCCTCGCCCACAACGCCGGCCGGAGCCGGGGCCTCGCCGACGGGCTGATCCTGACCCCGAGCCACAACCCGCCCGAAGACGGCGGGCTGAAGTACAACCCGCCCCACGGCGGACCGGCCGACGGGGACGTGACCCGCGTCATCGAAGCCGAGGCGAACCGGCTCCTCGAGGCGGGCCTCGATGGCGTCCGGCGCATGAGCTTCGAGCGAGCCCTGGCCGCGAGCACCACCCACCGCTTCGACTTCGTGACCCCCTACCTCGAGGGGCTGGCCCGGGTGGTGGATCTGCCGGCGATCCGCGGCGCGGGGCTGAAGATCGGCGTGGACCCGATGGGAGGCTCCGGGCTCGCCTACTGGGCCCCGCTCGCCGAGCGGACCGGGATCGATTTCGAGGTCGTGAACCCGTACCCGGATCCGACCTTCAGCTTCATGACCGTCGACAAGGACGGGAAGATTCGCATGGATTGCAGCTCGCCCTACGCCATGGCGAGCCTCATCGCCCTTAAGGATCGGTTCGACATCGCGTTCGGCAACGACGCCGACTTCGACCGGCACGGGATCGTGACCCGCTCGGTGGGGCTCATGAACCCGAACCACTACCTCGCGGTGGCGGTGGACTACCTGTTCACGCACCGGCCCGATTGGCCGAAGTCCGCGGCCCTCGGAAAGACGCTCGTGTCTTCGAGTCTGCTCGACCGGGTCGCGGCCGCCCGCGGGGTGCCGCTCGTCGAGGTCCCGGTCGGCTTCAAGTGGTTCGTCCCCGGGCTGCTCGATGGCTCCCTGGGTTTCGCCGGGGAGGAGTCGGCGGGAGCGAGCTTTCTTCAGACCGACGGGACGGTGTGGACCACCGACAAGGACGGCATCCTGCTCGACCTGCTCGCGGCCGAGATCACCGCGCGCACCGGCGAGGACCCGGGGCAGCGGTACGAGCGCCTCACCGCCGAGCACGGCGCCCCGGTGTATGAGCGCATCGACGCCCCGGCCACCGCCGAGCAGAAGAAGGCGCTCGCCGCGCTGTCGCCGGCCCAGGTCAGGGCCAAAGAGCTCGCTGGGCAGCGGATCGAGGCGATCCTGACCGAGGCCCCCGGAAACGGAGCGCCGATCGGGGGCCTCAAGGTGGTGACCAAGGACGGCTGGTTCGCGGCCCGGCCCTCCGGGACGGAGGCGGTCTACAAGATCTACGCCGAGAGCTTTCTTGGCCCCGAGCATCTGGCGAGGCTTCAGACCGAAGCCAAGGCGCTGGTCGACGCGGCGTTCTCGCCGGCCGGCTGAACCTTCGCGAGCAGGAACACATGCCGATGGCGCAGCCAGGACGCGGGGCCGAGGACGACCAAGCGAAGGAGGGCTCCGCGCTCCGGGCTGCGGCGCGAGCCCTCGAACCGGGAGGCCTGCTGCCGGCCGGCGACGCGACCGGTCTTCGGCCGGCGCCGACTTCCCCGGCGATCCGCTTGCGGTCCTTCTGGAGACCGAGCGGTCCGGCGGCAGAGCGCAACCCCCGGGGGCTCGCCGAAGAGGTCGCGGCGTCGCTCCGAAGGCCGAGCCGGGTGCGGGCCACGCCCTACGAGCAGCACGACGTCCAAGCGCTCGGCCTGCGCCTTCGCTACGTGAGCGTCGGCCCCACCGAACCGGGGGCCCAGGGTCAGCCCCTGCTGCTCATTCACGGGCACACGTCGCGGATCGAGGAGTACGACGCGCTCATCCCGTACCTCGCCCGCCACCACCGGGTGCTCGCCTGCGACCTCCCCGGCTGCGGGTATTCGGAGAAGCCGTGGGACCGGCCGTACTCCCTGTCTCTGTACGAAGACGTGCTGCTCGCCTTTCTGGACGCGCTCGGGATCCAGGAGGCGAACCTCGCTGGCGGATCGCTCGGCGGCAATCTGGCGCTGCGGCTCGGGCACAAGGTGCCGGATCGGTTCGGCCGGCTGGTGGCGTGGGCGCCGGCGGGGGCGTGGCGCCGGGCACCGAAGGCCGCGCACCTCGTCCGGGCGCTGGGGGGACCGGCGCTGTTTTGGCCGTCGCTGTGGGGGCAGTCGCGGTTCTGGTACGAGAAGCGCTGGCCGGGCAGGCAGGACGCGCTTCGGGAGTCCTTCGACTACTACCGGGAGGTCGCCTGCCGGGGCTTCATCCGGATGTACTGGGAGGTGGCCGCGGATCAGCTCGCCCAGAGCCACTTCGACTACGCCCACGAGATCCGGCAGCCCACGCTGCTGGCCTGGGGCGACCGGGATCACGGGATGAACATCGGCGCCGGCGTGCGGCGGCTCGAGCGGCTCATCCCGAAGGCCACGCTGCGGGTGTTCGAGGGGGCTCGCCACAGCCTCGCCAACGAGATCCCCGAGGATCTCGCCGGCGCCGCCAATGAGTTCCTCCTCGCCGACGCCCCTTTGGCTCTCTAACGCTGAGCGTTAGATGCAGCGCGTCAGCGCAGCGCTCGCGCGTCGAAACCCATGCAAATATCTGGAAACGGTCGTGGTGGGGCTTTCTTCGTGTCTTCGGTTCGGCCGGGGGGTAGTGTCGAGGAATGCGAGACGTGGTGTACGAGGTCACAGCCCATGTAGAGACCACGGAGGACCGCGACGCCTACCTCGAGTGGCTCGGTCGCGGCCATGTCCAGGGGGTGCTCGACGGAGGCGCCCTGAACGCGGTGGTAACGGTCTACCCGCAGAATTCCGGCTTCTCGATCGAGTCGCGGTACATGTTCCCCACCAAGGACCTGTTCGAAGCGTACGACACGGACCTCGCCGCTGCGCTGCGCTCGGCCACCGCGGCGGAGTTCGGGGACCGGGTGCGCTTCGACCGCAAGGTGGGCGACCTGGCGTTTCGCTACCCCTGACCGAGCGCGGCAGCTCCCAGACCGTGCCACGGTCGGGGCGTGGTCCTGCTCGCGATGCTCGGGCTCGTCGTCGCCGCCGTCGAGGTCATCGCGTCTGCGGTGGCCCGGCGCCGGGGGAGGGCGCCGGTCGCGATCGCGGTCGCCCTCGCTCTGCTGGTGGGTCTCGCCGTGGTCGTTCCCGGGGATTTCGCGGCCCAAAAGGTGGTCGCGCGCCTCGCCATGCCCACTGGGCTGCTGACCCTGCTCGGCTTTGGGCTAGCGGTCTACGATCTGCGCACCGGTCGTCCGGCCCGAGCGGCGTGGTCCTTTGGGTTGTGGGGTCTATTCCTCTTGTCCGGAAGCGTCGTCGTCGGTTCGGCCTTGGTCGCGCCGCTCGAAGACCAGACCGCGGCCGACGACCCCTCGGCTCCCTTCGACGCCGTGTTCGTGCTCGGAGGGGGCACCCGGCTCGGCCCCGGCCGGGAGCCGCAGCTCGGCACCGCGGGAGACCGGCTCCGGAAGGGGGCGGCGCTGTGGCACGCCGGGCGGACCCGGTACCTGGTCGCTTCCGGCTTCGGCCCGCCTCCGTATGGGGCTGGGGACCTATCTGCGACCACAGCGGCGATCTGGAACGAGCTCGGGGTGCCCGACGAGGCGATCGTCCGGCTCGGCGAACCGGTGAACACCGCCGAGGAGATCGCCGCCTACCGAAAAATCGCCGACGAGCGGGGGTGGGCTCGGATGGGGCTCGTCAGCTCGGCGTGGCACCTCCCCCGGGCCCTGGCGCTGGCCCGAAAGGCGGGGCTGGAGGTGGTGCCCCTGCCGTGCGACCACCGGAGCTACCCCCGGGACGGCCCGTTTCACTCGTTCTGGCTGCTGCCCCAGCGGGAGGGCTTCGAGCTGGTCGATATCGGCCTGTACGAGCGGCTAGGCCGCGCTCTCGGCCGGTGACCGCGCTTCCTTCCCCGGCCCTGATGATGCAAAACCGGCCCATGTCGCGGCAGGACGTGGTTCAGGCCTTGGTCACGCTCGGCTACTCCCTCAACGAGGGCCGGGCCTACGCGGCGCTGCTCCAGGGGGGAGCCAGCACCGGCTACGAGGTCTCTCAGAAGGCGGGCGTGCCTCGCTCGGCGGTGTACGGAGCGCTGCGCCGCCTCGTGTCGAGCGGGGCCGCGCGCTCGGTCTCCGGCTCGCCCGAGCGCTTCGTCGCCGCTCCGGTGGACAGCGTGGTGGACCTGCTCCGGCAGCGCTTCGATGCGTCGGCGGATCGTCTCTCGACCGCGATACGAAGCCTCGACGTCGAGGACGCCGCGCCCGATGCGTTCAGCGTGCACGGCTACGACCGGGTCCTCGAGGAGGCAAACCGCCTCATCCGCGGCGCCGAACGGCAGGTCGTGCTGTCCGGGTGGCCCCGGGAGTTCGCCCATTTGCTCGATGCGCTCGACGAGGCGGTGTCGCGGTCCCGGGTGAAGGCGTACGTATTCGGGCACGCCGCCCCGCCCGAGCACATGCCGGGGGTGCACTTCAGCCACGGACTGCCCGAAGCGGCGCTCGAGGCGTTTTGGAAGCACCGATTGGTGCTGGTGGTGGACGACGAGCGGACCCTGGTCGGAAGCACCGAGCGCTCGCCGTCGGACACCGCGGTGATCAGCCAGACCCCGGCCATCGCCGAGCTCGCGACCAGCCAGATCACGCTCGACATCACCCTGCTCGCCCAGCGCTACGGGCACGACCTCGGTGACCTGCTGTCCGAGATCCTGGGCGACCGGATCGGGAGCCTCGACCCGCTGCTCGCCGAAGGCCCGAGCCCCTGGCTGGGTCGGCTCGTCCGGCCTCGACGCAGAAGGACCCGCTCCGTTCGATCCGCGTAAGCGCCGCTTCAGCTGACCTTCGGGTCGAACGCGGCCAAGAGCCGGGAGACATGGGCTCGAAACCGCTCGAGGTCGGTGTCCGACAGCGCCATGGGCCGAGGCGGAGAGAACCGCTCCGGGTCCACCGGGCGGCCCCCCACCCACGTCTCGAAGTGCAGGTGCGGACCGGTGCTGAGGCCGCTCGAGCCCACGTAGCCGATGAGCTGGCCCGCCTCGACCGGGTCGCCGGGGCGCAAGTCCGCGATCCGACTCAGATGGGCGTAGCGGGTCGTGAACCCAGGGTGGTCGAGCACGACCAGGCGTCCGAACACCCCGCGCCGGCCGGCGGACTTCACGGTCCCCGAAGCGACGGCAAAGACCGGGGTCCCCCGAGGGGCGCCGTAGTCCACGCCGTTGTGGTTTCTCCACCGCCTCCGGATCGGGTGCCGGCGGAGGCCAAAGCCGCTGGTCAGGACCGCGTCGAGCACCGGCGGGCGGAGCCTCCGGAGCTTGAAGGGGGATCCGTCGCGGTCGTAGTACGCGTCGGGGTCTCGGCCGTACGAGAAGCGGTAGGCGCCCCGGCTCGTGCGTCCGTTGGTGACCTCCACCGCGCCGACCGGCCCGTAGCCGACCACCTCGCCCTCCACTTCCCGGATCTCGACCGCGACCCGAAACGTCGGCGGCGACTTCGGGTCGATGCTGGGGGCGTACTGGGGAAACAGGGCCTCCGGGACGGCGGCGAGGTGGCGCGGCCAGCCTCCAGCCACGATCGCGGCCTCCCAGCCGTGAAGGAGCGAGCCGGTGAGCGCCACCCAGCGCCGACGCTCCGGGACCACGACCGCCCTCGACAGCCAGTGCCCGGCCGGCCCCGGCGCCCCGCACCACGCGTCGAGGCTACCGATGCGGTGGCGCGCCCACACCGGAAGGTCGCCGTCGAACCCAACGGAGATCTCTTCGCCGAGCCCGAGTCGGACCATCCGGCGGTTCTTGCGAAATCCCTTCACGAGCGCGTTCACCCCGGCGGACGGCACCCCGGCCCGGGTGAAGACCCGCCATGGGGAGTCGCCGGGCCGCACCCTCTCGACCTGCACCCGCGTCCCCGCCGGCGGCGTCGCCTCGCACGTCGCTTCCGGCGCTCCCGGTCGGCGCTCGGCCCGCTCGGGGGGGACCGGCTCGGTCACCGCCAGCTCGGGGAGATGGCGAACGAAGGCCCAGGCTCGATCCGCGCCAGTGGGGCTGCGCAGCTCGCCGAAGGGGAGGGGCTGAACCGGCAGCCCGTCGAATCCGTAGGCCCAAGCCGGGATCAGCGCGCCGCACCACGCGAGCAATATTGTGCGGCGCAACATTCCCATCGCTGGGCGGACTCTGCCACAAGGCCGGGCACCGGGAACACCCCCCACCAGCGCTGGGTACCAAAGACCCCGGCGCCAAGGCGAACCGCTCGCTCAGCGCCGGGCCAGGCCCCGCAGCGCGTCGGTCCAGTCCGGCCCATCCGGCTCGGACAAGCACCACGCCCCACCGGCGAGGAACACCGCGTACCCGCCGTGCGCGTGCAGCACGGCGATCGGGACCCCCGACACCCGGGCGGCGATCGTCGCGAGCAGCGGGTCCGATCCGGCCACATCCGACGCGAGCAGCGCGCGAATGCACCGGATCGGCGGCCCCGGAACGTGGTCCCACACCGCAATGGCGTCGAAGCGCCGCTCGGCGAGGGCCGCGAACGCGGCGGGCAGATCGTCCACGTCGGTCGCAGACCGAAATCCGCGCCTTCGCAAGCTTTCCTGCGCCGCTCGCCCGAGGGGCTCCCCGACGAGCAGGAGCGATGGAGAGCGGTCGAGCGCTGGACCGGGCGCCGGTACCGGCCGCGGAAGCGACGGGGGAGGCAGGGGTCCAGCGTCGAGCAGAGCCTCGAGCACCGCCTCGAGCCGGGACCGAGGCAGGTCGGGTCGAACGATCGGGGGCGAAATCGCGGGATCGGCGCGCATGTTCGGGGGCAACAACCGCGGCCGGGCGCGCGGCCATCCCGCCCCCGTCGCCCTCCGCCGGGGCTGCGCCGGTTCGAGCGCGGGGCGCAGAAAGGCGCCGCCCCGGAGAGAGCGGGGGGAACGAGGCGACCGCCGCACCTGGCGACGGCGTACGCGGTGGAGGGCCCTTGGACGGGACAAGCAACCATGCGACGCCGCGCCCATGCCCAGCCCCGAGCTCGATGGCCCCCGTGAACGTCTCCGCTCTCTCGCCTCGCTGACGACCGCGGGGGGCCTCGCCGTGCCCCCGATGGTGCTCGGGACCGCCGCGCTCGGCAGCCCGCTGCCTCCGCCGCTGGGTCGAAGGGCCACCGCGGAGGCGATGCGCCTGTTCGATCGGGCCTTCGAAGCGGGGTGGCGGGCCTTCGATGCGGCCCGGTCCTACGCGCTGGGCGGCACCGAGCGAGCGCTCGGATCGTGGCTCGAAGAATCGGGGGTTCGCCAGGAGGTCTTCCTCATCACCAAGATCGGGCATCCCCTGCCCTTTCAGCCGAACCGACTCAGCCCGCTGCTGCTCGAGCGCGAGCTGGACGCGAGCCTCCGGGCCCTCGGGGTCGAGCAAGTGGACTTGCTGCTCCTTCATCGCGACCACCCCGCGGCGAACCTCGAAGAGCTGGCGACGTTCTTCTCGCGGATCAAGGAGCGGGGCGCCGCCCGGTTCCTGGGGGTGTCGAACTGGAGCTTCGAGCGCATCGAGGCCCTCGAGCAAAACGGGCTCAGAATCGACGCGAGCAGCCCCCAGCTGTCGCTCGCCGAGTGGAAGGCGCCGATCTGGTCGGGGAGCCACGCGATCTCCGGGCGCCGAGGGCGCTTCGAGCGCCTCCGCTACGAAGAGGCGGGCCTGCCCACGTTCGCCTTCTGCCCGCTCGGCCGGGGGTTTTTCGGGCGCGCGCGCCAAAGAGGGCCGTTTTCGCTGGCCGTCAACCGGGAGCGCCGAGCCCGCTGCGAGGCGCTCGCAGAGAAGCTCGGCGCGCGGCCGGCGCAGGTCGCGCTCGCGTACCTCCGGGCGCTCCCGTTTCCGGTGTTCCCGGTGGTGGGCGTCACCACCCCCGGCCACCTCGATGAGAACCTTCGCGCCGCCGACCTTCGGCTCGACCGGGCGCAGGTGCGGTGGCTCGAGCGAGGAGACGCGGAGTGACCCTCCCGCACCTATCGATCGGGCGGGAGCGGCGCGCGGCGGTCGGCGGCCGCGCCCGCTCGGGCGAGGTCGCGACACAAGGCGAGAAGCTCAGCGGCGATCTCGAGCCGCCGGCTCACCCCGGCCGGGCTCATGTCGAGCTTCGCGTCGAGCCGGCGCTCCGGACGCAGGTCAGCGAGGCGGCTCGCCTCGCGAAGCCGAGCCCGGACCGCTTCCGGGTGCATGGGCACGCTCATCGGTCGAGCTCGAGCAGGCTCTCGACATCGAGCGCGTCCCGGGGGCGGCCTGCCGCCACCTTCATGGCGATGAGCGCGTCCCGGGAGACGACCCAGATCGCGGCGCCGGACAGCTCGATGCGCTGGCGCGACGCAAACGCGGGCTCGAGCGCGTCGTTGACGACCAAGAGGTCCAAGGTCAGCAGCGCGCCCCTCTCGATTCGGCTCACCCGCTGAAGCCGCATCCCATCCCGAAACGTCATCGGTAGGGCCCGGAGCCGAAACCCGAGTGGCTCCACCGCGGTGAGCGCCGCGTCGACATCAACCGGTAAAACCAGCAGGTCGATGTCTTGGGTCGCCCGCGGGGCCCCCCACACCGCGACCGCCAGCCCACCCACCAGAGCGTAGGGGATCCCTCCGTCCTCGAGCGCTCCGGCGACCCGCTCGAGCTGCTCGGCCAGGTCCATGCCCCGAGCGTACCGACGAAGAGCGACCATGCCGAGGGCATCGGGCCGAAGAGCCCAGGTCTCTTGGGCGAAGCGCGAAGCGCTGAGGTTTGTGCTGCAACGAGGACTCTGGCTTTGCCTGACCGCCGGTCGGGGCACGAGGTGACGTGCTGGCAAAAAAGCAAGGTAGGGCCCTTGTCGGCGGCCGATGCTCTAACGCATCCTTTGATGCAGGTCCGTCGGGACCGAAAGGCGACCATGACCCTCCGTTCCTGGCGCGAGCGGGCCGTGCAGGCCCTGGTCTTCGAGGCCGGCGGTCTGTTGATTGCCACTCCCGTCTACGCGTTCATCTCCGGTAAGTCTTCGTGGTCGTCGGCGGGGCTGCTCGCGGCGGTGGCGGTGGCGGCCGCTTTCGGGGCCGCGCTTCACAACGCGGTGTTCGACGGGCTCGACTTGCATCTCACCGGTCGCCCCGCGAGCGATCGCCCCCATCTGCTCCGGCTGCTCCACGCCTTCACCCACGAGCTCGGATCCATCGTGGTGACCTTGCCGGTGATCGTTTGGGTGGGCGGGCATGGTCTGGCCGAAGCGCTGGCCCTGGATCTGGGTCTGTCCGCGCTGTACGCGGTCTACGCTTACGGCTTCTACTGGGCGTACGACCAGCTTCGTCCGGTGCGCGTGGCCTCCCCGCCGCCGGCCGACCCGCCCGAGACCTGGCCACCCCGGCTCGAACCGCGGCCATCGCCGGCGCTCGCCGAGGTGGCGCCGCTGCCGAACCGCCGCCGGCCCTGACCGCCTCCGGCCCTGACCGCGGTCGGTCCTGGGCGTCGTTGCGGGCCGAGCAAGCGCACCCCGGAGGCGCAGGGAGGGGTACGCTTCGCGCGGTGAGCACCTTCGCTGGCCAGACCGCGCTCGTCACCGGCGCCTCCCGCGGGCTCGGGGCCCGCATCGCGCTGTGCCTCGCCAAAGAGGGCTTCGACCTCGTCTTGACCGCGAGGGACGAGGCAAAGCTCGAGCGGGTGGTCGAGGCCGCCGCCGCGACCGGGATCTCGGCCCGGGGCATCGCCGCCGACCTCACCGTGCCCGAGGACCGAAGCCGCCTGATCGAGGCCGCCGGACCGATCGACATGCTCGTCAACAACGCCGGGCTCGAGGTCCCCATCCCGGTGGTGGAGCAGACCGAGGCCGAGATCTCGGCCCAGCTCGCGCTCGACCTCGAGGCCCCGATCCACCTGTGCCGCTTGGTGCTGCCCGGCATGCTGGACCGGGGCCGGGGCGCGATCGTGAACGTCTCGTCGATGTCAGGGAAATCGCCGACCCCGCTCAATGCCGTCTACGCCGGGGCCAAACACGGACTGAACGGGTTCACCGCGTCGCTGCGGCTCGAGCTCGAGGGGACCGGGGTGGTGGCCGGGGTGGTCTGCCCCTCGTTCGTCGCCGAGACCGGGATGTGGGCCGACTTCGACCTGGCCGCGCCGGCGCTCTTGTCCGAGGTCCCCGTCGAGCGGGTCGAGCGGGCGGTCCTCTCGGTGCTGCGCGGGGCCCCCGAGGTGCTCGTCACCCCTGGCCCCGTTCGCCTGTTGCTCGCCCTCGCCGCGCTGTTCCCCGGCATCGACGGCCCCCTCCTGTCCTGGCTCGGGGTGCGGCGAAAGCTCGCCGCCCGGGCCGACCGGACCCGCAGCCGCCGAGCCGGACCTCGCTGATTCCCGCGTCTCGATGTGGCCCGGCCGAGGAGCGGCGGTCCGTTCGGCCTCATGGTTCCCTCGATGGGGCCGAATCCAGCTCCCATGAGGTCGGTCGTGCTCGCGGGACCCGAAGACCTCGCCGCCCACCGGCTGCTGGCGGGCAGCAGCTTCAACCACGCCGCCCGAAGCCTCGCGCTCGACCGCGTGCTCGCGGTGGCGAGCTACGACCTCGAAGGCACCCTCCGCGACGTCAATCCAAACTACGCCCACCTGCTCGGCTACGCCGGGCCGGATGAGCTCGTGGGGCTCCCCTTCTCTGCCGTGGCCGGTCAAGGCTCGGCCGTGCGCGCGCTCGACTGGTCGAGCATTCGCAGCGGGGGAGGCTGCCCCTCCGAGCAGGAGCGGGTCAGGGCCGACGGCACGACCATTATCGTGCAGGCCATTCACGGCCCGCTGTACGACTCCGACCACGAGATCGTCGGCGCCTTCGAGTTCGCGCACGACGTCACCGCCGCCGTGACCTCGCGCCGGGCGATGCAGGAGGTCGTGCAGGCGGTGAGCCCCGTCGCGGAGCTCCTCGGCCAACTGTCCACCGATCTGAGTTCGCTCGCGGGGACCCTGCTCTTGGAAGCCGAGGGCACCAAAGAGCAGGCTCGGCGCGCGCTCGAAGCCACCGACGCCACGAGCGATGGCGTCGAGCAGATCGCGAGAGCCACCCAGACCATCGAGAAGGGCATCGGCACCGCGGTTGGCCGAGCCCACGACGCCGCCCGCGCCGCTGGCTCCGCTCTGGCCGGGGCCGAGAAGGCGTCGAGCGAAGTCTCGGAGCTGGGCGCGTTCTCCAAGGAGATCGGTCAGATCGTGAAGGTCATTTCCGACATCGCCCAGCAGACGAACCTGCTCGCGCTCAACGCCGCCATCGAGGCGGCGAGAGCGGGCGAAGAAGGAAGAGGGTTCGCGGTCGTGGCCGGTGAGGTCAAATCGCTCGCCCGGGAGACCGGAAAGGCCACCGAGCGGATCGGAGATCAGGTCCACCGCATCCAAGCGCTCGTGGAGCGCGCCGCGGCCGGCATCGCCACGACGACCGACGGCGTTCGGACCATTCGCAGCCTTCAGGACGAGCTCGCTTCGGCGATGGATGCCCAAACGGACAGCACGAACGCGATCTCCGCCGTCGTCTCCGCGCTCGTCGAGCGGTCCCATCGCTCAGGGGCGAGCGTGTCGGAGGTGACCGAGCGGGCGGTCCGGTCGAGCGAGGGGGCAAGCCAACTCGCGCACTCGGCCGAGCGGCTCGCCGAGCTCGCGCGGTTGGTCGGGGCGCTCAACTTGGACCCAGAGTCCGACAAAGGCAGCGGAGTGAAGGTCGAGCTTTTCTGATGGCGCCGCCCGCGGCGCGAGGAGTGGGATTTCGATGGCATTGATCAAGACGAATCGAGTCGAGGGGGCCGCGCCCGCCGGCGAGACCGGTGGAGCGCAGGCGACCCGAAAACGGGCGCGAACCTTCGCGAAGCAGCAGAAGGCGGCCGAGGAGATCGCGGCGGCGACGGCCGAGCTCGCTGCCGGGGTGACCGAGGCGGCGAGCGCCGCCGAACAGCTGCAGCGGTCCATGGAGCAGATCTCCGCCGGGGCCCAGGAGGCGGCGCAGGCGTCGGAAGTCACGCGGGAGGCGATGACGGAGTCGAACCGGCTTCTATCCGAAGCGGTCGAAGCTTCCCGGGCGAGCCTCACGAAGACGACGGACCTCGGCCAAGCGGTCACCGAGCTGCGGGTCCAGGTCGAAGGTTCCATCGCCAACATCTCCACCGCGGCGCAACGCCAAGGAGCGTCAGTGGAGCAGATAGTGGAGCTCGAGCGCCAAGCATCGAGCATCGGCGAGATCGTCAAGGCGGTGGCCCGCATCGCCGACCAGACCAACCTTCTCGCGCTGAACGCCGCGATCGAGGCGGCGAGAGCGGGGCAGCACGGAAAAGGGTTCGCCGTCGTCGCCGATGAGGTCCGCACCTTGGCCGAATCGTCGGAGAAGAGCGCGGTCGAGATCGAGAAGCTCGTGCAGGCGATCCAGGGCGAGGTCGGCGCGATCGGGGAGGCGATCCGCGCCTCGGCCGCCGAGGCCGAGGCCGAGGCGATGCGGGGCGCGCAGGTGACCGAGCAGCTCGGGACGACCGCCCAGCGGATGGGCGAGATCGTCAGCGGCGCGCGCATCATCGAGCGAGGCGCCCACGAGTCGAGCGCCGCCGCCACCCAGGCCGAAGGCAACGCCGACGCGATCGCGGCCGCGGCGGAGGAGCAGGCGGCAGCGGTCGAGGAGGCGCTGCGGACCCTCGAGACCCAGACCGCAACCCTGGCCGAATGCGACGCCGCCGCAAACTCCTTGTCCGAGCTCTCGGAGGAGCTGCGCTCCTCGAGCGACATCGACAAGAGCGCCGAGGAGGTCGCCGCCGCCGGCGAGGAGCTCTCGGCGGCGGTCGAGTCGGTCAGCCAGTCGGCCAAGGAGATCCGCACCGCGCTCGAGCAGATCGAGCAGGGCGCGAGCAGCCAGGCCAGGGCGAGCGAGGAGGCGAGCGCCGCCGTCGCCCAGATCGAGCGGCAGGCGAAGGTGACGGAGGAGCGAGCCTCGGCCGCGACCGAAGCCGGAAAGCAGGTCCAGGACCAGCTCGCGGACAACCGCGGCCGGATCGATCAGCTCGTGACCGGAGTGGAGAAGAGCCTCTCCGAGACGGTGGCGAGCCGGGACCGGGTAGCCGGGCTCGAGCAGCGCTCGCAGGAGATCGACAAGATCGTGGAGGCGATCACGACCGTCTCCATCCAAACGAACATGCTCGCCGTCAATGGTTCCATCGAAGCGGCGCGGGCCGGTGAGTTCGGTCGGGGCTTCGCGGTCGTGTCCACGGACATCCGGACGCTGGCCCAGGAGTCGGCGGAGAACGCGGAGCGAATCAAGGCGCTCGTCAAGGCGATCCAAAAGCAGGTCGCGAAGGTCCGGTCCGACCTCGACGAGACCGCGGGCGCGGCCCGGCTCGAGGTCCAGAAGAACCGGGACATCCAGCGTCGGCTCGAGCAGGTCGGCTCGGAGATGGGTTCAGTGCTCGAAGCCAACGGAGGCATCGAGTCCGGCGCTCGGGTCATCCTCGAGAAGGTGGGTTCGGTGCGCACCGGCATCACCCAGATCGCCGCTGCCGCCGAGGAGGCGAGCCGCGCCGCCGAAGAAGCGACCCGCGCCGCCCAGGAGCAGGCCAAAGGCGCCGGGCAGCTCGCCGCCGCCATCGAACAGATCGCCTCGATGGCGGACGAACTCCAGAGCGGTTGAGGAGGAACCCATGGCGACCTCCCATTGCGCTGAATCCCAGCAATTCGTCACCTTTCGCCTCGATGCGGCCGAGTTCGGGCTGCCGCTGCTCGACGTTCTGGAGATCATCCGGGTCCCGGATCTGGTGCCCGTACCGCTCACCCACTCGGCGGTGCTCGGCATCGCGAACCTTCGCGGTACCGTCCTGCCGGTGACATCGCTTCGGCGCTCGTTCGGGATGCCGGAGCGGGACATGGACGACGCGAGCCGGGTCGTCGTGGTCCTCGATCGAGGCGCCCCGGTGGGCGTGGTCGTGGACCGGATGTCTTCGGTTCTGACCGTCGAAGACGCGGACATCGAGGACGCGGACCGCCTGCACGCCCTGAGCGGAAACGAGCACCTGGTCGATCGGGTCGTGCGCGGCCCCTCGGGGCGGATCATGGTGTTCGACCCGGCGAAGGTGCTCGCCGAGCTCTCACCGGCCCCGGTGGAGGGACGGACGACCAAGCCCCCAGACGCGGCCAACAAGCCGGCGGAGGCCGAGCGGCGCCTCCCCGACCGGCAGCTCGTGAGCTTCGTCGTGGGAAAGCAGGAGTATGCCCTGCCGATCGAGCGGGTGAAGGAGATCATCACGCTGCCCGAGGACGTGGTGCTCGTCCCTCGTGGCCCTCCGGCCCTGGTCGGGATGATGACGCTGAGGGATCGGGTGCTGCCGCTCGTCAGCGCTGGGGCCGTGCTCGGGCTCGAGCCGGCGGCCGACGGCCCGCGCCGCGTCGTGGTCACCACCGGCCTATCTCGGCCGGGGCTCGAGGTTGGGCTCGTGGTCGATGCCGTCAAGGAAGTCCTGCGACTGTCCCACGAGCAGGTCGAGGACCTCCCCCCGCTCCTGAAGTCCGGATCCGATGAGTTGCTCGCGGTGTGCCGGCTCGGGGACGGCAGCCGGACGGTGACCCTGGTGGACGTGGATCGCCTGCTCGACGTCGAGGCGGTCCTCGAGGCCGCCTTGGAAGGGGCAGAAGCGGTGGAAGAAGCGACGAGAGCGGAGCAGAGCGACGAAGAGCAGGTGGTGGTGTTCCGTCTTCGGGGGGATAGATACGGGGTCCCGATCCAGGCTGTCCAGGAGATCGTGCGGCTGCCCGAAGAGATCACCGCCGTGCCGAGAGCCTCCTCGGACGTGCTCGGGATCATGAACCTCCGGGGCCAGATCCTCCCGGTCGTGGACCTGCGGGCGAGGCTCGGCATCGCGAGCGCCGAGCGCTCCGACCGGCAGCGCATCGTCGTCTTGTGCCTCAAAGATCTTCTCACCGGGTTCGTCGTGGATTCGGTGAGCGAGGTCCGCCGCATCCCTCGGCACCGAATCGGGCCAGCGCCCTCCCTGACCACCGCTCAGGCCGCGGTGGTGCAGCGGGTGGCCCGCCTCGAAGACGACAGCGAAATCGTGCTGCTCGTCGAACCGGCGCGGCTCCACCCACCTTCGAGCCCGGAGGACAACTGACGTGAAGATCCTCGTCGTGGACGACTCTGCGCTGGTTCGGCGAGCGCTGACCGAGATCCTGGCTCTGCTGCCCAGGGCCGAGGTCCTCACCGCCCGTAACGGGGAGGAGGCCCTCGCCCAGCTGGCAACCTTCGACCCCGACGTGGTGACGCTCGACGTGAACATGCCCAAGATGGACGGGCTCACCTGCCTCGCCCACATCATGAACGACTCCCCGCGGCCGGTCGTGATGGTCTCCTCCATCACCGCCGCCGATTCGATCCCGGCGCTCGAGGCGCTGTCGATGGGCGCGGTGGCCGTGCTCGAGAAGCCGGGCGGCTCGGTCTCCCGCCACCTCGGCGACATCGGGGAAGAGATTCGCCGCAGCGTGTTGGCCGCCTCGAAGGCCCGGGTGCGAAAGCCCACCGCGAGCTTTCGGGGCAGCACGCCCCCCCGGCCGGCGATGCCCCGTGAAAGCCCCAGGGTGCGGGGGGCCCCGGTCTCCGGATCGATCGTGCTCATCGGCGTTTCGACCGGCGGACCGGCCGCGCTCGAGGTGGTGCTGCCCAACCTGCCCTCGGACATCGGCTGCCCGGTCGTCGTCGCCCAGCACATGCCCGGAACCTTCACCAAGAGCTTCGCCGCCCGGCTCGACCAGCACTGCGGCCTCACCGTCGTCGAGGTGGACCGGCCGGTTCCGCTCGCCGCCAACACGGTGCACATCATCCATGGGTCCTCCGATGGTCTCATCGAGCGCCGGCTCGGGCGGCCGACGCTGGTCCCGGTCGCCACCGACCCGAAGTATCCTTGGCACCCGAGCGTGGACCGGCTGGTCGCGTCGGCGCTCGAGGTCTGCGATCCGGCGTCGATGCTCGGGGTGTTGTTGACCGGAATGGGAGACGACGGCGCGAAAACCATGACCGAGCTGTCGGCCCGCGGCGGCCACACCATCGCGGAGGCGGAGAGCTCGGCCGTCGTCTTCGGGATGCCCCGCGAGCTCGCCCGGCGAGGCGGAGCCAAAGAAGTCCGCGATCTCGGACGGATCGCCGACGCCGTGGCCTCGTGGGCGGCAAAACGAGTGAAATCATGAGCGCCGCCCTGAGCCATCTCAGCGAAGAGGAGTTCCTCGCTTTCGCTGATCTCTTCCACCGACACACGGGCATTCGCTTTGGCCGCCAAAAGCGCTACTTCGTGGACAAGCGCCTGCACGACCGTGCGGAGAAGAGCGGGGCCAAGAACTACGGAGCCTATATTCGGCGCCTGGCCTCCGATCCATCCGAGCTGCAAGAGGTCGTGGAGGCCCTCACCGTCAACGAGACCTACTTCTTTCGGGAGGAAGAGCAGCTCGATCTCATCGTCAGCCAAGTGGTGCCGAAGCTGGCGGAGACCCGGACCGGGCTTCGGCTCGCCTGCCTGCCCTGCTCGACCGGAGAGGAGCCCTATAGCCTCGCCATCAAGCTGCTCGAGGGATGGCCGGGTGTGGATCGGCACGAGATCACCCTGCTCGGGCTCGACATCGACCGAGAGGTGCTCGGCCGGGCGAAAGCGGCGCTGTATTCACAGAGAAGCGTGCAGCGCCTGCCGAAGGGGCTGCTCTCGAAATACTTTCGGCGGGACGCCTCCGGCTACCAGCTCATCCCTGACCTGCGGGGCAGCGTCGATTTTCGGGTCGCGAACCTGCTCGATGGCAAAGGCCTCGCCGCCCTGGGCCCGCTCGACCTCGTGCTGTGTCGAAATGTGCTCATCTATTTCGACGTCGAGTCCCGCGCTCGGGCAGCGGCGGCGCTCGCCGCCGCGATTGGACCCGGGGGCGCGCTCGTGCTCGCCGCCTCGGAGACGCTCGAGGACGCCGCTCGATACTTTGACCTGGAGCGGCGCCGCGGACTGACCATTCACTGGCGGCGGGGAGGCGGGCGATGAACGGCCCGCTGATGCAGCAGTTTCTGTCCGAGGGCCGGGACCTGCTCGAGCGAGCGTCCGAAGGCCTGCTCGAGCTGGAGAGAAAGCCGGACCAGGTCGAGTTCGTGCACCTCGTGTTTCGGGCGGTCCACACCCTGAAGGGAAACTCGGGGCTGTTCGAGGTGGCGGCCCTGACCGAGCTGCTGCACGCAGCGGAGGAGCTGATGGTCGCCTTGCGCGACGGGAGCCTGCCGCTCGGTCCCGAAGTCGTGGACGCGCTGCTCGGCGCCATCGACGGGGCGAAGACCGCGCTCGATGACCTCGAGGAGAGCGGCGCGCTCGGCCCGAGCACCGAGCACCGAGGCCGAAGGCTCGCCCGGGACCTCCGGGCGGTGCACGGCGCGGGCAGCGGGAAGAATCCGGACGGGGGCCCATCGCTGCTCGCGGCGCCGAGCTGGGCCCACGACATCCCGGCCGAAGTCTTCGCCTCCGGCCCGGTTTGCCTGTTCGAATACCTCCCGCACGGCGCCTGCTACTTTCGCGGGGAAGATCCAGTCCAGATCGCCGGCCTAGTGCCCAACCTGCGGTGGCGGTCGCTTCGGCTCGACGAGACCCGCCACGACCCGAGCGACCCCTACGCGTGCGCGGTGGTGCTGCGGGGGGTCTCGGCGGCTCCGGTGGAAGACGTCCTCCACGCGCTCCGCTACGTCGCCGAAGAGGTGAGCCTGCACGCCGCTCCAGCCGAAGGGGCCGCCCCGGAGGAAGCGGCGGCCCCGACGAGCAAAGAAGCGCCCAGCGACGAGCCGCCCCAAAAGGAAGCGCCGGTAGCTCGGGTGTTTCGGGTGGAGCCGGCGCAGGTCGACCGCCTCATGAACCTCGTCGGCCAGCTGCTGGTCGCGAAGAACGGGCTGCCGTACCTGCGGCGCCGCCTCGCCGCCGGCGGGGACCTGCGGCCGGTGGTTCGCGACCTCGACGAGCACGCGACGGCCATGGATCGCATCGCGAGCGACCTGCAAGCGGCCGTGCTCGAGGTCCGCATGCTCCCGGTCTCGCAGGTCTTTCAGCGCTTCCCTCGCCTCGTCCGAGACATCGCGCGGCGGCTCGACAAGCAGATCGAGCTCGAGGTGGTGGGCGAAGACACCCGGGCGGACAAGAACGTCATCGAGGCTCTGTCCGAACCGCTCGTTCACCTCGTGCGAAACGCGCTCGATCATGGCCTCGAGACCGCCGAAGAGCGGCTGGCTGCGGGCAAGACGGCCTGCGGAACGATTCGGCTGTCGGCCCACGGGACGCAGGACGCGGTCGTGCTCCGCATCGAAGACGACGGGCGAGGCATCGACCCGGACCGGATTCGGGCCCTGGCCGTGGACCGGGGGCTCATCACGGAGCAAGAGGCGCAGACCCTCTGCGATGAGGACGCGCAGCTGCTCGTGTTCGCGCCCGGCTTCTCCACCAAAGAAGAGGTGTCGGATCTCTCGGGCCGAGGGGTTGGCATGGACGTGGTCCGCACGACGGTCGAACGGGTCGGCGGACTGCTCACGCTGAAAAGCAAAGTCGGCGCCGGCACCCAAGTCACCCTGAGCCTCCCGTCGAGCCTCGTCGTGTCCCGGGTGCTGAGCGTGCAGGTGGCTGGCAACCTGTATGGGGTCGCGATGGAGGAGATCGCCGAGACCGTTCGCATCCCTTCCGGGGGCCTCGGCCGAATCAAGGACAAAGAGACGTTCTGGCTTCGGGGGCGGCTCCTGCCCGTCCGCCGCCTGCGCCGGCTCCTGGGGCTGCCCGGGACCGAAGTGACAAACGCGCACGGCGAGGCGGCGGCGCTCATCCTTCGGTCGGGGATGGCGCTCGTCGTGGACGAGCTCGGGGAGAACCTCGAAGTGCTGGTCCGCCCGCTCGACGGGCTGCTCGTTGGCCTGAACACCTACGCCGGCAGCGCGGTGCTCGGGGACGGCCGCCTGATGCTCGTGCTCGCCCCCGAGGAGCTCCACGCCCATGTTTAGCGAACGAGACGGCACCGTCCGGATCACTGGAAACGTCGCGGTCGAAGAGATCGAGGCCCTCGAAGCTCTCTTTTGTGGCGAGGGTCACGTTCGGGTCGATCTATCCGATTGCACCCACCTGCACACCGCGGCGCTTCAGCTGCTCCTCGCTCGCCAGGCCGACATCGTGGCTTGGCCGGAGGGGGGCGAGTGGTCCGCTTGGTTGCAGAGCGGAATCAAGCCATGAGCATCCCCATACTCGTCGTTGACGACTCGAAAACCATCCGAATGAGCCTGACCGAGATCCTGGGCCGCCTCGGCTACCAGGTCGAGGTCGCCGAGCACGCCGCCGAGGCGCTCGCCAAGGCAGACGGTGGGTTTTCGGCCAAGCTCGTCATCACCGACTACAACATGCCGGGGATGAACGGGGTGGAGCTCATCTCGGCCCTCCGGCAGCGTCCCGCCTACCGCTTCACCCCCATCCTGGTCTTGACCACCGAGACCCAGCAGGAGCTCCGAGGAGCGGCCAAGAAGGCGGGGGCGACCGGGTGGCTCGTGAAGCCGGTCAACGCGGCGCAGCTCACCCAGGTCGTCGCGCAGGTCCTGCCCCCGGGGGGGGCGTGACGGAGCTCGCCGCGTGGGTGGAGGCGCTCGCCGCCCACCTCGACCATGTGGACGACAAGGCGGAGCAGTGGGTGGCGGCGGTGCAAGCTCGGATCTCGACGGCGCCGGACTCGGAGGACATGGCCGAGGTATCGGCGAGCCTCCAATACCTCGACATTCTCCACCAGGAGCTCGCCGAGGTGTCCCGGGCCCTTCGCGCCCTGGCCGATAGCCGCCGCTCGGACAGCGGCCTTCCCCCGCTGCCCCGCCGGGACATCGACGCCGCCGACGCGTCGGGCGCCGGGCTTCACGTCGAGCTGTTCTGAGCGGGTAAGGGTCAGGGCGACGACGAAGGCTCAGGCCCTGCCCTCTTCGATCCGATGGAGGGCAGGACCCGGAGCGCCAAGGCGAGGACGAGCATCTTCGCGCGGCTTCGGACCTGCTCGTTTTCGGCTTCGGCGGCCGAGAGCGCGGCGCGGAGCTGATCTCGCTCCGTCCGAAGCGCCGCCCGCTCGGCGAGCAGCCCGTAGACTTCCGCCTCGACCTCCGCGAGCGCCGCGGTCCACCCGGTCGCGGACGGCCCGCTCGCCGCTTCTTGGGGGGGGCACGGGGGAATCTCGGGCGCCTCCATGCTGCCTTTTTCATCGGCCGGTCGGGGTGGACATGAAGCGGCAGGTGCCAGGTGGACCTGTAGCGAACGGCGGCAGGGGTGAACGCGACGCGCTGCGCTCAATGCGGCGGGGAGCCGGCCGATGGACTCCGGCATGGGTCGCAACCTGCTTGGAGCGCTTCTTCGGCGCCGAAGCGGGGTGCGCCGGGAAGGACCGAAACGCGTGGACATCGACAGGCTCAACACCGTGCCGGACAGCATCCTCGCCACCCTCATGACCCAGATCGACGGCTTTCTCGGCTCCCGGCTCGATCCGGCGCCGCTTCGGCCCAAAGGCGCGGCGCCCGACGACAACCTCGTCGAGCAGCTCGGGGCGCTGTACGCCGAGATCGAAGCCGCCGGCGGCCGAGGTCCGGTGGAGCTGGCGGCCCAAAACGCGGCCCTGCTCACCGAAGCCGAAGCGCTCGAGCAGCGGGTCAAGAGCCTCGAGGCCTGCGCCCAACAAGAGGAGAAAGCCCGGGGGGACGACGGCGAGGCTCGACAGACCGACGCGAAAGCGGGCGGGACCGTCGATGAGAGCCTGCTTTGCCAGCTCGAGGCGCTGTACGCCGACATCGAGAAGGCCGGGGGGCGGGGCCCGCTCGAGCTGAACGAGATCTGCGAGCAGCTCGAAGCCCAGCTGTCGTCCCTATACGAGGAGATCGAGCAGGCCGGAGGGCACAGCCCGACCGAGCTGCGGGGGATGGTCGATGACCTCGCGGCGCAGCTTCAGGATCTCTACGCGGACAAGGAGAAGGCGGCCAATGGGATGGCGCCCGAGGTGGCCCGAGAGCTGCTGACCTCGATGGTGGAGCAGCTGCACGCGCTGTACGCGGAGAGGGAGCAGGACCAGCGCGATGACATCATCGCGAGCTTCGAAGAGCAGCTTCACGCCCTGTACGAAGAGAAGGAACACGAAGAGGCGGGGCAGCAGGAGCTCGTGGCCTCGCTCGTCGAGCAGCTGTCTTCGCTCTACGAAGAAAAAGAGAAGGCGGCCGAGCAGCTCGCCGGGTTGTCGAGCGCAAACGCGCGGTTCGAGCAGCTCGAGAAAGAAAAGTCAGCCCTCGAGCAGCGGGCCGAGGAACTCTCCCGGGAGCTCGATGCGGTCCGCGGCCGCGCCAAGAAGGTCATGAGCGCGATCTTCGACAGCGCGTTTGCCGCCTGAGCCCACAAACCCATTGCCGGTCGAAGGTCGGCCGCACGACCCACCCTCGACCACCGAAGAGAGGAAACCATCATGTCTTTCGTACCCGACGCCGTAATTCACGACCTGCCCGCCATGGACCGCGCCAGCGCCGATTCCCAGCCGTTTGGCGTCATCAAGCTCGACGACGACGGCACGATCAAGATGTACAACAAGTGGGAGAGCGAGATGGCTGGCTTCGAGCCCATCTCCGTCGAAGGGAAGAACTTCTTCACCAAGGTGGCGGCCTGCACGAACAACCGCCTCGTCTACGGGCGGTTCAAGGATGGCGTCGCCGCGAAGAAGATGAACGAAGAGTTCAACTACACCTTCACCTACCGGATGAAGCCCACCCCGGTGATGATCCGCCTCCATCGCGACGAGGCCGGCAACAATTGGTGCTTCGTCGCCAAGAAATGACCTCGGCCCTCGGGGCCGAGACAAGGAGGCAACATGCTGAATGAAGCCATCAAGCAGAAGGCGAGCTTCGACCGGATGCACGAGGCGCTGAAATCCACGCTCGAAGCGCTCGGGGCAAACGAGTCCGTCTCGCAGAAGCTCGAGCAGTACATGCGCGACAAGGTGCAGGGGATCCATGACCTCGCCGACGCCCTGAGCACGGCCGAGGACCGCGACGATCTCTATCGAACGCTGGCCCACTATTGGATCGAGCTTCGGGTCGAGTGGGACCGATACAACAACGTGATGAACTACCAGCTCGCCTCGGGCGAGCAGGACCCGCTCGTCGTCGGCAAGGGTACCGCGTGCTCGGAGCTGCTCACTTGGCTCGAGGACGTCATGGAGCAGGACGACCTGTCCGCCATGGCTGACTTCTGCTCCGAGCCGCTCGAGCGCATTCGCGCCGAGGTCGAGCGCCTGTCTGGGAAGTAGCCCGCCGCCCAAACCCACACAGCCGGGGGGAACCGAGATGACCGCGAAGAGCGACACCGAGATCGTGGAACTCGCTTTCCGCGCCATCACCACCGTCGAAAACCCAGACAAAGCGATTCGGGGGACGCTCGAAGAGCTGAGAAAGGGGTTTGACTTTCAGTACGCATGTTATTGGCGGCGAGACCCGCAGCGGGATCATCTGCTGTTCGTCTTCGAGAGCGGAAAAGTCCCGGGAACGAAGCTCAGGCTGCTCGCCCAGCGAGCCCGGCTCGAGAGCGGCGAGGGGCTGCCTGGGCGGGCCTGGGCCGAGGGACGGCCGGTGGATCTCTCCGACGTCTCGGGCCTCGACGACCCCAGGCAGGAGGCGCTCGCTGGGGCCGGACTCGCCGCTGCGGTCGCGATCCCCATCCGGGCCGACGACCTCGTGGTCGGAGTCATTGAGCTGTGGCGCTCGACCCCGGTCGAGACCTCGGAGTCCCGGCGGGCCGCCTACGACCTGGTGGGCCTCTTGTTGTCGCAGCGCATCCAGCGGTTCGAAGACCTGAAGGTGCACAAGGAGGCAGCGGAGAACGCCCGCGCCGTCAACCTGTTCACGTACGCGGTCTCCGACGCCCGCGGGCTCTCGGCGCTGTTTCGGGCCGCCGCCGTGGCGATGTTCTCCGCGTTCAGCCTCCGCTACTCGGTCTTGTGGGTGCCGCAGGGTGAGCCGAGCGAACTGCAGGTCGCGGAGGACTTTGGAGAGGCCCCCGCGCAGGTCCGCACCCACCTCGCCGAGCAGAGGCTCGGGCCGGAGGGCGGGAAGGTCGGGGAGGCCTGGCTTCACCCGAAGGTCGTGTTCGACACCGAAATCGACGACCAGATCCTCTCGCAAAACGGGGCCAAGATGTCGGCCTGCTTTCCTCTGTTCACCGAGCGAGGGCCGGTCGCGGTGGTCCAAGTCTTCTCCTTTTCTCGGATGGCGGTGACCGAGACCCGCAGCGAGACCTTCGGCGCGCTGTGGAAGGTCCTGCTTCAAAACCTCGAGCGAACGGAGCGCGAGCAGCTCATGAGCCGCTTCGACCCGATGGTGCACGGCGCCTCGCTCGCGATGATCCTGGCCGATCACGACGGGCGGCTCAGCTTCCTGAACGAGACCGCCGAGCGAATGTTCACCGAGCTGAAGGACCACTTGCCGCAGGACACCGAGCTCGGGGCCTCCATCGACGAGCTGCACCCGAGCCTGGTCCAGGCCGGGGGGACGCTGGCGGACCCGGAGCAACTCCCGGTGAGCGGGATCGTCGAGGTGGGGGCCGAAACCTTTCGCGTCGAAGTCAAGGCCATGTACCACCGGAGCGGGGACTATCTAGGGCCGATGGCGGCGTGGGAGCGAATCACCGAGCGGGTCCGCACCGAGCGCTTGGTCGAGCTTCAGCGGGCGGAGGCGAGCTCGAGGCAAGCGAAGCTCGAGCAGCATGTCTCGGAGCTCATCGAGGTGGTCGAGCACATGCAGGCTGGGGACCTCACGTTTCCGGTCCCGCGCTGCGACGACGCGATCGGGCGGGTCTTTTCCGGCATCGACCACCTGATGGCCGAGCTTCGGGACAGCATGGCCACGGTGGGTTCGCTCGCCCACGGGCTTCGGGGCAGCGCGACCGAGTTCACCGAGGTCTCGGCCCGGGTCGATGCCAACGCCCGCACCGCTCTTCACGAGGTGAGCGGCGCCTCCCGCGGGGTGGCCGAGGCCCGCGCCGGGGTGTCGACGGTGGCAAAGAGCGTCCAGGAGCTGGCCGAGTCGGTGGCCGAGGTGGCGAAGAACGCCTCCGAGGCGGCAGGGGTAGGCTCCCGGGCGGTGACCGCCGCCGATGGCATCGCCCAAAAGGTTGATCGGCTCGGAAAGAGCTCCGCGCTCATTGGTTCGGTGGTCAAGACCATCACCACCATCGCCGAGCAGACGAAGCTGCTCGCGTTGAACGCGACCATCGAGGCGGCGCGGGCCGGTGAAGCCGGGCGAGGGTTCGCGGTCGTGGCCGGCGAGGTCAAGAACCTGGCCAGAGCGACCGCGGAAGCCACCGGAGACATCGCCGCCCGGGTCGAGAACATCCAGGCCGACACCGGTGAGGTGGTGACCTCGATCGATGGGATCCGCGCCATCATCGAGTCCATCAACCAGATGCAGCAGAGCATCGCCGCCGCGGTCGAGCAGCAGTCGGCGACCACGAGAGAGATGTCTCGGGTGTCCGACTCGGTGGCCGGGTCGATGGACCGGGTCGCGGAGAACACCGAGGCGGTGGTGGCCGTCGCCGAGGACACCGCTTCCGCCGCGCAAGCGACCCGGGCCGCAGCCGAGTCCCTGCAGGGTTCGGCGGCGCAGCTCACGCAGAGCATCGCCCGCTTTCGCTACGATTCCCGGGCCTCCCCGGCGCCGCCGGTCGCCCGGGCCTAGCTCTCGACCGGGCGGGGCGCGCCCAGCCGGTTCTTCAGGTCGCCGGACTCGAGCAGGCGCTCGACGTCGGACGCGCCCCCCACGAGCACGCCCTTCACGAAGACCATCGGGAACGTGGGCCAGCCCGACCACATCTTGAGCGCGAGCCGAGGCCGCCACGCCCCGAAATAGCTCCCGTACTCGAGGTAGTTGAAGGCCAAGTTGGCCTCCTCGAGCCGCTTCCTCGCCCGTTTGACGTGGGGATTTTGCGCCATCCCGACCACGACCACGTCGTCCTTCGCCACCGCCGCCGCGACCTCCGCGACCACGTCCTGGTGAAACCCGATCACCTTCTCACGGATGTCCGGATGCACCGCCGACTCGTCGAGCACGCTTCTCTTCGCCACGGCATCGGTTTGCCCGAAGCACGGCCCCTTCACATCCCAAATCTGCCGGCATCGGCCGGGCCAGATTGGGTCAGAGTTCGGGGAGGCGGGAGAGGGCGCGGGCGAAGCGGGGGTGTTCGGCGAGGGGGGCAAAGGCGCTCTCGGCCAGGGCCCGGTCCCGGTCGTCGTAGCCGTGGTGGACCGCGCGCTCGAACAAGCCGACCGCCGACTCGCCCCGGCCCTGCTCGGCCAAAAACACCGCGTGCCGAAAGCAGAGGTCGGCGTAGGCCTCCGGCTCGGGCTGGGCTCGGCCGGCGTCGACCTCGTCGTGGGCGCGCTCGGCGGCGCGGGCCCCCGCTTCGGAGCCGAGCAACATCAGCCACCGGGCCGCTTCGAGCGTCGCCGGGGCGGCGGCGGGGGCGAGCGGCAGAAGGGTCTCGGCCGCCGGTTGCCGCTCGACCTTCACCGCCGCGAACAGACCCAGCTCGGCGAGCACCGCCCTCTCCCCTCGGCCAGCCCGCGAAGACCTCGCGAGCGCGCGGGACAGGGCGAGCTCCGGGTCCCGCTCGAGCGCTTCGTAGGTCTCGAGCGCGGCGAGCGCTCCCAGCTCGGTCCGGCCGAGCAGGACCGAGACGGCCACGAAGGCGAAAACGACCTCCGCGGGGACCAAAGCGAACGCGAGCCCGGCGCAGGCCGCACCCGCCCCGAGCCCGGTGACCCACGCCCGGCGCAGCCCGAGCCGGCGCAGGAGGAGGCCCCGAAGCAGCGCGCCCCCGTCGGTGCCCGGAGCGGGCGCAGCCAGGAAGCCGGCCCACAGCGCCGCCGCCAACCATGGGCCGCCGAGGCCGTAGAGGGCCCCCGACGCTGCGAGCGCCGCCGCTGGGCCGGTCAACAGCAGCGCCGCCTCCGCACCCCGGATCGGTCCGAGCGGGGAGAGGTCCACCGCCGCGCTTCCGAGCTGCACCCGGAGCCGGGGCTCGAAACCGATCGCGACGGCCACCCCCGCTCGGGCCAAGGCCACCGCCAAGAGCGCCCAAAAGAGCCCCGCCGCCGCGTCCAGGCCCCACCCGAGCCCGGCGACGAGCACCGCGGCCAGGGTCTCCAGATGCACGTGAACCCGGCTCATGATCGGTTCGGATCTCATGGCTTCTTCGGCCTCGGGATGGGGAATCGCTCCCCGGCTTCCGCGAGCGCCACTTCGGAAAAGATCGCGGCCGCTTCGTCGAGAAATGGCTGCAAATCTTCGTACATCGGGTCGAAGTGGGTCAACACGAGGCGCTTTGCGCCGGCGGCGAGCGCGAGCCGCGCCGCCTCGGCCGCCGTCATGTCTTTGCGCCGCTCGGCAAGAGCGCGATCTCTTTCGAGGTAGGTAGCGGCGACCAGCAACAGGTCGGCCCCAGCTGCGAGCGAGAGCGCCCCCGCGCAGGGCCGGGTGTCCATCAGCACCGCTACGCTCTGGCCCGGCTTCGGCACGCTGACCTCTTCGAGCGTGACCCGCCGATCGCCGACGACGGCGAACCCATCCTGCTGCATGGCCTTGATCGCGGGGCCGACGAGGCCGGCCGCGCGCAGGCGCTCGGGGAGCATGGTGCGGCTCGGCCGCTCCTCGAGCCGGTAGCCGAGGCACGAGACCGTGTGCTCGAGCGGAGCGGCCAACACGCGGATGCGCGCGTCTTCGTAGACCGGAATCGGGCCGTCCATCGCCGCGTCGGCGATGGGCCGCGGCTCGAGATGGGCGGCGGCGTGGTAGATGGATGCCCGCCGCAGCCGCTCATAGTACGGCTGCCCCGAGGCCGGGAAATAGACCTTCACCGGGTGCGGGACCCGATCGAGGGAGATGCGCTGGCAGATCCCGGCAAAACCCAGGCAGTGGTCGGCGTGGAAGTGGCTGATGAAGACCTTGGTGAGCGAGGTGGCGGTGACCTCGCAGAAGATCATCTGGCGCTGGCTGCCCTCCCCCGGGTCGAAGAGCAGCCCCTCCCCATCCCACCTCAGGATGTGACCGTTCAGGTTTCGCGACGCGGTGGGAAACCGCGCCGAGCTCCCGAGCACCACCAGCTCGCGCACCGACATCGGCCCCGGGTCGTCGCACGGCCGCGCGAGCAGAGCAACCGGCGCCGGCCCCAGGGCCCTCAGCCCCTGGTGCGCACCAGAAACGGCACGCAGGGGTCGAGCGCCCGCAGCAGCCAGCTTGCCGCCGCCTCCGCTTTGTCCTCCGGCCGACCGAGGAGGCTCGCGAGCGCGCCGCGGGGGTGGAGGTTCCACTCCGTGGGCGCGACGACATCCCAGCGCAGCACCCGGCCCTGCTCGAGCTGGACCCGATGCACGAGCTGGCCCCGGGCCGTGCGGGCGTGGCCAAGGCCGGTCCCGCTGACGGAGGCAAAGCTCGGGGGCCCGGCCTCGGGTTTTGCCGCGTGCCCCGCCGAAGGCCAAGCCTGGGCGCAGAGCCGCTCGACCTCGCGCTCGGCCGCGTCGAGCCTCGCCTCTGCGTCCAACATCCGGGCCACCAGCCGGCCGAGCACCCCGCAGCCCGCCCGCTCTACCGCCGGGTGGGAAGCGGCAGCGGCGAGCGGGCCGATCTCGGCTGGCCCGCCGTCCAGCCGAGGCAAGAGGCAGAAGCGGTCGTCCCGCTCGAGGCCGGCGATGATGGTCTCGAGCGGCGGAGCCGGCTCGAGACGCACGGGAGCGTCGCCCACGCGGTCGAGGCCGGCGGCCACGAGGTACCGGGCCACCGGCCCGAGCGGACCTTCGCCCTCGGCGAACGCCTCCGGAGTCATGACCTCTTGGGCGAAAAGAGCCCGCAGCTTCGCCACCGCCTCGGCCGCCGCCTCCGGCGACAGCCCCGGCACCCGAGCCGCCCACCGCCGCACCGCGATGTACGGCTCGGTTCGACGAGCGAGGCCGGCCGCCTCCGGCCAATCCAGCAACGCCGCCTGCATGTGCTGGTCGAAGGCCTCCACCGCGACGGCGAGCCGACGAGCGGCCGCGCCGGGCCCGGAGTCGAGACCGGCCGCCGCCCGCAGCGCCTCGGTCGCGGCGTGGGCCTGGGCGTGCCGGCACAGCGAGAACAAGAGGGGGACCAGCTGAAGCACCTCGTCGGCGGGCCGCCCCCGAAACAGGGTATGGGCGACGTTGGCCGAGCTCCGCGGGCCGAGCTGAAACCCACGGACGGCCCCGCCCGCGACGTCGAGCTCGAGCAGCAGACCGCCCCGCTCCGCTCCGCTCAACCCGAGGCCTTGAACAAGAACGGATACTTCACGAGCACGATGCCGCCGCCTTCCGGCTTCGGGAACTTCCAGCCCCGGATCTTGGAGCTGATGCAGCTCTCCACTTCGGCGTCGTTCATGGTGCTCTCGTACACTTTGGCCTCGATCACCGCGCCGGAGCCATCGATCACGAACTCGGTCGCGACCTTGCCGAACAGCCCGGGCGAGCGCTGCAGCTCCTTCTCGTAGCAGTAGCGGATCTGCGCCATGTGCTTTTGGACCACCCGGCGAATGATCTCCTTGGACAGCGAGCCCCGGACGATGGCGGCGCTGGCGCTGATCTCGATGTCGCGGTCCCGCTTGCCCCCGAGCGAGGCGGCGCCCTGGCCGTAGCCGGCGCCCCCTTCGAGCCCGCCGCCGCGGCCCGCGGTCCCGAGCAGGCCGAGGCCCACCGAGCTGCCGGTCAAGCCGCCGCCTCCCGGCCCCGTCCCCCGGGTCCCCAGCCCGCCGAGCCCGCGAGCGTCCCCGACCTGCCTGCCCTGAAGACCTCCGACCGCGGCTTCGAGCGCGCCGCCGGTCCCGCTGCCGCCGAAGATGCTCGAGGCGCTGCCCTTTCCGCCGAGACCGAGCAGCTTGTCGAGCTGCTGCCGAGCCCGGTCCTTGTCGTCGGGGCGGCCCTTGTTCGCGACGCGGCCATCGTCCTTCGCCGCCTCCTTTTGCCCCATTTTCCCATCTTTCCCTTGAGCCCGGGCCCCCTGCTCGAGCTCGGCGAGCACGCCGCCGCCGCTCTTTCGCTTCTGCTCCGCGAGCTTCAGCCTCGTCTCGATGAACCGGTTTCGGTTCTTGTAGAGCTCGTCGGTCAGCTGCGCAGACGGCTCCGGGCTCGCGAGAAAGGTCCCGATGGCCAGAGCGTGAAAGAAGAACGCGAGGAGCAGGATGTTGGCCCACGCATAGTTGATGCGGGAGCTCAGCGGGAGGGGCACGACCCGGGTCCGCCGGACGTAGCGGATCTGGAGCATCAGCTCGCCGTGGCTGATGTACACCGTCTCCTCCGCCCGCAGCATGTAGCTCACCCCGCCCGAACCATCCGGCTCTCCCCCGTGCTGCCCCTGGAACAACAGCTCGAGCGAGACCACCAAACCATCGGCCCGCTCGACTCGGCCGGACATGCCCCGGGATAGATGGAGTTGGTAGACCACCCCGTGAGGACCTTGCCGCTCGGCGAGCACGTGGGTCTTGCTGGGCAAACCCTTCGAGGGCACCTCGAGGTCGCACCGCACCACCCGCTGGAGCGGACCAAAGCCAGCGACCCTTCGCTCGTCCCCGAGCGTGACCTTCGGCTGGTCGGTCACCGTCACGGTGTCGAGCACGCTGCTGCCCCAGATCAGCTTGATCTCGAGGGCGCGCTCGTTGTCGGGCACGCTCGCGCTGGCCAGGTTGTTCGGCACCGTTGGAGGCGACCACCCGGGGTGGTAGCCCCAAGAGGAGCCATTGGGGGCCACGTCCCCGGTGCCGGCGACGCCGGATGCGGGCACGGCGGGGGGGATCGGGTACACCCCCGAGGCGCCCGGAGCCGGGTACACCCCCGAGGCGCCCGGGGCCGGGTACACGCCCGAGGCGCCCGGGGCCGCATACACCCCCGAGGCCGGGTACACGCCCGAGGCGCCCGGGGCCGGGTACACGCCCGAGGCGCCCGGGGCCGGGTACACGCCCGAGGCGCCCGGGGCCGGGTACACGCCCGAGGCCTCGGGCGGCTGCGGTCCTGCGGACCATCCGGCCGCGGCCGCCGACGCCGCCCATCCCGGCATCGGCGGGCTTGGAACCGAATGCGCGGGCATCGGTTGGCCCGGTACCGGATAGCCGGCCGGGACCACCCACCCGGCCGCCACCGCCGGCGACGCCTGCGGGTCCGGCGCCACCGCCAACACGTCGGCGGTGGTGGGGGATTCGACCAGCTCCTCACCGTAGCGCACGCGGATCCGGTAGTCGCCGAGCGACAGATCGTCGCCGTCGGACAGCTTCTCCTTCGAGATCCTTCGCCCGTTGACGAAGGTTCCCTCGGTCGAGCCCATGTCGATGATCGCGTAGTCCTGGCCGGTGGTGCCGGCCTCGATCACGGCGTGGATCCGGGACACCCGGCTGTCATCGAGTTTGAGGTGGGCCGACGCGAGTCGCCCGATCTTCACCAGGTCGCGCTCGAACCGGTGCTCGACCGGGGGATGTCCGGGGCGCTCGACGGTGAGCCTCAAGGGAATCGGCATCGGTCTTCCTCTCTTCGCCGGCCCGGCGTGAACGCCGGGCCAAAACTGGGCGCCTGGTCGGCAGGGGCGTGGCCCCTACAGCCGGACTCCGGACATCAGCACCTTGTCTCGAAAGTGCTCCCGGACCCGGATGAGGTTCGAGTGCTGGATCTCTTTGCGAGCCTCGATGTAGGCGCCGTCGGGGCGCATCAAGTCCCCGTCGATGGTGTCACCGTCGAACGAGTAGACCGTGCGCTGCTTGTAGGTGACCCCCGCCTCCGGGGCCGATTCCTGGGCCGAAGCGGCGCCGGCGAGCAGCAGGGTGAGGATCGGCGCGGCGCAGCGGATGATGTTCATCGTCCCTCCCAGCCCGAGCCGCGGAGCCCACGCCCCGCTCCCGAGCCACTGCGAAAAACTACGCCCTCGGCCGCCGGTCAGAAAAGCGGAAGCATGACGGAGAGGCGCCGTAGGCTGGCATCCGTTTTGTTCGAAGGCTCTCATTCGAAATCCGGAGGCGGCGGGGGCGGCGCCGGTTCAGAAGGCGCGGCCGGAGTCGAAGGCCGAGGTCTCGGCCGGGGTCTCCTCTTGTCCGGGGCGTCCTTCTCGGCTGGTTCGGGCTCGTCTTTCGCCTCCGGGAGCTCCGGGTCGTCCGGTTCGCCCGCCGCCCTGGCTCGAGCCCGTCCGGCCTCCCGCTGGGCCTCGAGCGCCGCCGCCCGCCGGGCCTCCTCTTCGGCGCGCATGCGCTCGATCTCGGCGTTTCGCGCCGCCTCTTCGGCCTGCAGCCGCTCCTCCTCCGCGAGTCGGCGGCGCTCGCCGATCTCGTCGAGCCAAGCGAAGACCTCCTCTCCCTCGCCGGACGAGACCCGCAGGAACGTCTTCAGGGAGCGCTCCGCGTCAGCGAGGCGGTTCAGGTGGCGCAGGTACAAGACGCCCAGGTTGTAGTGCGCCGCCGGAGGAGCGCCGTCGCCGCCCCGCTCGATCGCCTCGAGGTAGGAGCGCTCCGCCGCTTCGAGATCGCCGGCGCCCTTCTTGGCGATTCCGAGGTTCACCAAGGCGGCCGGATCGTTCGGGTCGAGCCGGTGGGCCGCTTCGAACGCCTCCGCCGCCCGGTTGAAGTCTCGGAATGTCAGCGAGATCGAGCCGATGTCGAACCACACCCGGAACAGATCCGGGTCGAGCTTCACCGCCTGGCGAAAGTGGATCATCGCTGCGCCCGGGTCGCCGTCGGCCCGGGCGACGTCACCGAGCAGACCGTGCAGACACCCCACCTTCGCGTCGATCTTGATGCCCTGCGCGGCGAGGAGCCGAGCCCGCTCGACGTCGCCGCTCGCCACCGCCTCCGCGCCGAGCACGCAGTAGGCTCCCGTGTGCCTCGGATCGTGCGTCAGCGCCTCGACGCACAAGCGCCGGGCCCCGTCGCGGTCCCCCTCGGCCAGCCGATTCCCGGCCAGCACCACCCGCGCGTCGGCGGCCGACGGATCTCGGTCCACCGCCTGCTTCAGGACGGCGAGCGCCTCTTTGCTCCGGCCGGTCCGCTCGAGGAGCGCGGCGAGGTTGACTGCTGCCTCCGGGACCGGGGGCTGGGCCGCCCACGCCGCCTTGTACGCGCGCTCCGCGTCCTCGAGCCGACCCTGCCCCTCCTGGGCGACGCCGAGGTTGTATTGGGCGAGCCCGTGGCCGGGATGCTCGTCCACCACCCTCCCCATGCGTTCCGACACCAACTCCATGGCGGGGTCGTCCCCGAGGTCGTCGATCGCGGCGTCGTAGGCGGCGGCGGCCGAGGCGGCGGGGGTGGACGGGGCGGAGATGTCCGCGCGCTCGGGCTGGGCCGGCCCGGTCGAGGCGGCGCACCCGATCAGCCCCGCGAGAACGAACGCCCCGGACCTAAGGTTCATCGCTCCACCTCCGCCCGCTGGCCGGAGGCGACCGGACCCGGGTCGGCCCGACGCAGCCGAAGCGGCTGCGAAGCGAGGCGAGGCGCCATCGAGCCGCTCGGCGCCGAGACCATTCGCTCGACGACGGGGGGCGCGATCTCCGGGGCCAGCGCCTCGAGCCGCTTCGCGCAGCGGGCCGACGCCTCGGTGAAGGTGTCCAGTGCGTTGCTCTGCACCACGCACGTCTTGTACGCGGCGACCGCGCTGTCCTGGGCCGGCATCGACATCTCGGACAGCCGCTGCTCGAGGACCTCGCACACCTCCGCCGGCGACCCCCTCGGGCAAGGAATCTTGCCGAGCGCGGCGACGAACTCGTCCCAGCTCTCGGCGATCCGGGCGAGCGCCGCGATCGAGGCTTCGGCCTGCTTGTAGTCGGACACGATGGCGGTGTAGGCCCTCACCAGCTTGTCTCGGGCCTGGGCTTTGGTGCGCAGCGCCTTTTGAAACGGAGCCGGGTTTCGCAGGTTGGGCACCGGGAGGCGCAGCTTCCGGTAGGCGACAAAATCGGCGTCTACTTGCCGAAACGCGGCGAGGCTCGCGTGGCGCATCGCGTTTGGCGGCACCGACCGCCGCCGGCGCATCGACCCCTTCACCTCGGCGAGCAGCGCCGCCTCGATCTTGTCGGCGGCCGCGCCCTGGCGCAGGTTCTCCCGCCGGATCTCGGCCTGCCTCCACAGCGCGTCGTACCCTCGCTCGGTCCCAGCGTAGCGCTTCGCGTAGGCCGCGTAGGCGTCGGCCGCCTCCCGAAAGCGGCGGGCCCGGTCGAGGTCCTGGGCGATGGCGAAGCTCAGCAAGGCGGCGTCGCTCGCGCCGGCCTCGGTCTTCCCGTAGGTGTCGAGGTAGCGCTGCCGAAGCCGCGCCGCGGTCCTCGCCTCCCCGGTGGCGGCGTAGAAGACCGACGCGTCGTACAGGGCGTCGCGGGCCCGCTCGTCCTTGGGAAACTCCTGGGCGAACGCGAGATAGGCGCGGGCCGCTTCGGCGTACTCCGTCCGCTCCTCGAGCTGCTTGGCGACGTAGTGGGCCACCTCGGGGCGCAGCCCGGACGCGGGGTAGTCTTCGAGCAGCTTCGCTCGCAGCATCGACGCCCGCTCCTTGTCGCCCGCCTTGTCGTAGAGGATCGAAGCGTTGAACAGCGCGTCGTCGGCGCTGTCGCTGGCCGGGAACTCTCGGTGAAAGCTCTCGTACGCCTTCGCCACCTCGGCCGGCTCGCCCCCATCCTCGAGCTGCTTCACGAGCGCGAACTTCGCATATTGCCCAAACCCCTCGAGCGCGGCCCGAAGCTTCGGTCGCCCCTCCATCAGCCTTGGCGCGTCGAGGTACCGGCGCGCCGCGTCGTAGAGGGACTGCCAATCCTTCCTGAGATTGTGGATGTCGGCGACCAGGTTGGCCGCGACCTCGGCTTGCTCGGTCTCGGGGTGCTGCGTCACGATCCCGTCGAAGCGGGCGAGCGCCTCCGGGTATTGGTTGTAGGCGTACAGGACCCGAGCGGCGGTCAATGCCACCGCCGCCCGCTCGGACGGCTCCTTCGGGGACGCGACCTTCTCGAGGTAGAGGTCGGCGGCGGCGACGAGCCGCCGGTGCTCGGGGTGGGGCTCGGTCGGCTCCGAGAGGTTTCCGGGCAGCCTCAGCCCGAGATCCTTCAGGTGCTCCTCGATGGCGCGAATGTGGTCCGTCGCCGCCTCCTCGATGAACTTTCCCCCCTCGGGGCTCCGTTCCACGACCTCCCGGTACCCGGTCGCGGCGTCGTCGAATCGCTCGAGCTTGAACAAGAGGTCCGCGCGCTCGAACCGCATCTGCAGGCCGTAGTCCGTGTCCGAGAACAGGGCGAGGTAGTCGGCGTACATCGTCTCGGACTGCGCCTTGGTCTCTTTTCGCCTCGTTTTGGCCGCTTCCCGGTTCCACTCCTGGGCCAGGCGGCGAAGGGTTGCCTCCGACGAGATCTCCGCCTCCTCGATCGCTCCGGCCGCATCGATGCGCTCGGCCGAAGACTCGGGCAGGGCGGCGAAGCGCTCTTTGGTCGCAAGAAAGATGCGGACCAGGTCGCGGGACGCCGCGATCGTCTGCGGCTTGTTTCCGGCTCGGTCCGCGATGTCCACCACCCGAGCCTGCCGAAACGGGTTCTTGAGGCTCTCCCGCTCGAAACCGATGAGTTGCTGATAGATTTCCTTGGACTCCTTGAAGTAGCCCTCCCCAAACCAAAGTCCGGCGAGGCCGTCGAGCAGGGTCAGGCAGCGGCCGGTGCAAGCGTCGAGGTCGAGCAGGCGGGCGATGTCGAAGCGGGCCCGGTCCGGGCTCCCCACATGCACATAGGTCCGCACCCAATCCCGCTCCGCTTCCTTTCCGAGCTCGATCTTGTTCTCCCCGGACAACTCTTCGGACATCTGGCTGTAGAGGACGGTCGCCTCGAACTTGTTGAGCGCCTTCTCCCACTCGGCCAGGTTGAAAAAACACCAGCCTTGCTTGTACAGCGCGAATCCATAGATGCGAGACCGAGTGTTCTTGGCCGCTTCTTCGTAGCTGCGCAGCGCCTTGAAGATGTTGCCTTCGTTGAAGTAGTATTCCCCGATCGCGGTCCAGGCCTCGGCCACGAGCGGGCTGTCCGGGTGCTCCCGGATGAGATCCGCATACGGGCGCACCGCCGCCTCGAACGCGCCGCGGGTCCACTCCGACTGCCCGAGCGCGAACAGGACCTCCGGCATGCGGTTGTATCCGGGATGCTCGGCCCGGATCCGCGCGTACACCTCGATCGCCTTGGCGCTCCACTGGTCCGACTCCTCGAGCAGCTTCGCGCGCTCCGCCTCCTTCTTCGGCTCGAGCCCCTGCCCGAGCAGGAACTTCGCCCGGGCCTTGTCGGCGTACAGCTCGGCGAGCCGAAACTCGAGATCCGGCTTCTCCGCCGGCTCCGGACCGAGCTCGAGCAGCCGCAACAGACCGCTGATCTGCTCTTCTCGCCGCTCGGCCACCTCCACCTGAACCGAGGCCCGAAACCGCTCGTAGGCGATCTGGGGGCCGCCAGCGGTCATCGCCCGCACCGCGGCCTTCGGCTCGGGCGCGGCCTCGGCCGAGGCGCACAGGCCGAACAGCGCAAACGCGACCGGCAGCTTCATCGTGGGCACATCGACCTCCTTCGTCCGATCATCGGCAGGTGCGAGCCAAGGTGAGCTCGTACGTCCCAAGCTCGTCCCGCCAGTACTCGCCTTCGAACGGCCAGACCAGCTTCTCGTCGTCGGTCCAGCTCGCCTCTTCCCTGGTCAGCGACCGAGGTCGCTGCTCCCGCCGGCTGAGGCTCGCCTGAAGGCGCCCCGCCTCGGCCCGCGCGGTCTCGACCTTGACCCTGAGGGCCTGGCTGACCAGCTCCTTGACCGCCAGCGCCTCCCTCCGGAGCTTTCGCTCGATCGCCTCCCCCGCCGCCGTCCGGTAGCGAGCCTTGTCCGCCTCGAGTCCGGACCGCCGGGAAGCGATGTACGGCAGCGGCTTCAGCCGGCTCTTCTGGCCCAGTTGGTTTAGCTCGGCGTCGATCTCGTCGAGGGTCTTGGTGAGCCGCACCAGCTCCGGGTCTTCGAGCGCGATGGACAAGACCCGCGCGACCAGCTCGCCTTCCCCGCCCGATTTTCGCGCCGCCAGCATCCCGTACCAAGTCTCCGGGCTTCGCGGCTCGGCCACCAGCCGCTCGAGCTCCTCGAACACCGGCTCGTAGCGGGAAAGAAACCCATCGATGATGCGCGAAGCGTCCTCGTAGCGGCAGTTTTCGTAATAGATCACGGCCTCGAGAATGATGGATTCGGGAAAATAGGTGTCATCGAAGAAAGGAGCGTGGACGGTGAGCAGGTTCCCGAGCGCCCGCTCGTGGTTGCCGAGTCGGTATTCGGCCCAGCTCGCTTCGTACAAGGAATCGAGCCACTCGAGCGAGTCCCGGCTCACCTTCTTGTAGTAGAAGATGGAGAAGCTCGGCTGGCGAGCTCCGAAGTGCAGCCGCGCGAGCTGAAAGAACGCGAGTTCGCGCAGCCGGAGACGGCGCCGGCGCTCCCGGTCGTCCTCGCTGGGCCGACCCTCCCCGGTGGTCTCCACCACCTGCTTGAGCAGGCTGAGCGCCTCGTTGTCCTCCCCGCGACCGACCGCCAACAGGGCCTCGAGAAACCGGGCCCTGGGGGCAAACGCGGAGTCGGCCGACACCCGCATCGCGAGCCGCCGCGCGCTCTCGAAGTGGGCCTCGGGGCCCCGGGCTTTGCTGGGCTCGGGGGTGGGCTCGGGCGCCGGCGTCGGGGGCGAATCCCCGAACAGGTCCTCTTCCACCCGGATGCCGCCGCCGGGCTCGGCGCTCTTGCCGGCCCCCTTTCGCTGGGACTTCGGCGGGGCCGGCTTCGGCGGCGGCGGGGCCGGCTTCGGCGCCGGGTCCCCGAACAGATCCTCGTCGAAGCTGATGCCTTCGTCTTTCGGGGGCGGGGGCGGGGGCGGCGTCTCGGCGGTCGAAGCCAACACCAGGCCCCGGGTGAAGTGGTAGCGGGCGAGCCGAAACAGGAACTCGTCCCGGTAGCGCTCGGGGAGCGCGCCCTCCGCCTGCCGGTCGAGCACCTCGTTGACGGCCGTGTCGTCCACCATCTTGCGCCCGATGAACAGGCACCACTCGAGCGAGGCTCGAAAGTACCGGCCCTTCGGACCGTCGGCGAGCAGGCCGTCGAACTCCGCGAGCGCGGCGTGCAAGAACCCGAGCCGATAGAGCGCCTTGCCGAGCTGGTACCGGGCCGAGGTGCCGAGCTCCCCCGGCGCCTCCGCGAGCGGGGACAGGGTCACCGCCGCTCCCTCCGGATCGCCGGTCTCGAGCAGCGCGATGCCGCGGTCGAGCGCCTCGCGTCCGGCGCCCCCCTGGGCCTCCGCCGCGTCGAGCAGCGAGCGATCTTCCTCCGGAGCGGCGAGCGCCGGGCTGGCGAGCCCCAGGGCGACGATGGCGAGCGAGAGTTTCATTGAAAATCGTAGGAGAAGGACGTGGGGAAGAAGCCGGACAGCGCCAACCCGAGCACGGTCACGTTCTGGACCGAACCGCCGGCTCCGGTCTCGAGGAAGCTGTAGTTTCGGAGGTCCCATCGAAAGACCAGCCACTCGGTGATGAAGTACCGCTGACCGAGCCCGAGGTTCAGCGCGGGGTTGACGTTGGTCGCCTCCACCAGGACCCCGTCCCGCCGCTCGGGCCGGTCTGTGACGAAGATCCCGCCGCCGGCGGTCACGAAGGTGTCGAAGTGGAGGATCGACTCCCCGAACAAGCTGAGCTTGCCGTACACCGGGGCCCACAGCGCGTTGAGGTCGGCGTGCGCCACCAGGCTCGGGGCGCCTTCGAGCAAGGACCCGGTCGCGACCCGGACGAAGCGCACCGACCCCTTTTGGATCTCCGCCACCGACGCCCCGCCCCGCAGCTCCACCGCGAAGTTGTCCCCCAGGTGGTACCCGGCGGAAGCGCCCACGAAGAAGTGCTGGAAGAAGGCGTCGTTCAGATCCATCCCGACGTAGGGCTGGAGCTCGAACCGGCGCCGCTTCAAGAACACCTTCCGCTCGACCGCCTTGATCCGGTCGGCGAGCGTCCGATCGTCGCGCTCGGCCTCGGCGGCGATCCCGCCCTCCCGGACGGCGTCGGTGTCCTCCTCCTGGCTCCTCGCCTCGCCTGCCATCGCGAGCGCGAGCGCGGCGGTGATGAAGCGTGCTGTCGTCCTGCGCATGGCTAAGGTCGCTCTCCGCGGCAGGCCTAACATGCCGCCGACCCTCCGGGGCCCCCTCCCGTTCGGGGGCGCGGAATTGGCGGTCGGCCGGTCGTCCTTCCCTGCCCGCGGTTTCAAGTGAGGTATAGACCGCCCATGTCGAGACGGACATCGGACGGAGCGCGTGCCTCGGCGCTCGCGCTGGTCGGCCTCAGCCTGCTGCTCGGCTGCACCGAGACGGACGTCGGCCGCTGCTGCGAGCTCATCGACCCGAGCCTCGACACCCGCATCCCCACCTCGACGCTCGCCGGCGGGGGAGACGATCGGCGTTTCACGTCCGCGATCGCGCAGGACCCGGGCTTCGACTGCGACAGCCTCACCTGCGTGGCCTACCAGGGGACGCGCGCTTTCTGCACCGCCCGGTGCTTCGGCGCGGAGGACTGCCCCGAGGGCTTCGTGTGCGAGCCGGTGCTCACCTCGGACCCGGGACCGGACGCGCCGATCCAGCCGAGCGACCGGTTCTGCGTCCGATCTGGTCACGAATGCTCTCGATGAGCCGGCCCGGGTCTCGAAGCGGGGCCTGCGCCGCCGACGGAATATCCGGAGGCGCCGGGCCCGTTGACGCATGCGGCGCCCACGCCACCCCGGAGGCCCGATGACCCCGCCAAAGCTGAAGACCCTCTCCTTGTTCGCCGCCGCCGCCTCGCTGCTGATGCTCGCGGTCCGTTTCACGCCGGTCCGCTCCGCTCCCTCGGCGCCTCCGGCCCGCTCAGAGCCCCGCTCGGAGCCGCTCGGGGCCGCCCCGCCCCGCGCCACGGCGCCCTGGCCTCGAACCGTCGCGCTCGTGCTCGACCGATCCGGCTCGATGGGCGGCGCGCTGCTCGAGCGAGCCCGGCAGGAGGTGCTCTCGATCGGCGCCGCGCTCGGGCCCGGCGACTGGGTGACGCTCGTCTCCTACGCCGACGACGCCCGGATCGAGCTGCCGCTGACCTCGGCCGCGAACGCGGTGGACGCGCTCGGGCGGGCCATGGACCGGGTCGAGGCGGCCGGCCCCACCGACCTCGGTCGGGGCATCGCCGCCGGGGCCCGACGGCTCGCCGCTGCCCCCGGCGGGACCACCCGGCAGCTGATCGTGATCGGTGAGGGCCGCCCGAACCACGGCCTCACCGATCCGACTCGCCTCGAGGAGCTGGTGGGCCACGTCCGGGAGCGGGGCATCCGGGTGTCCGCGGTCGCCCTCGGCGAGGGACGGCTGCTCGAGCGGCTCAGCCGGGCCGGGGGCGGAATCCACGCCGCCGCCCGTCCGGAGCCGGTGGGCCCGCGCGTCCTGCGCGACCTCTGACCCACCCTCACTCCCCGGGGGGACCCGGATGGACACCGCCCCCGAACCCGGGAGACGGTGCATCCACCCGGATCGCCGGGCAAAATCGAAACCCTCGACCAAGGAGACCCGGCCATGCCCGACCCGCTCGCGCCCTATCGCCCTCATGCCCTCGTCCGGCGCGCCCCGAGCCCTCGCAGTGATCACGCAGCCCTTCACCGCACGGTGATGGCGAGCGTGGTCGGCGCGAGCGGTGGCGCGCTGGTCGCCGACCTCGTTTGCCGGCTGGTCGGGGCCTCGGCCGAATCCTCCAAGATGTTCGTCGTGCTCGCCGCGGCGGGGGCCTTCGGGGCGATCGCCGCCCGAGGCCGGCGGTGGCTGGCCGGGGGCATCGGGCTCGGGCTCGGCGCCGTCGGGAGCCTGGCCGCGGTGCTGACCGCGCAGTGGGCGCCGTTTTCCGCGGTCCTGTTCGGAGCGGCCGCCGCCCCGGTGCTCGGCGAAGGGGAGCGACGGGGGCGAAAGCTGTTGACCGGCCTCGTAGCCGGCGCGTTCGGCTACGCAGGGCTCCATGTCGCCGAGGTGGTGCTTCAGAGCGGCGTCCTCCTGACCCTGTTGCCAGGTCCGCTCGCCGCCGCCGCGGCGGGGGCGACGGCCGGTCTGTTCGTCGGGCTGGCGGCGGCGCCGCGGCACCTGATGAAGGATCCGGACCCGGTCGAGCTGAGGTACCTCGAGGCGATGTCGCTTCGCGACGGCGAGCTCCACGCCCTGCTCGAACGGGCTCTCGACAGCCACCGCGCGGTCCGCTCCGAGCTGTCTGCCCGGCAGGCGCTCGAGCCCCGCTTCTCCGAGCAGGTGCTCCGGATCCTGCGCATCGCGGAGCACTGCCGGCAGGTGGACGGCGAGCTGTCGAGGGAGAGCATTACGCAGCTCGAGGATCGAATCGCGCAACTCGAGCGAAAGGCCGCGTCAACCATGGATCCGTCGGCCCGGGACACCTACGAGAGCGCGCTCGAGAGCCTCATGGCCCAGCGCGACGTGCTCGAGCAGCTGCGCTCGGGCCGGGAGCGGGTGGTCGCCCGGCTCCATGTCCACGTCGCCCTCCTCGAGAAGCTGCGGCTGTCGGTGCTCCAGCTCCGATCCGCCGACGCGGAGCGGCTCGGAGCCGACGGCTCGGTGGACGACGCGCTCGAGGAGCTGGGGCGGGAGCTCGATCTGACCGCCGACGCGATCAGCGAGGTCTTCGGGCGCGGCGCCGCTCGCCCCGCGCTCGACCGGCCCCGGAGCTGACCCGGTCCCGCCTTTGGACGGATCGCGGCGGGCCGAGCCTTCGGTTTTTTGCACCTTTGCTTCGTCCGAATCGCTCTGATGCATCGACTGGAGCGGGGCTCGATTCCCCGGGGGTCTTGCTGTGCACCGCGGGCTCGTGGTCCAGTACGGCTCGCCGCCGTCCGGGCGCCTCTTCTTGGCCCCCGGACCGTCACCCGAGGAGCCCGATGAGACACGCCCACAACGCCCTGCTGCCCCTGTTGCTTTTTGTCGCTTGCGGACCGGGAGGTCCCGGACCGAACGGCGAGCCCCCGAACATCCCCGGGACCGACTTCTGGGTGGACACCGGCGGCGTTGACCGGGGGGCGGTGGCCCAGCTCCGGCCGTCGGCCACCGAGGTCCGGATCGAGCAGGGCCTCGACACCCGAATCTCGGTCGAGGGCGTGTTTTCCGACGGCACGGCGGTGCCCCTGAACCGCGCCGCCGCCCGCGTCGGCGAAGGCGAGAGCGCGGTGGCGCAGGTGCAGTGGACGGTGACCCCCGAAGGCGCGGTCACGTTGAGCGAGCCCACCGAAGCGGGCGTGACGGTGACGGGGGCCAACCCCGGCGAGGGCGCGCTCGTGGCCAGGCTGGGCGACCTTCAGGCCGAGGTGCCTCTGACCGTGGTCCCGCCGGCCCTGGTCGGGCTCGAGCTGTCGGTGGAGCAGGCGCTCGAGGTGCGGTCGGTCGCCGCCGTGATCGCCACCGCCCGGTACCGGGACGGCAGGACGGAAGACGTCACTCGGCGCGCGACCTGGGTCTCGAGCGATCCAGCCGCGATCCCGGTGCTCGACGACGCCCCCCGAAAGGGCCTCGTGTTCCCGTACCTGCGGGGCGCGACCACCGTCACCGCGACCTACGAAGACCAGACGGCGACGCTCGACCTCGAGGTCCCCTGCGGCATGGACCCGAGCAACCGGATCGCGCTCAACGAGGCGATGCCGAACGCGAGTTGGCCGAGCGCGATCTTGTATGACGTCGAGAAGAACCGGTCCGAGCGGCCGCTGTCGATTCGGGACCTCATGTGCGACGAATCGTTCTCCGGCTATCGGGCGTTCGTGTTCAGCCTCAACGCGGGCTGGTGCGGCCCGTGCCACGCGTGGATGCGCACCGTCGCCGCCAACGAGGCCGCGCTCGAGGAGGCGGGCATCCTCCCCGTCTTCGTCATCGGTGACACGACGACCCGTGGCGACTACGCGAGCTCCAACACGGCCTACGCCGACCAGCTCGTCACCCAGCACGACAGCCCGTTCGGCTTTCGGGTGGGCGACAGCGAAACCCAAGGCGCCGGTGAGCAGGGGGTGAAGCAGGTCCTGGGCGTGACCCAAGGTTGGCCGTCGCTGTTCGTCGTCGAGCGGGACGGCATGCGCGTCCTCAGCCTGAGCGGCGGCGCCCCGAGCAACGTGAACGGGATCATCCAGACCGTGAATCAGGGCGGCGGCCCCGGCCCCGAGCTACCCCCGAGCAACTGCCGGGACGGCGACGAGGAGGCGAGCGAGCCGAACGACGTGCTCCGCCTCGCGCCCGAGATCGGACCCGGGGACTGGAGCGGAGGGATCTGCAACGTAGCCCCCGACATGTACCGGGTGAAGGCGGAGGGCCGGTGGCGAGCGGTGCTCAGCTTCCAGAACCGGATCGCCGACCTCGACCTGTACGGCTGGGACGAGACCACCGACAGCGTGCTGCGCCGGGACAACCGCGCAGTCGGGAGCTTCTCCACCCGCGACGACGTGGAGACCATCGAGATGGAGGGCGAGTCGGTGATTCGCGTCCAGTCGAAGCGGCTCGGCGACACCGCCCCCTACACCCTGACCATCGAGCCGATCTGATCGCGGCCCCGTCTGATCGCGACCCCGATCTGATGACCGCGGCCCCGGCTCGCCCTCGGGCGGGCTGGGACCCAGCCTCGCCCTCAACCGCGGGCCGAAGTCCCGGGTCGGCGCGTGCGCTCTGCCGAGTGCGGATCGCGTCGAGGCCGCCCCTCCGACGCATCGGATGCGGTCAGCGCTCCGGGATCGTCTCTTCTATCTGGCGGCGCAGGTCTTCTTGCTCTCCGGTCTCGGCCGCACGGCAGATGTCGGCGCTCCGGGTGGACTGCATGTAGTACTCGAGAAACCGGGCGCAGCCCCGGTTGTCGAGCTTGGCGAGGATCTGCACGCCGATGGCGGCGGCCTCGACCCGGGCCGCGCCCTTGTCGCCGCCGGACTCGATCCGGCACGCGGGCGCGAACGCCGCGCTCCACTGCTCGGCCGCTCGCTCCGCGCCGTCCATGTCCTTTGGGACCTGCCCGTCCGGCCCCGCCTTTCGGTTTCGGGTCAGGTAGCTGCGGACGGCCTTGCTCCACGCGAGCTGGCACTCCCCGGCGGAGCGGGCCTCAATCGGACCAGCGGGCAAGAGCAAGCCCACCAGGACTCCAGGCAGGACGAAGCGGGCCAACATGAGGTTCGGGTAGCGCGCGACCGGGAGAAGCGCAAGTTCCGGGCCCTCAGCCCCGCTCGACGACGGAGCGGATGGTCTCGACCAGGCCGTGCCGGGGCCGAAAACCGAGCTCGCGCCGCGCTGCCTGCCCATCGGCCACGCAGTGGTACTGAAGGTGCCGAAGCAGCGGCGGCACGAACGTCGAGGCCCGGGTCCGCCACGCCCAGCGGAGCGCCGGACGAGCCACGAAGCTCGGCATCGACCGAGGCCGGCGGCCGAGCACCTCGAGCACCCGGGACAGGGGCGCCACCCCCGGACCGACCACGTTGAAGACCCCGCGGGCCTTGGACTCGAGCGCGAGCCGGAGCGCGGCGACCGCGTCCTGCTCGTGGATGAGCTGCACGAGCGGGTCGAAGCCGGTCAGAACCCACGGGCGCTCGAGCCGCAGGTACTTCGACGGCGCGTTTTCGACCCTCGGACCGACGATGTGGACCGGCCTCAGCAGCACGGTCCGGATCTCGGGCTGGCGGTAGAAGAACGCCTGCACCAGGTTGTCGACCGCCACCAGGTCCCGGATCTCCGGGTAGTGGTCGGCGCCGAGCAGCGGCGCGTCTTCGGTCAGAAAGTGGGAGTTGTCTGGGTCAGGCCCATAGATGTTGGCGCTCGACAGCATCACCAGCTGCGAAACTTCATGCTTCGCGCACAGCTCGAGCAGCCGCTGGGTGCCGGCGACGTTGAAGCGATAGCAGGAGACGTCGTTTCGGGGGTTGTGCATCAGCCCGAGGTGAAAAAGCGCCCCGACCCTTCGGCGGCGGAGCACGTCGGACAACGCCTTCCACCGGGCGTCGGTGCGGTGGGCCTCGACGTCTTTGGGGAGCCCAAAGAGCGGCCGCCGGTCCAAGGCCACCACCGGCCGAACCCGGTGCAGGGCCTGGACGAGCAGCCGCCCCAGGTTGCCGGCCGCCCCGGTGACGACAACCCCGTCGCTCATCGAAACACGGCCTTTCTCGCCGCGAGCCCGGTGGCGATCAGGGCCTCGAGCTCGGCGACCACCCGGTCCACCTCGGCGCGAACCTCCTCGTCGCCGGCCTCCGGGTCGCCTCGGACCTGGATCGGGGCTCCGAAGTGCAGTCGGTACCGGACCGGGAGCGGCGCGAGCCCGAGCGGCCCGAGCCAAGGCCATGTCAGGGTGATCGGGAACGCGGGGACCGACAAGAGCCGGGCCAGTGCGGTCCAGTTGACCAAGGAGGGGGCCTGCTCCTCCCCCCCGATGACCGCCACCGGTACCACCGGGGTCCCGGTCTCGAGCGCGAGCCGCATGAACCCGGACCCGAACCGCTGCAGCTGGTAGCGCTGGTCGAAGGTCTTCGTGATCCCTCGGATCCCCTCGGGGAACACGAGCACGGCCTGATCGCGCTCGAGCAGCCGCCGGCAGTTGTCGGGCGTGCCCACCACCTGCCCCGCCCGCGAGAACCACGTCGAAAACCACGGCAGCCGGGCCACCCACCGCTCCACCATCGTGCGAACGATGCGGGGGGGATCCCGCTCGAGCAGCATCGACGCGCCGATCATCAGCCCGTCGAACGGCAGCTGCCCGGAGTGGTTCGCGACCAACATGACCCGGCCGTCGGTGGGCACCTGCTCGATCCCGAAGGTCTCGACCCGGAAATAATGGCGGTAGAGCCAGGCCACCGGCGTCCCGAGGTAGGGGACGATCTCGGGGTCGTAGCCGAAGGGATCCACCCCGAGCTCGCCGATCTCGTCCCGCGGGAGGCGCTCGGCGCGGCGCCGCAGCTCGCCCGAAACGAGCATCTCGCCGAGGCGGCGCATGGGTCCTGCTCGTTGCATGGGCGGGGCAGGCTACGCGGCAGCGGGCGGAAGGTCCACCGCGGCTCAGCGACCAGCGACGGTGCTCGCTCCAAGCCGGAAAGACGGTGCCGCTCGCCGCCTCCACTCGGTCCACAGGTCGAGGGCGCGGGCCGTCGCCTCCGGCGCCCCGGCTCGAGCGGCCCGGGTGACCCACATCCCGAGCACGCCCTCCACCGCCGACGGTCGATCCGCGCCCCTCCACACCAGGCGGACCTGCCCCGGACCGAGCCCCGCCAGCTCCCGGAGGACGAGCCGGCGATCCTGCCCGGTCTCGTCCCGGTGCCCGATCCCGACCTCGACGGTCAGCGCGATCCCGAGCGCGACCGCGGCCCGCCCGGCCCGGCGGAGGTCATCGAGCCCGGGGCGTTCGATCCGGGGCCCGACCGTGTCCACCGACAGCAGCAGCGACCGGCAGCCGGCCTCCCGCATGCGGGCGAGCAGCGGCTGGTCCACTCGGTGGGCGTCGGCGCGGGCCGACCACCGGACCCGTCCACCGAGCCGCTCGCACAGCCCGAGCGCAAACGGGCGGCTCACCGCGAAGTCCGGGTCCAGGAACCGAACCTCCGCGTGCGGCCACCGGCCCGCGAGCGGTTCGAGCCACTCCGCCGCCCGGCGCCCGTCCTCGCGGTGGGCCTTCGGGCTCGGGCCGAGCCAAAGCGGCAACAGCGCCCGGCCGGTGCGATCCGCGGTGCGGCTGAGGTGACGGGCCACGTCGACCCGGTCGAGGGCGGGGGGGCGCGGCGGCCAGGGCGCGGCGGCGCGGGGACCGCGCAAGATCCGACCCCCGATGTCGATCAGCGACAGCCCGGGGATGTCGAGCACGGACCCCGGCGAGCAAACCCGCGCCGGCGCGGTCCCCCACGCCTCGACGCCGAGACGCTCGATGAGGCGCGCGCCGCCTTCCGCTCCGTCCACCACGAAGTCGGCCCCGGCCTCGAGCCGCCGCCGCGGGCATCCCCCCCCGAGCGCCACGACGACGAGGTCGTCCTCCTTCAGAGCGCGAGCCAGCGCCTCGGCCGACGGCCCGGTCCCGTGCACCACAGCGACCCGAGGCCGCCCAAGCCGCGCAATCTCGACTTGAAGATCGGCAGCGGAGACGAAGCTGCCGTCGGCGACATGGGTCGCGAGCCCCTGCTCGGCCAGCCGCCCGGCCAAATCGAGCGGCTCGAGCAGCGGCGCGAGCGAAAGCCGGGGCGAGGGCCCTTCCCCAGCGGGGTGGATCACGAGCGCGTCCATCCAGAGGCGAGCGGAGCACATCGAGGGGGCGACGGCCATAGGGCCCGATCAGACCGACCCGTCCTCCGCCACAAAAAACCGCCGCTGCGGAAGGTCTGGTGCGCAGACGGTGCACCTATAGGCAGGGGCAAGGCTCGATCAGAAGGTGATGATGAACCCGGACTCCGCGCCGAGGGCGGTGACATCCGCATCGACCCCAGCGCGCTCCTCGTCGGTGAGCTGGTACAGCGTGGCGTGATAGAAGCCCTCGAGAAGGAAGCTGAAGTTCTTCATGATCTTGAAGTCCACCCCGAGCCGTGCGTCGTGGTTTCGCTTCATCGCCGTCCCGCCGCCCTGCGACCGGGCCGCAACCCTGCTCGGCTCGAGCGCGGCGGCGATGCCCGCCGTGCCATAGACCGAGAAGAAATCGGGCAGAACCCCGAGCTTGAACGAGAGAAATCCCCCGGCCTCCGCGACTTCGACCACCGCCCCCTCTTGCACCCGGAAGGAACCGATGCCGAGCAAGAACAGGTTCGCGGTGTTCTGACCGACATAGCCTTCGAACCGAAGGTTGAGCGGCCCCAGGTTCAGCTCGCCGAAGGCGCCGGCGAGGCCGGCGAAGGTCCGAAGCTGGTCATCGCCGGGGACGGCGAGCAGCGAGGTCCCGATCCCGGAGACGCCGACCCGGCCCATCTTTCCGAGCGAGTACTGAAGGCGCAGCGCCCCGGTGGGGATGAGCCCGAGCTCGAGAAGGTTGTCCTGGTTCGTTGCGTTGTTGTTCGGAAAGCCCGCCGCCGCGGCGACCTCGATGTCCCCCACCTTGTAGAACATCTGCAGCTGCTGCCTCATGAACGCCGTGTTGCCGGCCTGGAAGCTTCCACCGACCCAGTTGATGCCATGCGGGTTGATCGGCTGCACGATGTCCCAGTCCTGCCCGAGGGCGATGGTGAAGCCGGGGGCGGCATCCCACAGCACGTTCGCGATGCGCACCCGAGGGTTGCTCTGCACCGTCGGCGTGGATTTGCTGAAATCCACGAAGTCGAATTCGATGTGCGCACGGAGGGCGGTGCCCTTTCCGGCCCAGATGCCGAAGCGGGACTGCCCGGCCTGAAAGCTGAACCGGGGGTCCTCGTAGCGCACGGAGGTCACCGGGTTTCCGGCGGCGACGATCGCGGTGGTGTTGGGCTGGCCGTAGGACTCAACCGCGGCGGAGGCCACGATGACCCGCGGGTTCAGCAGGCCGTACACCTGAACGTGCTGAAGTACGGTCTCGACCATCGACTTCGGCGGCTCGGGGGCAGGAGGCACGGGGGTAGGACGCTCAGAGGTCTGAGCGTGGGTCGGATCTGCGGACACGAGGACGAGCGCGGGCGCAGCACAGAGCAACAGGGCCAGGGGCAGCATTCTCATAGGGGACTCCTTGGTTCTCAGTCGATCTTTTCGAAGTCATGGTCCGGACCGAGGGCCTGCGGTCCTCGGGCCGGACCCGGAAGCGCGTGGGGGCCGCGACCCCCGGTCACGAGAACGGGACCTAGGTCAGTGAGCGGAAGCGGTGCCGGCGCCCTTCGGGATGCGAACGGACTCGACCAGCTCCTGCACTTCGATCGGTGGCGGGGGGGTGAACGCGGAGACGATGTTCGCCACCACGAAGTTGAAGATCATTCCGAGCGTGCCGATGCCCTCCGGAGAGATGCCAAACAGCCAGTTGTTTGCGTTGTTCGCGCCCGGGTTGATGAACTTGAAGTACATGATGTATCCGGCGGTGAAGATGATGCCGACGACCATCCCGGCGATTGCGCCTTCGCGGTTCATGCGCTTCGAGAAGATCCCCATGATGATGACCGGGAAGAAGCTCGCGGCGGCGAGGCCGAAGGCGAAGGCGACGACCTCGGCGACGAAACCAGGGGGGTTGATCCCGAAGTATCCGGCGACGAGCACCGCGCCGGCGGCGGCGAACCGGGCGGCGAGCAGCTCGTTCTTCTCCGAGATGTCCTTCATCATCGTGCTCTTCAGCAGGTCGTGCGCGATCGACGTCGACACCACGAGCAGCAGGCCGGCGGCGGTGGACAGCGCCGCGGCGAGCCCGCCGGCCGCCACCAGCGCGATGACCCACGCCGGAAGCTGGGCGATCTCGGGATTGGCGAGCACCATGATGTCCTTGTCGATGTAGAGCTCGTTGGCGTTGTCGGTGGGTTTGTTCTCCACCATCCGCTGCCCGGCCGGTCCAGGGGTGGGACCGAACGTGGGAGCGCCGACGAACGCAGCGCCAGGCTTGTACTGGATTTTCCCGTCGCCGTTTTTGTCGACCCAGGCGATGAGGCCGGTGTTCTCCCATGTGTAGAACCACTCCGGAATGACGCCCGCTTGCTTGGGAGCGGCCTTGTCGTACTTTGCCTCCTCGACGGCGCTGATGAGATTGGTTCGGGCGAACGCCGCCACCGCGGGAGCGGTGGTGTAGAGGATGCCGATGAACAAGAGCGCCCAGAACGCGGAGATGCGCGCGTCCTTCACCCTGGGCACGGTGTAGAAGCGCACGATGACGTGGGGCAGCCCGGCGGTGCCGACCATGAGCGCGACGGTGATGAAGAACACGTCCACCATCGGTTTGCTCCCCGAGGTGTAGGCGGCAAAGCCCAGATCCGCGTGCAGCGTGTTGAGCTTGTCGAGCAGGTACACCCCGGGCTCGGCGGCGAGCGTCGAGCCAAAGCCGAGCTGCGGAACTGGGTTGCCGGTCAAGAGCAGGGAAATGAAGATCGCGGGCACCATGTACGCGAAGATCAGCACCACGTACTGGGCGACCTGCGTGTAGGTGATGCCTTTCATCCCGCCGAGCACCGCGTAGAAGAAGACGAGCAGCATCCCGATGACGACCCCCCACTCGATGGGGACCTCGAGGAACCGGGAGAACACCACGCCCACGCCGCGCATCTGGCCGGCGACATAGGTGAAGGAGACGAAGATGGCGCAGAAGACGGCGACCATGCGGGCTGCGCTCGAATAGTAGCGGTCTCCCACGAAGTCAGGAACCGTGAACTTCCCGAACTTTCGCAGGTAGGGCGCGAGCAGGAGCGCGAGCAGCACGTAGCCGCCGGTCCATCCCATGAGGTAGGTCGAGCCGTCGTACCCGAGAAACGAGATGATGCCGGCCATGGAGATGAAGGACGCGGCGGACATCCAGTCCGCGGCGGTGGCCATCCCGTTGGCGAGCGGGGGGACGCCTCCGCCGGCCACATAGAACTCTTTGGTGGAGCCGGCTCGCGACCAGATCGCGATCCCGATGTAGAGCGCGAAGCTCAGTCCGACGATGATGATCGTCCAAGTCAGAACACTCATGGCGCCTCAGTCCTCGGCGAAGCCGTACTTTTGGTCGAGCTTGTTCATGATGACTACGTATACCGCGATGAGCACGATGAAGACGTAGATGGAACCTTGCTGCGCAAACCAGAAGCCGAGCGGGAATCCGAACAGCTTGATCGTGTTGAGTGGCTCGGCGAGCAGGATGCCGAAGCCGTAGGAGACCAGAAACCAGATGCTGAGCAAGATGGCCAGGTACAAGAGGTTGGTTCGCCAATAGGCGACGGCGGGTGAGTTTTCGTTCGACATGCGCCCTCCCAGGGCCGCCACGGGGCGGCGGGTCCCGACCGCGTCGGGATGCGCATCGTCTACGCAAGGATCTTGCCAGCCGCAAACTCGGCGTTCCTCCGCTCGAATGGGCCTCTGCGAACAGCCGGAGACCCGAAGGTAACGGTCGGGTGTTACCAGGCGACACATGCTGCGACGCAGCAGGCGCGGAGCAAGAACGCGCCCTCACGTGTCGTGACGCAGTGCGCAATGGTTTCGGGAGAGGCCTTCTTTCCGGCGAAGACGATGGCCAACGATCTTCGGGGGCGGGTCATGCCAGCATCGGTGGAGTTTCTCGACATCTTGCCCCGGTCCGGCTTTCAGGCCTATGGGTTCTTCCCATGCCTCGGAGAGGTCCCCTGCGCGGACGAAGGGCCATCGTCCAGTCCGTCGAAGGCCTCCTGGCGTCGTCGCAGAAAGGCGTCGTCCATCTGTACGGGGCCGCCGGTGTTGGCAAAACCCGCATCGCCGAAGAGGTAATGAACCGAGCCCGCGCACGGGGGACCCCGGTTGGTCATGTGGAGTTCGGCCTCGAAGCGTCGCGCGTCGCGCTTGATGACCCGAGAGCCGACAGAGATGTTCGAGCGGCGCTGCAAACCGGAAACGGTCTGGTCGTTCTGGACGGGCTCGAGGAGCCCGAGAGCAAGGTTCGGGCGTGGGTGGATTCTTGCCCTGGTGTTCGCTGGCTCGTGGTTTCGCGTCATCCGGCAACCCCCGCTCTTCCCCAGCCCATTCTGCTCGGCCCGCTCGAACCGCGACCCTCTCGGGAACTCTTTCTGGATTGGGCCCATGAGCACGCGCCGGGTCTCATCGCGCAGACCCAGGCGGCGGCGCTCATCGACGACATCGTAGATGCGCTCGAGGGCATTCCGAAGGCGATCGAGCTCGCCGCCGAGCGTCTCCGCTTCCTCAGTCTCGAGGCCCTCTTGGCGCGGCTCGAGACGCCCTGCGGGGGCGATCCCGAGGGGCCGCTCGCGAGGGACGCGAGGGCGTGCTGGGCTCGACTCTCGGCCGACGAACGCCGCATCCTCGCCCAGTGCGCGCTCTTCCGTGGGCCTTTCGACCTCGGCGCGATCGAGTCCACCGTGGTCCCTAGATGACCGTGGCTTGAATCGCAACGCGCCCTCTTGCGGCGCTCATGTAGG
>DAIQNR010000043.1:0-44522 GCA_036788295.1 Myxococcota bacterium
CTCAGATCACACTACCCAAAAGAAGACAATTTAATTCGGACCGGCAGCCTTAGGGCCAACATCCTTCTTCACCATGTTGCCGTCGGAAACTACGACCGCGCCGCGCTCGAGACCGCGGGGAGCGCCCCCGTCACTGCGGCCAAAACCCGGCTCGTCGTCGACGTCGACCGGACGGGACTCACCGTCGGCGGGGCTTCGCTTCGCGAAGGAAGCTCCAACCTCACGGCGAGCAACGGGATGGTCCACTTGCTCGATTCGGTGCTGATGCCGCCGACCGTGCTCGAGGAGGTCGCCGCCTTGGGGCAGGGCCGAGGACCGCTGTCTGCGCTGGTGGCCGTGCTCGACAACCGGGGCCCAGCCACCGACCGGGCGTTTCTCTCCCGGGTCGGGACGACGTTTTTTGCCCCCAGCAACCGCGCGCTCAGCGGCCTCGACCCGGCGTCGCTCGACGCAGAGGCGGTGGACGCGTTCGTGCGGGCCCACCTGGCCGCCGGCGTGAACCTCGAAGCTGCGCTCGCCAGCGGAGCCCGGCTCCGCACGTTGGGCGGGATCGGCCTCACCTCCCGGGCCGGGCGAGACGGACCCGTCCTGCTCGTGCCCGGCTCCAGCATCCCCATCCCGCTCGTCTCGGCCCTCTCCGACATCCGCCTCCGGGACGGCGTGCTCCACGTCATCGAAGGCCGCCTCGACCCCTGAATCCGCTGAATCCGAGGACAAGCCCGCACCGGCCTAGGGTTTCAGTGGTTGGGCAAAATCTTGCTCTCGCCGAGGGGGTCCGGTCTTCTGGGGCGGTGAACGCGGCCGCGCTGACGCTGCCCCCTCCGATGGGCGCCGACTTCGAGCACATCGGGGGCGGCGTGCACGTAGCGGGCAGCGTGGTCTGGTGCGACGCCGACCGAAAGGCGGGCCTCAACTTCCTGTCGAGCGCGCGGGCCGGGGAGATGGGGAAGGGGCGGCGGTGGTTGTGCACGGAAGCCACGCTGCGGCTGTGCACGCGGGGCCGAGGCAAGATCGACGCCCTGGTCGCCCCGTACGGACAGTCGCTGTCGGTCGGGAACCTGACCCTGAGCCTTCACCCGTCGGGCCACTTGCTCGGCGGGGCCACGCTTCGGATCGAGCGGGAAGGCCGGGTGCTCGTGTACGCGGCCGAGATCAGCACCCGGCGCTCCGCCACCGCGCCGCCGGCCGAGCCTCCGCGCTGCGACGCGCTGGCGCTGCTCGCTCCGTGGGCGATGCGCGGCCTCGTTTTTCCCCCGCGCGACGAGGTGCTCGCCGATCTGGGCCGGTTCATCGACGCCGCGCTCGCCGACGGGCGCACGCCGGTGCTGCTCGCCCCGCCGCTCGGAATTGGGGTCGAGCTCCTGGTCGGTCTCGGCCGGGCCGGGTACCGGCTCCGGGCCCACCGGGCCGTCGCCGACGTCGCGAAGCTGTACGCCGAGCTCGGGATCTCGGTGCCGCCCCACAAGCGGCTCGGGGCCCGGGTTCCAAAGGGCGAGGTGCTGATCGTGCCCCCGATCCTCCGTGCATCGCTCGACGCCCTCGTCCCCGACGCGCGGGTGGCCCTGGTGGGGCCGCGGGCCGCGGACGCCGCCCATGTCCACCAGGCCAGGGTGGCGCGGGCCTTTCCGCTCAGCGACTCCGCGGACGGACCGGAGCTGCTCGGCTTCGTCGCCGCCACCGGCGCCCGGGACGTCTACCTGACCGGCGGGGAGGTCGAGGTCTTCGCCGCCCGGCTTCGCGAGCTCGGGATCACCGCCCGCCCGCTGTTGCCCCCCCGCCAGCTCGAGCTGTTCTGACGAGCTGCTCCAGTTTGGACCGGGGCTGCGCCGGGCTGGAGCAGCCGAGCGCCGGTTTCCGGCGTCCGGTGGGTGGCACGATCCGTGATCTGCGCCCTTCAGCGGCCCATCGGTCGCGGCGCAGCGGCGCCAGAAAGGGATGCAAAGCATGAAACTCACGTTCTGGGGGGTCCGGGGATCGATCGCGACCGGGGGACCGGCGTTCGCCGGTTTCGGCGGCAACACCACTTGCCTCGAGCTCGAGGCCGCCGGCGAGCGCCTCATCTTCGACGCCGGGACCGGCATCAGAGCCCTTGGCGATCACCTCGGCCGCGAGGCCGGCGGGCGACCGGTGCGGGCCGCTCTGTTCTTCACCCACCTGCATTGGGACCACATCCAGGGCTTCCCCTTCTTCGCCCCGGCGTTTTCGCCCGAAACCGAGCTGTCGCTGTTCGGCCCCACCGACGAGACGGGCACCCACACCGTCGAGACCGCGCTGACCGAGCAGATGCAGGGGCCGAACTTTCCCGTCCCGCTGGCCGCGATGCGAAGCGCGCGGCGGTTCACCACGATTTGCTCCGGCGACGGCCACGAGCTGGGGCCGTTCACGGTCCGGACCCGGGCCCTTCAGCATCCGCAGGGCGTGCTCGGCTACCGCGTGGAAGCGGGCGGGCGGAGCCTGTGCTTTGCCACCGACACCGAGCACCCGAGCGACGGCTCGGTGGACGAGGCGCTGCTCGACCTGGCCCAGGACGTGGATTTGCTCATCTACGACGCCCAATACACCCCCGAGGAGTACGACGGGCGGGCCGGGCCCCCGCGGCGAGGCTGGGGCCACAGCACCTACGAGGCCGCGATCCGCACCGCGCGGGCGGCGGGGGCCAAGCGCCTCGCCCTGTTTCACCATGATCCCACCCACGACGACCGCTTCGTGGCCAACATCGAGGCCCGGGCGCAGGCCAAGTTTCCATCGAGCTTCGCCGCGCGCGAAGGTCGGCCGCTCGAAGTGTGAGCGCGCTTCGGTCGGCTAGACTGGCAGCCCTGATGGCTGCCGATGATCGCTCCGCCGTGCTGCTCGCCGTGGGCGGGCTGCTTCACCGCGAGGTCGCGATCGACGACCTGCTCGACCGGCTGGTGGAGCTCGTCTGCCGCCGGCTTCGGGCCGACCGGGGCACCGTCTACCTCGTGGACGCGGGGCGGGGGGAGCTGGTTTCGCGAGCCTCACCCGGGCTCGAGCTCGAGGAGATCCGGCTCGCGATCGGCCAAGGGGTCGCCGGCCACGTCGCCGCGTCGGGGCGGCTCGTGAACGTCCCGTCCACCCCGGGAGAAGAGCGGTTCTTCCGAGGGGTGGACGAGGCGACCGGCTACGTCACCCGGTCGATCCTCGCCGCGCCGCTCTTCGATCCCGGCCAGCGGGTGTTCGGGGTGCTTCAGGTCCTGAACCACGAGGACGGCGCGTTTTCGGCCGAAGACGAGCGCACGATGGTCGAGCTCGCCCACCAGACCGCGGTCGCGCTGATGGCGACGACGCTGTACGGCGAGCTGTCCGATCCGCCGCTCGAGGACCGGTCCCCCGTGGGCCTCGCCGCTCGGTTCAACCGGATCATCGGGTCCTCCGAGCCGCTGAGAGAGGCGTGCCGGATCGTGCAGAAGGCGGCGAGCACCGAGGCCACCGTGCTGTTGACCGGCGAGACCGGCACCGGAAAGGAGCTGTTCGCGCGCGCGATCCACGTCAATTCTCCCCGGGCAGACGGCGCCTTCGTCAAGATCGACTGCGCCGCGCTCCCGGAGACGCTCGTCGAGAACGAGCTGTTCGGGCACGAGGCCGGGGCGTTCACTGGCGCAACCGGAGCTGCGCTCGGCAAGGTGGACGGCGCGGCCGGCGGGACCTTGTTCCTGGACGAGATCGGAGAGCTCCCGCTGACGGTGCAGGGCAAATTGCTGCGCCTGCTTCAGGACCGGGAGTTTCTGCGGGTCGGAGGCCAAAAGCCGGTCGCCGCGGACGTCCGGGTGGTGGCGGCGACGCACCGCGACCTCGGCGCGATGGTGGCCGGCGGCCGGTTTCGGCAGGACCTGTACTACCGGACCCGCGTGGTCGAGCTCCGGCTTCCCCCGCTGAGGGATCGGGGCGAGGCGGACATCGCGCGGCTCGCGGTGCACTTCGCCCGGGAGGCCGGTCGGCGGCACCGGCGGACCGTCACCGGCGTCAGCCCCGAAGCGATTCACCGGCTCTGCCGCCACCCCTGGCCGGGCAACGTGCGAGAGCTCGAGCACTGCCTCGAGAGCGCGGTGGTGTTGATGGACGGCGAGCGCGTGGAGGCCTCGGACCTCCAGCTTCCCGGTCCGGCGCCCACCGGTAGCGACGATCTGCGCCTCGAGACCGTCGAGCGGCGCCATGTGCTCGCGGTGCTCGAGCGCTACGGCGACAACCGGAGCGAAGCGGCCCGGGCGCTCGGAATCGCCCGCAACACGCTCGCCCGCAAGCTGGCTGGCTACGGGCTCCGCTCAGCCGGTGAGCGCGAGGACCAGGACGACGGCGAGCGCGGCAGCGGCGAGGATGAGGCCGCCGAGCGTCCACGGTGAGATCGACGGCGCCTCTGGTGCGGCGATGGAACGGGTCGGCTCGTCGGGGCGAGGCAGGCGGTCCGGAGGCAGGCGATCCGGAGGCAGGCGGTCCGGAGGCAAGCGCTCCGGCTCCCGTCGCAGCCGGGCCGCCGTGCGCAGCCGCTCCTGGATGGCCCGGGGCCGCCGCCACGTCCGCTCTTCGGCGGGCACGGGCACGACCGAGACCTCGGACGGGTCGGGCATGAGCTCGGCCCGGCGAAATCGGAGGCCGGACTCGAACTCGGTCAGCTCGCCGACGTCGCTTTCGTCGCCGTAGAGTGTGACCGCAGCCGGATCGAACACGTCGGCGGCGGTCGCGGTCGCTTCGGCCGGTCGCTCCGGCGGGCCGGGCGAAGGCCCCGTCCTGAGCCCTTGCGGCAGCCCGTTTCGCATCACCACCGTTCGCTCTTCGTCCCGCTCGGCGCCAAAACCATCGAAAGCCGACCGCTCGGGGATGGAGGCGAGAAGACCAGGGCGAAGGTAGGCGGTCGCCTCCTCGTCGGGGAGCGGGAACCGGGCCACCTGGGTGGCGATTTCGTCCCTCGGCCCCGGGCCCTGTCGAGGGATGACCTGCGGCATCTGAGCCGAGTCCGACGTGAACGGGGGCCGAAGGGTGGGGAGGTCCTCGGTGCCGGCCAGCTTGCGCCGGCGCCGGTCGAGCTCTGCGCGGACGTCGCTCGCGTCGATTTGCATCGTCCCCTCGATGGGCAGCTCGCCCCGGCCGAACACCGAGCGCGCGCCCTCTCTCGAGGTGGCGAAGATGATCGACTGGTCCACGCCCTCCTCGAGCTGGTCGAGCGCAGGCAGCGGCGGGGGGGCAAAATCGACCCCTGGGTACAGGTGCCGCAGATAGGCGCACAGCGCCTCCCGACTCGACCCGGGGCCGCGCAGGCCGTCGGCGTAGTCCCCCATCGCCTTGGCCGACGGGAAACGATCCCCAGGATGGACCGCGACCGCCCGCATCACGAGGTCGTCGATGGCCCGAGGCAAGCTGGGCAGCACGGCTCGAGGGCGGCGGTGCTTCGGGTTGAGCACCCGCTGCCACAGCGTGGACTGATCTTGCTCGTCCACGAGCCGGTCGCCGGTGAAGACCTCGAAGAGCATGACCCCGGCCGAGTACACGTCGGCCCGGCCGTCGAGCGGCTCGTGCCTCGCCTGCTCCGGCGACATGTAGCCGTATTTGCCCACGGCCAGCGCCCCCTGGGTGCGATTGGGCAAAAGATCGGTGCGGGCGAGACCAAAATCGATGAGCTTCACCGATCCGTCGAAGCCGATGAGGACGTTTTGGGGAGAGATGTCGCGGTGCACGAGCCCCATGCGCCGCCCTCTCTCGTCCCGGAGTTCGTGGGCGTAGTGGAGCCCGGCGAGCAGCTTCACGGTGATGTACAACCCGAGCTCCACCGGCAGGGGCTTTCGGTCCTCGTAGGCCCGGTCGAGCACGTCGCCGAGGTCTCGGCCGTGCACGTACTCCATCGCGATGTAGTAGTCGGACGCGACCCGGCCGGCGTCGAAGTACCGGATGATGTTGTCGTGGGAGGCGCGGACCAGGATCTTGGCTTCGTCGGCGAATCGGCCCACGAACTCCTCTTCCCCGGTCAGGTCGCCGCGAATGGTCTTCACCACGCAGCGCTGCTGGATGCCTTTGACCACGGCGAGGAAGACCTCGCCCATGCCGCCCCGGGAGAGCGTGCGCTCCAGGATGTAGCGCCCGAACGGTCGGGGAAAGCGCCGAGGCCCGGGGCGCGCTGGCGTGGGGTCGAGGACCATGGCGGTGGGCCCGAGCCTACCACGTCGGGCCGGGCCCATCGACCCCGGGACGAGCCCCGAAACCGGGCCCCCGGGCGGGGACGATCGTGGGGCCGCCGGCCCGGCGAAGTCCGAGACCGTGGGCCGGGCCCCCGGGCGGAAGGGCCAGCGCGAGCGCCCGCAGCGCCGAAGCCGCGACCGGCCCATCGAACAGGTGACTCACAACCGATGGAACCCCGAGCCGCGCCGCCCGCTCGGCCCAGGCGAGGCTCGCCGCGAGCCCTCCGAGCACCGCTGGCTTCAACACCACCGCGCCGAGCCGGGGCGCCAAGGCCTCGAGCCGCGCGGTTCCGCCCGGCGCCCGCAAGCTCTCGTCGAGGGCGAGCGGCGGGCCCGATTCGGGGATCGTGCCCGGCTCCTCGAGGAATTCGATTTCGAGCGGCTCGAGCGCCCGCACGAACGCGGCGTCGAGCGGGAGCTGGTTTGCGTCGAGCCGGACCCGGAGCTCGGGCGCGGCGGCCCGAACGGCGCGGATCAGGTCGAGATCCTCGGCGAGACCAGCGATCTTGATCTTGACCGCGGCGATCCCGGAGCGATGAACGGCCACGGCCTCTGGCCCGGCAAGCAGCTCGGCGACGGCGCGAAGGCCGCTGCGCTCCGGCCCGAGCAGCCGCGCCGCCGGGATCTGGAGCTTTCGAGCGGCCAGGTCGAGCAGCGCCGTCTCGGCCGCGAAGCGGGCCGCCGGCACGGAAGCGAGCGGGGCCGAGATCTCGGCCGCCGACGCGAGCGGGTGGTCGAGGTCGAGCCCAAGGTCTGTGGGAAGGGCCGAAAGAGCGGCCTCCACCTCTTCGAGGGTGTCGGGGGAGTAGCCGGGCAGCGGGCTCGCCTCGCCCAAGCCCCACTCGCCGGCGGCGAACAGCCGAAGCAGGCGCCCCTCCCGCTCCGTCCAGAGCCGCTTCGCGTTTTTCGCCCCGGTCGGGTCGAGGTGGATCCGCTCGAGCCGGACCGCTTCGATCCGGAGGAGGCTCACGACGCCGCGATCCCCACCGAGAACAGGAGCCCGTAGACGACCAGCAGGCGGGCGGTGGCGCCGAGCGTCTCGTTGAGCGGAGCCCCGTCCCAGGTGGCGACCTGCCCGTAGGCGGTGATCGCGAGCGGGAGGCTCGCCCAGGTGAGCAAGACGAACGGCCCGGCGCCGCCGGCGGCGAGCCCCACCGGGACGACGTAGGCCACGGCGAGGCAAGCGGCGTACTCGAGAACCCCGAACCGCCGGCCAAACCGGACGACGAGCGTGCGCTTGCCGGCGCGCTCGTCCCCTTCGCGGTCGCGGACGTTGTTGACGACGAGCACCGCAGTGGCGAGCGCCCCGATCGGGATCGCGGCGACGAGCGCGAGGCTCGGCAGCTCGAGCCGCTGCACGTACGCGGTGCCGCCCACGGCCACCAGCCCGAAGAACACGAACACGAACACGTCCCCGAGCCCGTTGTAGGCGAGCGGGTACGGACCTCCGGTGTAGCCGATGCCGCTGAGCACCGACAGGACGCCGATGACCACGATCGGCCAGCCCGCGATCGAGACGAGGTAGACGCCGACGAGCACCGCGGCCGAAAACGCGATCGCGACTCCGTATCCCATCGCCCTGGGACTCAGCAGGCCAGCCTGCACCGCCCTCGTTGGACCCACCCGATCGACGGTGTCCGCCCCCTTGAGGGCGTCGAACAGGTCGTTCGCGAAGTTCGTCCCGATCTGGATGAAAAAGGCGCCGAAGAGGGCGGCGAGCGCGGGGAGCAGGGAGAGCCCGCCCTCGGCGTAGGCGACCGCGGTCCCGACGAGCACCGGGACGAAGGCGGCGCCCAGGGTCCGGGGCCGGCTGGCGAGCATCCAGGCGTGAACCGACACCCGGGGAGCATCAGGACGAGGAGGAGCCCGCGGTCAAGACGAGGCGCGCAGCGCGAGGTAGTGCGCGATGAGCCCACGCGTGGAAGCGTCGTGACCGGAGGGAGGCTCCGGCCCATCCAGCTCGGGCAAGATCACCTGCGCGAGCTGCTTTCCGAGCTCCACCCCCCACTGATCGAAGCTGTTGATGTCCCAAATCACCCCTTGCACGAAGATCTTGTGCTCGTAGAGCGCGATGAGGCGCCCGAGCGTCCTCGGGTCGAGGCGCGAGAACAGAAACGAGCTCGTGGGCCGGTTGCCCTCGAACACCTTGTGGGGGGCGAGCCGGGCCACCGCGTCTGGGTCGCCGCCGGCGAGCTCGGCTTCGACTTCGGCCAGCGTCTTTCCCCGCATCAGCGCCTCGGTCTGGGCAAAGAAGTTCGCGAGCAGGATCCGGTGGTGCTCGCCAAACGGGTGGTGGCCGTTCGCGGGGGCGAGAAAGTCGGCAGGGACGAGCCGGGTGCCCTGGTGGATGAGCTGATAGAAGGCGTGCTGGCCGTTCGTCCCCGGCTCGCCCCAGACGATCGGTCCGGTTTGGTACCCTTCGATGCGGCCGCCGTCCCGGTTCACCGACTTGCCGTTGCTCTCCATGTCCCCCTGCTGAAAGTAGGCGGCGAAGCGGTGCATGGACTGATCGTAAGGAAGGATGGCGTGGGATTCGGCCCCGAGGAAGTTCGTGTTCCACACCCCGAGCAGCGCCATCATCACCGGGAGATTCTGTCGAAACGGGGCCTCGCGAAGGTGTTGGTCCACGTCGTGGGCGCCGGCGAGCAGCTCCTCGAAATGATCCATGCCCACCGCGAGCGCGATCGGGAAGCCGATCGCCGACCACAGCGAGTACCGGCCGCCCACCCAGTCCCAAAACGGGAGCATGTTCTCCGGATCGATGCCGAACGCCTCGACCTTCTCCCGGTTGGTGGACAGGGCGACGAAGTGGTGGGCCACCGCGTCTTGGCCGAGGGCGTCGGTCAGCCAGGCCCGGGCGGTGCGGGCGTTGGTCAGCGTCTCCTGGGTGGTGAAGGTCTTCGACGCCACCGAAAACAAGGTGGTCTCGGGCTTCACCCGACGCAGGGTCTCGTAGAGGTGGGTCCCGTCCACGTTCGACACGAAATGGACCCGGGGACCTTGCCGGCCGTAGGGGCGCAGGGCCTCGGTCACCATCGCCGGACCGAGGTCCGAGCCGCCGATGCCGATGTTCACGACGTCCTCGACCGCCGCGCCGGTGGCGCCCCGCCAGGCCCCGCTGCGCACCCGGTCGGTGAGGCTCCGCATCCGCTCGAGCACCGCCCGCACCGCCGGCATGACGTCCTCTCCGTCCACCCGCATCGGCTCGCCGGATGGGTTGCGCAAGGCGACGTGCAGCACCGCCCGGCCCTCGGTGTGGTTGATCGGCGCGCCGGCGAACATGTCGTCGATCGCTTCGGAAACCCGGCGCTCTTCGGCGAGCGCGACGAGCAGCCGGAGCGTCTCTTCGGTCACCCGCTGCTTCGAAAAATCGAACAAGAGGTCGAAAAAGCGCAGATGGAGGGCGTCGAACCGGCCCGGATCCGCCTCGAACAGCGAGCGAAGATGCAGGCCGCGCGCCTGCCGGGCATGTTCGGTGAGCGCGCTCCACGCCGCCGTCTCGGTCGGTGATGCCATGCCCGCAAGGTGCCACGGCCCTCCCCCGCCGGCTACGCCGGTCGGTCCCCGAACCGGGCGAGAAAGTGGACCTCGCACCGGTCCATGACGTCCTCGATGGGGGGGGCAAAACCGAGCTCTCGGGCGAGGGATGTCACCGGCTTGTCGGCGATGCCGCAGGGCACGATCGCCCGAAAGTGGGCTGGGTCGGGATCCACGTTGAGCGCGAAGCCGTGGGTCGTCACCCAACGGGAGATCCGGACCCCGACCGCGCCGATTTTTCGGGATCGCTCCCCCACCCAGCACCCGATCTGGCCCGGCGAACGGTCGGCCACGAGGCCGAAGCTCCCGCAGACGTCGATCATGATCCCCTCGAGGTCCGATACATAGCGCCGGACGTCCCGGCGGTCGGGCTCGAGGGACAGGATCGGATAGCCCACCACTTGACCGGGGCCATGGTAGGTCACGTCGCCGCCGCGGCCGGCGTGAAACACGTCGATGCCGAGCGCCTCGAGCTCCGACGGGGTGGCGAGGATGTGACCCTGGTCGCCCCGGCGGCCCAGGGTGAGCACGGGCGGGTGCTCGAGCAGCAAAAGCGCGTCAGGGACCTCGTTTTGGCGGCGGGCGGCGCTGCGCGCTTCCATGAGCGCGAGCGCCTCGTCGTAGGGGACGCGGCCGAGGCGCAAGACCTCGACCGGGCGGCGCGTTGGGTTCAGCGGCCGGCCTCGAGCGCGGTTCGGTACGAGTTCTTCGCGTCGCTGCCGGCGCAGATCGGCTTTCTGCCGCTCCGCTCGCCTTCGCTCGCGACGAGGGCCACTCCGCCGTCCTCGCCGGCGAACTTTGGACGGGCGTCCATCAGCCCCGGGAACTTCACGTCGATGTGGGTGGGCTTGGCCGACAGCGGATAGGACATGGTGGCGATGAAGGTCGCGGTCACCTCGGGCGCGAAGAACTGCGCCGCCGGGTAGGCCGCCTCGTTCGCGAACCGAACCGCGGCGCAGCTCCCCTCGTCGCTGTAGGTCGCCGACACCACGGCCCCCTTCAAGCAGCCCTCGGCCTCGGTGCCCCCTTGGTTGTCGACCTTGGCCAGGGCCACCGACTTCACGGTCACGAACGTCCCGTTCGCGTCCCGGAACTTCAGGTTGTCCCGCGAGAAGAAGACCCCCATCTCCCCGAGGAGCTTCTGCAAGCCGCTGGTCGGGTTCTTCGACATCCGGTCGTAGCCAGGCTCCGGCTGTCCGGACGAAATCGCCGCGTGGTCGAGGTTGAACACGTGGGGCCCGACGACCTGGAACGTGACCTCACGGCCGCCCTTCGCCATCTCTACGAACCGAAACCGCGGCGCACGGGCCTCCGTGTAGGCAGCGGGCGCGCTCGGGCACCCGGGCGCCTTCAGCGCCGCCGTCTCGGCCTTTGGCTCCTCGGGCTTCGCCTCCTCGGTTGGAGCCGCCTCCGCCTTCGCTTCCTCGGCCGGAGCCGCCTCCGCCTCGGCCGGAGCCGCCTCGGGCTTCGCTTCCTCGGCCGGAGCCGCCTCCGCCTTCGCTTCCTCGGTCGCCGCCTCCGCTTTCGCTTCCTCGGCCGGAGCCGCCTCGGGCTTCGCTTCCTCGGCAGGAGCCGCCTCCGCCTTCGCTTCCTCGGCCGGAGCCGCCTCCGCCTTCGCTTCCTCGGCCGGAGCCGCCTCCGCCGGCTCGGTTTTCGCCCCCTCGGCCGGAGCCGCCATCGCCTGCTCCGGCTTCGCCTCTTCGGCCGGAGCCGCCTCCGCCTGCTCGGTTTTCGCCTCCTCGGCCGGAGCCGCAGCCGCCGGCTCGGGCTTGGCCTCTTCCACCGCCGGCTCAGACTTGGCCTCTTCCACCGCCGGCTCGGTTTTCGGCTCCTCGACCGCAGCCGCCGGCTCGGGCTGGGCCTCTTCCGCCGCCGGCTCGGGCTCGGGCTTCGGCTCCTCACCGCCGGACTTCACCTTGGCCGAAACGAGCGAACCGAGCTCGGGTGGGCGGTTGGCGCCGCTCCAGCCGCCGCGGCACACCACCGGACCTTCCGGGGTCTCGCCTTCGAGCACGGCGAGGCCGGGGTTGGCCCCGGCGAAGCCGTCGCCAATTCCAGGGAACGGGACCTGAACGGTCGCGCCGGTCGGAGCGCCGGACACCGTCACCTCGTAGGCGATCGACAACCGCGGCGACAGATAGATGGCGCGCCCCGTCCTGGAGGCGCCGGCGAACAGCTGGCAACGGCCGTCCTTGGGCTCGGTGAACTTGACGCGGCTCGAGACGACGTATGGGTCGTCGCCATAGGAGTCCGCGGGCTCGCCGGTCCCCACCGTGGTCATTTCGACGAGCTTCACCCCGTCGATGCTGCCGCAATCGCTGCCCTTGCAGACGGTTAGGTTCGCGGACAGGTACTCGCCGTAGGCGTCGGCCAGCTTCTTGGGCGAGAAGGTGCCGGGCTTCGGGGTGACGGTGTCCGGATCGAGGTTGAAGAACCGCGGCCGCTCGACGGTGAGGCCGAGCCGGGTGCGCCCGTCGTCGAGCCAGGTCGCGCTCACTTCAGGGGCCCGCGCCTCCTCGAAGAGGTACGGATCCGGCGGCGGAAGACGCTCCTCGAGAGAAGGCCGCGGCTTCTTGTTGGCCGCCGTGGCTTTCGCCTTGAAGGACCGGGGCGTGTACGCCTCGGGCAGGGCCGCCCGTGGGACGGCCTGGCCTCCGATCGACGTCACGAGCGGAGACTTCGAGGCGCCGTACTCCCTCACCGACTCTGCGGGCGAGCAGGCCGAAGCCCAGGCGATCGACCCGGCGGCGAGAAAGAACGCGGGGGACGGAAAGCTTCCGAATCGGGGCATATCCCCTCCCTTCACCGTCCCCCGCCTCGGGTCAACGAAAGGAGGTCGTGCGCCGCCGTGCCTCACCTAATCGAAGGGGACGAAAACGGCGGATTGGACGATGCTTCCCGTGCAAAATCGTCGGGCACGACCAATTCGACCGCCGCTCTCGTCCACTAGGGACAACCCGAGGTCCACGCCCGCGAACCAGTTGCCGGCTCCAGTCAGGCCCGGATGTCGAAGCTCCAGCTGGCGCACGGGCCCCGGAGGATCCGGCAACTGAAGCTGCACGACCACTCGGGCCGGAAGCACCAGGAACTGGACCGAAGACCCGGTTCCTGCCCACGGGCCGGCGAGCACGCAGTCGGAACAGCCGGTGCCTCGGGGGACCCGCGCCTGCACGGCGAGCCCCAGGACCGCATCCTCGGGCGCTTTTGCTGCCGGATCGAGCAGCCCGAGCTCGAGCACGTCGAGGCTGCATCCGCGGCCGCATGCGATCCGCTCCCCTCCGACGAGGGTGAGCTCGGCCGACGCGACCAGCCCGTGCGCGTACAGGAACAGGAGGCATTGCAGGCTCCGAAACCGCCGACAGCGCGCGGGCGACCAGCCCTCCGGATCCCACAGGTCCCACCCGTGGCCCGGGGCCCCGGGGGAAAGAGCGCTGGCGTCGAGGTTCATGACCCAAGGCCGCCGGATCTCGAGCGTGATCGACCGCCCCGAAACCCGCACCACCTCGACCTCGGTCGGATCGCGATGGGGATCGAAGGGCCGAGCCACCGGCGCGCCGGGGAGTCCGACCGCCCGAAGCGGCGCCGGCGGAGCCGCCGGGGCCCGGAGCGGGAGCGGGGCCATGACCGCCGGGGGCAGGTCCGGGTGCTCGAACGGCTCGATCATTCGGCATGGGCCGTCGGGGAGCGCCACCTCGAGGCCGTAGGCGTCGGCGACGAACGGCTCCGTCCAGCCCGGGAACCGGAGGCGAACGAACGGCCGCTCCGGCGCCCCCGACACGAGCAGATCGACGCGAACCGGGGGGGCGAACACCTCGGCCACCCCCTCCGCCGCCGGCGTCTCTTCGACCGCGGCGCACAGGCGACCCCGGGTCCGACCGACCGCGAGCGGCTTCACCTCGAGCATCGACGAGGCGAGCCGCCCGTTCACTCCCCGGAGGGGGCCGCCCTCCGCCGCTCGGACCGAAACCACCCGAACGGAGCACCGCTCGCACGGCTCGCACCGCTGCCCTCGACGGTCGTCGCAGAGCGAGAGGCCGCCCTGCTCGAGGTCGGCCGCCCATCGCTCGAGCAGCTGCCGCCACCCCGGGTCGGCGCGAAGCCGATCCCAGTCCCCGATCCGCCTCTGGTCGAGGTCGTAGAACCGAGGGTTCTGAACGGAGAGGAGCAGGCCGTCCGCGCTGGACGAGACCGAGAGCTGGGCGGCCCGGCCATCCGCCGCCGAGGCGGACAGCAGCGCCGCGAGCCAAGAGGCGAGCACGGCCCGGTCAGCGCTTCCGGTTCAGCATGTGCAGAGCCTCACCCCGGGCCGCTTTGGCCGCCTCCATGAGGCCCTCGGAGAGGGTCGGGTGGACGTGCACGGTGAGCGCCAGGTCCTCGGCGAGCGCCCCCATCTCGATGGCGAGGCAAGCCTCGGCGATGAGATCGCAGGCGTTGAAGGCGGTGATGCCCACCCCGAGGATCACGTCCGACTTTTCGTCGATGATGACCTTCATCACCCCTTCGGGCTGGTTCATCGCGCCAGCCCGGCCGAGCGCGGCCACGGGAAAGACCCCGGTGCGCACGTCGTGGCCCTTGGCCTTCGCCTCGGCCTCCGTCAACCCAGCCTGCGCGACCTCCGGATCGGTGAAGACGCCGAGCGGCATCGCGAGCGCGTCGAACGCGGCCGGATGCCCGGCGATCACGTCGGCCGCGACCTCGCCCATGTGCGACGCCCGGTGGGCGAGCAGCGGCGGCCCGGTGACGTCCCCGATCGCGAAGATGTGGCCGACGGAGGTCCGGCACTGGGTGTCCACCCGCACCCACCCTCGGTCGTCGAGCCCAACTCCGGCCGCGTCGAGCCCGAGGCCCTCGGTGTTCGGCCGAAATCCCACCGCGACGAGGACCTGGTCGGCCGGGATCTGCTCGATCCCGCCCCCGTCGAGCTCGACCTCGACGACGAGCTCGTCATTCTTGCGGCTGAACCCCTTGGCTTTGGCCTTCGTGAGCACCGTGATCCCTGCCTCCTTCATCGACTTCTGGATCGGACGGAGGAGATCTTTGTCGGTGCCAGGAAGGACGCTGTCCATCATCTCGACGATGGTCACCTGCGCCCCCATCTTTTGGTAGGCCATGCCGAGCTCGGAGCCGATGACGCCGCCTCCGATGACCACGAATCGGCCCGGGATCGGGTCGTAGTCGACCGCGTCCCTTGCGTAGCCGATGCCGGGCTCGCTGAACGGAAACCCGGGGATCTCGATGACCCGGGCGCCGGTGGCCAAAATCAGCTGGTCGAACTCGATCGTCTCGGTCTCGCCGCCGCTCTTCAGCTCGAGCGAGTTCGGTCCGGTGAGGGTGGCGTCGCCGGTCCGGTGCTCGCACTTGTTGGCCTTCAGAAGGCTCGCGATGCCCGACCGCTGCTTCTTGATGATGCCATTCTTCCAGCCCTGGAGCTCGGCGGCGTTCACCTCGGGGACCGAGCCGGTGTACACGGAACCCATCGACTCCAGCTCGTGGCGGAGGTTTGCGGCGTGGATGAGCGCCTTGCTCGGGATGCAGCCCCAGTTGAGGCAAACCCCTCCGAGGTGCTCGCGCTCGATGACCAGCGCCTTTTTTCCGTGCTGGCCGAGCCGGATGCCGGCCACGTACCCGCCGGGGCCGCCGCCGATGACCACCGCCTCGTACCGCGTATTCGCCATGGCCGGCGCGTAGCACGGGGCCCCGGTCGAGTCACCCGGGGCTACGCCTCCGCAAGCGGGAGACCCCCATCTGGATGGCTGCGGCGCCGAGCACGAACAGGACGCCCACCGAGGCGTGCCCCACCAACAAGTGGACGGCCGAATCGCTGGGACAGCGAAGGGCGAGCACCGCGTTGGCGGCGAGGCCAGCGGCAGCTCCGGCCAGCGCCGCCGACCATGGCCTCCCCCCACGGTCGAGGGCGCGGAGCACGAAGAACGCGGGAATGCCGAGCCAAACCCCCCCGTAGAGGCATTTCAGCGATCCGGCCGCCTCCGCCGGGTCGAGCGAGAGCGGGTGGCTCGCGAGCGGCAGGATCGACAGCGCCCCGAGCGCCCCGAGCGAGCCGAAGACGAGCCCCGGCTCGACCCACGGACGCGGTGAGGCTCGGTGCATGGGGCGAAGGCCCACGAGCACGCAGACGCCGAGCATGAGCCCGAGCGCGAGCACGCTGGCGGCGACCCGCCCCTTCGGAAAGCCGGCCTGAAAGGACGCGGCAGCGGCGAACAGGACGAGACCGGCCGAGATCCCAAGCCCCAGCGCAACCCGCGACGCGGTCCTCCGGGAGCGCAGCCACGCCGCCAGCCCTCGCTCCCGGTCGATTCTTGTCGCGAGCGAGCCGTACAGCTCGGCGAGCGCGGCGTCGTCGGGGCCTCCGTCGAGGCGAAGACGCGCGCGGTCGTCCTCGAGCCCCTCGAGGGAGGGGTGGTTCGGGGATTTCTTCATTGCTGTTCCTATGCCGTCTCCGTGAGGGGGTGACCTCAATCGGACCGAAGATCCCCGAGCAGCTCCCGGAGCCGCCCGTAGCCCCGGTGGGCACGGACCTTCACCGCCGATACCGTCGCGCCCACCATCTTTGCCACCTCGGGGAACGGATGGCCCTGAATCCAGTGCAGCTCGATGACGAGGCGCTGGCTGTCCGGCAGCTGGCCGAGCGCGCCCCGGAGCCGGGCGAGCCGGAGGGCGCGGTCCTGCTGCTCGCCGAGGTCGGGGGGCGAGGCCGAGGGCTCGATCTCGGGCTGGTTCTCCTTGGCCGCCTCGTAGGAGGTCTCGGGCCGCCGCCCCGACCGCCGGTGGTGCTCTCGAACCAGGTTCGTTGCGATGGTGAAGAGCCACGGCTTGAGCCGAGCCCCGGCGCGAAAGTCGAGCCGAGCCCGGTGCACCTGGAGGAAGGTCTGCTGGACCACGTCCCGGGCCGCTTCCTCCGAGCGGAGCTGCCGGCGAGCCATCCCGAGGATCACCGGACCGTGCCGCCGAAACAACGCCTCGAACGCGGCCCGATCCCCGCCGAGGTAGGCCGCCATCAGCGCCTCGTCGGTCTGAAACTCCACCGGCCCGTCCCTTCACCGAACGAGCGACGGGTCAAGCTCGGCCCGCCGGTCAGGCCACCACCCGGCCGGTCGGAGGTCGGGGCGGCTCGGACTCTTCGTGCCCGTGATCGAGCGGCTTGACCCGATCGAGCCCCCCCGGCTCGAGGAACGCGAGCAACAGCTGGCGCCACTCGAGCGGGCACAGGTAGTCGGCCGCGGTCAGCGCTGCCTGCACGGACAGCCGAACGTACAGCAACTCGTCCTGCTTGAGGCGGACCACCGCGTTGGCGATGGCGGCCGGGCTCCGTTCGGGGACGACCAGGGCGTTCTCCTCGTGGTGCACCCGAAAGCGGAACATCGGATGGTCGGCCGCGATCACCGGAGTCCGGGTGCAGAACGCTTCGTACAGCGTCATGGGGAGCCCCTCGGGGTAGCTCCCGTGGCTCGGCACGAGCACGATGTCCGACCTCCGCATGTGCTCGAGGACCCGAGCGTGGGGCTGGGAGCCGAGAAACTCGATCCGAGCCGCGACGCGGAGTTCCTCCGCCAGCGCCGCGTAGCGGTCGAAGCTGCCCCGGCCCACCACGGTCAGCGTGGCCTCCACGCCCCGATCGTCGAGACAGCGCAGGGACCGGATCGCGTCGCCGAGGCCCTTGTTGTCGAGCAGCGCTCCAACGAACAGCAGCCGGATCGGCCGGCCCCCAGGGATGGGGGGCCTCGCCGGGTAGTCGCTCGGCGCGATGAGCGCCGGCCAGTCGAAGGCGAGCACCTTTTTCGCCGACACGCCGAGGTCCACCAAATCGAGGGCCGAAGCGAGCCCGTGGTTCGCGACCACCGGGACCGACGGATGGGACAGCCAAGCGGCCAGTCGTAGGTGCCGAAGGCGTGCCCGGAGCCGGCGGTCCCGAAACGAATCGGCGAGAATGGGCAGGACGTGGACCCGGTTCCCGATCGCCCACTGCACCAGTTGGTGGGTGGGGTCGGCGACGACGAGATGGGTCGGATTGACGGCCGCCACCGCCTCCTTCACCTCCGCCCAGCGGCCTCGCTTGTTCCCAACCGCAATTCCGCGGGCGAAGACTCCGGACGGCAGCCTCTCCAGCGCTCGGTCCCGTGATAGGCACAGCACCTCGACGTGGGCCACGTCCGGCCGGGCTGCGATCTCGGCGAGCGCGTCCACCGTGTAACGCTGTGCGTAATAATCCTCGGCGCCCCCTCTTGCGAAGCGGTGCACCGCTTCGGCGTAGTCGCCATGCTGCACGACGACGAGGCGCTTCTTCGCCGGCCAGACCGAAGGAGGGCTCGATCCGAGCGCCTCGAGGAGGCGCGAGCCTCGGTCGAGGAGCGATGACCAGATTGCCCTCCGCCTCGACATTTCAGAACGATACCAGCGGCAGCGCCCAGGGGCGAGGAGTTCGGTACGCGGGAGACCGGACCGACGGTCAGGGTCTCGTTCGGCCGGAAGTGAGAGGAGCGCAAACCCCGAACATCTTCGACCGAGCGAATTCAGAACGGTCCCGAGAACCCTCGGTCTTCCAAGTGACCGGCGTCGAGCGCGCCCCGGGCCGCGGCGAGAAGCGCGTGTTCGTCCGAGGCCTCCTCGAAGCCGGGGAGCCGCGCCGCCTGCTCGGAGAGGGCTCGACCCCACCCGGATGAAAACAGCTCGATCGGGGCGTCGGTTCGCGGGCGCACAGCGGCCGCGAAGCGTTCGAGCGCCGCCGTCGCGGCCGATTCGTCGAGCTCGGTGTAGGCCTGTTCGAGCCGAAGGCGCTGCGCCACCCAGCGCCGCCCGTCCGCCCTCGGCCGGAGCCGGAGCGGGGCGAGCACCACGCCCGCAGGGCCAGAGTGCACGACGACCCCGAACCGCTGCCGAGGAACGACCGGCCCGCATCGCCCCGCGACCACGGCAAGGCTCCGGGCCACCACGGTCGCGTTCCGAACCGCGCCGCGCAGCCTCGACTCCTCCACCGGATCTCGGTCGGGGACCACCAGGACGCGCCGAGCCCGCTCGAGCCCATCGGGGAGCGCCGCCTCGAGCAGCGACCACCGCTCTTCGGGGTCCTCGCTGCGGCCCGAGCCGAGGCGGATCGGCACCGGCTCGATCCCGCTTGGGCCATCGAGGCAGGCCCGCCCTGCATCGAGATCGAGCGAGAGCCGGTGGCTTTCGTCGACGCCTTGGTAGGCCCGCCATCCGGGGCCCTCGAGCGCGGAGAGAGCGGCGTGCAGGGCTTCCTGCTCGAGGGCGGACACGACCACCGGCGTCGCCGGCGCAAACGCCAGCCTGGCGAGCACGCTGCGCAAAAGGGCCGCCGCCCGCCGCTCGTCCACGATCATCCCCCCGGTTCGAGCGCGCAAAACTGTCGGTATCCAAGTCCGGACAAACGCGGACGCGCGCGTCGATGGTGGTCGAACCCGATGACCGCGTGCGTTGTTCCCGCCATGGGCGATTTCGAATGGTGCGAACCCTCTGCCGTGTCTGGGGTGGCTCGCGCCCTCGGGATCCAAGGAGCCGCCGCCCGGGCGGGAGGGGTCGACCTCTCGGAGCGCATGCGGACCGGCCTGAAGCCGCCCCGCCTGGTCGGGCTCGGACGGGTTCCTCAGCTGCGAGGGATCGAGCGGGCCCCGGGCGGAGGGCTGCGCATCGGCGCCGCCCAAACCCTGCACGAGGTCCTCGCCCACCCTCTGGTCGCCACTGGCGCCCGCGCGCTGACCGAAGCCCTCGCCCTGACCAGCACCGATGAGGTCCGGCGGGTGGCGACCATCGGGGGAAACCTGCTGCAAGCACCCCGCTGCGCGTTCTACCGCGACCCTGGCGCCGGCGCTTGCCTGAGGCGCGGCGACGACGCCTGCGCGGCCGCCGACGGCGACGGCCGCCACGACGCCGTCTTCGACAACGAGCCGTGCTCGATGGTCCACCCCTCGACCGCGGCCACCGCGCTCGTCGCCCTGCGCGCGAAGGTTCGGCTGGTGGGCGGAGAGAGAAGCCGCCTCGTCCCGCTCGACGGCTTCTTCGTTCACCCGAAAGAGTCGCTCGAGACCATGACCCGAAAGCTCGACCGGGAGCTGGTCTCGACGATCGAGGTGCCGCCCTGCCCAAGGGGCACGAGCAGCGCGCACCTGCGGCAAAGCGCCCCCCAAGGCTACGAGTGGCCGGCCGCCGACGTGGCCGTCGTGCTGCGCCGCGCGGCCGGGGTCGTCCGGTCGGCGCGGATCGTTCTCGGCGCCGCCGCTGCCGTCCCCCATGTGAGCGCGCCGGCCGAAGAGATGCTCGTCGGCCACCGGGTGGATCCGGAGCGAGCCGACCGCGCCGCTCGAGCCGCTCTGGCGGGCGCAACCCCAGGGCCCGGAAGCGGCTACAAGCTGCTGTTGTTCCGTAGCCTCATTCGCCGAGCCTTGATGCAGGCGACCCGCTGAACCTCTTTGAGCGGCCAAGCCTCGCTCAGCGGCTCCCCCCGTCGCCGAGGAATCGCTCCAAGGCCCCGTTCAACGCCGTTTCGCAGTCGATCTGCAGGGTGTGGCCGCAGCCGGGGAACCGAGCGACTTCCGCCCCGTCGATGCCGGCGGCGCCGAACTCCATGATCTCGCCGGTGGTGCCTCCGTGCATGAACCGATTGGGGATGAGCCGGTCGTCGGTCCCGTACGCGATGAGCGTGCGGGCGCGGATGCGGCCCAAGTTGCTCCGGATGTAGTCGGTCTCGAGCAGGCCATGAACGCTGCGGACGTTGGCGTAGGCGTAGGCGTCGAACTCGGGCGTGAGGGCCACCCGAGCCCGCTCCTCGATGAGCCACGCGTCGCGGTCCTGCCACCGGGAGAAGTTGTTGTACCGAATCGACCCGTACAGATCGTCCTCGCTCGCCGCCTTCACCAAAGTGGTCGTGAACACCGAGGTGAACCAACGGCGGTCCCGGGGGCTGAACCTCTCGAAGCCGGCCGGGGAGACCAAGACCATGGTCTTCACTTCTTCGGGGTGCGCGATCGCGTAGGCCATCGCGGTCTGGCCCCCCATGGAGTGGCCGATGAGCACGAACTCGTTCACCTCGAGCTGCCCGAGCAGCTCCCGGTAGACCTCCGCCATCGCCGGCATGGTGTAGGGAAAGTCAGCCGGCTTGTCCGACTTGCCGTAACCGATCATGTCGGCGGCGAGCACGCGAAACCCCCGCTCGGCGAAGTGGTCGAGCTGGTGGCGCCAAAACTTGAGCGACGAGCCGAGCCCATGGATGAACACGAGGGTTTTTTCGGCGCTGGGGTTGAGATCGACGTAGGTCACGACCGGCGGCCGAGCGAGCCCGAATTGCTGGGCGACCCCAAGCAGGGTCGCCTTTCGCTCCGGCCACGGCCGACCGTCCTCGGATGTATACGGCACCTCCTCGAAACGCATCGGCCCTTTGGCCTGGTAGTGCGGGCCGCAGGAGGCCGTGGCAACGACGGTGCAGAAAGCAAGCTTGGCTCGGCGCATGGGACCCTCAGAAGGCATACCAGGTGAAGCTCGTGAACATCGCCCACGGATCCTCGGCGACTTGGGGCAGGCCATCGTAGAAGTCCCCTTTCACCATGTATCCCATGTGGAGGCCGACGTCCATGAGGTAGCGAACGGTCCAGATGAGCTCCGCGTTGGCCTCGACCCCGATGAACGAGCCCCGCTCGACCTCGGGGCTGAACGGGAGCGGGGAAGCCGCCGCGAACCCAACCGCGGCGCCGAGCTTCAGGTTCAGTACATACGGGATGAGGTCCATCCGAGCGGCGAGGATCCCGGACATCAGACCGGCGCCCTGGTTCGATAGATCCGTGACGGCGCCGGTGTAGTTGCTGATGGTCGTGGTGAACGGAAAGAGAATGAGCGTCTTGTGGTTGAACCAAGTCGCGCCGGGCAGCCCGTAGAAGTTCATGGTGAATGGGCCGGTGTATTCGCCGTCGGTCGGGTCGTCGTCGCCGGTCGCGAACATGCCCTCGAGGCTGATGACGTCCCTCGCCGTCTTTCCGTGGTTGTACAGCAGCTCGAGGTTGGCCGCGCCCCCGGCGACCGACAGGCGGCCCGGGTCCCGCCCTTCGGGCTCGCCCTGCTCGCGAAACTCCCCGAAGTTCGTCATCAAGAAGCCCGAGGCGGCAAAAGGCCCGTGGTGAAAGTCGATGTTGTGGTCGAAGAACGCGCCCGCGAATTGAACCCAGCCGTTGACCCGCCGGTTTCGAATGTCAGGCCCGAACGTTGGCGTCCCCGAGTACGGGGGCAGGCTGGTGCTCGACGGACCGGGACGAACGATGTTCGAGAAGAGATCGCCGAGACCTTGGGTGTCATCCACCAGCGTCCAAGCCGAGACGCCCACGTGGGTCCCAGGAAACAGGCTGTACTGCGCGTCCACCATGCCGAGCAGCGCGTACTCGAACCGGGGGTCGTTGTCGGAGGCGAACCGGGGCTGGCCTGCGTTCAGGAACACGACGGAGGCTTTGGCCCGGACGTCGCCGTGGCGGCCGAAGACGGAGATTCCGGTGCCGTCGGACCCGACGTACGCGAGCTTGTAGCCGGTCCGGGCGATGTCGAAGACGCTCGTGCGGGTCGAATCGCGCACGTTGTCATAGATGGGATGGGTCCCGATGACGACGGAGAGCTGCAACGGGTTTCGAGTGGGGTAGATGGCGACGTTGACGTTCTTCGTCTGGATGTTGATCTGATCCGCGTTGAACGCGCCGCCCTGGTTCTGCTGGGCGGTGTTCGCCTGGACGCCCCAAGTGAAGTCCACTTCGAACATCGCGTTGAATTGGGCGAGGCCGTCCACGAAGTTCGGGGCGAAGCCGAGCACCGGGATCCACCGCTGCTCGACGTAATAGATGCCCTCATCGGTGGTCGAGACGTTGCTGCCCCCCACCGAGCCGATCGGCCCCAGCGACACGCCCCGCAGGCCGACCGGGCTCGCGAGCTGGTTCGTGACCGTCAGCCGGCTGAGAAAATAGTTTATGAGGCGCAGCTCCGGCGGGGCTGCCTGTCCGCTGCGATCATGTTCGGCCACCCACTCGTTGAAATAGAGGCCGGGCGCCGCTGGCCCCTGGGCGAAGGCTGGCCCGCAAAGACCGAGCAGGAGCGGCGCCGCCAGAGGAAGCGAAGCAAAGGGAGAACGACGCATGGGGGAGGCTCCACGAGGGGGCGCCGGGGCAACCATCGCCCCGGCGCGAGGGCCGCTTCAGTCCTGGATGCGGTAGACCTGGACCGCGTCGCCCATGAAGGCCGCGCCCGTCAAGGTGATCCCGCCGGAGCCGACGCCGCCGTCGGCGCAGCGGTGCCCAGAAGCCTGACCGGCGAAGAACAGCTCCATGTCGACGATGTCCTGTCCGCGGATCCGGCCTCGGCCCTCTTGCTGAAAGCCGGTGAACGACATGTCCACGTCGAAGCACTCGGCGTTGCCCTGAACGTTGCTCAGCGTGACCGTCATGCTCGTGAACGGCCCGGCGGTCGCGCTCGGGGTGGAGCGGTCACACATCATGTCCATGAGCGTCCCGAGCTCGCTCGTGACCTCGAACTGGCCGCCGGTCACCCGAATCTGCGACTGGTTGTAGCACTGGGTCACCGCGCCGAAGTCGAGGTTTTCGGAGAAGCCGTTCGGGTGGGTGGGGATGTCGGAGCCGGCCATCAGCAGGGTCTCACCCTCGAGGAAGGCGAGAATGCGAGCGGGGGTATCGAGCTCCTGCGCGGACATCCCGCTGTCGGTCTGGGTCCCGCTGTCGGTCTGGGTCCCGCTGTCGGTCTGGGTCCCGCTGTCGGCAGCGGTTCCGGCGTCGGGGGTGGCGTCATTGTCATCGCTTCCGCAGGCGACGGCGGCGCCGATGGCACACAGAGGGATCAAGGTACGGAGGTTCATGGGTTCTGTCCTTTCGTCATGGCCGGTAGTGGGCCGGCCGGGTCCCGCCGTTTGCGGGACCGAAAATGCTGTCGACGCGCCGGCTCACCGGGCCGGAGCGGGAGCTGCGCTCGCCAGCGCGGCGGCGGCGAGCGAAGCGAAGATCCCGAAAGTGGCCGACACCGCCGGGTTGAGCACGTTGCCGGTGCTCGAGGTGTACAGGCCGTAGATGGAAAAATGCACCACCGGACCCACCACCGCCGCGGCGGCTGCGGCCCGGGTGGAGAACCGAGGAAGCAAGACCCCGAGCGCGATGGGGGCGAAGGACGCGGACACCAGGCCATAGATTCCCCACTGCGCGAAGAGGCCGACGAGGACGGGCGGGTCGAGCGCGACGAGGAACGACACGACGCCGAGCGCGACGAGCAAGACCCGGCTCACCTTCAGCGCGAGGGCGCCGCGGGCCTCCTCCGACCGCTCACCGACGAAACGAGCGCCGGCGGCTCCAAGCACGAGGTCGTTGGCCGCGATGGTGGAGGCAGACACCAGGATCCCGTCGAGCGTGCTCATGCCGGCGGCGAGCAGCGCGACCGCCACCGGGACCCCCACCCAAGCGGGGAGAGCCTGGGCAAGATAGGTGGGGATGACCGCGTCCTGCTCGGCGAGCTCGGGGATCTCCACCCGGGCATAGAAGCCGGCGAACAACACGAGGGCGTAGATGATGCAAACCGCCACCCCGACCACGAGGTAGCGCCGCATGTCTTGGTTGGAGCGGAGGTAGAGGGCCTTCGTGAGCACGTGGGGCTGGGCGATGAGGCCCACGCCGACCACGAAACCGGCCACGAAGACGGTGAACCACGACCCAAAGAGCGTCGAGTTCGGGTTCACCGGGGCCAGCAGGTTCGGATCGATGTCCCGAAGGCGGTCGAGGAACGGGCCAAACCCATCCGAGAACAGGTGAAAGCCGGAAAAGAAGATGAGCAGCGCCACCGCGACCATCAGCCCTCCCTGAAGGGCGTTGGTGTAGACGTGGGCGTAGGTTCCGCCAAGGAGGATGTAGGAGAACACGAAGACGACGATCAGCACGAGCGCCGGCCGGTACCCGATGTCGAGGGTCTGCTGCATCACCAAGGCAGAACCCTTGACGATGAGCACCACGAACGTGATCGCGACCATGAGGTTGAACAGCGCGAAGTACGTCTGCAGAGCGGGCGACCGATAGCGAACGGCCACCCAGTGGGGCAAGGTCAAGGCTCGCTCCGCCATGCCGAGGCGCCGAAACCCGGGAGACAACACCACGAGCCCGACCATCACGCCGCCGTAGGCGGCGACCCCGTGGTGAAGCAGCGCCGACAACCCGTCTCGGTACACGAACCCAGGGTTGATGACGAACGTGGCCGTGCTCGCGATCGCCGCGGCCAGGGTCACTCCGGTGACGACCGGGCCCAGGTCGCCGTTTCCAAGGGCAAAGCTCGCGAAGCTCTTGGTCTTCTGCATCCCCCGCAGGGCGAGCGCCGTGGTCAAGAGGAGGTAGCCCCCGAACAGGAGCCATGCCAGCTGGATCTTCGTCATGCCGCTCCCCCCGGCGCTCGGCGCCGACCTCCCCGAGCCATGTGCGCGGGTGTGTACAGCGGTGCTACCCGGCTGTCATCCGCCCGCCGACCCATTCGCCGATTCCTTCGGCGCGTCCCGCCCGGTGCGCCGACGGGCGACCGTGCTGCGCTGCAGCAGTTTGGCGGTGTGCGGCGCACATTGTCGTCCATGTCGGGGCGTGTCAACCGGCAGCGCAGGCGATTCTGGTTCGTCGCACCGGAGCGCGACCCGATTGTGCAGTGCAGCACGAATCGCCTTGACGGTCTCGGCCTCGTTGCCTAAGTGGTCATGAAACGGCGGAGCAAACCCGGAATTTCTCCCTGTTGCCCCGCGTCGTGAGGAGCGAAGATGACCACCAACGGAACCGACAAAATGGAAAACCCCCTCCAGAAGATGACCGCCGAGGGCGCGGCCCGGATGGAGCAGATGATGGAAGAGATGAAGAAGTTCGAGGCGCAGCAGCACCAGCGAGCGATGGAGCTCATCGACGAGAGCGCCAAGGTGATGAAGGCGTCCTTCGACTACGGGATCAAGATGACCGAGGAGTGGCGCAAGATGGCGGTCGAGGCCAACAAGCAGGCGGTGGAGATGATGACCTCCACAAAATGGACCTGAGCCTCCGCTCCCTTCCCGGCCCCCCGCGGGCCAAAGACGAGGGCACGAGCGATCACGGCGCCCCGTCCACGATCCACCTCCGGATGAGATCCACTTGCTGCGGCGGCAGCGGCCCGCCGGGGGGCATCTGCAAGGTGCCCACGGCGACCATCTGGCCGGTCACCTTGTCGTAGAGGTACGAGTTGGCGAGGTTGCCCGGATCGACCAGCAGCTTCTCCACCTGGCTGGACTCCACGTCCACCAGGCGAGCCCGAGCCGGTGCGCTCAGGTCCAGGCCGCCCGCCCGTTCGCTCGTCGAATGGCAGCCGGCGGTGGCGCAGCTCGGACCGAAGATCTCCGCCTGCAGGTCTTCCACGGTCACTTCCTCGGACTCGAGCCCGCATCCGGTCAGGGTGAGCACCACGAGCCCCGCCCAGACCGCGCCGAACAAAAAGGGAGGCGTTCGAGATCGCATCGGCGGCTTCTTGCCACGAAACCGGCCCGATGGGGACGACTTCCTGTTGGCGCCACAGGCCTTGTCCGGCAAGGCCGGGCTTGCGACGCTGGCCCGCGTTGCGGTCCCTCGCAGAAGCTCGGCTTCTCGGCCCGACGGCCCCCGGCGAGCTGGGCACGGTGCACGTCGCGGTTTTGCCCGGAGGCGTACCAGGAACGGTGGAGCTGCTCGATCCAGAGCTGCTCTCCGACTCCGAGCGGGTCGCCTCGGCCCTGTTCGAGCTCGGGGCGGCCCGGCGGTTTTCCCACCCCAGGCTCGACCCGGTGCTCGGCGCGGGGGTGGACCGCGGCCCGCCGGTGCGGGCTTGGGTGGCCCGGCCGGAGGTGGTCGGCCACCCGCTCTTTTCGCTGTTCGGCCGCGAGCCGGCGTGGGTGCAGGTTTCGTTGCACATCGTCCGAGAGCTCGCGCTGGTCCTGGCCGAGGCCCACCACCGGGGCCTCATTCACGGCGCGCTCGGTCCGGGCGCGATCCGCGTCGGCGCCGATGCGCAAGTCTTCTTGCGTGACCTCGGACTTGGGCCGCTGCTCGCCACCAGCGAGGCTCGGCTCCCGTTTCGGGCCCCGGAGCTGTGGGTGGAGGACGTCCTCACCCCCCGCGCTGACGTGTATGGGCTCGGGATGGTGCTGATGACCTGCCTGCTCGGGCGGCCGCCATTCTCCGGGGGCGACCCGGTGGCGATCCGTAGGGCCGCGCTCGAGCATCGGCTCCCCCGGATACGGGCCACGAGGCCAGAGGTTCCAGCGGGGATCGACACCTTGTGTGGCCGCTTGTGCGCGCTCGACCCGGAGGCGAGGCCGGCGAGCGTCGCCGACGCCCTCGAGCTCATCGAGGCCGCGCTCGGGCCGTCGATCCACCTGGTCCCCGTCGCTTTTTCGCGGCAGGTGGCGGCGCTCGCACCGCCTGGGGCCGAGCTCGGGCCGGCCCGGGAGGCGGCCGAGCGGCGGTCGGTCGCGACCACCCGGACCGAGCGTCGCCCTTCGACCCGTCCCCGCTCCCCCCGGCTGCCCCCCCCGCCCTCGTTCGGCCCGGGCGACGACATCGGCCGGTACCGGATCACCGGGGCGACGAGAGCGGACGGTCCGATCGAGGAGTTCTCGGCAGTGGAGGACGGCAGCGGGCGTCGGGCTCGCCTTCGGATCCTCCGGCTCGACCGGCAGGACGCGGCGCTCGGGCTGCCGGCCGACCAATGGCGGGCGCTGTTCGAGCAGGAGGTCGCGCTCGCGCTCACGCTGGCCCATCCGTCGGTCACGCGGGTGCGGGACGCGGGTCGGGAGAAGGGCTGGGCTTTCGTGGCCTACGCGCCGTGGGTGGGCCCCACGCTCGCCGCGGCGGGGGCCGCGGATCCCCGCGCGGTGCTGCTCGACTTGGCGCGAGCGATCGAGCACCTCCACCAGCGCGGGGTGCTCGCCTCCGGCCTTCGGCCCGAAGCGGTGCGCATCTCGCCGCGGGGCCTCGCGGTGCTCACGGACCTCGACCGGCTCGCCCCGATTGGGGCCGCCCCCCACCCGAGGCTGCTCGAGGGGCCGAGCTTTCTTGCTCCCGAATACGTCACGACCCGCCGCCACGACCCCCGCTCCGACCTGTTCGTGCTCGGCCTCCTCGGCTACGAGCTCATCACCGGCACCCGCGCCTACCGGGGACTCGACGAAAAGGATGTGCTCGAGGCGATCCGGACCCGGCCTCCCCGCCGGATCGATCCCGGGCCGACGGGAGCAGACCTCACGAAGATCGTGGAGGCGCTGATGGAGCGGGACCCGGCCCGCCGCCCTGCCTCGGCGGCGGAGGTGGCCGAACGGCTCGAACGACGAGGGACCGGCTGACGGCGGCCGGCGGCCGCGCTACGGGACGTTCATGACCGGGAAGCGGTGGGTGCTGCTCGCGGTGGGGCTCGCCGCGGTCGCCGGCGGGGCCGTCGTGGCTCGAGGATGGTACGAAGCGGCGATCCGCGGTGGAGACCCAGGTGGGGCCGAAGTCGAGGTCACCGTCCCGAAGGGGGCGACCAAACGGCGGGTTGGGGACATCCTGCTCGAAGCGGGGCTCGCCCGGGACCGGCGGGCGCTCGACCTGTGGCTGCGGCTTCATCCGGACCTGCCCGCGCCGAAGGCGGGCCGGCACCGGCTGCGACCAGCGATGAGCCTGTCCGAGCTGTACGCCGCGGTGGCGGGGCGGCCGCTGCCCGAGGACGTCCCGGTCACCTTGGTCGAAGGCTGGCGCCGCGCCGACGCCGACGCCGCGCTCGCCGCCGCCGGGCGGATCGAGCCTGGGGCCTATCTCGCCGCGTCGGCGGACCCTGCCGGCTACGCCGTCCCGTTTCCGGTGGAGGGCGACAGCCTCGCCGGATACTTGCTCCCCGATACCTACCTGGTTCCTCCAGGACCCATCGACGCCCGGGCGCTGGTGCAGCGGCAGCTCGACAACTTCGCCGCCCGCTTCTTCGTCCCCCACGAACCGGAGATCGGCGCCACCGGCCGCAGCCTGCGAACCCTGGTCATCATGGCGTCGCTGCTCGAGCGCGAAGAGCCCAAGCCAACGGTCCGACCGGAGGTGGCCGGAGTGCTGTACAACCGCCTGGACAGCGGCACCCCGCTCGGCGTGGACGCGACCTCGCGCTACCCCCTGACCGACTGGAGCGACCGGCGGTTGTTCCTGAAGCGGCTCCGGGACCCGAACGACCCGTGGAACACCCGGCTTCGGGCGGGGCTGCCGCCGGGGCCGATCGGAGCGCCGAGCCTGCCCAGCCTGCTCGCGGCGCTGCGCCCGAAGAAGACTCCGTATTGGTACTATCTCCATGACAAGACCCAGCAGATCCACTTCTCGAAGAACGCGGCCGAGCACGAGAGCAAGCGGCGAAAATATGATGTCTGGTAAGGCCGCGCCGATCCTTCTCTTCGCTGCCGCGTGCGCGAGCGCGCCCGTGGCCCAAACCCCTGCCCCCGGGGCCACGTCGGGCTCGGTGGAAAGCCCGTCCCTCGCCCAACTGCTCGACGAGCACTGGGCGGCGGTGCTGTCCGCCGACCCCTTGTTTGCGACGTCGCTCGGGGTGCGGGACCACGACGACCGACTCGACGATCGGAGCGAGGCCGGCCGATCAGCCAAACGAGCGGTGCTCGCCTCGTTTCTCGATCGGGCCCGGGGCCTCGACCCCTCGACCCTGAACCAGGCCGACCGCACCACCTTGCTGCTGTTCGTCGAGGAGCTCGAGTCGGACCTCGCCGCGGAGCCGTGCCGCTTCGCAGACTGGTCGCTGTCCCCGCGCACGAACCCGGTCACCGAGTGGAACTATCTGCCCGAGCTCCATCGGGTGGACACGCCGGAGGATCTCACCCGCCTGCTGAGCCGCTACCGGGCCATTCCCGCCGCGATCGATCAGGACATCGCGAACCTGCGCCGGGGCGCCGCGGAGGGCCTCTTCTCGAACGCCGAGTCCACGCGCCGGGTGCTCGAGATGGTGAAGCGGCAGCTCGACGCCCCGCTGCCGAGCTGGCCCTTGATGGCGCCGGCCGCGGCGCGGCGACCGGAGTGGCCGAGCGATGAGCAAACCCGCCTCGAGCTCGCTGACGCGGTGAAGAGCGGCATCGTCCCCGCGCTCGAGCGCTACCGGGCCCTTCTCGAGCAAGAGATCCTGCCGTTCGCCCGGCCCGAGGACCAAACCGGGGTGGGGGTCTTGCCGTTTGGCCCCGAATGCTACGCCGCCCAAATCCGCCGCTTCACCACGCTCCCCCTCGATGCGGCCGACCTGCACGAGGTGGGCCTCGCCGAGGCGGCCAGGATCGACCGAGAGATGGCGGAGCTCGGACAGAAGCTGTTCGGGCTGACCGACCGAGGGGAGGTGCTCCACCGGCTTCGGACCGACCCAGCCCTGCATTTCAAGGACGCAGCCGAGGTCCAGCGCACTGCCGAAGAGGCGCTGTCCGCTGCCAAGGGGGCGATGTACCGGGCGTTCGGTCGGCGGCCGGAAGCGGACTGCGTGGTGCGGGTCGTGCCCGACTACGAGGCGCCGTTCACCACCATCGCCTACTACCGGCAGCCGGCCCCGGACGGATCGAAGCCGGGCGAATACTTCATCAACGTGCACGAGCCGACGACCCGCCCCCGCTACGAAGCGGAGGCGCTCGCGTTTCACGAGTCCATCCCGGGCCACCACCTCCAGATCGCGATCGCGCAAGAGCTGCCCGCTTTGCCTGCCTTTCGCCGCCACGGCGGGATGACCGTGTTCGTCGAGGGCTGGGCCCTCTACACCGAGGCCCTCGCCGACGAGATGGGCTTGTACTCCGGTGATCTCGACCGAATGGGCAAGCTGTCCTTCGAGGCGTGGCGAGCGGCTCGATTGGTGGTGGACACCGGCCTGCATGCGCTCGGCTGGAGCCGGGCCCAGGCCAAGGACTTCATGCAGAAGCACACCGCGCTCGCCGACAACAACATCGACAACGAGGTCGACCGCTACATCACCTGGCCCGGGCAGGCGCTGGGCTACAAGACCGGGCAAATGGAGATCACGCGGCTGCGCCGGACCGCGGAGGCCCGGCTCGGTCCGAAGTTCGACCTCGCCTCGTTTCACGACGCGGTCCTCGGCGGCGGGGCGGTGACGCTCTCGGTGCTCGGCGAGCAGGTCGAGGCCTACATTCGCGAGCGAAGCCGCTGAGCGCCTCGCCCGGTTTGGCCGGACCTAGTTGAAGCGCGAATACGGGCTCGCCGGCTTCGGCTTCGGTGGCTCGGGCGGGGACGACCGGTCCGCCGGGAGCTTAGACGACCGGTCCGCCGGGAGTGGGGACGGAAGGGGTGCGGAGCTCGGGGGAGGCTGCGGGGCGCGCGCGGCCGGGCGCGCCGTCCGCCGAGCCGGCTTGTCGTCGGGCGCCGGCTTGTCGGCGAGCGAAGGCTTTTCCCCATCAACTTGCTGGGCCAGGCGCTTCGGCGCGGATGGGACCTCTACGAGCACGAGCTTCACATGCCGGTCGCGGTCCGGGACCACGGCGCTGCTCACGTTCTGGTGGTCCGCCAGCGACACCGCGAGCGGCAGCTCCGCCTCGGCCCGCGCGGTCTCGAAGGCGACCGGGGTGACGCCTTTTTCCACGCCCGCGAAAACGACCTTGGCCCCCGGCGGCTCGCTCTCCACCTCGATGCGCACCGAAGCCGGGACCGCCGCCAGCTCGGCCCGGGAGGGCGCCGGAGGGGGGTCGCCGAGCGGCAGGGACATCGCGACCCCGATGCCGCCCGCGAGCCCGAGCGCGCCGACGATCGCCGGCCAGCGGCGGGGGCGCATCGACGGCTCCGAGGACTCCGCGCCGGTCGCGGAGTGGGTGGACGTGTCGTGGCCGAAGCGCAGCGGGCTCTGCGCAGCGAGGGTCATCGAGTGCATCATCGAGACGTGCTGCAGCACCCCGACCTCGACGTCCTGCGGCTCGATCCCGTCCTCGATCTCGGCCGCTGGGACCTCCGCCACCCGCTCGCCGGCCCGCAGCCGGGTGAGCATCGCCCGCTTCTCTTCGATGCGGTCCGAGAACAGCCGGCGCATCACCTTGGCTAGGCTCTCTTCCGGGATCTTGGGTCCGTTGAGTCGCCGGGCGACCTCGATGAGGTCGCGCCGCATCTCGTACGCGGATGCGTACCGACGCTCCGGGCGCTTTTCGAGCGCGCGAAGGCAGATGCGCTCGAGGTCCGGCGGGTACTCGGGCACGACGGACGTCGGAGGAGGGACGGCCTCGTGGCAGATCGCCTGCAGCGTGAGCATGTCGCTCTGCCGCTTGAACAGCCGGCGGCAGGTGCTCAGCTCGTAGAGGACCGTCCCCATCGAGAACACATCCGAGCGGCGGTCGAGCGGCACCCCCATGCACTGCTCGGGGGACATGTACGCGTATTTGCCCTTCACCTGGCCGGCTTCGGTCTTCGAGACCCGATCGGCGGCGACCGCGATGCCGAAGTCGATCATCTTGACGTCGCCGCCGTAGCCCAGAAAGACGTTGGCCGGGCTCACGTCGCGATGGACCAGCTCTTGCGCCTTGCCGTCCGGGTCGGTCAGCTCGTGCGCGGCGTGAAGCCCGGCCGCGACCTCGGACATGAGGTGGGCGCACAGGCCGAAGTTGAGCAGCTTGCCGTGCGCGGCGAGCCGCCGGGCGACGCCGGCCGCGCTCTCCCCCTCGAGGTACTCCATGACGAGGTACAGCTCGTCGCCCTCTTGCCCGAGCTCGTGCACCTGCACCACGTTCGGGTGGCGGATCCCGGCGACGATGCGGGCTTCGTCGAGGAACATGTCCCGAAACCGCTGCTCTCGGGCGAGGTGGGGGAGAATGCGCTTGATGACGACCGGGCGCTCGAACCCGCTCGGCCCGTTGATGCGGGCAAGGAGAATTTCGGCCATCCCCCCGGTGCCTAGCAGGCCCAGGATCTGGTAGCGACCGATGTGCTCGGGGAGGTGCTCCACGCCGTCTTCCCGACCCGAGGCCATGCCGACCCCGACGTCGAACCCCAGCCTATCACGGAGCCACGCGTTCGCGTCACCGTCGCGACGCAAGAAAGTCGGGCCCCGGTGGAGCGTCGCCGTCGCCGTGCTCCTGTTCGGCCCGGCCGCCGCCGCCGAGGAGGACCCGCAGACGAGGGCGGTGGAGCTGTTTCAAGCGAGCCAGAGCTCGTACGAAGCCGGCCGCTTCGCCGAGGCGGCGGTGTACCTCGAAGAGGCCTACCGACTCGATCCGAACCCGATCCTGCTCTACAACCTGGCCCGGGCCAGGGAGAGCGAAGGGAGCCTCTCGCTGGCCCTCGAGGCCTACCAGCGGTACCTCCGCGAAGCCCCCGACGCAGCCGACCGGCCGGCGGTCGAGGCGAGGGTGGAGGCGCTCGACCGGGTGATCGAGGAGCGCTCGGCGCTCGAGGCGCAGCTCGACGCGGAGCGCCAAGCCCGAGCGGCGGCGGCGCGGGCGGCCGAAGAGGCCAGAGCGGCGGTGGCAGTCCGCCCTCCTCCGGGGCCGAACCTCGCCCCCTGGGTGCTCGCGGGCTCGGGAGCGCTCGGCGTGGCGGTGGGCGGGGTGCTGGGCGCGCTCGCCGCCGGGACCCACGCCGACGCAGAGGGCGCGCCGGAGCAGGTCAGGGCCGCCGACCTCGCGTCGCAGGCGGATGGGCTCGCCCTGGGGGCGAATCTCGCCTATGCGGTGGGGGGCGCGTTGGTCGTGGGCGGGCTGATCTGGGCGGTGCTCGAAGGGGGCTCGGAGCCGACCGCTTCGCTGGGCGTCGGCCCCGGCGGCTGGGCGCTCTCCGGTCGATTCTGAGCGACCCACCGCGGTACGGCGCGCCGGAGCTTTGCCATGCAGACCGTGCTCGTGACCGGCGGTGCCGGATACATTGGGTCGCACACGACCTTGGTCCTGCTCGAGGCCGGGCACCGGGTGGTGGTGGTGGACAACCTCGTCAATGGCTCGGAAGAGAGTCTCTCTCGGGTGGAGCGGCTCGCCGCAGCGGCGGGCTCGGGCGCGCTGTCGTTTCACCGGCTCGACCTCCGCGACCGGACCGGGCTCCATGCGGTCCTGAAGGAGACCCCGGTGGACGCAGCCATCCACTTCGCCGCCCTCAAGGCGGTGGGGGAATCGATAGCCGAGCCACTTCGCTACCACGACAACAACATCGGGGGGCTTTTGTCCCTGCTCGGCGCGCTCGACGCCGCCGACGTCCGAAAGTTCGTGTTCAGCTCGAGCGCCACCGTCTACGGGGACGCCGAGCAGGTGCCGGTCACGGAGGACGCGCCCGTGCAGCCCACGAACCCCTATGGCCAGACCAAAGCCATCGCGGAGCGCATCCTTCGGGACGTCGCCGCCGCGAAACCGCTCGGGGTCATGCTGCTGAGGTACTTCAACCCGGTGGGCGCGCACCCCTCTGGGGACATCGGGGAGGACCCGGCGTACCCGAACAACCTGCTCCCCTTTGTCACCCAGGTCGCCGCCGGCCGCCGGGAAAAGGTCACGATTTTCGGGGACGACTACCCGACCCCCGACGGCACGGGGGTTCGGGACTACATTCACGTGATGGATCTCGCGGAAGCCCACGTCGCCGCGCTGAAGCGGCTCGACGACGCCGGCCCTGGCTGCTTCACCTACAACCTCGGCACCGGCCGCGGCCATTCGGTCAAGGAAGTCATCGAGGCCACCCGCCGGGCCTCGGGCCGCCCGATCCCCGCCGAGGTGGGCCCCCGGCGCCCGGGCGACGTCGCCACCCTGACCGCCGACCCGCGCCTCGCCGAGCGAGAGCTGGGTTGGTCTGCGACCCGAGGCCTCGACGAGATGGTCGCGTCCGCCTGGCACTGGCAGTCCAAAAACCCGAGCGGCTACCGCACCCCCTGAAGCCGTTGCAGCGCATGCCGAGGTCTAGCCGCCGATGAGGTCGATCCCGGGCGGTCGATGGCGGAGGCACCAGGACCGGATGGCTTCGATCTCGGCCTTGGTGCGGACCATCACGCAGCCGTCGGTCCACGGGACGGGAAAGGCGAGATCGATGACCGCCTGCGGCAGCCAGTCCGGCGGCCCGTGGATGCCGATGGCGCCGCCGGTGTACCCGGTCCGGCGCTGGGCGGCGGTCGGGTAGGCGATGGGGACGAACCAGGAGAAGCCGCTGACCGAGGCCCTTGGCGCAAGGAGCCGGTAGCGACCGACGGGGGTCTTCCTGTCCCCTTCCCGGCGCTTTTCGGCCCCGCCCCGCCCGAGGTTCACCGGGTACGAGGCCTCGGCGACCCCGCCGCGGCACAAATGGAGCACCCGCGATTTCAGCTCCACCACCGCCTCGGTCCCACGCCCGGCGCAGACCGACGCCCCAGCGCCAGAGGGGGACCCGTCGCCAGCCCAAAACGAAGCGAGAGTCGCGAGACCAAAGAGCGCCAGCATCGATGCGAGCCGAACCCCGAGCCGCGCCCTCCGGATTCCCCAAACCCACCCCCAGGGCTTCGCATCGTCTGGGGGACCACCGGAAGGGCCATCTTCGCGGCCGGCCCCCCGGCGCGACGCCGGGTTGGGCGCGCCGTTCGCCGAACGTTCGGTGTTCGGGCGTTCGAACCGAACCGAACGCCGAGCCGGTCTTTCGGGCCCAAGACAGGCCTGCTCTTTACTGGCACGGCCTCTGCAAAAGCCCGACGCCATGAAACCTCCTTTGGCTGCGCGTCGAGCCCGGGTCCTGGCGGCATCGCTCCTCCTCGCCGGTTGCTCCTCGACCTTCACCAACCCACGAACGGGCGCGGTCCTGGCCACCGCGATCAACCCCTCAAAACCTCGGCCTCTCCCGCCGGTCCGCGTGAAGGGATTCACCCGAACCGACCAGATGACTGGCGGGCTCAACGCCCTCGCACAGGGCGAGGTTACATCCCGCGGCAAGGCGCTCGACGAAGCCCTGGCCCGCGAGCTCCTCCACCGAGGCGTCTCGGTGACTTCCGAGGATGAGGCTGATATCCACGTCATGGGCTACATCACGCCGCGGCTCGTGGTTCAGCAGCCGGCCGGAATGCAGGTGCCTTTCAGCAAAGTGGCGATCGCAGAATTCGCGGTCATCGTCCTCCTGAAGTCGCCACGGATGGCCAAACCCATCTTGCTGCGAAAGCCCGTGCGAATGAAGGAGACCCGCCTCTTTGGCGCGTTTGGCGACATAGATGAACCGGCTGCACGGATCGCGGCCGCGATGATCGAGGAAGAGCTCGTGCACCAGGCCGGAGGTACTCGATGAAACATCTGGGATTTGCGGTTTCGACCGCGCTCTTTGCGTCGGCCTGCGGGACGCCGGCGTACACCGTTCCACCGACCGAGCTGCGCCAGGCCCCATCGGAGCTGCGCCGGATGAAGGTCGAGGTCGTCGAGTTCCTCGTGGGCGACAAGTGGAAGTTCTACAAGGGCTCTTCCGATAGATACAAGTACTATGAGTCGGTCAGCGGCGTGTCGGATGCGAGCTGGTGCCTCGCATCCGCCCTCGAGGAGCATGGCTTCTCCGTCGAATCGGAACGCCTCGGCGGGCCCGCCGACCTCCGGGTGAGCGTCCTGTTCGAATACCCGATGAAGGACGGGGGCTCGACCGGCCTGGCCTCCAACATTCACATCTTCGTAGCGGACGACGCGAACCACTTGCTCGTCCAGCGAACGGTCTCGAGAGAAGTAAATGGGACGGACCTGATGGCTTGGACGCGCCGCTCGCTGCTGGACGACCGGCCGAACCACCTCCCGTTCGCTGCGGTCGCCCTCCAGGATGTCGTGGACGCGATGGAGGCCGCCCTCGCGGCGCGCGAGCCTCTTCCCTGACTCTAGAGCCGGTGCACCGCGGCATGCCACCCTTGTTGGCCTCGGGTGGCGACGACGAGCGCCTTTTCGGTCCCCGCGGCCTCCGCGAGCAGCGCGCCGCCTGGGGCCCAAACCGCGCTCTTGCCCACCGAGGTGTACGTACCCACCGAGGCGGCGTGGTTCGCCAGGACGACCAGCAGCCGGTGGACGGGCGCGTAGGCGGAGAGTCGGGGCGCGTCGGTCTCGTACCACTCCGCGTTCAGGAACATCCCGGCGGCGTACACCGTCGCCCCCGCGGCCGAGTACCCTCGAGGGTGCGATGCTCTCGACGTGTCGGCGCAGATGGCGAGGCCGATGGTCTGCCCGTGGGACGAAAACGAGAGCGGCCGGTTGCCGGGTTCGAAGAACCTCGGTTCGCTGCCGCCAAGGCGCATCTTGGCATAGGTTTGCAGCGATCCGTCGGGGCCGAACAGCACCGCCCCAAGGTTGGGCTTTTGCCCGCCGGTCGAAAGCGGCGCTCCCACCACGACGTGCATCCGGTGCCGACGGGCGAGCTCGGCGAGCGGCCAGAGGCGTTCGTCGGAGGCCAAAAGGGGGTGGGCCGCGGCCAGCTCGGGTTCGTACCCGGTGAGCGAGAGCTCGGGGAACACGACCACCGACACGTCCAAGGTAGCCGCCGCCTCGACCGCCGAGACGTGGGTTCGAAGATTCTGCTCGAGATCCCCGCGGACCGAGGCCACCTGCGCCGCAGCGATCTTGAATGCACCCACGCCCGTCTCCTCCGTGACACCCATCTGGCTGCTCACCGTTCGTTGTCCTTCTATCGGGCCCTGACGGGGACCGGTGCCGTCAAGTCCGGCCGTTCGGTCGCCGTCTTTTGGGGAGCGGTTGACCGGGCGGGTCGGGTCGGGTCAGGGCGCGGGGGTGAAGTGGTTGCGTTCGAGGCCGGGGCCGCCAGCGGTGGAGCCGAGCGGGCAGCGGATCCTGCTCGTTTACCTGTTTTCGGCGCTCGGCGACGCGGCGCTGCTCGCTCCGGTCGCGTCGGCGCTCGTGGCGGCGGGGGCGAGGGTGGATCTGCTCCTTCGGGAGGCTGGCGCTCGGCTGTTTCGGCACATCGACCTCCCCGTGCGGGTTCACACCCTGCCCGAGGCCCTCGCGGTGACCCCCGAGCCGGACGACGACGAGGCGCGGGCCGCCGCGGTGCGGCTGTCGGTCGCCCTGAAGCGGCGGCGGTTTCACGCCGCGGTGGACCTGACCGCTCGCCGCGACGTCGATGGGCGGCGCTGGGTCGAGCGGTCCGAAGCGCCCCATTCTTTTGGTTTCGCCACGGGCGACGACCGATCGATGTCCTGGGTTGCCGAAGATGAGCGCGTCGAGGCGCTCGAACACTGGACCCGCTACCTCGCCGCGCCGCTCGCGCCATTTGGCCCGCTTTCGCTCCCGGCGGAGGTCCCGTTCTTGGTGCCCGCGCCGGCCGAGGAGAAGGCGGAGCTGCTCTGGGGCCAAAAAAGCCCCCGGGTGCTGCTCGTCCCCGGGTCCCGGAACCCCGACAAGCGGTTCTCTTCGGAGGCGTTTCGCGCCGCCGGACGCCTCGCCGCGGCCCGGGGCGCTTCGGTGGTGGTCGCCGGGGGCCCGGGGGAGAAGGCCCTGCTTCGGGAGGTCGCGGCGGGCGGCCCAATCTATGCCGGAAAGAGCCTCGGACCGCTGGTCGCGCTCGCCACCTCGGCCGATGTCGTCGTCACGAACGACACCGGGCCGATGCACCTCGCCCTTCTTTCCGGTCGATGCACGATCGCGGTGTTCACGACCATGCAGCCGACGTGCTGGGGGCCGATGCGGGCCGACCCTCGGTTCGTCGTCCTCCGCCAGCCCCCGGGCGCGGACCGCTCGGTGGTGGGCCGGATGGTGCTCGATCACCTCGACGCCCAGCTCGCCCGCATCGCCCGATGACCCGCAGGCGCTCCGAGCTCACGGGCTCGGCGGGACCCGAGGCAGGATCGGCTTGATTTGAAGGGCGTCCTCGATCTCGCGGGCGATGGCCGGACTCGAGACGAGGATGTGGGTGGCGCCCTGGTTTTGGGCCATGGCCGCGTTCAACCACGGGTCGCCGCCGATCTCGGCGAGCTGGCGCACGACGAGGCCGGCCCCGGGCGTTTGGGCCAGGGCGGCGGCGAGCTCGGCGGTCGGAGCGAGCCGCTCCGCCCCCGGATCCTCCACCCAGCGGGGCGAAAGGAGGAGCGCGTCGTAGCGATCGAGCGGCGACGCCAACGGGTCCGCGGAGGCAGGGACGGCGAGGATGCGCTCGGCCCCGAGCGAGAGCCAGGCGGCGCGCAGATCGCGAACGTCGGGCCGCCCGCTCGGGTACGCGAACAGCGGACCGCCGAGCACGACGCCTTTCGCCGACGATCGGCGCTCGGCCACGACCATCAGCGCCCGGGGCGCGTCGTCGGGTCCAATCAGCTCGATGACTTGGCCGGTCTTCCAGTCCGGGGCCCTCGGGACCTCGAGCACGACCGGGGAGCGCCACGGTACCCCCCGCGGGGTGCGGCCGAGCGCCTCCACCGTCCGGGCTTCGTCCGGCCGCTGAAACCCGGTGAGCGGAGACAGATGGCCGAGCTCGAAGTGATCGATCAGCTGGGCCGTCCGATGGTCCACCGACAGCCGGGCGCCCTCGGCCAGGCCCCTCAGCCGCGCAGCCTCCTCGGGATCGAGACGCCGGCCCACGATCTGGCCCCCGACCGCAGGGATCGGCCGCTCGCTCGGGCCGGCCCGCAGCTCGAGGTCGGGGAGCGTCGGCGGTCCGAAATGGGCCTCGTCGAAGCTGCGGCTGTCCGGATTGTACCGAAAGGCGGCCATCTCGCCGGCCCTGCCCCCCCGCATCTCGACGACGAGGTGGAGCACGTGCGGCATCAGCGCCCGACCACCGGGCGCGATGGCGGCCCGGTCGACCGCGGAGAGGTACGCGCCGGCGTCGGGGTGGCTGTGGTAGACCACGCGCTCCGCTCGGCCTTCGGCTTCCGCCGCTTCGAGCGCGAGCAGGTGCTCTCGCTCATCGAAGGCGAAGCGACCCGGATCGTCGCTCACGTTCCCGATCGGGACCACCCGGTCGGTCCGGGGACCGCTCGGGTCCCCAAACACGAGCCCGCACGCCTCCTTCGGGTACCGGGCCTCGGCGTCCGCCCGGATGGCAGCGAGCACCCGGCCCGGCAGCTCCACCCCAAAGACCGCCCAATCCTGCTCTTCCATGTCACCTCCCTGCCAGCCGGCGCAGGCGAGCGGCCTGCTCTTCGAGGTCCCGCTCGAGGGCCCCCACCCGCTGGGTCTTCGCGTCGAGGCTGGCCTCGAGCTCCGCCACCCGGCGCTCGAGCCGGACCTGCGCCTGCTCGGACCCCTCGATCACCTGCCGAAGCCGCCGGCGCTCCGCCGAGAGCATCTCCACGTCCCGCTCGAGCCGGTGCACCTCGCGGGCGGCGGCGTCGAGCGCGGACCGGAGCGCCGAACGCTCCCCCGCCGCTTCGAGCTCCGCCTCGAGCGCGGCGACCCGGGCCTGAGCTTCCCCATGCGCCGCCTCGAGCGCGGCCCGGGCCGAGGCTGCGGACCGCTCCGATTCCACCTTCCGGCCCACCTCCGCTCTGGCCTCGTCGAGCTCGGCGCGGGCCGCCTCGAGCTCGCGGACGAGCCGACCTTCCCGCGGGCCATCCCCGTGGAACCCGGGCGCCCGCAGCTGCCGCTCGGCCCGCTCGAGCGCGGTCTGCAGGTCATCGCAGCGCCGCTCGGTGCTCTCTTTGCTCCGCCTCAGCTCTTCGGCCTGCCGCTGCACCGCCGAGATGGCCGAACGGGCCCGCTCGGCCTCGAGCCGAGCCTCGTCGCGGGCGGCTTCGGCCGACGCCGCGGCCTCCTTCGCCGCCCCGAGCTGGTCTTCGGCCCGGTGCAGCGCCGCCTCGAGGCCGGGCGCTTCCCGCCGGGACGAGAGCGCGCGCTCCGCCTCCGACACCACCCGCGCCAGCTCCTGGTCCGCTTCCTCGGCGAGCGCCTCCGCGGCGTCGGCCCGCTGCTCGGCCGCCTCCCGGGCGACGTCGAGGTGCCGGGCCCGGGCCTCCGCCTCGGCGAGCGCCGCCTCGAGGGCCTCGACCCGGTCGGAGGTGTCGTCGGCCTCGGCGATCGCTGCCTCGAGCCGGGTGAGCTCGTCGTCGGTCGCCACGCTCCTCAGCCGATCGAGCTCGGCCTCGAGCGCCGATGCCTTCGCCTCGACCTCGGCCCAAGCGGCCTCGGCGGCGCGCACCGCCGCCTGCGACCGGCTTCGCTCCGCCTCGGCCCGCTCGAGTTGGTCCTCGAGCGCCGACCGCTGGGCGTCGAGCCGGGCCGCCTCCCCCTCCGCCTCGGCCACCGCGCGCTCGACCGCCTCCCGGCGTTGGATCTCGATCTCGAGCTCGGCGATGAGCGCGGCGGTCTTGCCCGCTTGCTCCCGGGCCCACCGCCGCGCGGCTTCGAGCTCGGCCGAGAGGCCGTCTCGCTCCCGCCCGAGCTCCTCGTGGTCGCGCTGCGCCCCGGCGCGGACCCGCTCCGCCGCCGCCTCCGCCTCACGGGCCTCGGCCAGCGCCCCCCGCGCTTCGGCGAGCGCGCCCTCGACCGCCCTCCGCTCGGCGAGCGCGGCCTCGAGCGACCGCTCGAGGCTTCGGGCCCGGTCGCCGGCGGCGGCCAGCTCGGCCCGGGCCGCCTTCGCCTCCTCCTGGGCCGACGCGATGGAGCCGCGGAGCGCGAGGACCTGGGCGTCGAGGCCCTCCCGCCGCCGGCGCTCGTCCTCGACCATGCGGCCGAGGTGCTCGACCCGCTCGGCGAGCGACCGACGCTCGTCCCCGAGCCGCTGGAGCCCGGCACGAAGCGCGTCGGCCTCCGCTCGGCCCTGCCCGAGGGCCGAGGTGAGCCGCTCGACGCGGACCTTGTCCTCGAGCCGCTGCCGCTCCGCGTCCGCAGCGGCCCGGCGCAGGCCGGGCACCTCCGCCGCCAGCGGCCGGAGCCCTTGGATCTCGGCCTGGGCCGCGCTCAGGGCCGCATCGAGCGCCTGATGGACCTCGGCGGCTCGGGCCTGGCGCTGCTCGGCTGCTGCTCGCAGACCCTCGACCTCGGCCCGGAGCTCGGCCACCCGGTGGCGCAGCGCTACCGCGGCGACCTCCGCGTCCTCTCGCCGGACCCGCTCCTCGAAACCCCGAGCGACTCCAATTCGGAGCACCACCGGCTCGACCTCCACGGTGCGAAGCTTGCCTGGCTTCGACCGCCAAACCGCCGAACGGAGGGCCTCGAGCTCCTCGATCCGAGACTGGGCCTCGGGCAGCGTGATCCGGGATCGGCGCAGGTCGGATTGCGATGGTTGAGGCGGTGAGTTCCAAACCTCGGGAGCCTCGGGACGTTCGGGGGCCGCGGAAGGCTTGCGAGAGAGAGCCTCCAATTCCTCGATCCGGGAACGGGCCTCCGACAGCTCGATCCGAGCCCAGCGCAGCTCGGATTGCGATGGTTGAGGCCGCGCTTTCGGCTCCTCCGGAGCCTCCCTTCGCGCCGCGGCCGCCCGAGAATTGCAGGAAATCGCCTCCAAATCCTCGATCCGGGAACGGGCCTCCGACAGCTCGATCCGAGCCCAGCGCAGCTCGGATTGCGAAGGTGAAAGCTGCACTTTCGGCTCCTCCGGAGCCTCGAGACCTTCGGGGGCCGCCGGGGTTCGACGAGGAATCGCCTCCAGATCCTCGATCCGGGAACGGGCCTCCGACAGCGCGATCCGGGCCCAGCGCAGATCGGATTGCGAAGATAGAGGCTGCACTTTCGGCTCCTCAGGAGCCTCGGGACGTTCGGGGGCCGCGGGAGGCTTGCGAGAGAGAGCCTCCAATTCCTCGATCCGGGAACGGGCCTCCGACAGCTCGATCCGGGCCCAGCGCAGATCGGATTGCGAAGATAGAGGCTGCACTTTCGGCTCCTCGGGAGCCTCGGGGACCCCGGGGGTTCGACGAGAAAGCGCCTCCAGATCCTCGATCCGGGAACGAGCCTCCGACAGCGCGATCCGGGCCCAGCGCAGCTCGGATTGCGCCGCTTGAAGCCTCGAATCCCGCACCTGAGCCTCCTCGGCTCGCGGCGGACCCGCCGGGGTCCTGCGGGAGAGCGCCTCCAAATCCTCGATCCGGGACCGGGCCTCCAACAGCGACATCCGGGCCCAGCGCAGGTCCGATTGCGCCTTCTGAAGCCTCGAATCCCGCACCTGCGGAGCCTCGGTTCGCGGCGGACCCGCCGGGGTCCTTCGGGAGAGCGCCTCGAGCTCCTCGATCCGCGACCGAGCCTCGGCGAGCCGCGCCCGGGCCCACCGAAGCTCCGCCTCCGCCGACGCGGCTCGGGACCTCTCGGCGACGAGCGCGTCGGCGGTTTGGCGCGCATCGGCGAGCTCGGCTTCGAAGCGCCCCCGCTGCGTCTCGAGCTGCGCCGCCTTCGCCAGCGTGCGCTCGTGCGCGGCCCGGACCTGGTCGAGCTGCATTGAGAGCCGCTCCCTGGTCCGCTCGGCCGCCTCGGCCCGGGCCTTCTCCTCCTTTTGACCAGTCTCCAGCTCCGCTCTCTGGAGGGACTCCGACGAGGCCGCGGCTCTCGCCTCGGCGAGCTCTTCTTCCAACGCCACGTGCCGGCCGAGCACGTCGGTGAAGAGCTCCTCGAGCTCGGCCCGCTCACCGGCGACCTGAGCCCGCTCCGCCCGCTCGATGGCCCACCGCGCCCGAGCAGCGATTCTGCCCGCGACCGCATCGGTCCACGCCGCGCCGAGCTCGGCCTTCTCGGCGAGCGCGGCTCCGAGCTGCTGCTCGGTCTCGGCCGATCGCCGCTCGAGGTCCGAAAGGACCGAAGAAAGCCAGCTTTGCCCCGCGCCCGCCTCCCATCTCGATGCCCGAGCGTCGAGCCTCGCCGCATCTTCGAGCCTGGCGCTCGCGGCGTCGGCGTGAGCTCGCACCTTCGAATCGGCTCGGTGCGCATCGAGAGCGTGCAAGGCCGCTTGCTCCCTCTGGGCCGCTGCGGTCAACTCCGCCCCGAGCTGACGCGTCTTCGCGTCGAGCGCGGAGACCCGAACCAGCGCCTCGTCCCGCTCATGCAGCAGCATCTCCGAGGCGGCGGCCAGCGCGTCCCGCTCGTCGCGGAGGATGCCGGCTCGGCCCCGGAGCGCCTCGAGCTGGCCGGCGAGGTGCTGAGCGCCGAGCTCGAGGGCCCGGCGGTCAGCCCCGAGCGCGTGGTGGGACCGTTCGAGCCGCTCGAGCCGAAGGGCCATCTCGGATGCGGCGCGCTCCGCGGCGTCCGCCCGCGCGAGCGCCTCCGAGACCTCCGACTCCGTCGCCCATCGAGCGCGGCGCGCGGTCTCGAGCTCCGCCTCCATCGACCCGAGCGCCGCCCGCAGCCGCCCGAGCTCCTCCTCGGCCCTGAGAGCCTCCGCTTCAGCCCGGGCCTGCTCGGTCCGGGCCCGCTCGATCGCTTCGTCTTGCTCCGCGCGCGCTCCCTCCGCCGCCGACCGCGCCGCGTCGCGGCCCTGCTCCGCCTCGGCCCGCCTCGACTCGGCGGCCTGCGCCCGCGCTCCGGCGAGCCGGGCCGTCTGCTCCGCGTCCTTCACCCGCGCCTCGGCCTGGGTGCGAGCCTGCTCGGCCTGGTCGAGCTCCGCCCGCAGCCGGTGGGCCTCCTCCGAGACCCCTCGGACCGCGCGCTCGAGCGCCGCGACCGCTGCCTCCGCCGCCTCGGCCCGACCGTTCGCTTCGGCGGCCTCCCCTTCCGCCTGCTCGGCCCCGGAGCGCTCCCGAGCCGCCTCCGCCCGAGCGAGCTCGAGCGCGGATTTGAGCGACTCGAGCTCCCGCCGCGCCTGCTCCCCCTCGGACCGCGCCCGATCGAGCGCCTCGCTCAGCCGCTCCCGCTCGGACCGCGCCCCATCGAGCGCCTCGCTCAGCCGCTCCCGCTCGGACCGCGCCCCATCGAGCTCCCGCCGCGCCTGCTCCCCCTCGGACCGCGCC